>CAWIEP010000001.1:0-35847 GCA_963835115.1 uncultured Pseudomonadota bacterium
ACATCGGGGCCGATGTGCAAGCCGACGCTCACACCTTCTTGGGTACCGGTTCCTCCTCCTACACCGATAACATCGTGCTGCGCCGCGTTCGTCCAACGCTTTACGGAACGGTCTACAAATACGTTGATTACTTCATCCGGCCCGATTTCGGGTTGGGGACCACGGCCATCTATGAGGCCTACGTCCAGCTCAACTATATCCCCTGGTTCCAGGTTCGGGCGGGAAAATTCAAGCCTCCGGTCGGACTAGAGCGCTTGCAGGGTGACGACGACACCAGTTTCGTCGAGCGCGGATTGCCGACCCTGCTGGTTCCGCAGCGCGATATCGGTTTCCAGATCGGCGCGGACTTGCTGCATCGCCGGGTGGCCTATCAGGTCGGAGTATTCAACGGCGTGCCGGACAGCTCCATTGGCACCGACACCGCGGTTAGCAATCATCGCGATTATGCGGCCCGCCTGTTTCTCACTCCCTTTCGACCCGACGAGAAGAGCCCGCTCCGGGGGCTCGGTGTGGGATTTGCGGCGTCGGGCGGAAACACGGACGGGGAAGCCCTGCCGTCCTTCAAGACCTTCGGACAAAATGCTTTCCTCACCTTCGCCTCGGGCGTCACGCCGGCCGGGCACAGAACCCGTCTAGAGCCGCAAGCCTACTATTACCTGGGCGGGTTCGGCGTGCTGGCCGATTACGGCGTCAACGAGGAAGGTTTTCAGAAAGGCGCCGTGCGCCGGAACATCGCGATGAGAGGTTTACCGGCGTTCGCGCGCGGCAGTGCGCCGGGCAGGAATTCGGAGGCCGGCTCCCGGGCCGGGCTGCGCATCAATCGAGAAAAGGAGATCGAAAACGATGAACGCAACTGTAATGCAGGCGATACTCTGGATAGTCGCGGGGTTCTTTCTTACCCTTCTGATCATTCGCCGCGGTAAGCGCAAAGCTTCACGCAATTAGCGCTTCCCGAATCATAAGACGGCCGCCGGAAATTGTGCCGGCGGCGAACACAATCACTGAATGGAACGATGACTGACTGGAAAGACAGGCAAAACCGCGATGGCGGCTGGGCGTACGACAAGGGCTGTTCCTGGACTGAACCAACGGCTTTTGTGTTGCTCGCCCAGTCCGTCACGCAGGTTGAGAGTCCGGGTTTCCACGCAGGCTCCAGGTTTCTGCTCTCCCTGCAACGCGACGATGGTGGCTGGAGTTAGGGCCGGGGAGTCGTGCGTTGAGCATCATGGGCTCTGGCGGTGCGCCGGCGTCGGTGGCACCGGGATGCTGCTTGAAGAAGTCGTAGCGGGCGTCGAGTTGTTTGACCATTGGGGCAAGGATGGCGTCGGCGAGGAGAGCTTCGCGGGGAATCCATGCCTCGGCGGTGCTGGCACCGAAGGCGGAGAGCCCGACCGCGGGCCGGGCGGAAGTCCTATCAGCGGCTGGAATTCCTCGGCGACCGCGTGCTCGGCCTCGTCGTCTCCGAGATGCTCTACGAGGCTTTCCCGACGCCAGCGAGGGCGAACTGTCGATGCGGCTCGCCAGGCTGGTGCGGCGCGAGACCTGCGCGGAGGTGGCGGAGAGCTGGGACGTCGGGCCGCATGTCGTGATGGGGCAGGGCGAGGCGCGCGCCGGCGGCCGCAAGAAGGCGGCGATCCTCTCCGACATCTGCGAATCGCTGATCGGCGCGGTGTTTCTCGACGCCGGCTTCGCGGCGGCGCGCGCGCTGGTGCGCGCGCTTCTGGGAGCGCGCGCATGCGACGCCGACGCCGCGCCCGAGCCGACGCCAAGACCGCGGTGCAGGAATGGGCGCAGGCGCGCGCGCTTGCCGACGCCGCGCTATGTCGAGGTCGAGCGCAGCGGGCCCGCGCATCTGCCGCGGTTCGTCATGCAGGTCGAACTCGACGGCTTCGAGCCCGAGCGCGGCGAGGCGAGCTCCAAGCGCGCCGCCGAACAGGCCGCCGCGCAGGCCTTCCTCGACCGATGGGCCGCCGCATGACGCGCGCTGCGGCTTCGTCGCGCTGATCGGCGCGCCCAACGCCGGCAAGTCGACGCTGCTCAATGCGCTGGTCGGCGCCAAAGTCTCGATCGTCTCGCGCAAGGCGCAGACGACGCGCGCGCCGGTGCGCGGCGTCGTCGATCGAGGGCGAGGCGCAGATCGTGTTCGTCGACACGCCCGGCCTGTTCGCGCCGAAGCGCCGGCTCGACCGCGCGATGGCGCGACGCCGCCTGGGGCGCGGCGGCCGACGCGGACGCGCTGGCGCTGCTGATCGACGCGCGGGCGGAGATCGCGCGCGGGCGAGACGATCCGACGAGGCGACGCGCGGATCCTGGACGTGCTGCGCCGACGCGAAAGGGCGGCGAAGGTGCTGCTCCTCAACAAGGTCGATCTGGTCGAGCGCGCCGCAGCTGCTGGCGCTGTCGGCGCCGGCTCAACGCCGCGCTGGCGTTCGACGAGACCTTCATGATCAGCGCCGAGACCGGCAGCGGGCTCGACCGGCTGAAGCGCGATCTCGGCCGCGATGATGCCGCCGGGGCCGTGGCTCTATCCCGAGGACCAGATCGCCGACGCGCCGATGCGCTCGCTCGCCGCCGAGATCACGCGCGAGAAGATGTTCGAGCGGCTGCACGACGAATTGCCCTATCAGACGACGGTCGAGACCGAGGCCTGGAAGGATTTGCCCGACGGCTCGGCGCGCATCGAGCAGACGATCTACGTCACCCGCGAGAGCCACAAGAAGATCGTCATCGGCGAGGGCGGGCGGACGTTGAAGTCGATCGGCTCGGCGGCGCGCAAGGAGATCGCGGAGGCCAACGACACCAAGGTGCACCTGTTCCTGTTCGTGAAGGTGCGCGAGAAACTGGCTCGACGATCCCGAGCGCTATCGCGCGATGGGGCTGGAGTTTCCCAAGGGGTAGCGGGCGGAATTCGACGATTTTGTGATTCCAAGGCTTTAGGCGCCTTTTTGTGCAACTGGGCGTGGCGCCGGCGACCGGCCGGAGGGTAGCAGCCGACTGACCGCTTTCCGTCTGTCGAGCGCAGCGATCGTTGCGCTCGCCATGACGGGAGGCGGCGTTGCGTCTCCTCTTGGCGTCGCGCTGCTCGCGCGAGCTCACGCGGTTTAGCGCGCGAGCGCTGGCGGGGTTCGGGAGCGCGGTCACATTGATTTCCGAAATTCAAAATATCATAGCACCAATTTTGGAATTTGGGAACATTTTAACCGCGGCCGTTCGTCCATCGCGCCAGACGCCGCATAAAACCGCGATTTGTTGTCAGCCGGGATCCCGCCAATTGACACTCCCGCCAATCGCGATGACAAACCAGGAACAGAAACAGAGTCGGAATATGACCGCGGGCCGCGAACTCCTGAAATTTGCCGGCGAACGCCGCTTCGCCACGATTTTGGCGGACCCGCCATGGCGCTTCCAGAATTCGACCGGCAAAGTCGCGCCCGAGCACCGTCGGCTCGCGCGTTACGGCACGATGAGCCTCGACGAAATCCGCGCGCTGCCGGTCGGCGATATTTGTGCGCCAACCTCACACCTTTACCTCTGGGTCCCCAATGCGTTGCTGCCCTACGGGCTCCTGGTCATGGAAGCCTGGGGTTATACTTACAAAGCCAATATAGTCTGGCATAAAATCCGCAAAGATGGCGGCTCGGACGGTCGGGGCGTCGGGTTTTACTTCCGAAACGTCACCGAGATTCTGCTGTTCGGAACCCGCGGAAAGAACGCACGCACGCTCGCGGCCGGCCGTAGGCAAGTCAATTATATGGGGACGCGGAAGCGCGAGCATTCGCGCAAGCCCGATGAGCAATACGACATCATCGAAACCTGCTCGCCGGGACCTTACCTTGAGCTGTTCGCGCGCGGCGTTCGCCCGAAGTGGACCGGCTGGGGCCATCAGGCCCACGACGACTACCGCCCGACCTGGGAGACTTATCCGCGCCATTCGCAGGCTCGCATAGCCGCGGAATAGGCTATTCGTCCGAAGCCGGTTCCACGCCGCTCTCGGCCGCCCCCTGGTCAATCAACGCTTCGACGACGGCCGCGGGCTCGCCAAACGTCACAATCGAGATCGGCAGGCCGATCAGCAATAGCGGGCATGGATTGCCGACGCCGCGCCGCACGCGGTCGTCGAGTTTTCGCCAATGCGTGGTCGCCGATCCGTATTTGTCTGAAACGAAATGTTCCGCCCAAACCTCGCCGTAGGATTTGTTTCCGTTCGCGCGCGCAAAACGCTTTTCCACGGCCGACCGCTGTCTCGGGGTCGGCGTCAGTCCCAGCGACTCGAGGTCGGCGTGGCGCAGCACGTTCTTCTCGTGCGCGTAACGTTTGACGAGATCGAGCATTCCGTCTTGCAACTCTTTGCCGCGCGTCACGACGACGCCGACGGAAATGGCGCCTTCGGCGTGCAGCCTTTTGAAATTTTCCAGATCCCGGTCGAAGAAGGGATCCTTGTTGTTCCATTCGATTTCCAGAGCGATCAGCCGTCCGGCGAAATTGCGGACGTGATCGACTTCGTGGGACTGGCTTTCCCGACGAATCCCGTTGATTGTTTTCTCGATGACGAAATTGACCTTGCGCCAATCAGCGTAAGTCAATCCGCGCCGCAGCCGCTGCGTCCCTTTCGTCTCGCCGCCGCCGGACCGGATGATCTCTTCGATCGGGATCGTAATGCCGGACAGCACCTCCTCCAACTCGGCGACCGCGGCGGGAAAGTCGACCGACAAAATCGCCATCGCGTGGGAATGGAACTCGATCTGGAAACCCATGCCCAGGAGTTTTGCGAACACGGACAGTCCTCGTTGAGGAGCGCACTATCGCATTCGCGGCGTCGCGTCTCTAGGCGGCTCCGAAGGCGCGCGAGTCGCGGCGCGCGACGCCTCAGTCTTCCGCTTCGGGGGCCTTGTCCTTGGCCCACTTCCGCAAGCGGCGGGCGTAGAACGCCCGCGCCTTCGCCACGCTCGCCTTCGCGACGGGCGTAGCCAGAAACATGCCGACCGGCCAAATGCGACGAATGGGTTGCACGGCGCGGATCGCGGGCACGGGCCGGTCGGTGTGCCGATAACTCATGCGAGAAGCTTGCGTCGCCGGTCTTGCGCGGCGCTGGCCTCCGTCGAGCGCGACGCCCTCTTGCCTCGCTCTGCGCTTCGCCGCACAATCGCGCAAAACAGGGAGGACCCCATGAACGCCCACGCCAACGCCGCCGCCGCCACGGAAGCCGACATCAGGGTCCATCTCGCCGCCTGCTACCGCCTCGTGGCGCTTTACGGCTGGGACGATCTCGTCTTCACCCACATCTCCGCGCGCGTCCCCGGCCCGGAGCATCACTTCCTCATCAACCCCTACGGCCTGATGTTCGAGGAGATCACGGCGTCGAGCCTGGTCAAAATCGATCTCAAGGGCGAGAAGGTCGGGCAATCCCCCTACCCCGTCAATCCCGCCGGCTTCACCATCCATTCGGCGGTGCACGAGGTCCGCGAGGACGCCGGCTGCGTCATGCATCTGCACACGCCCGACGGCACCGCGGTCTCCACCTCGAAGGAGGGGCTGCTGCCGCTCAACCAGACCGCGCAACTGGTGCTGCCGGATCTCGCCTATCACGACTACGAAGGCGTCGCGCTCGATCTCGACGAGCGGCCGCGGTTGCAGCGCGATCTCGGCTGGGAAGAACATCATGCTGCTGCACAACCACGGCACGCTGACGGTCGGGCGAACCTGCGCCGAGGCGTTCCTGCGCATGTATTTCCTGGAGCGCGCCTGCACGATGCAGGTGCGCACGCGGATGCTCGGCGCGGTCGAGGAAGATCATCCGACTGCGCCCGACGTGATCGAAAAGAACGCGGCGCTGGTGCGCTCGGGCGGCCTCGCCATGGTGGCGGACAAGCTCGTCTGGCCGGCGCTGTTGCGCAAGCTCGACCGCGTCGATCCCGGTTATCGCAACTAAGCGCGCATTCAACGAAATGAAACTTGCATGCGCCCGCGCAGGCGCCGCTTAGGGATGCTCGATGCGGGAGCGCCGAGGAGCGGGCTTGGTCATGTGGGCGAGACTGCGCTGCGGCGATTGCTCGCGCTGCACGCTGCTGGCGGCGCGCGCGCGGCGACTCGGCCGGCGCCGATCACCCGCCGCCAGCCGCCGCCAAGTCCCGGAGCCGTCGCCGCAGCCGACCGAAGCGGCGAGGTCGGCGCGGTCGTCGAACTGGCCAGCCATCCCGCCGCTTACATCGAGGCCAAAGCCAAGCGCGAGGAGGTCTATGGCGCGATCATGGGCAGCGCTGGCGAAGATGCGCGCCGCGGTCGCCAAGGCCGGACTGAAGACGCCAGGGCCACGCGATCGCCGTGTTCCTGGAGGCCGACGACGACGGCTTTACCTACCGCGCGATGGTTCCGCTCGAGAGCGTCCCCGATCCGACGCCCACCGCTGGCCGATCCGGTCAAGCTCGGGCAGACGCCGGTCGGCAAGGCGATGAAGTTCGAGCATCGCGGCGAATACGACGACATCGACTCCACCTATGACGCCATCACCGCCTATCTCGACGAGAAGGGGGTCGACGCGCAGGACGTGTTCGTCGAAGAATATCTCAACGAGCCGAAGACCCCCGACGATCCCAACCTGCAAGTCGACATCTACGTGCTGATCCGATGAGCCGGCGCGCCGTTCTGTTCGATCTCGACGGAACGCTGACGGATTCGAGCCTCGGCATTTTTCGCTGTTTCCGCTACGCTTTCGCCCGGCTCGCCGAGGCCGGCGGACCCAGCGTGACGCTGCCCGGCGACGCGGACCTGCGCTTCATCGTCGGGCCGCCTTTGCGCGAAAGCTTCGCCGCTTCGCCGGCGAAGCCGAGAAGGAGCGGCTGATGGGTTTCTATCTCGAACGCTACAGCCCCGTCGGCGCGTTCGAGAACAGCGTCTATGATGGCGTCATGGCGGCGCTCGACCTCGTCGCCGGGCTGGCGCCTCGCTGTTCGTCGCCACCTCGAAGAACGAGACCGACGCCCGCGCGCATCCTCGAACATTTCGGCCTGGCGGCCCGCTTCGAATCGATCAACGGCGCCCGCGCCGACGGCGCCCGCGCGGCCAAGCGCGAAATCATCGGCGACATCATCACGGCGCACACGCTGAAGTTCGCGCGGACGCGATCGCATGATCGGCGACCGCGAATTCGACATGATCGGCGCCAAGGCGCTCGGGGTGGCGGCGATCGGCGCGCTGTGGGGCTACGGAACGCGCGAGGAACTCATGGCGGCCGGCGCGGACGCGCTCGCGACGACCCCGATTGAGGCGGCCGAGATCGCGCTCACGCGATAATATCGGGCGTCAGACTCGTCTCCGAGCCGCTGCATGCGGTCGCGCAAGGCGAGCTTGCGCTTTTTCAGCCGCTGCAATTGCAGCCGGTCGGCGGCGCCGGACAGCGTTAACGCCTCGATCGCCGCATCGAGATCGCGGTGCTCCTCGCGCAGGCGCTCGATGTGTTCGCGGATCGCCCGCCTCTCCTCTTCGCTCAAATTGCCTTGCGCCATCGTCGCGCCGTCCCACCCACCCCGCCCGTCGCCGACTATGGTCAGACCCCGCGAGTGCGCAAGTGGCGTGACGCAGGGCAAGAAATGCGACAAAATGTGATCAACGCACAACAGGTTTTTACACCGCGGCGAAGGCCGCCGCCTTGCGCCGTGCGCGGATGTGTCACACTTCTGTCGTCCAGGAACCCAATAGGGAGTTGGCGAATGTCGGTCGAATCGCACTTGACGGAACTCGTGCGTCGTCACCAGGCGATCGAACAGGCCATCATGGCCGAAGAATCCCACCCAGCAGCGGACGAATTGAAACTTCACGAACTCAAGCGTAAAAAATTGTCGATCAAGGACGAGATCGAGCGTCTCAAGCAACCGATCGGGACGAAACTCGGCATTAGAGCCGTTTACGATTCGGCCAAATACTCATTTGTGAACAAAGATAGACCCAATCTCGCGCGTGCGTTGCGAGAGGTTTTTGCAGGCCGCGAAAGCCCAACTTTCGCGGCTTTGTTTTTGTCAATAACTGGAAATCTTGGCTTTCTCGGCGTTTTATTTGACCGCCGGCGCGAAAACCTCAAGCGCGTTCGCCGCCCGTCGCCATTCCTCGCGCACATCCGGATCGGGATCGTCGCGCGCTTCGCGGGCGGCTTGCGCCGGGGCAAGGCGAGCCAACGCCCAAATCGCCGCGCCACGGACCAGCGCGGAGGGATCGCCGAGGCGCGCCCGCGCCGCCGCAACGAGGTCGGGATCGCCGGAATTGCCGATGGCGATCAGCACATTGCGTAAGAAACGGGCGCGCCCGACGCGCTTGATCGGCGAACCCGCGAAGCGGGCGCGAAAGGCGGCGTCGTCGAGCGCGGCGAGTTCGGCGAGCGGCGGGATCGCGCCAGTCCGGGGCGATGAGCTTCGCCTCGCGGCCGACGCGCGCGAATTTGTTCCAGGGGCAGACCGCCAGGCAATCGTCGCAGCCATAGACGCGGTTGCCGACGCCTTCCCGCAGTTCCCAGGGAATCGGCCCCTTATGCTCGATCGTCAGATAGGAGACGCAACGGCGCGCGTCCAACTGATACGGCGCCGGAAAGGCGCGGGTCGGGCAGGCGTCGAGGCAGGCGCGGCAGATTCCGCAGTGGTCGCGCTCGGGCGCGTCCGGCCTCAAGTCGAAATCGGCGAACAGCGCGCCGAGGAAAAGCCAGGAGCCGAAATCGCGGCTGACGAGATTGGTGTGCTTGCCTTGCCAACCGAGGCCCGCGGCTTGCGCCAGCGGCTTCTCCATCACCGGCGCGGTGTCGACGAACACTTTGACCTCGCCGCCGGCTGTTCTCGCCAACCACGAAGCCAGTTGCTTGAGCCGGCCTTTCAGCACGTCGTGATAGTCGCGATGGCGGGCATAGACGGAGACGGCGCCGTGGCTCGGCTTGGCGGTGGCGGCGAGGGGATCGCCGTCGGGCGTATAATTGACGCCGACCATCACGCAGGCGCGGGCTTCGGGCCAAAGCGCGCGCGGGCCGGCGCGGCGTGGGTTCTCCATCCACGCCATGTCGCCGTGACTGCCCAACGCGAGCCAGTCAGCCAGCCGATCCGCGGCGCCTTCGGGGGCCGCGGCCGGCGCAATGCGGCAGGCGTCGAAGCCAAGCTCCGTAGCTTTGGCCTTCAGCGCGAGCGCCAAACGCGCGGCGGGCGGCATTGTGCGCTCAGCGCCCAGCCCGCGCGCTGGCGCTCGGGTCGGGCGTTCTTGCGTCAGGCGAAGTCGTCGCCGCCGCCGCCGGAGGAATCGTCGCCGCCGCCGGCGTAGTCATCGCCGCCGCCGCCTCCGAAGTCATCCTGGCCGCCTTGCTGGGCGTCGTCGCCGCCGCCGTCGCCGTAGTAATTGTTGACGACCGTCTCGCCGCCGCCGGCTAAGCCGCCCGCGCCGAGGCCGCCGCCTGCGCCGCCGCCGAACAGGCCGCCGCCGTGGCCGCCGAACAGACCGCCGAGCGCATTGCCGAGCAACACGCCGCCGGCGACGCCGGTGGCGGTCTGCAGCGCGCCTTGCAGGAACCCGCCGGTTTGCGGCGGCGCGCCCCAGGGGCCGCCCTGCGGGGGCGGCGGGGGCGGAGGCGGCGCGTAGGAGGGCTGCGGCGGGTAGGACGGACGCTGTGGCGCATAGCCCGGTCCGGGATCGCGCTCGTAGCCGCGGGCGTCATAGCCACGCTGGACCGGCGGGGCTGGCGCCGGCGCGCCGCCGAACAGGCTGCGGCCGAGATTGCCGAGGAAGCCGCCCTCTTGCGGGGCGGATTTGGTCTCCAGATCGGAGATGTGGCGGGCGGCGGCTTCTAGAGCCTGCTGCTGCACGAGCACGGTCTGGGCGAGAACATATGCGGACCCGGACGTCGCGCGCATAGCGTCGTTGATAAAGGCGTCCGCCTCCGGGTCCCTCGGACCGTTGGTCGCGGAGCGGATGCGATCGAAGAGGCCAGACAGCATCTGTCGTTCTTCGGGGGTCATGCGGATCTCCCATCGGGGGCGAAGGCCCCGCGAGCAAAGATATGGGCGAATACGCGATTGCCGCCAAGGGGCGCCGGATTACAATGCGGCCACTATGGCTGGGTTTTCCATCGAGAGCGCCGGGCGATCGACGGCGCGAACGCCGCCGACTTTTCGCCGCATCGTGTAAACCGTTGATATGGCCGATGTTGGCCGACAAGCCCCACATTTGAGCAGGCATCGAAGCAAACGACGCGCGCGCGAAACCCAACGACCCGCCGCGCGCCGCCGCGCTGCGATCCCAAGCTTTACTCCCGTCCCCATTTCGCGTAGGCGGGCCGCGCGCCAGCGATTGCGGGGTCAGGGCGGGAATGGCGAATGTCGTAGTCGTGGGCGCCCAATGGGGCGACGAGGGAAAAGGCAAAATTGTCGACTGGCTGTCCGTCTCCGCGGACGTCATCGTGCGCTTCCAGGGCGGCCACAACGCCGGGCATACGCTCGTCATCGGCGGCAAGACTTTCAAGCTGGCGCTGTTGCCCTCCGGCATCGTGCGGCCGGGCAAACTTTCCGTCATCGGCAACGGCGTCGTGCTCGACCCCTATCACCTCGTGCAGGAAATCGAGGGCCTGCGCGCGCAAGGGATCGAGGTGAGCCCGGCCAATCTGAAAATCGCCGAGAACGTCCCGCTCATCTTGTCGTTCTATCGCGAACTCGACGCCCACCGCGAAGGCGGCGCGCAAGGGGTCGGCACGACCAAACGCGGCATCGGCCCCGCCTACGAGGACAAGGTCGGCCGGCGGGCGATCCGGCTGATGGATCTGTCCGATCCCGCCTCGCTCGACGACAAGATCGCCCGTCTGCTCGCCCATCACACGCCTTTATGGCGCGGCCTGGAACTGACGCCGCCGAGCGCGCCGGCGATCCGCAAGGAGCTGCTCGACATCGCGCCGAAAGTGCTGCCCTATATGGCGCCCACCTTCGACCTGCTCGACCGCGAGCGCCGCGCCGGCAAGCGGATTCTGTTCGAGGGCGCGCAGGGGGCGCTGCTCGACGTCGATCACGGCACCTATCCGTTCGTCACCTCCTCGAACACGGTCGCCGGCAACGCCGCGGCCGGCTCAGGGCTTGGGCCTGGCGCCATCGGCTATGTGCTCGGCATCGCCAAGGCCTATACGACGCGAGTCGGCGGCGGGCCGTTCCCGACCGAACTCAACGACGAGACCGGCGCACGCCTCGGCAGGATCGGCAAGGAATTCGGCACCAACACCGGGCGCCCGCGCCGCTGCGGCTGGTTCGACGCCGCGCTGGCCCGGCAAACCGTGAAAATCTGCGGCATCGACGGCGTCGCGCTGACCAAGCTCGACGTGCTCGACGGCTTCGACGAGATCAGAATATGCACGCATTACACCCTCGACGGCGAGCGGATCGACTACATGCCGGCGAACCCTGCGGCCCAAAGCCGCCTCGTCCCGGTCTACGAGACGATGGCGGGCTGGCGCGACGCCACCGGGGGCGCGCGCTCCTGGGCGCACCTGCCGGCGCAGGCGATCAAATATGTCCGTCGCATCGAGGAATTGATCGGGGCCCCTGTTGCGCTACTATCGACCAGTCCCGAGCGCGACGACACGATTCTGGTGCATGATCCCTTCCAGGATTGAACGGGCTCGATCCTGAAAGCCGCGCGTATGCGGAAGGTTGTATGGCCGATTACTATTCGCTGTTGGCGCGCGCGGTCGCGAATCTGCCGAAGACGAGCCCGCCCTCGGCGCGACGGGCGATCTACGAGCGCGCCCGCAAGGCGCTGACCAACCAGCTGCGTTCGCTCAAACCGCAATTGCCGGAGAGCGACATCGCGCGCGAGGAGCGCGCGCTCGACGAAGCCGTGGCGCGGCTGGAACGCGAGTTCGAGCCGGCGACCGCGGAGGTCCACGCACTGCCGGTCGGGAATGGCGATCTCGCGGAGCCGCCCCCTGCCCCGCCGCCGGAGCCCCCTCCCGCCCAACTGCCGCCGCCTCCGGCGCCGCGCGCCCCCGACCCGCTTTCGGCGCGCCCGGTCGCGCCGCCGGCGAGGCCCACGGCTCCGCCGCCGCTGCCGCCGCGACCGCCGAGGCTGCGCCCGCCCGCTGCGCCGGCGGCTGGCTTGCCCGCCGCGCCGGCGGCCGGCTTGCCCAGCGCGACGGCGGCTGGCTTGCCTAACGCGACGGCGTTCAAGGGCCCGTTGCTCGGCGCCGCGGAGGCGGCCGCCGCTGCGCCGCCAACCGAGCCGCCCGTCGGGACGGCGGTGCGCGCCGACGACGCCCCCGGCGGGTCAGCGCCGCCGCTCGGCGCTCAGGCCGGCCGCAATGACCGCGAGCAAGCGCGGCCGATCCTCACCGACGGACGGCGGAAGAGCTCGGCTTGGCTCTGGGCCGGCGGCGCGGTGGCGATCGGTTTTGCAGCCGTGGTCGCGGTCGCGGCGCTGCTGATGCGACCCGCCTTGCAGGATCTTACGGCGCCTGCGTCGAGCGAGATTCCGGCGTCCGAGCCGACGGAGACACCGGAGAAATCGCTGCGCAGGGTCGAGCCGCCGGCGCCCGCGCAGACGCCCAGCGCTTCGCCTTCGGCCGAGGCGAGCGCCACCCCAACGCCCGCCGCTCCGCCGCCGAGCCCCGCGGTCACCCCGAGCGCGACGCCGACATTGGCGCCGAGCCCAACGGCGACGCCGACGCCGACGCCCACCGCCTCGGCGCCCGTCGAAGCGGCGCCCAGCGCCGCACCGACGGTGCCGATCGCCAGCCGCGCGGCGATGCTGGTGGCGACGGTGGCCGACGCGGCTAAGCCCGCTATCAGCGTCGGCACGGCGGTGTGGTCAATTGTGCCCGCGCCGGCGGGCCAGCCGGCGCAGATCGGCGTCAAGGCGGAGATCGACATTCCCGATCTGAAACTGCACGCCTCGATGATCATGCGGAAGAATTTCGACGCGAGCCTGCCGGCCTCGCACACCATCGACCTGCGGGTGATTTTCGACCCGGGCTCGCCGATCAAGGGCGTCAAGGACATCGCGCTGCCGCTAATGCGCCGAGACGAACCGCCGGCCACTGACGCGCTGTCGGGCGTGCGCGTAAAGATCAGCGACAATTATTTTCTGATTGGGCTGAACCGCGACGGCAGCGACGTCGCCCGCAACATTCAGGAAATTGGCGAGCGCGGCTGGTTCGATTTCCCCATGCAACTCGACGACGACCGCATCGCCAAGCTGACGTTCGAGAAAGGCGCCGACGGCGAGAAGGTCGTCGCGCAGGCGCTGGCGGCGTGGAAGTGAGGGGACCATCTCCGATTTGAATTGCCGCTTTGCGTAGCGGCCAATTTCGCGGAGCGAAGGCGTGAGCAATTTCTTCGGCGGCGGGGCGACCGGCCTCTCTCTGTCTACGTCCTGCCGGGCATTCTCGTTGTGCGCGAGGTCAAAGGGCTGACGCCCAAGCCGGCGCCGCCTTTCGGCGGAAAAGATCGCTAGGGCCGACGCGTCATCCCAGATTAAACACCCGCGTCGAAACGAACTCGCCGTTCTCCACGAGCCCCACTGCCACCGGCGAGCCGAAGCAGACGGCGTAGGCCAGACCCTCGGCCGGGGCCGCCGAACCCCGCAGCAGCAGCCGCTGCCCGCGCCGCAGCGTCGCCGCGCCGTTGCGGTCGATCGCCACCCGTTGCAATTCCGATAGTCCGGCTTCGACCCCGAGCAGCGCGCCGGCCAGCGCCTCCGGCCCAGCCTCGAGAGCGGCGATCGTCACCCCTTGCTCGGCCGAAAACGGCCCCACCCGCGTCCGGCGCAGCAGCGACACATGACCGTAGCAGCCGAGCGCGCGGCCGAGATCGCGGGCGATCGCGCGCACATAGGCGCCCTTGCCGCAATCGGCCTCGAAGGTCGATTCCTCAGCCCCGTGCGCGATCAACTCCAGCCGGTGCACGACGATCTCGCGCGCCGCAATCTCGAATTCAGCGCCGTCGCGGGCGAGATCATAGGCGCGTTCGCCGGCGATCTTGATCGCCGAATATTGCGGCGGAGTCTGCCAAATGACGCCGATGAAACGCGGCAGCGCGGCGGCGATCGCCCCCGGCTCCGGCCGCAGATCGGAGCGCGCCGCCGCCCGCCCCTCGCCGTCGTCGGTGTCGGTCTCGACCCCCCATTTGACCGCGAAGCGGTAGGATTTCATGCCGTCCTGCACGACCGGCACGGTTTTCGTGGCCTCGCCGAAGGCGACCGGCAGCACGCCGGAGGCGAGCGGGTCGAGCGTGCCGGCGTGTCCGGCTTTCTTGGCGTTGAACAGAGCTTTCAGCCGGCCGACCGCCTGCGTCGAGGTGACGCCGACGGGTTTGTCGAGATTGATCCAGCCGTTCACTTCGGCGCGCGACGCGCGGCGCTGCTGCAATCGCGGACCGCGGCGCGCGGCGACGTCGAGAATGGGCTCGTTCACTGGGTTTCCTCGTCCTGCCCCGGTTCGAGATCGCGCGCCACGCGCGGCGAGCGC
This sequence comes from uncultured Pseudomonadota bacterium, assembly GCA_963835115.1. GTDB lineage: Bacteria > Pseudomonadota > Alphaproteobacteria > Rhizobiales > Beijerinckiaceae > Roseiarcus. Next base: position 14,465 of record CAWIEP010000001.1, read on the forward strand.
AGCAATGCGTCCATGCGCGCCTGAACGTCAAAGGTCTCGTCGACGACGAAGCGCAGATCCGGAGCGAATTTAAGATTGACGCGATGCGCGACTATTGTGCGCAGGGTTTTCCTATGCGCCTTCAAGGCCGCCAGCATCGGCGACGAGTCGCCGCCGCCAAGCGGCAGCACGGCGACGGTGGCGAGTTTCAGGTCCGGCGACATGCGGACCCCGGCGATGGTGACGGCCTGACGGTCGAGCACGGGGTCGGCGACCTCGCCGCGCGAGAGAATGGCCGACAGCGCGTGGCGGATTTGCTCGGCCACGCGCTCGAGCCGATGCGACGGCGCGCCGGATTTGGGGGCGATGCGGGACATGGAGGCAGCTTTCGGGGAACGGGCGGTTCAGAAATCGGAGAGACGAATAGAGAAGTCCGGGAGCGCCGGATGGGTCAGAACGTCGTCCGGGCCGCGCTCTTCGCGACGGCGCCAGCTTTTGCCGCGAGGGCCGGCGAATTTGAACGTCAGTCGATTCGGCGCATCCACAACCCAATATTCCTGGAACTTGTGCCGCGCGTAGAGGCTCGCCTTGAACGCGCGGTCGTAGGCCAGGCTCGTCGCGGACACTTCGATGGCGAGCACGATGTCGGCGCCTTTGACGGTTTCGAGGATCATGCCGCGTGGATAAATGACGAGATCCGGTTCGACGAACGTGGTCTCGCTCAAATAGATCGTCGTTTCCACGCCGAGCCACTGCGAGTCCGGCAATGCCCGGGCGAGCTTGAAATTCAACGCCGACTTTATCAGCTCGTGAATATGGCTTTTGGCCTGCATCGGAACGATCTCGCCCTCGATCAGCTCAAAATTCTCATCTTCCGAGAGGATCCCGGCCTCCTGCATGCGCAGGATTTCGCTGACCGTAAAGGCGCGACGGTCGAAGCCTTCCGCCGCGCGGGTGACCGCGCGCATGATCTCTCCTGAAAAAACCTCCTGGGACCGCGGGCGTCTCGCCCGCCGGCGGGCGGGACGCCCGCGGTCCCAGCGGCGACCCCTACAGCGTGCGGCGGATCTCCTCGACGTTGTAGCACTCGATCACGTCGCCCTTGCGCATGTCCTGGTAGTTCTCGAACGCCATGCCGCATTCCTGGCCGGCCTGGACCACGGCGACTTCGTCCTTGAAGCGCTTGAGCGTCGACAGCTTGCCCTCGTGCACCACGACGTTGTCGCGGATGAGCCGCACATGCGCGCCGCGCTGCACGACGCCGTCGGTGACCCGGCAGCCGGCGACCTGGCCGACCTTGGAGATGGAGAAAATCTCCAAAATCTGCGCATTGCCGAGCATCGTCTCGCGCAGGGTCGGGGCCAACATGCCCGACATCGCCGCCTTCACGTCATCGACGAGGTTGTAGATGATGTTGTAGTAGCGGATCTCGACGCCTTGGGTCTCGGCGAGATCGCGCGCCTCCTTGAGCGCGCGCACGTTGAAGCCGATGACGATCGCCTTGGAGGCGACCGCCAGCGTCACGTCGGATTCGGTTACGCCGCCGACGCCGCCGTGGATGACCCGCGCGCCGACCTCCTCGTTGCCGAGACTTTCCAGCGCAGTCGTGATGGCCTCGACCGAGCCCTGCACGTCGCCCTTGACGACGACAGGCATTTCCTTGCGGCCCACCACCTTCAGGTTGCTCAGCATGTCGCTGAGCGAGGTGCGGGCGACGCCCCCGCCCTTGGCCGCGAGCCTCTCGCGCCGTTGCCGCTCGCGATATTCGGTGATTTCCCGCGCGCGCGCTTCGTTCTCGACGACCGCGACGCGGTCGCCCGCCTCGGGCGCGCCGGAGAAGCCCAGAACCTCGACCGGGGTCGAGGGCGTCGCCTCGACGACGTTCTCGCCCTTGTCGTTGACGAGCGCGCGCACCCGGCCCCATTCGGCGCCGGCGACCACGATCGAACCGACCTTTAGCGTGCCGCGCTGCACGAGCACGGTCGCCACCGGACCGCGGCCGCGATCAAGCCGGGCTTCGATCACCGTGCCCTCGGCGTTGCGGTCGGGGTCGGCGGCGAGGTCGAGCAGTTCCGCCTGCAAGGCGATCGCCTCGAGCAGCTTGTCGAGGTTGGTGCGCTTGAGCGCCGAGACCGGCACGGCGAGCGTGTCGCCGCCGAACTCCTCGACCTGCACCTCGTGTTGCAGGAGTTCCTGCATCACGCGCTGCGGGTTGGCGTCGGGCTTGTCGATCTTGTTGATCGCCACGATGATCGGCGCATTGGCGGCTTTGGCGTGTTTGATCGCCTCGATCGTCTGCGGCATCACGCCGTCGTCGGCCGCCACCACCAGCACCACGATATCGGTGACTTTCGCGCCGCGCGCGCGCATCGCGGTGAATGCGGCGTGGCCGGGGGTGTCGATGAAGGTGATCTTCGCGCCGCCGGGCGCCGTCACCTGATAGGCGCCGATGTGCTGGGTGATGCCGCCGGCCTCGCCTTCGACCACATGGGCGCCGCGGATGGCGTCAAGCAGCGAGGTCTTGCCGTGGTCGACGTGGCCCATGATGGTGACGACCGGCGGGCGCGGAACCGCCGCGCCGGCGTCGGCGGGATTGTCGAACAGGCCCTCCTCGACGTCGGACTCGGCGACGCGCTTGACGGTGTGGCCCATGTCCTCGGCGATCAGTTCGGCGGTGTCGGCGTCGAGCGAATCGGTCAGCGTCACCATTTTACCCTGGCGCATCAGCAGCTTGATGACGTCGACGGCGCGCTCCGACATGCGGCTCGCCAATTCCTGAATGGTGATCGACTCCGGCAGCACGATCTCGCGGCTGATCTTTTCCTTGCTCTCCGCGTGGCCGTGGCCCTTGAGGCGCTGGGTGCGGCGACGGAAGGCGGCGACCGAACGCGTGCGCTCCTCCTCCGCGGAGGTCGCGGTGGTGACGGTGAGACGGCCGCGCTGGCGCGGCTCCGCGCCGCGCGCCGGGCGCGCCGTCGGCAACTGGGTCTTGACGGGGACGGCGGGCGTCAGCGTGCGTCGTGGCGTTTGCGGACGGGCGGCGACCGCCGGGGCTTCGTCGCCGGCCGGTTGCGGACGAGGCGCGGCGGCGACGGCGGCGACCGGGCTCGGCGTCGGCACGGGAGCCTTGCGGAGCAGCGCCGCGGCGGGCGCCGGTTCGCCGCCGGCGAGGCGTCGGCGCGCCTCTTCTTCGGAGGCCCTCTTGAAATTGGCTTCCTGCTGGCGGCGCAGGTCTTCCTCGCGCTTGCGCGCTTCGGCGGCTTCGCGCTCGGTCCGTTCGCGCGCATCGCGCTCGCGGCGGACGGCGGCGTCGGCCTCCTGGCGGCGCCGGTCCTCTTCCTCGCGCACCCGCGCCTCGTTCAAGCGCGCGGGCGCGGGCCTCGCGCTGCTCCTCGGTCAGGGTCTGCAACACGACGCCGGTGCGCGGCGGCGGGGGCGTCGGGGCGCGCGGCGCCGGAGGCGTGGGCGCGCGCGGAGCGGCCGGCGCAGGCGCCGACACCGGCGCAGCGGCAGGCTTGGGCGGCGAGCGAGATCGTCCCGGCGCCGGCTGGCGCGGCGGTTTCGCCGGGGCCGACCACGCGGCGCTTCTTCTCGACCACCACGACCTTGCTGCGGCCGTGCGAAAAACTCTGCCGCACCGTGCCCGCATCGACCGGCCGCTTCAGATGCAGCGTCGGCTTCGCGGGCCCGAGCGACTTTTCGCCGCTGTTGTTCGTATCCGTCATGCGTTGTTCCAGCTACCCGACTATTCTTGAGTTTCGTCTCGGCGATGCGCGTCATCCGGTCAGTCGGCCACGGTCGAGGGCGTTGCGACTGCCTCGCCCGACCTGTAGGCGGTCAGGCGCGCGACTTTGGCGAGGAAGGCCGCGCTCGCCGACCCCGCGTGCAAGGCGGCATGTATCACATTTGTCCGGCCCAATGCCAAATCCAATCGCGCCGATTCGAAGAGATTTATCGTCGCGATCCGGCCGCCGAGGCCGCGCGCCAGACGATCGAGCTTGGCGATCCCGTCCGCCGCGCCTTCGCGGGCGTGAATCAGCGCGACGACGCGGCCCGAGCGCAGCGCCGCCTCGACCTTCGCCGCGCCGGCGACGACGAGCCCCGCCTTGTTGACCAGCGCGAGAAACTGCAGCGCGTCGCCGGCCAGCAGCTCGTCGACCTCGCCGCGCGAGATCGGCGCTCGCCTGCGACAGGCTTGCGAAATCCGCGCGCGAAACCCCTTCGCCGCGGCGCGCGCACCGATCGCGCGCGTCGAGCCGCGTCCACACGCCGCGCCCCGGCAGCTTGCGGCGGATGTCGGGCGTGACGACGCCTTCCGGCGAAAGCGCAAAACGCAGCATCGCCTCCGGCGAGCCCTTTTCGCCGGTGACGACGCAGGTGCGCTCCGACGCCGCTCTCCTCTGGCGCGATGCGCGCAAGCAATCCCGCCGTTACTCCGTCGCCGCTTCTTCCGGGCCTCGGCCGGCGCTCCGCCGGCGCCTCGATCCAGCCCGCCTTGACGCGGGCCGCCATGATGATGCCTCCGCCTGCTCGCGCGAGAGCGTCGAAGTCGGCGAGGAAGCCGGCGTGCTTCTGGTCCTTCTCGGTCCAGCCGACGAGATCGTCGGTCGCGCAGCCCGCGAGGTCCTCGACGCGTCTTGACGTCGTTCTGGCCGAGCTTGACCAGCATCGGCGTGGTCAGGCCCTCGATCTCCTTCAGTTCGTCGGCGACGCCGAGCGCGCGGCGCGCCTCGTCGTGTTCGGCCTCGATGCGTTCGAGATGGCCGTTGGCGCGCGCCTGGATTTCCGCCGCCGTGTCTTCGTCAAAACCTTCGATGGAGGCGAGTTCGTGCGGGTCGACGATAGGCGATTTCCTCGACGGTTCGGAACCCTTCGGAGGCCAGCAACTGCGCGACCGTCTCGTCGACGTCGAGCGCCGCCATGAAGGCTTGCGTCCGTTCGGCGAATTCCTTCTGGCGCCGCTCGGATTCCTCCGCCTCGGTCAGGATGTCGATGTCCCAACCGGTGAGTTGCGAGGCGAGCCGCACGTTCTGTCCGCGCCGGCCAATGGCGAGCGAAAGCTGATCGTCGGGCACGACCACTTCGATGCGCGTCGGAATCTTCGTCGAGCACCACCTTCATCACTTCCGCCGGCTGCAGCGCATTGACGATGAAGGTGGCGGCGTCCGGCGACCAGGGGATGATGTCGATCTTCTCGCCCTGCAATTCGTTGACCACCGCCTGCACGCGCGAGCCGCGCATGCCGACGCAGGCGCCGACGGGATCGATCGAGGAATCGTTGGAGATCACCGCGATCTTCGCGCGGCTGCCCGGATCGCGCGCGACCGCTTTGACCTCGACGATGCCGTCGTAGATCTCCGGCACTTCCTGGCGTGAACAGTTTGGCGACGAACTGCGGATGCGTGCGCGACAGGAAAATCTGCGGCCCGCGCGCCTCGCGCCGCACGTCGTAGACAAAGGCGCGGATGCGGTCGCCGGGGCGGAACATTTCGCGCGGGATCAGTTCGTCGCGCCGCACCACCGCTTCGCCGCCGGCGCCGGCGAGGTCGACGACGACGTTGCCGTATTCGACGCGCTTGACCTGGCCGTTGATGATGTCGCCGATGCGATCCTTGAACATCTCATATTGTTTGTCGCGCTCGGCCTCGCGGATTTTCTGCACCAGCACCTGCTTGGAGGCCTGCGCCGGGATGCGGCCGTAATCGAAGGGCGGCAGCGATTCGGCGATCCAGTCGCCGATGCGGGCGCTGAGGGTTCTTCTTCTGCGCGTCGGTCAGCGTGATCTGCGTCGCGTCGTTCTCGATCACGTCGACGACCAGCAGCAGGCGCGAGAAGCGGATTTCGCCGGTCTTCGGGTTGATCTCGGCGCGCACCTCGGTCTCCTGGCCGTAGCGCGAGCGCGCCGCCTTCTGCATCGCGTCCTCCATCGAGGCGAGCACGATGGTGCGGTCGATCGATTTCTCGCGCGCGACCGCGTCGACGATCTGCAAAAGTTCGAGCCTATTGGCGCTAACGGCCATTTCGTTCTCCTTCGGAGATGGAAATCAGAAACCAGAAATCGGAAACGGAGGCTGCGGATTGCGTCATGGCGACGCCTCCGGCTTCCGCTTTCCACCTTCCGACTTTTGTCTTCTGACTTCCGATTTCTGTTTTCTGATTTCTGTTTTCTGATTCTTGATGAATGACTTTTCGCGCCTCAGCGCGTCGCGGATCAGCGATTCCGTCAGGACGAGCCGCGCTTCGGCCATGTCGGCGACAGCGAGTTTGGCGACGATCTCAGCGTCTTCGGCGTCGCCGATCAGGCGCAGATTGACGTAAATGCCGTCGTCGGCGCGTTCGACGTCCTCGATGATTCCGCGAAACCGCTTGCGGCCTTCGAGCGGCCGCTCCAGCTCCACTCGCGCCTCGTGGCCGACGGCGCGGCGGAAATCGGATTCGCGCACCAGCGGCCGATCAATTCCCGGCGAGGACATTTCCAGCCGATAGTGCGAATGGATCGGGTCTTCGAGATCGAGATGCGGCGAGATCGCCATGCTCGCGGCCTCGCAATCCTCGACGCCCATCGTCCCGTCCGGCCGCTCGGCCATCACTTGCAACACCGGCGTCGCGGCGGCGGAGAGTTTGGCGCGCACCAGCCGAAAGCCGACGGCGCGCAACGGCGCTGCGACGATTTCGGCGATGCGTCGCGCCTGTCCGTTCTCGACGATAAGTCGCGCCTCGTCGAGCCCCTCGGGGGGAGTCTCGAACGGCGCGAGATGCGTTGTCACCATACCGCCGGCCAATAAAAAAGAGCGGGTCCCGGTCAGGGCCCACTCTCAAAACCTCTCCGCATTTTCATGTGGAGCTATGAGATCGACTGGCCGCCATATAGGCGAGGCGGCCGGGGAAATCAAGCGCAAAGCCAAGCTCCCGGCGAAGCCCGGTGACGGGCGGCGTCGGCGTCGTTAAGAGAGCCCGCGTGACCTCCCCCGCCCGCGTCCTGACCCTGCTGCCCCCCGCCGCCATTGCGCTCTACGCCAGTTTCCAGGGCGTGCAGGCGATTCTGGTCCCCGATCGGGTTGAGGCGATCGACGCCGCCGCCAAGGTGTCGAACGTGGCGGCGCTGACGGTGATTTGCGCCGCTACCGGGGTCGCCGGGCTGGTCGCCGTCGGGGCGGCGTCGGACGCCACCAGCGGACGGTTCGGCCGCCGCGCGCCGTGGCTCGCCGGCATGGCCGCGCTGTCGCTGGTCCTCGCCGCGTTGCTGGCGCAACAGCACACGATCCCAGGCGTCGCGCTATGCTACGGCGCCTTGTGGTTCACGCTCAACGGCTTCCAGGCGGCGCTGCTGGCCGTGGCGCCGGACCGGGTGCCGGCGCGCCTGCGCGCGCGCGCCTCCTCGCTGTTCGCCGTCGCCGGCCCCATTGGCGGCCTCGTTGGCGTCAATCTCGCGGCGTGGCTGGCGCCGGGGATCGGCTATTTCGCGCTGTTCGGCGCGCTCGCGCTGACTGCGGGTCTGTTTCTGTGGCTCGCGCGCGAGCCCGCGTTCGCGCCCGCGTCCCCCTCGCAGCCGCGCGCGCGGCTGGGGCTGGCGGCGCTGGCGAGTTTCCGCTCGCGCGATTTCTCGCTCGCGTTCGGGTTCCGCACGCTGATGTTCTCCGGCCAGTTCGCGATCAACAACTACCTGCTCTACATCTTGCGCGACTATGTCGGGGCCTCCGCCCTGCCCGGCCATGACCCGCGCGGCGCGACCGGGCTGTTGGGCGGCGTCCGGACGCTGGCGACGCTGACGGCGATTCTATTCGGCCATCGCCTTGCCGAGCGCACCTCGCGCCGCCGCGCGTTCGCGCAAGGCTATGCGGTGTTGATGGCCGTCGCGATGCTCGTCCCCGTGATGTCGCCGACCTGGCCCGGCATGCTGATCTTCGCCGGCCTCGGCGGGTTGGCGATGGGGGCCTACGCCGTCATCGACCTGACCTTGATGACGGCGGTGTTGCCGCACCCGCGCACGGCCGGACGCGATCTCGCGCTGCTGGTGATGGCGGGGGCGACGGCGCAATTCGTGGCCCCGACGCTGGCGAGCGCGCTGATCGGCCGGTTCGGCTACGCCTCGGTGTTTCTGGCGGGCGCCGTTCTGACGGTCGCCGCCGGCTTCGTCGTCGGGCAATTGCGCGGGGTCGACTGAGGCTCAATGCGCCTCGTCCCAATTGTCGGCCGCGCGGGCGTCGACCATCAGCGGCACGTCGAGGCTCAGCGCCGGCGCCGGGGCCTGCGACATGACGATCTTCGCCACCGCGATCGTCGCCTCGACTTCGGCGTCCGGCGCCTCGAACACCAGTTCGTCGTGCACCTGCAGCAGCATGCGCGCGCTCAGGTTCGCGTGCGCGAGCTCCGCATCCATGCGCGTCATCGCGCGGCGGATGATGTCGGCGGCCGAGCCCTGGATCGGCGCGTTGATCGCCGCGCGCTCGTTGAACGCGCGCTCGGAGGGGTTGGAGGCGTTGATGCGCGGGAAATGGCACTTGCGGCCGAAGATGGTGGTGACGAAGCCGTCCTTGCGCGCGCGCGCCTTGGTCGCGTCCATATAGGCGCGGATGCCGGGAAAACGCTCGAAATACTTGCGGATATAGGCGCCCGCCTCCTCGCGCGGAATGCCGAGCTGGTTGGCGAGGCCGAAGGCCGAGATGCCGTAGATGATGCCGAAATTGATCGCCTTGGCGCGCCGCCGCACTTCGCCCGGCATGCCTGCGATCGGCACGCCGAACATTTCCGAGGCGGTCATCGCGTGAATGTCGAGCCCGTCGGCGAAAGCCTGCTTCAGCGTGGCGAGATCGGCGATATGGGCGAGCAGCCGCAGCTCGATCTGGCTGTAGTCGGCGGAGATCAGCTTGTGTCCCGCCGCCGCGACGAAGGCGCGGCGGATGCGCCGGCCTTCCTCGTTGCGGACCGGGATGTTTTGCAGGTTCGGCTCGGAGGACGACAGCCGCCCGGTCGTCGTCGCGGCCAGAGCAAAGCTCGTATGCACGCGCTGGGTGTTTGGATTGACGTAAGCCGGGCAGCGCGTCGGTGTAAGTCGATTTGAGCTTGGAGAGCTGGCGCCAGTCGAGGATTCTTCGCGGCAGTTCGTGGCCCTCCTCGGCCAGGTCCTCCAGCACGCTGGCGTTGGTCGACCAGGCGCCGGTCGGCGTCTTCTTGCCGCCGGGCAGGCCCATCTGTCCGAACAGCACGTCGCCGATCTGCTTGGGGCTGCCGAGGTTGAGCGGGACGCCGACGAGGCTTTCGAATCTCGGCTTCGACGCGCGCCATGCTCTGCGCGAACTCGCCCGACAGGCGCGAAGAATGTTGCGGTCGATGGCGACGCCGCGCGCGCTCCATGCGCGCCAGCGGCGATGACCAGCGGCCGCTCCAGCGTTTCGTAGACGGTCGTCATGCCCTCGGCGACGAGGCGCGGTTTCAGCGCGCGCCAGAGCCGCAGCGTGACGTCGGCGTCCTCGGCGGCATAGGCGGTCGCCTTGTCGATCGGCGCGCGCGCGAAGCCGATGAAGCTGCGGCCGGAGCCGGCGACTTCGGAGAACGCGATCGGCTTGTGGCCGAGCCAGCGTTCGGTGAGGCCGTCCATGCCGTGGCCTTCGTTGTGGACGCCGGAATCGAGCACGTAGGACATCAGCATCGTGTCGTCGAACGGCGCGACCTCGACGCCGCGCTGTTTGAACACGTGCCAGTCGAATTTGACGTTCTGTCCGACCTTGAGCACGTGCCGCGCTTCGAGCAGCGGCTTCAGGCGCGCGACGCGTCCGGCTCCGCGAGCTGGTCGGGCAACCGGCCTTCGCCGAAACAGGCCCTCGCCCAGCACGTGGTTGATCGGGATGTAGCAGGCCTCGCCGGGCGCGACGGCGAGCGAGACGCCGACGAGATCGGCGCGGATCGGATCGAGCGAACTCGTCTCGGTGTCGAAGGCGACGACGCCGGCCTCGTAGGCGCGGGCGATCCAGGCGTCGAGATCGGCGAGCGTGCGCACGGCTCGGTATAGGCGACCTCGAAGCTTTGCGCGCGCGCTTCCGCCGCGCGCGCATCGGCGAGCGCTTTGGGCGAAGGCGTCGGCGGAGGCCGGCGCCGCCTGCGGCGGGGCTGGCTCCGGCGCGGCGCGGCCGCGGCGGCTTCGCCGTTGCGGCCGCGCCAGCCGCCGGGGCCGACAAAGGCCGGGTCGGGCTCGACGGCGTTGGCGTCGACGCCGCAGATTTCGCCGACGCGCCGGGTGATGGTGGTGAACTCCATCGCCTTCAGGAAGGCGATCAGCTTCTCGCCCTCGAGTTTCGGCATGCCGAGCGCATCGAGCGGCGTCTCCAGTTCGACGTCGCGCACCAGCGTGACGAGCTTTCTGGAGATGCGGATCAGCTCGACGATTCCGGGGTTGGTCAGCGTCTCGCGGCGCTTCGGCTGTTTGATCTCGCCGGCGCGCGCCAGCAGCGTTTCGAGGTCGCCATATTCGGCGATGAGCTGCGCGGCGGTCTTGACGCCGATGCCCGGCGCGCCCGGCACGTTGTCGGTGGAATCGCCGGCCAGCGCCTGCATGTCGATGACCTTTTCAGGCGGCACGCCGAAATAGTCGATGACCTCCGCGTCGCCGATGCGCCGCTCCTCGCGGGTCGCCCGGCCCGAGGCCGGATCGTACATCGCGACGCCGGGCTCGATCAGCTGCATCAGGTCCTTGTCGGCGGAGACGATCAGCACGTCGGCGCCGCGCTCGCGCGCCTGCCGCGCGTAGGTCGCGATGAGATCGTCGGCCTCGTAGCGGTCCTGCTCGATCGGCGTGAGGCCGAAGGCGCGCACGGTCGCGCGCATCAGCGGGAATTGCGGCACGAGGTCTTCCGGCGGCTCCGGCCGATGCGCCTTGTAGGGGGGATAGAGCTCGCGCCGGAACGAATTCTCCGACTTGTCGAAGATGATCGCGATATGCGTCGGCTTGATGCCCGCCGCGCCGTCGCGCAGGAATTGCAGCATTTTGGCCGCAAACAGCCGCACCGCGCCGACCGGCAAGCGATCGCGAGCGGTAGTTGTATTTCTGATCCTGCCGGATCGACTGGAAATAGGCGCGGAAGACGAAGGACGAGCCGTCGACGAGAAAGACGTGATCGCCGGGGCCGACGGGACGATGGGATTGGGTCATGGGGCTAGGTTTAGCGCGGCGCGCGGCGCGGGGCTATCGCAGGGCGGCGGCGACGTCGGTTTTAGCGAAATCGTCGCCGACGAAGAGCAGGGGACAGGCGCGCTCCTGTGCGAGGACGTAGGCGAAACAATCGCCGAAGTTGAGCGAGGCGGCGTGCAGACCCCTGCCATAGCGGGCGTAAGCGCGGCCGGCGGCCTCGGTGGTCGCGGCGATGACAGGGACCACCTGAAACTTCAGCCTGGCGATCAAGTCCGCCATGTCGTCGCTGAACCCGCGCCGCGCCGCGACCACATAGGCTTCGGTCAGCGTGCCGGCGGAGATGAAGAGCCCGCCAGCCTCCGCCATCGCGTCTTCGCAACCCGGGGCGAAGCGTTCCTCCAGCAATATGGCGATTAATGCGGAAGTATCGACGACGATCACGCCGGCAAACCGTCGTCGTCGTACAGGAAATCCTGACTGTGGGCGGCGTCGGGCCAATCCTGCGCCGAACGCTTCCTTCTGCCGACAATCTCCCTGATGATCGCACGGCGCTCGGCGGGCGTTTGAGGTCGCTCAAACGGAGCGATGACGCACAGCGACTTGCCCTCGTGGGTAAGCACGATCTCCTCGCCCGCCTCGGCGCGGCGGACGAGTTCGAGCAATTGCCCCTCTGCCTCCTTGATCGAAATTTGCATCGGCGGCTCCCAGGTCCGGCTTTGGCTTACGCTCCTGCCGCCCGGTCGCCAAGCGTCAGCGGCCAAGCCTCACGCCGCCATCGCCCCCGGCCCCGGCGTCGCGCCGGGCGGGCATTTGCCGAGGATGATCATGCCGAGCACCTCGTCCTTGGTCATCGCCGTCACCGGCCCGGTGCCGACCACCTGACCGTTCTTCATCACCGCCACCCGGTCGGCGAGATCGAACACGTCGTGGATGTCGTGGCTGATCAGGAAGATGCCGATGCCCTCGGCCTTCAACTGCTTGATGAGATCGCCGACCTGCCGCGTCTCCTGCGGCCCGAGCGCCGCCGTCGGCTCGTCCATGATGAGGATGCGGGCGTTGAAATGGATCGCGCGCGCGATCGCCACCGACTGCCGCTGGCCGCCGGACAGCGACTTCACCGGATCCTTGAAGCGGCGGAAATTCGGATTGAGCCGCCCCATCACGCTGCGCGCCTGCGCCTCCATCGCGGCGTCGTCGAGCGTGCCCCAGCGCGTGCGCAACTCGCGGCCAAGGAACAGGTTGGCGGCGGCGTCGACATTGTCGGCGAGCGCCAGCGTCTGATAGATCGTCTCGATGCCGTATTTCTTGGCGTCGCGCGGATTGGCGATATGGGCTTCCTCGCCGTTGATGAGGATCTCGCCGCCGTCGCGCTTGTAGGCGCCCGAAAGCACCTTGATGAGCGTCGACTTGCCGGCGCCGTTGTGGCCGAGCAGGCCGACGACTTCGCCGGGATAAAGATCGATGGAGGCGTGATCGACGGCCTTGATGCCGCCGAAGGCGATCGAGACGTCCTTCAATTCGACCAGCGGCGCGGGTTTCGTCTCAGCGTTCATGGACTTGCCCCTCAGCTTTGGCGGCGTCGGTAAATCTGGTCGATCCACACCGCGAACACCAGCACCGAGCCGACGATGATGTCCTTCACCGCGCTGTCGAAGTTCAAGCAGCGTCATGCCCGATTGCAGCGACTGCATGACCAGCGCGCCGAGCATCGCGCCGTAGATGGTGCCGACGCCGCCGGCGAGCGACGTGCCGCCGATCACCGTCGCCGCGATCACATAGAGTTCGTCGAACTGGCCCAGCGAGTTCGACGCGGCGTCGAGCCGCGCGGCGGTGATGCACGCCGACACGCCGACCAGAATGCCCATCGTCATGAACATCAGCAGCGTGATGAGCCGCGTGTTGACGCCGGCGAGTTCGGCCGCCTCGGGGTTGCCGCCGATCGCGTAGACATAGCGGCCGAAGCGGGTGCGCGTGGCCATGAAAGACATGATGACGCCGACGGCGAGCGCGATCAGCACCGGAACGGCGAAGCCATGCCCATAGATCAGCCCCTCCGGCGGCACGGTGATATTATTTTCCTTGGCGTATCGCTCGGCGATCAGCGGCGGCCACGCGTAAGCGTTGACGACGGCGACCGTGCCTAACGTGACCACGCAGCCGAGAACGATCAGGAACGCCTCCGCCCACATCGGCCGCTGCGGAAACTTGAAGCGCGCCCGGGCCGAGCGGTTGAGAACGATGCCGGCGATGATCGCCAGACAGATAATCGCCCCCAGGATCCAACTCGCCTCGCTGCCGATCCAGGCGCCGCGCGGCGTGCCGCCGATCAACTCGAAACGTGAATCCATCGGCGCCACGGTCTCGCCGCGAATTACCCACCACGCCGCGCCGTTGTAAACGATGAGGCCGCCGAGGGTGACGATGAAGGACGGGATGCCCGCGTAGGCGACCAGGAAACCGTTGAAGGCGCCGACAGCCGCGCCCATGCCGAGCGCTACGATTACGCCGATGATCCAGATGAACGGATTGTCGGAGCCGAGCCACGGCGCGAGCCAGTAGACCTGCGCCACGCCCGTCACCACGCCGATGAAACTCAGCATCGAGCCGACGCTGAGGTCGATGTGGCGCATGACGATGATGAGCACCATGCCGGTGCTCATGACGGAGATCGCCGAGGTCTGAACCAGCAGGTTCCACAAATTGCGCGGCGTCAGGAAGACGCCTTCACCGGTCAGAATCTGCCCGAAGATCTGGAAGCCGACCCAGATCAGGATTAGCGCGCCGACCATGCCGAGCAGCCGGGTGTCGATTTCGGTCGCCCGGAAAAAACGCTTGACCGGGCTCTCGACCGCCACGAGATGGGCCGTGTTGGTATCCACATTCGCCGTCATCGCACTCTCCGACGCTGCTGTCTCAAAGAGGCTATTGTCTCAGGCGCCGGGCCTGACGGCCCGGCGCCCGCGTCAACCGATCAGCCGCAGGCTTTGACCGTCCCCTTCTTGACGCCGGCGCAAGCCTTGTCCTTGCTGATCCAGCCGGCGTTGATGACGAGGTTCAGCGTGTCCTTGGTGATCGGAGTCGGCTGCAGAAGGATCGCGTTCATCTCGACGCCCTTCTTGCCCTTGTCGAACTTGGCGACGCCGGGGAGCGAAGCCATCGGCTTGCCGTTGGCGAGCGCAACCGCGGCGTCCGCCGCCGCCTTGCCGAGCACCCGCGAGTCCTTCCAGATCGACACGGTCTGCGTGCCGAGCGCGACGCGGTTGATCGCCGCGAGGTCGCCGTCCTGGCCGGAAACCGGAACCGCGCCGGCCATGCCTTGCGCCTTCAGCGCCGCCACGACGCCCGAGGCCATGCCGTCATTCTCGGAGACGACGGCGTCGACCTTGTTGTTCTGCTTGGTCAGACACTGCTCCATTTCCTTCTGCGCGTTGTCGGGCTTCCAGCCGTCGGTGAAGGTCTCGCAGACGTTCTTGATCTTGCCCGAGTCCATGCCCGCCTTCAGCACTTCCGTAATGCCGCTGAACAGGAAGGTCGCGTTCGGATCGCCCTTGTCGCCCTTGATGAAAGCGTAATTGCCGGCGCCCTTCACTTTCTCAATCGCCTTGGCCATCAACCGGCCGACGCCGATGTTGTCGAAGGTGATGTAAAGCGCGTTCGGGTCTTCGAACTGCACGTCATAGGCGATCGACTTGATGCCGGCGTCGTTGATTTTCTTGATCGAGGGCAGGATCGCGTCGGAGTCATAAGCGACGACCATGATCACGTCGGGCTTCTGCTCGATCAGGCCCTCGATGTCGGAGGCCTGCTTGGTCGCCGAGCCCTGCGCGTCGGCGGAAATGTAGGTGTCGCCGGCGGCCTTGACGACGGCCTTGATCGCCGCCTCGTCGGTCTTCCAGCGCTCTTCCTGGAAAGTCTTCCAGGAGACCGCAATCTTTTTGCCTTTTGCCGCCGCCGGGGCGGTGGCGAGGCCGAGCATCAATGCGCAAGATACGGCCGAAACGGCCGCCCCTGCGACAACGGTTTTCAGAGATTTCATGCGCTTCCTCCACTTGATGGCCGCAATCGGCGGACCGTACAACTCGCGGCGCCTTTCCGGCGTCGCCACATTTTTGCCTTGACGTTTGCCATCAAAAACTTTTGATGGCAACCGCCTAGGCGTCCCACGGCGCGGGGCCCGCGCCGCATTCCAATCGCCCCGGCGATAATCCGCCGCAGCGAAATCTTGCCGACATCATGGCAGATTGTCTCTCATCACAATGTCGATGTTGATGCGCTCCTGTTCCGCAAGCAGCGGCTCGCCGCGCGCCAGCGCGATCAGCACCCTGATGGCCGATCGGGCCTCGTGGCCGGGGTCCTGCGAAATGACGGCGTCGACCAACCCGCGCAACAGACCGCGCCGGGTGAATGGCGTCAGATCATGGGCGACGAAAACGATGGACTCCTCCCGACCCGCTTCGGCGATCGCTTTGCCCACCCCGGCGGCGCCGGCCCCGACATTGTAGAGGCCGATCAAATCAGGGTTGTCGCTCAAAAGCCTCGCCGTGAGTGCGTCGTTTACCTCATCTTGATCGCCGCCTTCAACAGGATTGAGGAGCGTAAATTGCGGAAATTCCAGACCCATCACCTGTTGAAACCCAAAAATGCGCTCGGCGTGATCCCTCAGCAGCTGAGATCCGGCGATCACGCCGACCTTGCCGGCGGGCTGCCGCGCCAGGCGGCCGACCAGCGCGCCCGCCGTGCGTCCGGCCGCGACATTGTCGATGCCGACGTAATGGCGCCGACGCGAACCCGGGACGTCGGAGACGAGCGTCACCACGAACATGCCGGAGACGACAAGGTCGTCGATCGCCGCGCGAACGCTCTGATGATCGAGCGCGACGACCGCGACGCCGTCGAACCTTCCTTGCAAAGCTTCCAGAGATTCCGCCAGTTTCAGCGGGTTGAAGACATCGGCGACAATGGTCTCGACAGACACCCGGCGCGCGGCGAGCCAAGTCGACATTTCGCCGACGTGATCGCGGATCATCTGCATGAAGACGTTCGCGCCCTCGGGCATCACCATCGCGAATTTTAGGTTGTGCGCCGCTTCCGTCCGGCCGCCGGGGCCCGAGTGCCGCGCGATCGTCTCGCGTACGCGTCGCGCCGTCGCTTCGCGCACGCCGCTGCGGCCGTGCAGCACGCGATCCAAGGTCGCGAGACTGACTCCGGCCTCGCGCGCGATCTCTCGCAGCGTGAGGTGACCTGAGGGCGTTTCCATGTTCATTGCCCTCGACTTTAGCGGTCACCGCGTGAATTTCGCAACTCAAAAGAGGGTTAATCCCCTCAAGGCTATTGCACGGCGCCGGAAGGTGAGGCTAGGACTCACACCGCACCGACAAAAAATTCAGCGGGTGAAAGATGAGGAAGCGCTTTTGGGGCCCGGCGCTCGTGCTCGCGATGGCGAGCGCGGCCGGATCCGTCGAGGCCGGCAGTTGGGACGAACGCGTGTTGGCGCGCCACGTCGATTTCGACGCCGTAGCGGCCGCCGGCGCCTCGGCGCTGCCCGGCTTGATTGATCGCGGGCGTCAATTGTTCAAGGCCAAATTCACAACGGCCGACGGGGCGGGACGGCCCAAGGCGACGCAGGCGATCGTGCCGACGCGGCGCAAGTTCGGCGTCAATCCCGCGTTCTCGCGGTTGAGCGGGCCGGACTCCAACTCCTGCAGCGGCTGCCACAACGATCCCGTGCCCGGCGGCTCCGGCGATTTCGTCGCCAACGTGTTTGTCTCCGAGGGGTTCGAGAGCGCCGAATTCGACTCCACCGATCCCTCCTTCTCCAGCGAGCGTCACACCACCTCGCTGATGGGCGCGGGGCTGGTTGAATTGCTGGCGCGCGAAATGACCGCCGACCTGCAGAGCCGAACGCGACGCCGCGGTCGCACGCGCGCGCCAGAGCGGACAGGACGTCGGAGCCGATCTCGTCACCAAGGGCGTGCGGTTCGGTTCGCTGAAGGCGCATCCCGACGGCCTCGCCGATCTTCTTCGCTCGACGGCGTCGACGCCGACCTGACGATCCGCCCGTTCAGCCGCAAGGGCGTGTTCACCTCGCTGCGCCAGTTCACCATCAATGCTCTCAACATTCACCATGGCATGGAGGCCTCGGAGCGTTTTGGCGTGCGCTGGACCGGCACGCCATGATTTCGACGAGAGCGGCGTGCCGGATGCGGTGTCGCCAGGCGACGTCTCGGCGCTCGTCGCCTTCCAGGCGACGCTGCCGCCGCCGACCGTCAAGACGGATCTGCCCGCCGGATTGGCGCCGTCGCCGCGGCGGAAGGCGAGAAGCGATTCGAGACGCTCGGCTGCGCCTCCTGCCACACGCGCGACTTTGCCGCTGAAGTCGATGATTTTCACCGACCCCGCGCCTTATGACATGGCCGGCACTTTACGCGCAGGCGAGGCGAACACGGGGATTTCCCTGGACTTGTCGAAATTTCCGTTCGCCGCTCGGCTCAAGCGCAACGAGAAGGGCGAATGGTTGATCCCGCTTTTCAGCGACCTGAAGCGCCACTCGTGGTCGACGCTGAGGTCGCCGCGCTCGGCAATGAATTGCAGGCGCAACGGTTCGTCGAACGCGACGTGTTCCTGACCCCGCGGCTGTGGGGCGTCGGCTCGACCGCGCCATACGGGCATCGCGGGGATTTCCGGATGCTCAACGAGATCATCGCCGCGCATGGCGGCGACGCGCGGTTCGCGCGCGACGCCTATCTCGACCTGCCGAAGGAGAGCCGCGATACGGTGATCGCGTTCCTGCGCTCGCTGGTGATCGAGGGGCCGCAATGACGATGTTTGTCCGCCGGCGCTCGGGCCTGCTCGCCGCTGCCTTCGCGCTCGGTTTCTGCGCCCCCGCGCTCGCAGACCCGCCGCAAATCCTCTCGCGACGTCCCCGTGTTCCACGAGGAGGCCGCGACCGCCGGGATCAACCAGACCTATGACGGCGGCTGGGAGCATTTCGTCGGCGGCGGCGGCGCGGCTCTCGACTGCGACGGCTCGGGATTCCCGAGCGTGTTCCTCGCCGGCGGCAAGAACCCGGCGAAGCTCTATGTCAACAAATCCGCGCGCGGGGGCCCGCTCAGGTTCGAGGAAAAGCCCATCGGCGTCGATCCCGACCTGCTCAAGGGCGTCATCGGCGCCTACCCGCTCGACTTCGACGGCGACGGCCACGTCGACCTCTTCGTTTTGCGCGTCGGCGAAAATCTCCTGCTCAAGGGCGGCCCGAACTGCACGTTCACGCTCGCCAACAAGGAATGGAATTTCGGCGGCGACGCCGGTTGGACGACGTCGTTCGCCGCCGAATGGGAGAAGGGCCAGAAATTCCCGACGCTCGCCATCGGCCACTACGTCGACCGGTCACGCGCCCGGCTCGCCCTATGGAACTTGCGAGGAGAACTCGCTCTATCGCCCGCAGCCCGGCGACAAGCCGGACTATTCCGTGCGCACGCCGCTGACGCCGGGCTATTGCGCGCTGTCGATGCTGTTCACCGATTGGAACCGCTCGGGCACGCCGAGCCTGCGCGTCTCCAACGACCGACAATATTATCGCGGCGGCGAGGAGCAGCTGTGGCGCATCGAGCCGGGCAAGCCGCCGAAGCCTTTACGGCCGCGCCGAGGGTTGGCGGCATGTCTCGATCTTCGGCATGGGCATCGCCGAAGGCGACATCGACGGCTACGGTTTTCCCGAATACGCGCTGACTTCGATGGGCGACACGAAGATCCAGAAACTCGACCGCGAGCAGAGCGAGCGCGGCGAATTTCCGGTCTATCGCGACATCGCCGGCGAGCGTCGGCGCGACCGCGCATATCCCCTACACCGGCGGCGACAAGAAACCCTCGACCGGCTGGCACAGCCGAATTCGCCGACTTCAACAACGACGGCCTGCTCGACCTGTTCATCGCCAACTCTCGCAGTCGGAGCAATATCTGCGGGCGGGAGAATGGTAGACGAAGGGCAATTTTCCGCTAAGCCCTTCGCTCCGGGGCCGCACCATGGGCATTCTGGGACTTGGTCCGAGTGGCAAGGCGATTGCAAACCGTATCACCGCTTTCGGGCTCGCATCGTCTATCATAGCCAACACGCCCAAGCCAAAGTTCCCTATCGCTACTATGCATCGCTGGTGGATATGGCGGAAGCAGTGGATGTTCTCATCGTGATTGCGCCGGGCGGGCCCGCAACGCGCCATATAGTCAAGCGGAAGTGCTCAGGGCGCTCGGTCCTGATGGCGTATTGATCAATGTCGCCCGCGGCTCGCTGGTCGACGAGAAAACGCTGATCGAAGCGTTCCGGAACAAGACGATTTTGGCCGCGGGCCTGGGCGTGTTCGAGCATGAACCCAGCGTGCCACAAGAGCTCATGGCGCGCGAGAACACGGTGCTCTTGCCCCATGTCGGCTCAGCGTCGGTGAAGACGCGCCGGGCGATGGCGCGAATGCGTTATCGAAATTGCTCGCCTGGGCCGACGGCAAGCCGCCGCTGACGCCCGTGCCGGAGACGCCATGGCAGGACAGGGGGAGGGCGGGTAGACGGCGCTGCCGACTCTTGCTCGCTTTCGCCCACTGAATGCGCGGGACCGCAGATTGGCGCCGTAAGCCCAATCGATGTACGGAGACGATCAAGCGAATCGGAACAAGAACCCGGGAGCATTGATTACGCCGACCGGCCCGGCGCATAACTGAGGGAGGTTTTTATGCTAGGGGATCATTTTGACGCGCCGCGCTGCGCTGGATGGCTCCTCGGCGCCTCGCTCGCCGTCGCCTGGCCGGATGCAACACGACGCCGTCTGCCGGCGGTTCAGTCGACGGCCGCTGTCGGGCGCAATCGGCGTCGATACGTCGCCGTTCGTGGCCTATGTCGGCAATCCAACCGCAGGCTGGGTCCCAGGAGTCATTGCCGGGGGCACTTGCCCAGGTTCTCGGGCCGCCGGCGTGCCGCCTTCACGTCCGTATTGATACGCTCTATCTGGGCGACGGCGGCCCGGCTGATCCCGACCGGATGAGAGGCGTCGCGACCTGGGCCGCCGGACGATCAATGTGCGCGCGACCTCGACCTAATTTCCCAGCCCCACGGATCAGGCGTTGCCGGAACAGGCGCTGCAGGGCCGGGTTCAGGCGCTGTCGACTGCGTTCGCTTACCGGTTGAAGACGAAGATCGGGGGCTGAGGGGAGGTTACCGGCTCCTTCGCCTCCGGCCCGGCAGGTTAGGAGACGCGGCGGTCCGTATGGCCCTATTTGATCTGCACCCGCTCGCGTTTGGTCTCGACGGCCTTGGCCGCCGCTTCCTTGCGATGGGATTGCGGGTGGACGCCGAGGTCGGGCCAGACGTTTCCGTAAGCTCGACGTCATAGTGTTCGGCCGCCTTCTTGATGTTGGCGAAGGCCAAATCCCGATCCTCATCTGAGACGTCCTCGACCTGATCGAATCGCGCCACGGCGTTGCGGACATGCTTCGCGTCGGTCATCGGCTCTTTGCGCTGGTGCGGGAAGGCGAAGACGGAATCGGGCAAGTCGGCTTTCGCCGTGAGCTGCGCCATGCTTCTCATGAGGCTTCCAGGTCGCTTGCATCGGGAATCTCCTTGAGCTTGCGTCGCGCGGACCGCGCTACGGAGCGCTCCACGAAACGCGCGAAGGTGGGTTTTGTGTCGCAAGTCGGTGCTCGCTCGAGCGTTAGGCGGCGCGGGTTAGCCGCCGGCTGTCCCCGGCGCGAGATACTGGACCCCACGCGCGGGCCGGCGATAAAGCGCGAGCGTCGCGATCAGGCCGCAGATCGCCGCGAAGCTCATCCAATAGCCGGGCGCGGCCTTGTCGCCGGTGTGGGCGATCGCCCATGTCGAGATCAGGAGCGACGAGCCGCCGAGCGTGGTCGCGAGACTGTAAGCGAGCGAAAACCCCGACGTGCGCACCGAAGCCGGAATGATCTCGGTCAGCGCCACGACCATCGCGCCATTGTAGCAGGCGTAAATGAACGAGAGCCACAGTTCGACCGCCAGCATTCGGTCGAAGCTCGGTGCCCTCGCCAGCCAGGCGAGCGCCGGATAAGCGGTCAGAAGGGCAAGAATGGAGAAGGCCACGAGGATCGGCTTCCGGCCGATCCGGTCAGACAGGGCGCCGACCGGCAGCCAGAAAAAATTCGACGCCGCGACCGCCATCGTCACCAGAAGCACATTGGACTCGGCGAGCTTGAGCACGCTCCTGCCGAAGGTCGGCGTATAGACGGTGATGAGATAGAACGACACCGTCGTCATGAGCAAT
>CAWIEP010000002.1:0-7542 GCA_963835115.1 uncultured Pseudomonadota bacterium
GGGGACGCCGTCCCGCTCACCACGGAATGGTTTCGCCCTGCCAGCGGGTGAAGGTGCCGGTCGGGGCGTCCGGCGCCGAGCAGGGCGACGCGCACCGCCTCGCGGGCGCCTTCCTCCAGCGTCTCCGTGCCTGAAAGCCGTTGAGGTCCGTCTTGGTGTAGCCGGGCGAGACGGCGTTAACCCGGATGCCCTCGGCTCCAGCTCGATCGCCATGGCGACGGTCAGGGCGTTCATCGCCGTCTTCGACGCCGGATAGACCGGGCCGAAAATCGCGCGATAGTGAAAGGCCGGGTCGGAGTTGGTGGTCAGCGAGCCGACGCCGCTGGACACATTGACGATGCGCGCGCCCGGCGTCTCGCGCAGCAGCGGCAGCATGGCTTGGTAGACGGCCAGGACGCCGAACACATTGGTGTCCCACACCGCGCGCATCTCATCGAGCGAGACATTGCTCGGGCGAGTGGTCGCCGCATAGTCCTGCGACCGTCTGGCCGGCGCGCGAGCCGGTATTCGAGATCGCGGCGTTCTGGATCAGCACGTCCAGCCGGCCGAACTCGTCGCGAACGCGCTCGGCGGCGGCGGTGATCGAGGCCTGGTCGGTCACGTCGAGTTGGAGCGCGTGGGCGTCCGGCCCGATCTCCTTGGCCGCGACCTCGCCGCGCCCGAGGTTGCGCGAGCCGACCAGCACGGTGAAGCCGTGGCGACCATGTCCTTGGCGATCTGCAGGCCGATGCCTTGATTGGCCCCGGTGACCAGGGCGACGGGTTTGTCGTGCATGGCATCTCCTCCTTTGCGATGGTTGATCGTCGCCGCTCGGCTCCGCTATGTAGCGTCAAGCGGAACGACGTTCCGTATTTATACGGAACAATGTTCCGTTTTGCAAGCGGGGTTGATGGTGAGCACTGACGCGGTCGAGCGAGACAGGCCGCCGACGCCGCCGAAGCGCCGCGCCGTGCGCGCCGACGCGCAGCGCAATCTCGACGCCCTGCTGCGCGCGGCCAAGGCGGTGTTCGCGACCTCGGGCGTCGACGCGCCGGTGCGGGAGATCGCCGATAAGGCCGGCGTCGGCGTCGGCACGCTCTATCGGCACTTTCCCGCAGCGCGCCGACCTGATCGCCGCGGTCTTCCGCCGCGAGATCGACGCCTGCGCCGACGCCGCGCCGGTGCTGGCCGCGGCGCACGCGCCGTTCGAGGCGCTGGCGCGCTGGCTGCAGCGCTACGCCGACTTCGTCGCCGCCAAGCGCGGCCTCGCCCCGGCGCTGCACTCCGGCGATCCGGCCTTCGAGCCCTTGCGCGCCTATTTCGAGCGGCGGATGCGGCCCGCGTTCGCGGCGCTGGTTGACTCCGCCGTGGCCGCGGGCGAGGTGCGCGCCGATGTCGACCCGGACGACATCATCAGCGCGGTCTCCAGCCTTTGCATGTCGGCCCCCGATGGCGAACCCGACAAGACGCAGCGCATCGTCGCCCTGTTTGTCGACGGGCTGCGCTACGGCGCGCCGAAGCCGTCATTATGAGGCTGCGTGCGAGCCGCTCAGCGCCTGTCGCGCGTTCAATTGGCCCTCGCTAGCTCGCCTTCGCCTTCTTCCCCTCGGCCAGCGCCACGATCTCCGTCAGCGCGCCGAGCGCGCCCTGCAGGCGCCGCTCCAGCGTCTCGAAGTCGCCGCTCGAGCACCACCCGCAGGTCCGGCCGCACCCGCACGAACGGGCCTTGCTCCTGCACCCACTTCACCAGCGCGGCGGGCTTGGAGAAGGCGTTGTCGCGGAACGCCAGCGTCAGCCCCTTGGCGCCCGCGTCGAGCTTCTCGATGTTGGCGCGCCGGCACAGCGCCTTGATCTTGACGAGCCGCAGCAACATGCCGACTTCCGGCGGCGGCGGGCCGAAGCGGTCGTGGATCTCCGCGCCCATCGCCTCGATCTCGGACTGGTCCTCGAGCGAGGCCAGCCGGCGGTACAGCGACAGCCGCTGCGACAGGTCGGCGATGTACGACTCGGGGATGGTCACCGGCGCCCCCAGCGAAATCGTCGGCGACCACAACTCCTGCGCCGGCTCCTCGACGCCCGCCTTCAGGCGCTCGACCGCCTCCTGCACCATCTGCTGATAGAGTTCGTAGCCGACCTCCTTGATGTGCCCGCTCTGCTCCTCGCCGAGCAGGTTGCCGGCGCCGCGCAAATCGAGATCGTGGCTGGCGAGTTGGAAGCCGGCGCCGAGCGTGTCGAGCGATTGCAGCACGCTGCAGGCGCTTTTCCGCCTGCGGCGTCACGGGCTTGCCCGGCGGCGTCGTGAAGATCGCGTAGGCGCGCGCCTTCGAGCGCCCGACGCGTCCGCGCAATTGATAAAGCTGCGCCAGCCCGAACATGTCGGCGCGATGCACGATGAGCGTGTTGGCGCGCGGAATGTCGAGCCCGGACTCGACGATCGAGGTCGACAGCAGAATGTCGTATTGCCCGTCGTAGAAAGCGCCGATCTTCGTTTCCAGTTCGGTCGGCGCCATCTGGCCATGGGCGATGACGAACTTCGACTCCGGCACCTGCGTGCGCAGGAACGCCGCCGCTTCGTCGAGATCCTCGATGCGCGGGCAAACATAGAACGCCTGTCCGCCGCGATAGCGCTCGCGCAACAGCGCCTCGCGCACCGTCAGCGCGTCGAACGGCGACACGAAGGAGCGCACAGCGAGGCGGTCGACCGGCGGCGTCGCCATGATCGAGAGCTCGCGCACGCCGCTCATCGCCAGTTGCAGCGTGCGCGGGATCGGCGTCGCCGACAGCGTCAGCATGTGCACCTCGGCCCGAAGCTCCTTCAGCCGCTCCTTGTGGCCGACGCCAAAGTGCTGCTCCTCGTCGATGATGACGAGGCCGAGGTCCTTGAAGGCGACGGTCTTGCCGAGCACGGCGTGGGTGCCGATGACGATGTCGAGCTCGCCCTCAGCCAAGCCCTTCTTCGTCTCGCGCTGTTCCGCCGCGCCGACCATGCGCGAGAGATGGCCGATCTTCACCGGCAGCCCGGCGAAGCGCAGGGAGAAGTTCTTGGCGTGCTGGCGCGCAAGCAGGGTTGTCGGCGTCACCACCGCCACTTGCTTGCCGTTGATCGCCGCGACGAAGGCGGCGCGCAGCGCCACCTCCGTTTTGCCGAAGCCGACGTCGCCGCAGATCAAGCGGTCCATCGGCTTGCCGGCGGCGAGGTCGTCGAGCGTGGCGTCGATCGCCGCGAGCTGGTCCGCCGTCTCGTCGTAAGGGAATTTGGCGCAGAATTCGTCATAGAGCCCAGCCGGCGGCGTCAGCCGCGCGCCTTCGCGGCGCAGGCGTTCGGCGGCGATGCGGACCAACTCGCCCGCCATTTCGCGCACGCGCTTCTTCAGCCGCGCCTTGCGCGTTTGCCAGCCCGTCGAGCCCAAGCGGTCGAGTTCGCCGTGCTCCGAGCCGTAGCGCGACAGCAACTCAAGATTCTCGACCGGCAGGAACAGCCGGTCGCCGCCGGCGTAGTGAATTTCCAGGCAATCGTGCGGCGCGCCGACGGCCTCGATGGTCTTGAGGCCGATGAAGCGGCCGACGCCGTGGTCGATGTGGACGACGAGATCGCCCATCGCCAGCGCCGCCGCCTCGGCGATCAAGTCGGCGGGCCGGCGCTTGCGTTTGGCTTGGCGGATCAGCCGGTCGCCCAGAATGTCCTGCTCGGACAGCAGCGCAAAACCTTCGGCTTCAAACCCCTGTTCGATCGCCAGCGTGGCGAAGGCGAGCGTGTCGGGGGGCAGGTTCATCGCCTGCGCGAACGAGCCGACATCGGCCTGAACTTTTAGGCCATGATCGGCGAACACATGGCGGAGCCGCTCGCGCGAGCCTTCGCTCCAGCCGGCGACGATGGTTCTCGCGCCGCGCTCGCGCAGCGCGCGGACATGCGCCACCGCGGCGTCGAATACGTTGACGGCCTCGGCGTTGCGCTCGGGCGCGAACGTGCGCCCGATCCGAGCGCCGGCGTCGAACAGATTGGTGTCGCCGTCAGAGCCGGGGATCGGCGCCGGCGACAAACGAACGAGCTCAGCTTTTTTCAGCCGCTCCGAGAACTCGCCGGGCGTCAGATAGAGCCGCTCGGGCTTTAGCGCACGGTAGTTAGCTTTGCCCGCGTCTTCCTCGAACGCCGTCTGCCGTGCGGCATAGAGATCGGCGATCTGCGCAAATCGCGCCTTGGCGACGTCCTCGACATGAGCGTCGAAGGCGAGCGGCGCGCCTTTGAGCGCGTCGAACAGCGTGTCCATGCTGGGGTAGAGCAGCGGCAGCCAATGGTCGATGCCTTGCGCGCGCCGCCCCTCGGTCACCGCCTCGAACAGCCAATCGCCGCGCAAGGGCGCGCCGATCTCCTGGACGTATGAGGCGCGGAACCGCTTCATCGTCTCCGACGTCAGCCGCGTTTCGCTCATCGGCGTCAGGTTGAGATGCGGCAGCGGCGCGATCGAGCGCTGCGTCTCGGGGTCGAACGAGCGGATGGTCTCGAGCGTGTCGCCGAAGAAATCGAGCCGCACCGGCAGCGGCAGCGCCGGCGCGTAAAGGTCGAGAATGCCGCCGCGCGCGGCATAGTCGCCGACGTCGCGCACGACGCTGGCGCGCGAAAAACCCTGCGAACTCCAGCCAAAGCGTCAATTGCTCGATCTTCGCCACATGGCCGGGAGCGATCGACAGCGCCTCGGCGCCGATCATCGCCAGCGGCGGCACGCGCTGCACCAGCGCATTGACGGTGAGCACCACGATGCGGGGCCGCTCCAGCGAACCACGCGTGAGGGCAAGCCGCGCCAGCGCCGTCATCCGCTCGGCGGCGATCGCGACGTTCGGCGAAACGCGGTCGTAAGGTTGGCAATCCCAGCCGGGAAAGTTGAGGACCTCGATATTGGGCTCGGCGAAGGCGAGGCTTTCCGCGAAGGCTTTCGCGCGCGCCTCGTCCCGCGCGACGAAGGCGAGCGCGGCGGCGCGGTTCTCGCCGTCGCGCGCTAAGGCCTTCGCCAAAGTCGCGAGAATAAACGCGTCAAAGCCTTCCGGCGCGTTGACGATGTCGAGCGGCGCGCCGGCCTTGAGACGGCGTTCGCCGAAGGCGGTGAGATCGGCGAGGGCTGATTTCATCGCGGCGACACCCCGCCGGCTTCACGAAACCGTAGGATCTTTGCAAACAGCGGCGTGTCGTATTCGGCTGGCGTCGGTTCGAAGCCCATCACCCAGGTCAGCATGAAGGCGTCCGGGGCCTCCATCAGGCGCTCGAATTCCACGAGTTCGTCCTCGGGCATCGCGCCGACATGCGCATCCGCATAGGGCCCAAACACGAGATCGAGCTCGCGAAGGCCGCGCCGCCACGCGCGCACCAGGATACGCCGGCGGTTCGGCGCAAGGCCGGCCCCGCGGCTTTCAGAGCCGGACAATCTTGACGCTTCCCTTGGATCGGCGGCGCGCTGGCGTCGCCCGGCGCGGGGCGCGCTTATAAGACGGAGAAGCCGGGCTGTCAGCCCGAAAGTGTCACATTTTAACCATGGCGCCCTCGGCCGTGGGCCAGTTTGAATAGGGCGGACCGTAAGGTATTCAAACTCGTCGTTCAGCCACAGAAGCCGATAGTATGCTCGCGAGAATTCTCGACGTCATTTATTGGGGATTCTGTGTGCTCGCCGCGCTCTGGCTTGCTTATTTTCTGTCCTTCCTTGTCGAGGACAGAAGCCATTGGATGGACGTGCTGTCAGCTGGCCTTATTGGCGCAGCCCTGATCTGGCTTGTGGGGCGCGCAATACGTTACGTTCTGACGGGCAAGTAATTGAGATATGAGCTTCCCAAGCCTCTAAAACCGTTACCATATCCGCGACTTCCCAAAGCCGATCGGTCACGCCGGCGACCATCGCGGGCGTTGTCTTGTGCGTCTTATGAATGCGAACGAAGTTGTAATAGAGGAAGTGCGGCGCCATCGCGTGAGCGTGATTTTCGAGCTTCTTTGAAAATGCATTCGTCAACCGCCTCAAGCGGCGCGAGTGCGTCCGAACATTGAGGTTATTCCGCTCGGCGTGAGACGTACTGATATGCGGTTCGTCAGGTTTGCCACGAAGCGGGACTTTTTGCGGCGCCCGTGCATTGGGCTGGCGAATAGCGATCCTCGCCCTCAAGGGAAGGGCCGTAAAGCGTTACGAGCTGCGCGAAATCAACTTCGCCGCCAAACGCCGTGTCGATGGCGTCGACATAGACATTGAGGCCGTCCGTCGTGATTTGCGGGCGAAGTTCTTGGCCGATTTGAAGACCCCCGCGTTGGGGTCCCAAACAGTCCAGCGAATCCGTGTCGGTTGGACCGGGTCAAATTCGGCGCGAAAAGTGAGGGGTGGCATTTCGTGCACGCTGCCAATATGGCGCGCCCCGCGCGCCCGGCGACGTTAAGAACAAATTAAGGCTTTTCAAACTGGCCCACTACCGGGCGCTAGTGGATCTAACCTGACATTTGAGTCCCGAGGGGGATTCTCGGGAAACTTGCGATATGCGAGTTTGCGCGATGCGCGCAGGAAAATCCCTTTCGGTTTCGTCCGCCAATATGCGTCGGCTCAAGGCGTTGGTTCATGACCGCAACGCGCCGCAGAAGCACGTCTGGCGGGCCGAGATCGTGCTGCTGACCGCCGATGGCGTCGGCACGAACGAGATCATGCGGCAAACCGGCAAGTCCAAGACCTGCGTATGGCGCTGGCAAGAACGCTTTATCGAGGAGGGATTCGACGGGTTGCTCCGCGACAAAACGCGTCCCTCGCGCATCCAACCGCTGGGCGCCGAAGCCGCCGAGCGCGTCGTCGCGCTGACGCTTGGCGAACCGCCGGGCGAGACGACCCACTGGACCGGCGTCTTGATGGCGAAGGCGGCGGGGCTCAGCGTGAGTTCGGTTCAACGGATCTGGCGCGCGCACGGACTTCAGCCGCACCGGATGCGCCAGTTTAAGCTCTCCAACGATCCGCGTTTCGTCGATAAATTGCGCGACGTCGTCGGGCTTTATGTCGATCCGCCCGCGCACGCCATCGTTCTTTCGGTCGACGAGAAAAGCCAAATCCAGGCGCTCGACCGCACCCAGCCCGGCCTGCCGCTGAAGAAAGGCCGCGCCGGAACCATGACGCATGACTACGAGAGGCACGGAACGACGACGCTGTTCGCCGCGATGAACGTCCTCGACGGCACGGTGATCGGCCGCAACATGCAGCGCCATCGCCATCAGGAGTTCATCCGCTTCCTCAATGTCATCGAAAAACGGGTTCCTGCGGGAAAGACGATCCACGCCATCATCGACAACTACGCCGCCCATAAGCATCCCAATGTTCGCCGATGGCTCGAACGCAACCCGCGATGGACGTTCCACTTCACGCCGACGTCCGCGTCCTGGCTCAACGCGGTCGAGGGCTTCTTCGCCACTCTCACAAAGCGCAGGCTCAAGCGCGGCGTCTTCCGGTCCGTCACGACCTGCAAGCCGCGATCAACCGTTTCCTCGAAGAGCACAATCAGCAATCAAAGCCCTTCACATGGACCGCGGACCCCGACAAAATCATCGCCGCGGTC
>CAWIEP010000003.1:0-63159 GCA_963835115.1 uncultured Pseudomonadota bacterium
TCCATCGAGTACTTAACCGTCTCCGGCTTAGCCGGACCTTCGGTGGCCTTCAGCAGCTTGGCATTCGGCTTCAGACCGTAGATGACGCTGACTTCGTTGGCCAGCGAGCCGAGCGAGGCGACCTGGATGTCTTTCTCGTGATTGCTCTCTTCCAGTTTCTGGTAGCGGCTCTGAAGGGCGTTCTTTTCCGAGCGCAACTGGTTGAAGCTGGCCACCTTCCACAGCATTCGTGCGTAAGAGCCCGCCATGCCCGTAATGGTGAACATGCCGATCAGGGCGCCGGCAAGAAACACGTACAGGTAATGAAGTGGAATGGGGATTTTACGTAGCTGACCTTCCGCATCGCGGGCTACGAAGAGAATATAAAAGCGCTTTCGCAAAACAATCACCCTCAGTAAGAAAAATTGGTTCCGGCTATGACATCGACATCTATAAAAATCCGGAACTGTTCGCCTTGCTGTCCGAATTACCAACGTGGGTCCCAGGAACACCGAGGGCTAGCGGCATTCCCTCCCCAGCAGACGATTGAACTTCGGGCCGGGTACTCGGCTGGTATGTAATGATCGACATCAAACCGTAACAGACGGGGATACCCGTGTCAATAAAACTTGCGCCGTAGCCCACACTAAAGTATTGCAAACAAAGACCATAGTGGGAAGACCCTGATCGTTGCGGAAGAGCAAGGAACCGGGCTCGGCGCACTCGCCTTCCGTCGCGTATAGTGAGCCTTCGCATGCCTTTCACCGAGAAAGCCGTCATCGAGCGAATTCGCCGGGCCGCCGCCAAAACTCGCCGATACGGACTGGGCATCGGCGATGACTGTGCCGTCTTGCCAATGCCCAGGGGTCACGAAGCGCTAGTCACTACCGATTTCACTCTGGAAGACGTGCACTTCCGCAGGGCATGGCACCCGGCTGATTCCGTCGGTCACCGCTGCCTGGCGCGAGGTCTGAGCGACATTGCCGCAATGGGGGGAATGCCTCGCGCGGCTTTCCTGTCGTTGGCGGTCCCGGAAGAACTCCCACAAAGATGGATTGCCGATTTCACTCGAGGGTTGCTCCTGCTGGCCAGGCACTCTGGCGTCCAGTTGGCCGGCGGCGATACGGCGGAGTCTCCGGGCGGAATATTGGCTGACATCGTCGTGCTCGGCTCGGTGGCGGCCGGAAAGGCCGTTCTGAGGTCCGGGGCCCGCCCCGGGGACCTGATCTACGTGACCGGCACGCTGGGCGAGTCGGTGGCCGCGTTGAACGCGTTGCAGGCCGGAAAGAAGCTTCGCCCTAAGTCCCACCCCAAGCACTTCTATCCTCAGCCCCGCCTGGCGGTCGGGCGGTTTCTGCGAGAGAAGAAAATCGCAACGTCAATGATCGACCTCAGCGACGGCCTGTCCACCGACCTCGGCCACATTTGCGACGAGAGCGGGACCGGCGCGGTCGTTTACGCCGAAGCGCTGCCCGGTGTTCGTAACAATAACGACCTGCCGCTTGCCCTGCATGGCGGAGAAGAATACGAGCTGCTCTTCACCGCTTCCCCCGACCGGCAGGTTCCCAGGCAGGTTGCCGGAGTGCCGATCACGCTGATCGGCGAGTTCATTCGAGGCGGCTCCATGAAGCTGGCGATCTCGGATGGCAAGACCAAGGTCCTGAAGCCGGGCGGCTGGCAGCACTTTGAGTAATCCGCCGTGCTCGGTCGGCAAGTGTGTATATCACGCAAGTAAGTGAGCATCCCGGGAAGTCGTCCGCGCGCCTGCCCGTTCTCGCTGTTTATAATCACGCGCATGAATCTTGAACAGAAATTGGCGGAGCTGAAACGCCGCGACTCGCTGGCCGAAGCCGGCGGAGGCGAAGAACGACGGGCACGCGAGCACAAGCAGGGCAAGATGTCGGCTCGCGAGCGCATCGAGTTCCTGCTCGACGAAGGCACCTTCGAAGAGACCGACAAGCTGGTCGCCCATCGCTGCCGATGGCGGGCCGAGGAACGAGACGATGATCGCGGTGAAGCCATAGCCGGAGGGAAAGCCGAGATTGAGCTGGCCGGATTGGCTCGCCGCCTCCAGCACGCCCGCGAGCCCCGCCATGCCGCCGGAAATCAGCAGCGTGCGCCAGACCATCTGGTCGGCGTTGAAGCCGGCGTAGCGCGCCGCCTTCGGCGCGTCGCCGACGACGCGGACGCCGAGGCCGAATTCGGAGCGCGACATCACGATCCAGAACACGATGCGCCAGCGCGAAGGCGATGAACAGGCCCGGCGGGAACGGCGTGCCGAACAGAACGTCTTCGGCATCATCTGATCGGGCGTGAACGGCGCGGTCTGCGGGAAATTATGGCCGTTCGGGTCCTTCCACGGGCCCGTGACCAGATAGCTGAGCAATTGCAGCGCGACATAGACCAGCATCAGGCTCGACAGGATCTCGTTGACGCCGATAGCGCGTCTGCGCAGGAAGGCGACCGGCGCCGCCCACAGCGCGCCGCCGCCATGCCGGCGACGATCATCAGCGGCACGATCCAGTGGCCCGTGCAGGTTCTGCGTCAGGATAGGCGACGCCGGCGCCGCCGAGCGCGCCGACGATGTATTGCCCCTCCGCGCCGATGTTCCAGACTTTGGCGCGATTGCCGACGCAGAGGCCGAGCGCGATGAGGATCAGCGGCGCGGCGCGGCGCGCGACGTCCTGCCATTTGTAGGAGGCGAGCATCGGCGTGAAGAAGATCTCCTTCACCGCGCGCGGGCCGTCGTAGCCGATCGCCTGGAAGATCACCGCGCCGATGATCATCGTCAGCACGCACCGCGGCGATCGGGCGTCACCGCCTGCATCACTCGGCTCGGCTCGCGGCGCTTCTCAAGCCGGATGCGCATGCAGGGCCTCCGTCATTTCCACGGTCGCCTTCGGGATCGCCGTGCACGCCGCCCATCAGCAGGCCGATCTCGTCGATCGAGACTTCGCCGACCTTCATCACGCGCGAAAGTGCCCCGAGATTGATGACGACCAGCGAATCGCAGAGCTCCAGCAATTCGTCGAGGTCCTGCGAGACGACGACGAAGGCGCAGCCGCGCGCGGCGAGATCGACGATCGCCTGGCGGATCGCGGCCGCCGCGCCCGCGTCGACGCCCCAGGTCGGCTGGCTCACCGCGAGCGCCGTCGGCTCCTGCAGGATTTCGCGGCCCATGATGAATTTCTGCAGGTTGCCGCCCGACAGCGAGCCCGCGGTCGAGGAATGCCCGAGCGCCTTGACGGTGAAGGCCTCGATGACCTTGTCCGCATAGGCCGCGCGCGCGGCCCGTGTTGATGAGGCCGCCGTGGACAAAGCCCATGCGCCGGCGCGCGGTGAGCGCGCCATTGTCGGCGAGCGTGAAATCGCCGACCGCGGCGTGGCCGTTGCGCTCCTCCGGCACGGCGCAGAGGCCGCGCGCGCGGCGTTCGGTCGGCCCGAGCCGGCCGATCGGCCGCCCGCCAGCACGACCGCCGCCGTCGGCGCGCAGCGACTTCGCCGCTCAGCGCCTCCATGAATTCGTTCTGGCCATTGCCGGCGACGCCCGCGACGCCCAGAATTTCGCCCGCGCGCACGGAAAAGGTGATGTCGTTCAGCGCCACGCCGAAATCGCCGTGCTTGGGCAGCTTGAGAGATTACGCGCGGCGAATTTCTCCTCGCCGAACGTGCGGCCGGGCCCGCGCGCGATTTCCTTCAGATTCGCGCCGATCATCAGTTCGGCCATGCTCTTCGAGGTTTCTTGCTTGGGATCGCATTCGGCGACGAACTTGCCGCCGCGCAGAATCGTCGCCGTTTCGCAGAGCGCGATGATCTCGTGCAGCTTGTGGGAGATGTAGAGGATCGAGCAGCCCCCGGCGGCGAGCTTGCGCAGGGTCTCGAACAATTGCTCGACCTCCTGCGGCGTCAGCACCGAGGTCGGCTCGTCCATGATCAGCAGTCTGGGATTGAGCAGCAGCGCGCGCACGATCTCGATGCGCTGGCGCTCGCCGACGCTCAGCGTCGAGACGATGCGCTGGGGGTCGAGCTTCAGGCCGTAGAGATCGAGCACGCGGCAGGATTTCGGCCTCGAGCTCGCGTCTGCGAGATGTTGGAGTCGAGCCCGAGCGCGATGTTCTCGAGCACCGTCAGCGCCTCGAACAGCGAGAAGTGCTGGAACACCATGCCGATGCCGAGCTTTCGCGCCGCGCGAGGGTTGGCCACCCTGACCGGCTCGCCGTCCCACAGCATTTCGCCGGAATCGGGCGCCAGGATGCCGTAGATCATCTTGACCAGCGTCGACTTGCCCGCGCCGTTCTCGCCCAGCAGCGCGTGGATTTCGCCGGGTTTGACCGTCAGGCTGACGTTGTCGTTGGCGAGCACGCCCGGAAACCGCTTGGTGACGCCGCGCAATTCCAGACGCGGTTCGCATTCCGTTTGTCGCCATCCCGCCCCCGCGCCCGCGCGCGCCTTGTTTATCCGAAGCCGCGGCCGCGCCCTGCCAATGCAAGCTCCGCGCCGCCGGCTCGGACCAGCGCCATTCCGTCCGCACAAGTTAGACCTTGCCGCGAACCGCCCGTCAATTAGGCGCCGGCGCCTATTTCACGACCATCTGCGCGCTGGCAATCCCGCGCCGGCGCGGGCATAGGAATCGCGCGTGACGGAGACGGCCATGACCCTCGAACAGGATTTGGAGTTTTTGCGCCGCTCTTTCGACGTCGCTCGCCGCGCGCGCGAGGCCGGCGATCATCCGTTCGGCGCGATCCTAGTCGGGCCCGATGGCGAAATATTGCGCGAGCAGGGCAACGGCTACCGCGCCGAGGGCGGCGACCGCACGGCGCACGCCGAGCGGCTGCTGGCCTCCTGGGCGGCCAGAACTTGGACATCGCGCTATCTGCAGCGCTGCACGCTCTATAGTTCTGCCGAGCCCTGCGCGATGTGCGCGGGCGCGATCTACTGGGCGGGCATCGGCCGCGTCGTTTACGGCCAGAGCGAGAAAGGGCCTGAAGGCGGCGACCGGCGCGCACGACGAGAACCCGACGCTCGATCTGCCGTGCCGGGTCGTGTTCGCGGCGGGTCAACGGCCGACCGAGGTCGTCGGCCCGTTGCTGGAGGATGAGGCCGCGCAATTGCAGGCGGACTTTTGGGCGGCGCGGACGTAAGATCCGCGAGCGCCTTGGCAAACAAACAAAGTCCCAATCGCGGCTGGCGCGATTGGGATCCATCGCGTTCAATGATGCCAGAACAGCGCCAGCAAAATGATTACCGGCAGCGGAATGCCGATCAGCCAAAGCAGAGCCCCTTTACCGAAACCCATCGCATCCTCCATCGTCCGGTCACGATTGACCTTGGCTGATGAACGCGAGGCCCGGCGCGGAGTTCCGCGCGGCGCAAGATTCTTGAGCGCGGTTCATCCGAGTCCTGCGATGTCCCGCCGCCGCCGTCGCCCATCGACAGCGGCGCTCATGCATACGATTCAAGGTCCAACAGCTCCGCCAAGACGGCGGCGGCGATGCAAGTCTCAGCGGAACCGTATCAAACCACCTTTTGCCGCTGCGCGCCAAGCACGCCGCCGTCGAGCTCCATGACGTCGCCGCGCTTGAGGAATTGCGGCGGCTTCATGCCGAGACCGACCCCTTCCGGCGTGCCGGTGACGATCACGTCGCCCGGCAGCAGCGTCATGAACAGGCTCAGATGGGCGATGATCTCGACGACTGAGAAGATCATGTCGCTGGTGTTGCTGTTCTGCCGCACGACGCCATTGACCTTCAACGAAACCGGCAGTTTCTGCGGGTCCGCGATCTCGTCGGCGGTCACGAGATAGGGGCCGAGCGGCCCGAATGTGTCAAAGCTCTTGCCCTTCACCCATTGCCCGCCGCGATGGATCTGCCAATGCCGCTCCGATACGTCGTTGGCGAGGCAATAGCCGGCGACATGGGAGAGCGCCTTGTCCTTCGCCACGCGCCGCGCCGTCGTCCCGATGACGACGGCAAGCTCGACCTCCCAATCCATCTGCTCCGAGCCCTCGGGCAGCGCGACATCGTCGTCGGGGCCTTGCAGCGAAGTGATCGCCTTGTTGAAGACGATCGGCTCCTTGGGCGGCTGAGCGCCGGTCTCGGCGGCGTGCTTACCGTAGTTGAGGCCGATGGCGATGAACTGGCGCACCCCTCCGACCGGTGCGCCGATGCGCGCGCCCGCGGCCACGACCGGCATTTTCGACAGGTCGATCGCCGTGAGCGCCGCGAGTTTCGCCGGCGATAGCCACTCCGGCGTGAGGTCGGGGACGAGCAGCGACAGGTCGCGCTTGACGCCATGCGCGTCGACCGCGCCCGCCCGTTCCGCGCCGACCGCGCCGTGCCGAAAAAGTTTCATGGACATTTCCTCGTTTGCTTCGCCCGCCGCCCCAGCCTATCTGCGCCGGCGCTCCAAATTCAGCGGTTCTTGAACGCGGCCGGACGTTTTTCGACGAAGGCGCGCATCCCCTCCTTCTGATCCTCGGTGGAGAACAAGCCGAAGAACAGCCGGCGCTCGAACAGCACGCCCTCGCTCAGCGTCGTCTCGAAGGCGCGGTTGACTGATTCCTTGGCCGCCTGCACCGAAATCGCGCTGAGATCGGCGATTTGCGCCGCGATTCTTGACGACCTCCTCGACGAAATTCTCTACGCCCAGCACGCGCGACACGAGGCCCGAACGCTCGGCCTCCGCCGCGTCCATCATGCGCCCGGTCAGCACCATGTCCATCGCCTTCGACTTGCCGACGAAGCGGGCGAGCCTTTGCGTGCCGCCGGCGCCGGGAATGACGCCGAGCTTGATCTCCGGCTGGCCGAATTTGGCGGTCTCGCAAGCGATGATCAAATCGCACATCATCGCCATCTCGCATCCGCCGCCCAGGGCGAAACCGGCGACGGCGGCGATGACGGGCTTGCGCAGCTTCGACACATATTCCCAGGCGACGAAGGGGTCGCCGAGAAAGGCGCCGGCGAAACTGAGATCCTCGATCTCCTTGATGTCGGCGCCGGCGGCGAAGGCCTTTTCGGAGCCCGTCAACACGATGGCGCCAATGGCCGGGTCGGTCTCGAAAGCGGCGAGCGCGGCGTTGAGATCGCGGATAAGGCCGCGGCTCAACGCATTGAGCGCCTTTGGCCGGTGCAGGCGGACCAGCCCGACCTTGCCATGTGTCTCAACGAGGATGTTTTCGTAAGTCACGGCGGCTCCCCCTGCGTTCAGCGCCTCTCTTACAAGGCCGGCTCGCCGTGAGACAAGGAGGCTTGAAATTATACCGACTGGTCGGTATAAGTATCCGATGAACGCGTTCCCGTCCACAGCGCCGGCGCGGCGCAAACTGCTCGACGCCGCTTTCTCGCTCATCCGCGCCAAAGGCTATTCCGCCACGACGATCGACGAGCTTTGTGCGCGCGCGGGCGTCGCCAAGGGCTCGTTCTTTCACCACTTCAAGGACAAGGAGACGCTCGCCGTCGCCGCCGCCGACCATTGGTCGGAAACGACCGCCCGGTTGTTCGCGGAAGCGCCCTATCACCACCACGCCGATCCGCTCGACCGCGTGCTCGGCTATCTCGATTTCAGAAGAGCTCTGATCACCGGCGCGCCACCGGACTTCACGTGTCTCGTCGGCACGCTGACGCAGGAGGTCTACATGACTTCGGCGGCCATCCGGGCCGCTTGCGAGGCCAGCATTTTTGGCCACGCCGCGACGCTCGAAGCCGACATCGCCGCCGCGATGCGCCGTCACGGCGTCCGCGGCGACGTCACGCCGAAAAGTCTGGGGCAGCATACGCAGGCGGTTCTGCAAGGCGCGTTCATTCTCGCCAAGGCGCAGGGCGGCGGGGCGATTGCGGTCGACAGCGTCGATCATCTGCGCCGCTATATCGAGCTGCTGTTTGGCGTTAATGAAGGAGAAGCCGCATGAAGATCAGCGTCGAAACGAATGTCGCCGCCCCGCTCGCCGAAGTGTTCCGCGCCTACACGGCGCCCGACGACATCAAACAATGGAACGCCGCCTCGCCGGATTGGCATACGACCGCCGCCGCCGTGGACTTGCGCGCGGGCGGCAAATTCTCCTCGCGCATGGAGGCCAAGGACGGCAGCATGGGGTTCGACTTCGCCGGCGTCTACACCAAGGTCGAGCCGCCCCGGCTTATCGAATACGCCTTCGGCGACCGGACGGCGCGGGTAGAATTCGCGCAAACCCCGAGCGGCGTCGACGTCCGCCTCGCCTTCGACGCCGAGACTACCCATTCGGAGGAGCAACAGCGTTCCGGCTGGCAGGCGATCCTCGACAATTTCAAGCGCCACGTCGAGGCGCGCCTCACTCCGCCGCCTGTTTGAGCGACATCCCCCGCGTCAGCAACGCCCGCAGCGGCGCCGGCTTCACCGGCTTGTTGAGCAGCGCCACGTCGGCCGCCGCGCAGGCGTCGCGCACCTCGGGGCTGCGGTCGGCGGTCGCCAGCACCGCGGGAATCGCGCCGACGCGTGCCCGCAAGGCGGCGATTGCAGCGAGTCCGTCGCCGTCGTCGAGATGATAGTCGGCGATGACCACGTCGGGCGGCGGATCGAGCCGCGTCAGGCATTCGACAAGTCCGCCGGCGGTGACGACCTCGCAACCCCATTTGCCGATCAGCGGCGCGTATTCCGTCGAGCACGCGCGGCTCGTTGTCGATCGCCAGCACGCGCAAACCGTGCAGCGGATCCTGCGGCCGGAGCTGGCTCGGGGGCCTCCGTCGCCGCGAACGCCACCGCATCGCTCAACGGCGCGGCGACGTTGAACACCGAGCCGCGCCCGTGCTCGGAGGCCAGGCCGATCGGGATGGCCGAGCACGCGCCCGAGCCGCTCCACGATCGAGAGGCCGAGGCCGAGCCCGCGCGCGACCTTCGCGCCCTGGTCGAGGCGGTGGAACTCATCGAACACCGCTGCGCGCATGGCCTCGGGGATGCCGATGCCGGTGTCCCACACCTCCACCCGCGCCGCCTCGCCGCTTCGACGCACGCCAACCAGCACACGCCCTTCGGGGGTGTACTTGAGCGCGTTGGAGACGAAATTCTGCAATATGCGCCGCAGCAGGCGCCGGTCCGACCGCACCGCCAGCCGCGTCTCGACAAACGTTAGTTTGAGGCCCTTGGCGCGCGCCATCGGCGCGAATTCGATCTCCAGCTGGCGGAACAACTCGCTGAGCGAGACGTCGCCGATCTCCGGCCGCGTCGCCCCCGCGTCGAGCCGCGAGATATCGAGCAGCGCGCTTAGGATTTCTTCGACCGCCTCCAGCGAAGCGTCGACGTTGCGGGCGAGGCCGACGCGCTCCTCGGCCGGCGCGGCGACCGCCGTCTCAACCAGCGAACTCGCATAGAGCCGCGCGGCGTTGAGCGGCTGCAACAGGTCGTGGCTGGCGGCGGCGAGGAAGCGGGTCTTGGAGAGATTGGCCTCCTCGGCGGCGTTCTTGGCGCGCGCCAGCTCCTGGTTGAGCCGCTCCAGTTCCGCGGTGCGATCGCTGACCCGCTGCTCCAGACCTTCGTTGGCGGAAGCGAGCTCCTCTTCGAAGGCGACCGTCTGGCTGATGTCGGCGTAAGTGGTGACGACGCCGCCGTCGGGAAGTCGCGCCGAGCGCACCTCCAGCACGCGCTGCGGCCGATGCAGGCGAAGCCGCGTCGGCTCGTCGTGGTCGAGTAGGGTCGTGATCCGCTCGGCGACGAAATCGTCCGAGGCGCCCGGCCCGTAGACGCCGCGCCCGGCGTTGTAGCGCACCAGCGCGTCGAGCCCGAGGCCGGCGCGCAAAATCGACGGCGGCAGCTCGAACAATTCGCCGAAGGCGCGATTCCAGGCGACCAGCGCCTGGTTGCGATCGAACACGCTGACGCCCTGGCGCGCGTGATCGAGCGCATGTTGCAACAGGTCGCGACTCGATTGGATCGCGGCGGAGGCGTCGTCGAGCATCTTGAGCGCCGAGCGCCCCGACATGGCGCGCCGGCGCAGCAGCAGCGACAGCACCAGCCGCGACGTCGAGGCGCCGATGACCGGCGACAGCAGATGCTCGGCGTGGCGAATGACGATCGCGTCGGCCTCGTCGCCGGCTTGTCGTTCGACGCCGCGCTCGGCGAACAGGGCCTCGAAGGCGCGGCGCGCGCGCGCTGCGCCGATGAAGCGGGCCACCGCCGCTTCGACATCGCCGATGGTCGCCGAGGCGCGCCACAGCCGAAACGCCTGGCTCTTCGCGAGCGGCCCGTCGCCGACGAAGGCGGCCGCCTGCGTGCGCTCAAGCAGCGTCGGCTGGCGCATCAGCGAGACCAGCACGAACGCCACGATGTTGAGGCCGAGCGACAGCACGACGCCGCCGACGAGCGCGGAGGGGGCGAATGCGGTCAGCGCCGCCGGCCGCGCCCACGCTAGGCCCAGCGGCCCGTCGCGCAACATGCGGGCAAGCGGGGCGCCGGCCAGCGAAGGCGCGAGCAGCAGATAGACCCAGGCGAGCGAGCCCAACGTCATGCCGGCCGCCGCTCCGTCCGCGGTGCCGCGCCGCCAGACCAGGCCGAAGACGAAGGCGGGGGCGATCTGCGCCACCGCCGCGAACGACAACAGGCCGATCGCGGCCAAGGCGGCGTCGCTGGCGAAGCGCGCATAGAGATAGCCGAGCGCCATCACCGCCAGTATCGCCGCACGGCGCACGTTGAGCACCCAGCGCGCCGATTTCGCCCTCCTGAGCGGCGCGCCGGCGCAGCAGCACCGGCATGACGAGATCGTTGGAGACGGTGATGGCGAGCGCCACGCTCTCGACCACGACCATGGCGGTGGCGGCCGAGACGCCGCCGATCATCGTCGTCAGGGCGAGTCCCGGCGCGCCCGCGCGCAGCGGCAGCGCCAGAACCGAGAGGTCGCGGTCGACGCCGGCTTGCGGAAACAGCGTCAGGCCCGCCAGCGCCAGCGCCGGAACGAAAAGGTTGATGGCGACGAGATAGAGCGGGAACAGCCAGGCGGCGGCGCGGATGTCTTTTACATCGGCGTTCTCGACGATGGTGACATGGAACTGGCGCGGCAACAGCAGCGCCGCGCTCGCCGACAGCAGCGTCACCACCAGCCAATAGGCGGGATCGGGCGCGCGAAGCAGCGGCGCGGCGAAATCCGGACGCCGCGCGGCGTCGGCCAGCGCGGCGACGCCGCCGGAAAACCCCCATACGGCAAAGGCGCCAACGGCGAGAAAGGCCAGCAGCTTGACCACCGATTCCGCCGCCACCGCCAGCATCAGCCCGTCCTGGCGCTCGGCCGGATTGAGCCGCCGCGTGCCGAACGCCATGGCGAAAGCCGCCAGCAACAGCGTGACCGCCAGCGTGAAAGCGGGCGAAGGCATGGGAGCGGCGAGCCGTCCGGCCGGCGAGACGACCAGCAGCATCGACTGCGTGATCGCCCGCAATTGCAGCGCCATGTAGGGGGCTGCCGCCATCAGCGCGATGAACGCCGACAGCGAGGCGACGACCTGCGACTTGCCGTAGCGCGCCGCCACGAAATCGGCGACGGTGGTGAGATTCTGCGCCCGCGTGAGGTCGACGATGCGCCGGATCAGCCGATGCCCGAAGCCGACGACGAGCACCGGGCCGATGTAGATCGGCAGGAAGTCGAAGCCATGCGTCGAGGCGATGCCGACGGAGCCGTAATACGTCCAGGATGTGCAGTAGACAGCGAGACTGAGGGCATAGACCAGGGTGCGGGTGCGCCCGACGAGGAAGCGCTTGCCCGCGTGATCGCCCCAATAGGCGAGCGCGAACAGCGCCAGCAAATAGCCGAGCGCCGCTGCGAAGACGGTGGTCCCGTTCAACATTCGCTGGGATTAGGCGCCGGCTTCGCGTCGGTTGCAAGCCCTAGGAGGCGCGGACGCCGCCCGCTGGGACCGCGGGCGTCCCGGCCGCCCAGTCGCTAAAGCCCGCCCTTCTCGCGCAGGAAGGCGATCACCGCCTCGACCCCCTCGCCGGTCTTCATGTTGCTCATCACGAACGGCCGCGTCTTGCGCATGCGCGCCGCATCCGCGGCCATCACCTCGAGCGAGGCGCCGACGTAGGGGGCGAGGTCCGTCTTGTTGATGACGAGCAGGTCCGAGCGCGTCACGCCCGGGCCGCCTTTGCGCGGGATTTCTCGCCGCCGGAGACGTCGATCACATAGATCGTGAGGTCCGCCAGTTCCGGCGAGAAAGTGGCGGCGAGATTGTCGCCGCCGGATTCGATGAGGATCAGATCGAGCGTGGGGAAGCGCTGGCGCATCTCGTCGATCGCGGCGAGGTTGATCGACGCGTCCTCGCGGATCGCCGTGTGCGGACAGCCGCCGGTCTCGACGCCGAGGATGCGCTCCGGCGCCAGCGCTCCGGCCTCGACGAGGATGCGCGCGTCCTCCTTGGTGTAGATGTCGTTGGTGATGGCGGCGATCTCGTGAGCGTCGCGCAGCCGCTTGCACAATTGCTCCATCAACGCCGTCTTGCCCGACCCCACGGGGCCGCCGACGCCGACACGAAGCGGTTGCTTGTTGCTCATGAGCGGAACAGCCTGGAATACTGGGTTTCGTGTTTCATCGCGGCGATCTCGGAACGAAAGGCGCAGGCCCCGAACGCCTCCGGCTCCTCTTGCAAAGCTTGCGCCGCCATCGCCGCGAGCCTCGGCGTCAGCGCGGCGACGATTTTCTGGCCCTGGGTCTGCCCGACCGCGCCGAGCCGCGTGGCCGCGGAAACGAGATTGCCGAACAGGCTGAGCGCGAAGGCCGGCGCGGCCGCTTCGAGCGCGATCCCATGTCCCGCCGCCGTCGCGCCGACCGCAATGGGATAAGCGACCGGGCCCGGGCCGAAATTCTGCAACGCTGCGCAAGGCCAGGCGGCGCGGGCGGCGGCGAGGAACGCGGTTCCCTGCGCGGTGGTCTCGAGCCGCCGTTCGAGCGATCCCGCGAGCGCGATGGCGAGGGTGTTGACGTCCGTCAAGGCGGCGGGGTCGGCCGCCGCCCGATGGGCGGCGGCGAACAAAGCGACGTCGAGTTTTGGGGCGCCGTGGTCGGCGAGGTCTTCCAGCCAGCGGGCGAGGCTCGCCGCGTCGCTGACGTCGCCGGCCTCGACGGCCCATTCGATCCCATGTGAATACGCATAAGCGCCGACGGGAAAGGCCGGCGACAGCCAGACGAACAGCGCCAGCGCCGATGTCGCCGCGCTAGTGGCCGCCGGGCTTGTGGTCATGGCCGTGATGGTCGTGATCGTGGTCGTGGTGTTCGTGATGGTCGTGATCGTGATGGTCGTGGTCGTGGTGATTGTGATGATCGTGGGCGTGATGGCCGTGGTCGTGGCCGCCTTTGGCGTAGGCGCCGCCTTCCGGATTGAACGGCGCCTCGATGGCGAGCACGACGGCGCCGAGGCCCCTGGCCATGTCCTCGATCACGGGATCGCGACGGATGCGCAGCGCCTTGCGCGTGAGTTCGGTCGGCAGGTGGCGATTGCCGAGGTGCCAAGCGATGCGAACGAGCGCGGCCGGCTCCGCGGCGCGGATTTCGGCGAGCGGCTCCGGCGCCGCGACGACTTCGACGACGCGCCCGTCGTCGAGCTTCAACCCGTCGCCGCCGCGCAACAGGAGGGCTTCGTCGAGGTCGAGCAGAAATTCCAGGCCGCGCACGCCTTTCATCGTCACCCGCCGGCGGTGGCGGTCGTCATAGTCGAGCACGACGGAATTCGGCGGGTTCGCCGGACCAGCCGCCGACGGCGATGACGGTTGAGGCGCGCAACATGGATGGCCCTCCTTAGGGGTCGCGCCTCTCTTAGGGGGTGGGGAGAGATCGGGCAAACAGGACGCCGCTGACGATTCCGTCGGGCGACGCAGGCTTTGACGCATCGCCGGCGCTCCCTTTTCGCAAATCGATCAAATGTTATCAATCGAATAAACGTCCGCGAGATTTAAAGTAGATATTTTTAAATTCCAATTCTGCTTTTTATATTTTATTCCAGGACAAATTTTATTCTTTAAAATTATTGAGCATCTGTGATCAGTGGCTTAACTGAACAGCTATTAATACCTGCCAAACGCTCACATTAACTAAATCCTTGGGCGACTTGTCGTGGTAGGTATTGGCAGTCAATGAGTTTCGGGGTCACAGCATGCTTATTCAAGAGTACGCTGCACACCTCGCGCTGAACACCGACAGGGCGCGGGAAGATTCGCTGGTTTTGTGGCGCAGCCTCGAAACAGCGAGCAGCAAGAGGTCGGCGGATCGCGCGGTTCCGATGTCCGCGGATTGCAAAGAAATCCGCCCGCTGCACATGGCGGGGCGCTACCGGGTCGGCGACGGCAATGAATTTCCCTGCGTAATTTCGGACCTGTCGCCATCGGGCATTCGCGTCAAAGGCCCGAAATCCGGCGGACCCGGCAAATGGTGCACCACCAGCATCACGTCGGTCGGCATCGTCGAGGGCGTGGTCGTCGAGGCGCGCCAAAGCTCGTTTGTCGTCGGCGTCATTGCGCCGCCTAGACGACTTCGTCGGTTGGCGCATCGCCTGCACTGGCAGACGCTTCGCAACGACGCCAAAGTCAAGGAACGGCGGACCAGCGAACGCATCGACATGAACAAGGCGAAGAGCACGCTCGAAACCGACGACGGCCGCATCTTTCCGTGCGAGATTTTCGACCTCTCCGACGGCGGCGCGGCCCTGCAGATG
Organism: uncultured Pseudomonadota bacterium; assembly: GCA_963835115.1. Taxonomy (GTDB): domain Bacteria; phylum Pseudomonadota; class Alphaproteobacteria; order Rhizobiales; family Beijerinckiaceae; genus Roseiarcus. The sequence continues at coordinate 14,637 of CAWIEP010000003.1, forward strand.
GGCGACAACGCGCTCTATTTCTGGATCGATCAACCCGTCCGGTTCTGCGAACGATTCGGACGCGTGTTGCGGCATTTCCCCGGCGGTCTGGTGATCAAGTTCGACTGAGCGCCGCCGCGCTCGCCGCGCGCCGCGCCAGCGCCCAGAATTTTTCGACGTCGGCTCGCTCGGTCGGCAGCGCGCCGATCGAGACGCGCACCATCCAGCGCCCGTCGAGGGTCGCCGGCGTCACATACGCCTCGCCCGAGCGGTTGATCTGCTCGGCCCAGGCCAGCGTATGGCGATCGAGCGCCTCGCCTTCGAACCCCTGAGGCTCGTGGCGGATGCAGACGGTCTGCAAGGGGACGGCGGCCAGGACGCGCCAATCTGGCGTCTTGGCGACCTCGGCGGCCAGCCATTGCGCGTTCTCGAGATCGCGCCGCAGCCGCGCCTGCAACGCCTCGACGCCCTCGGCGCGCAGCAGGCACCACAGTTTCAGCGCCCGGAAGCGGCGGCCGAGCGGGATGCCCCAGTCGCGATAGGTCTTCACCTCGGCGTCGACGCTGGTGCGCAAAAAGCTCGGATTGGTGCCCATCACCCGCATGCAGATGCTGCGGGTCGCGCACGTAATAGAGCGAGCAATCGAAGGCGGCGCCGAGCCATTTGTGCGGATTGAACACCAGCGAATCCGCGCCCTCGACTCCCGCCAGAGGCCGCGGCATTCCGGCAGGATCATCGCCGAGCCCGCCATCGCCGCGTCGACATGCAGCCACAGGCCATGCGCCTTGGCGATCTCGGCGATGGCCGCGATCGGGGTCGATCGCGGTGACGCCGGTCGTGCCGACGCTGGCGACGATGGCCGCGGGCTTCGCGCCGGCGTCGAGATCGGCGCGGATAGCCGCCGCCAGCGCGTCCGGCCGGATCGCGTGCGCCGCGTCGGTCTCGATATGGCGGACATTGTCGCGGCCAAACCCCGCCAGCAGCGCCGCCTTGTCGACGGAGCTGTGGGCGTGCGCGGAACCGTAGACGATCAGCGGCGCGGCGAGCCCCGCGAGGCCGCCGCGCGCCAGCGAAAAATCGCTCGCCTGCTCGCGCGCGCAAATCAGCGCCACCAGCGTCGAGGTCGAGGCGGTGTCCTGGATCACGCCGCTGAAGCGCTCGGGCAGGCCGACGAGCTGGCGCATCCAGTCGGTCACGACTTCTTCGAGTTCGGTCAGCGCGGGCGCCGCCTGCCAGGAGAGGCCGAGCGCGCCAAGCCCCGTGCTCAGATAATCGCCGAGCACCGAGGCGAGTTCGCTGTTGGCGGGGAAATAGCCGAAGAAGCCGGGATGGTTGAAATGCGACAGGCCCGGCAGGATCAGCGCGTCGAGATCGGCGAAGATCGCCGAAAACGGTTCGGGGCCGGCCGGCGCCGCCTTCGGCAGCGCCGCCCGGATCGCGCCCGGCGCGACCGCCGACATCACCGGCCGCTCGGCGATTCCGGCGCGGTAATCGGCGATGCGGTCGATCAGTTCGTGGCCTAGGCGGCGAAATTCTTCAGGCGTCATAATACCAGTCGGCCTGTAAGCCGGGTTCTGTATGGCCGGACGCCAAGGCGTCCGACGCGGCGACCATTCCTCTGGGACGCCCGTCGCCGGGCGCCTCAAGCAACCAACCCGAACGACCAGGCCAACGGACGGCCCCGCGAAAGAGGCGAACCTCTTTCGCGCATCGTTCCTATTCGGTTTTGCTCCCGGCGGGGCTTGCCATGCCGCCGACGTTGCCGCCGGCGCGGTGCGCTCTTACCGCACCCTTTCACCCTTACCCCGCCTTTGCAGGGCAAAGGCGGAGGGCGGTTTGCTTTCTGTGGCGCTATCCCTGGGGTCGCCCCCGCCGGGCGTTACCCGCCGCCTTGTCCCGTGGAGCCCGGACTTTCCTCTGCTTGGAAGCAGCGGCCGCCCGGCCGACTGGTCGGCGGGACTTACGGGGACCAGGCTCGGGGGTCAAGAGACAGCGCCCGCCTCCTCGATCAACCGCCGCGTGCCGCTCTCGATGGCCTCCTTCATCGGCTCAGCAAATTCGTCGCGCGGCAGTCCCCTGGGATCACCGGCAAAAATTCGATCACCGCCGTCCCGGGCTTCCGCAGGAAGCCGCGCCGCCCCCAGAATACGCCGGTGTTGAGCGCCACCGGCACGCAGGGCGCGCCCGTCGCCTCGTAAAGAAACGCCACCCCGTGCTTGTACATGGGCGTGGCCCCCGGCGCCCGCCGCGTGCCCTCGGGATAAATATAGACCTGCCGCCCGGCGCGCAAAACGGCGCCAGCCTGTTCGATAATCTGCGAAAGCGCGCTGCGCCCCTTGGCGCGGTCGATGCCGATCTGCCCGCCGACGCTGAGGTAGAGGCCGAAGACGGGAATGAACATCAACTGCCGCTTGAGAATGATCGCGAAGTCCGGCGTTTTGGTCACCAGCGCAAAAGTCTCCAGGAACGACTGGTGCTTGGCCGCCAATATATAGCCGCCGACCGGCAGGCTCTCGACGCCGCGGAACTCGACCTTGAGGCCGCAAATTTTTTCGAGCAGCCAGAGCGAGGTCTTGGCCCAGCTCCGCGCCATGAAGAACACGCCGTGCCGGCCGAAAAACATCGCCGGCAGGCCAAGGACCATCAGCACGATCAGGTTCACGTAGAACGCGACGTTGAAGACGAGCGAGCGCAGCGCGATCATTGCGGTCGTGCCAGCAGCCTTTCAGTTGAGCGCGCGCAAATGCGCGGCCGCGACGATCCGCGAGAACACGGCCGCCATCGCCACCAGCGCCACGCAGACGCCGAGGATCGCCGCATAGCCGCCCAGCGGCAAATGGAACGCGCCGAGCAGCACGGTCGCCGCCGCGCCGTCGGGCGAGTTGGCGTTGCGCCCCGCCAGCAATCCGCTGAGAGCAAACAACACGATCGCCGCCGCCCCGCCGACCGCCGTGCCCTCGCGCTCAGGCGGAAGAAATAGCGCTGGAAATGTCGGGTGATGAAGCTGTCGGAGGCGCCGACGAAATGCAGCACCTCGACAATCTCGCGCGCTGCCGGCCATGGCGGCGCGGGTGGCGAAGCCGACGGCGACGGCGATCGCCGACACCACCAGAACGAGCAGCAGCGCCGCCAGCAGCGTCAGCGATCGCCCGACGGCGCGAGAGATGGCTGAGCCACACGGTATTATCGTCGAAGGCGGCGCTCGGCGCCGGCTTTCGATCTCGTCGCGCAAGGGCGCGATCTCGGCGGGATCGTGGGTGGTCAGCGTCGCCACCACGAGCCGGGGAATCGGCAGCTGCGACAGATCGAGCCCGGCGCCGAGCCACGGCGCCAGCGTTTTTTCAGTGTCGGCGCGGGAGAGCGCCGTGACCGAGGCGACCGCGGGCGAGGCCGAGACGATGGCCACTACCCGGCTGACCTCGGCGTCGGCGTCCACGCCGTCGCGCGGCAGGATCTGAATGGTGATCTCGCGCGACACCTCGTCGCGCCAGGCGGCCGAGGAGGCGGCGAGCAGCGCCACGCCGCCCGCGCAAAGGCAGGCGAGGAACGTCAGGATCGCGATGACCACCGTCAGCGCGCGGCCCGACACCGTGTCGTGCGGAATGAGCGCGGCGGCCGTGTTGGGCGCGCCGACGGGGGCCTCGATTCGCTCATGGCTCCTCCCCGTCGAGCACCCGCAAATGGCCGTCGGCGATCACCAGTTTGCGCACCGAGCCGAAGGCCTCCATCAGCGACAGGTCGTGCGTGGCGATGACGACCGAGGTGCCGGACTTGTGCAACTCGACGAACAGCCGCAGCAGCCGCCACGCCATTTCCGGATCGACGTTGCCGGTCGGCTCGTCGGCCAGCAGCAACTCGGGGCGGGCGATCAAGCGCGCGGGCGATCGCCGCGCGCTGCTTTTCGCCGCCCGACAGCACCGCCGGCAGCGCGTCGATACGGTCGCCGAGGCCCACCCATTTGAGCAGTTCGATCACCTCGTCGCGATCCGAGGCGCCGGCGCGGCCCTGCACCAGTAGGGGCAGCGCGACATTGTCGTAGGTCGTCAGATGTTCGAGCAGCCGGAAATCCTGGAACACGACGCCGATGCGCCGGCGCACGCCGGTCAGCTTGTCGGCGTCGAGCGTCGCCGCGTCCTTGTCGAAAATCGTGATGCGGCCGCGCGTCGGCTTGAGCGACAGCAGCATCAGCCGGAGCAAGGTCGTCTTGCCGGCGCCCGAGGGGCCGGTCAGGAACTGAAAGCTTTGCGGCGCGATGTTGAACGTGGCGTCGCGAATGATCTCCGACCCCAACCCATAGCGCAGCCCGACATTCTCAAACCGCAGCAATGCGACCTCTCGCCGCTTCCCTTGTTTACCGTGCCTTAACGATACCGGGGTGCAAACTCCAAACTGCGACGATCCTCCTTCAGCGATTCGCCATGTCAGCCTCCCGCGTGCGCACCGAGATAGCAGCTTACGTTCGCCCGCGCGCGCCCCAAGCGGCGGCGTCCGGCCGCGGCCAAAAATTCGCCGCCGCAGCGGCGGCTTTACTGTGCGTGTGGACGGTCTATGCCGACCCCGTGGCGTGCAAGACGGCGCGCTTTCTCCTGCAACCGCTGGTCAGCGCCGTGGCGCCCGCCGAACCCGCGGTCAAATTCGGCGTCGCGAGCGCCCGCCGCGTCCAGCTCGACGGCCAGACGATTCTCTATGTCGAGGGGTCGCTGCACAATGACGCCAAGCGCGAGCTGAAGACGCCGACGCTGCTCGTCACGCTCGTCGGCGACGACGGCCGCCCGCTCTATGCCTGGAAAGCCAAGCCGGTGGAGGCCGAGATGCCGCCCTCGGGGGAGGTCGCCTACCGGACGCGGCTGTTGTCGCCGCCGGAAAAATTCCAGAGCATCGCGGTTTCGCTCGCGGACGCGCGCTAGCGGTCTCTCGTCGCCGCAAAGCGGGGAGCCCCGCTGGCTGGCCAACCGGACTAACCGAGGCTATCGAAGGCGATCCGCGATCTTCGAGAGGCCCATGTCCGATTCCCGGTTTCAAACCTTCGCCGACCTGGGCGGCCCGCGGGACGTCAAGCCGCGCATCGCCGCCTTGCGGGCGGCGCTCAGCGCACAAAATCTCGCCGGCTTCGTCATTCCGCGCGCCGATCGCCACCAGAACGAATATCTGCCGCCCGACCAGGAGCGGCTGCTGTGGGCGACGGGTTTTTCCGGCTCGGCGGGAACAGCCATCGTCTTGCAGGACAAGGCCGCGCTGTTCGTCGATGGCCGCTATACGGTCCAGGCCGCGCAGCAGACCGACACGGACATTTTCGAACGCCTGCCCGTCGGCGAGAAGGCGGCGCAGACTTGGCTCGCGCAAAACCTCAAGTCGGGCGACGCGCTCGGCTTCGACCCCTGGAACCACACTTACGATTCCGTCCAGGAGCTGACCGCCTCCTGCGAGCGCGTCGGCGCCCGCCTGGTCGCGCTACAGGCCAATCCGATCGACGCGCTCTGGCTGGACCGCCCCGCTCCGCCGCGCGGACGTATCGTCGCCCGCCCGCTGCGGCTCGCCGGCGAGCGCGCCGAGGCGAAGCTCGCGCGGCTGCGCCCGCGCCTCGACGCCGACGTGGGCCTTATCAGCGACCCGCAAAACATCGCCTGGGCGTTCAACATCCGCGGCGCCGACGTCGCTCATACGCCGTTGCCGCTCGCTTTCGCGCTTGTCCCGGCGGAGGGGCTGGCGCAGCTTTATGTCGACCCGGCGAAGCTGACGGACCCGGTTCGCGAGCGGCTACTGGCGGTCGCGACCCTGCACAATCCCGAAGCGCTGACCGACGCACTCGTCGCCGAGGCCAAGGCCGGCCGCAAGCTCGCTTTCGACAAGGCGACGGCGCCTGACAAGCTGATCGCTGCCTTCCGCGCGGCCGGCGGCAAGTTCACGCTGCAACCCGATCCGCTGACGCTGATGAAGGCGTGCAAGAACGCGGCGGAGATCGCCGGCTCGAAAGCCGCGCATTTGCGCGACGCGGTAGCGCTCGCGAAATTTCTGCGCTGGTTCGACAGCGTAATGGCCGGCAACGGCGCCACCGAAATCGGCGCGGCGGTCGCGCTGGAAAACTTCCGCGCCGAAGATCCGACCTTGCGCGACATCTCGTTCCCGACGATTTCCGCCGCCGGTCCGCACGCCGCCCTGCCCCATTACCGCGTCGGCGAGAGCACGGACATTGCGATCCCGCAGGGCCTGTTCCTCATCGACAGCGGCGGCCAGTATGAAGAGGGCACCACCGACATCACCCGCACCCTCGCCGTCGGCGAAACGACGCCGGAGATGCGCGACCGCTACACCCGCGTGCTCAAGGGCCACATCGCCATCGCGACGTCCGTGTTTCCTTCGGGGACCACCGGCGCCCAGATCGACGGCTTCGCCAGGCGCGCGCTGTGGGAGGCCGGCGTGGATTTCGACCACGGCACCGGCCACGGCGTCGGGGTTTATCTGTCGGTGCACGAGGGTCCGCAGCGCATCGCCAAGACCGGGGCTTCGGCCCTGCTGCCGGGCATGATCGTCTCCAACGAGCCCGGCTATTACGCGCCGGAGCGCTTTGGCGTCCGCATCGAGAACCTGCTGCTGGTTGTGAAGAAGGAGATCGCCGGCGCCGAGCGCGAAATGCTGGGCTTCGAGACGATCTCGTTCGCGCCTATTGATCTGCGCCCCGTCGAGCGCGCGCTGTTGACGCCGGCCGAGATCGGCTGGCTCAACGCCTATCACGCCGAGGTGCGCGCAAAGGTCGCGCCGCGTCTCGACGATGCGACGCGGGCGTGGTTGGAAGCGGCGACGGCGCCGATCCAATAGTTGGAATTTCGCACTGGGCGCTGCCCGCGCGGGTTGGACTTGGCGGCGGCTTGTCCCGACGGCTGGGCATCGATCGGAAACATATGGCGCGATGCGCCATTGACCCAGTGGTCGATCACACATAGGTTATTGCGCAAAAAAACCTATGGGAGGCTACTGTGTCCAGACCCGCTCTCCACCACATCAATTTGAAAACGACCCGGCTCGCCGAAATGATTGATTGGTATGGCAAAGTCACGGGAATGACGGTCTCACATCAGGCGCCGGTCGGGGCATGGTTGTCGAATGACGCGGCCAACCATCGCATCGCCTTGTTGGCTTTTCCTTGGCTCAGCGATGACGCCTCGAAGGAAGGGCACACCGGGCTGCATCATACCGCGTTCGAATATCCGACCTTCCAAGAGCTGTTCGATAATTACGCGCGGCTGCGCGACATCGGGATCGTCCCAGCTCTCTGCCTCGATCACGGGCTGACGACATCGATGTACTACTCTGACCCCGATGCGAATTATGTGGAATTACAGGTCGACAATTTTGGCGATTGGTCGAAATCGAAGGAATGGATGAAGACCTCTCCGAATTTGCCGCCAATCCGATCGGCGTGTTTTTCGATCCCGCGCTCGTCTACGACGCCTATAAGTCCGGCCGCTCCTCCGCGGAGCTTCATGTGGCCATCACGGCAGGACAGTTCCTTCCCGACCCCGTGCCGGTTATCGGCCCGCCGCCAATACAAGGCTAATACCAAATCTCTTCGATCGGAACCGATCATCGAATGGTGAAGAGGCGCCCGGCGCAGGCGGTTGCGCAGGGCTTCGTGAAGGTCCTGCAATCTTGGAGGCGCACCACGGCGTAGATTTCAGGGACAAGCCCGGCCAGGACGGAGAGTGCGCGGCTCTGATTGGTGTCCCTCTCGCCGTCCAACTTGACGCGACGAGTCAAGCTTAACGAGATTTGGTATAAACCAGATTCTCGCCGCAGGGATTGACCGGCGCTGCCTAGCCCTGCAACTCCCGATAGTGCTCGATCAGCCCCGCCGTCGACGCGTCGAGCTTCTCCGTGCTCGCCGCGACGTCGGTGACGACGGGGATGAGCCGTGAGGCGAGCTCCTTGCCAAGCTCAACGCCCCATTGGTCGAACGGATTGATGTCCCAGATCGCAGCTTCCGTAAACACCTTGTGCTCGTAAAGCGCGATCAGCCGCCCGAGCGTGCGCGGCGTCAACTCGCGATAGAGGATCGTCGACGTCGGCCGGCTGCCCGAAAAGCGCTTGTGCGGCGCCAATCGCGCCGCCTCGGCTTCCGGCATCCCTTGCGCGAGCAACTGCGCCTTCGCCTCGTGCGCCGTACGCCCGCGCATAAGCGCTTCGCCCTGAGCAAAGCAATTGGCGACGAGCAATTCGTGATGCGCCTTGTCGGCGTTGGTCGGCTGCGCCGCGATCAGGAAATCGACGGGCACGACTTCCGTGCCCTGGTGAATGAGCTGGAAGAACGCGTGCTGCCCATTGGTGCCGGGCTCGCCCCACACCACCGCGCCGGTCGACTCGGGGCTGGCGTTCCGTCAAGCTCCACCCCCTTGCCGTTGCTCTCCATTTGCAATTGCTGGAGATAGGCGGGGAAGCGGCCGAGCCGCTGATCGTAAGGAATCACGGCCTGGGTGGCGTGCCCGAGAATGTTGCGGTTCCACACCGACAACAGACCCATCAGCATCGGGATGTTCTGGCTCGCCGGCGCCGAGCGAAAATGTTCGTCGATGTCGTGGCCGCCTTGCAGGAACGCTCGGAAATGGTCGGGGCCGATCGCGATGGCGAGCGGCAGGCCGATGCTCGACCAGACGGAATAACGGCCGCCGACCCAGTCCCAGAAGCCGAACACGCGGGCGCCGTCGATGCCGAATTCCTTGACTTTGCCGAGATTGGTCGACACCGCCGCAAAATGGTCGCCGACCGCGCTCTCCCCCAGGGCCGCGGTCAGCCATTGCCGCGCCGAGCGCGCGTTGGTCATGGTCTCCAGCGTCGTGAACGTTTTTGAGGACACGATGAACAGCGTGCGCGCCGCGTCGAGACCCCTCAGCGTGTCGTAGAGATCGGCGCCGTCGACGTTGGAGACGAAGTGGCAGCGCAACTGCGGCAGGCCATAGGGCGCCAACGCCCGCGTCGCCATCGCCGGCCCAAGATCGGAGCCGCCGATGCCGATATTGACGACGTCGGTGAACGGCTGCCCGAGACCGCCGCGGCTCCGCCCCTCGCGGACATCGGCGGCGAAGGCGAGCATCCGCTCGCGCTCGGCGGCGATGTCGGGCGCAAAATCGTGGCCGCCGACCATGACCGGCGTCGGATCCGGATTGCGCAGCGCCGTATGCAGCACCGCCCGCCGCTCTGTTATGTTGATGAGATCGCCGCGAAACATCGCCTCGCGCTTGCCATCGACGTCAGCCGCCGCGGCCAGCGCCAGCAGTTGCGCAAGGGAATCGTCGGTGACCCGCTGCTTGGAATAGTCGAACAGGAGATCGTCGAATGCCGCGTGGAGCTTTTCGAATCTTCGCGAATCGACGGCGAACGCCTCGCCGACGGAGCGCGAAAGCGCCGCTTGCTTGCCGGCGCGCAGCGCCGCGAACGCCTCAGACACCGACGCTTTCATGGCCTCGCTCCCGTTCTTTGTCCGCCAACCGCAGATGCGCCAATACGACGGCCGATTGCAAGCGGGTTTTCGATGACGAAGGGCCGCTCGGCGCCGCGAGAAAATCGGGCGAGCCGCCCTGGGTCCCGCAATCAATGGGAGTTTGTAGATTTCCTAGAACTTTACTCGCATAGTCTGGCATCGGTCAAACTATATCCTAGAAACGTGACGTAAATGGAACCTACGCAAAAGACCATCCGGGCGCCGAGTATTGATCCGCCATCGGCTTTCCGATAGGCTGCCGACCGCTAAAGACCGGCTTGGTTGGGCTGGAATTTGCAGCGCGTGGGCGGAAGGTCGCCCGCCGGCGCGGCAATATGAGGAAGGGATGGGGGACTGGCATGGCGAGCGACGGACCACGTGTGATTTTTTGTGACGCCGTCCAGTCTCTTGGGGTGCATAACGGCGTCGTGAGGGTCTCTCTGATCCGCCTGGGCTCGGACGGCAGGCCGATACCGACGGTTGAGCTGCTGCTGCCGACATCGCAATTGGTGACGTTGATCAAGGCTCTCCAGCAGGTCAAAGTCTGAGTTTGAGGGAAAATGGGATCGAACAGGGGCAACGTCTGAATGGACACCGAGACTGGCGCCGTACCTCAAACGGCTGGCGTAAGGCCGGCGCGGGCTCCGGGACGTGCATTGTCGGCGGAGGAGCTCGCCGCGCTGGTGACGGGAGGCGACGCGCAGGAAAAGCCGCGGCCTGCAGACCCCGCCCCTCCGATCGCGGTCCTCGGATCGCCGGAATGGCCCGCCGCCGCGCCTCAGATTGTCGAAGAAGCGCCGGCGCCGCCGGCCTACGCGAATGGCGGCCTCGCCGCGCCGGCCGACCTGGAGCCGGCGCCGCTCGCGGGCAAGCCGCCGTTGGTCGAGACGCCACCCGTCGAACTGACGCAAAGCGAGGTTACGAAAGACAATCACGCGGAGCCGTCGGACGGGTTGGCTACGACCCCTCCTGCCGGAGCGCCGCCAGCGTCGGCTCCGCCGCCGGCGTCGCCCCCTTCCATCGCCGTCGCGGACGAGCGGCGCAATACCGCCGCGACGAAGGTCGCGGCGCGTTCGACTGCGCGCGGCCATTTCGATGCCGTGCGACTAGGTCGGGCCGAAGGTTGGGCGTTCGACAGCGCCCATCCGGATAGAAAGCTCAAGGTCGAGATCTGGGCGGACGACGCGTTCGTCGCGGTCGGCGACGCCGACCTCTACCGCGAGGATTTGAAAAAAGCCGGAATGGCCGACGGCAAGGTTCACTTCTCGATCCGGTTGCCGGCGCGGCTCTACGACGGCGAGGAACACGTCATATCGCCGAGACTCGCCGCGACGGGCGAAGCGTTCGGCGCTCCGATCGCCATGATCCTGCTCGGCGCGGAAGTGACGGTGAAGATCGAATCGATCGCCGGTTCGACGCTGCGCGGATTTGTCGATTCCCGCAGCGGCGTATGGCGCACAGTCGATATGTTCGTCGACAACGAACTCATTCATTCCATCGACGCCGTCGCCAATTCGCGCGAACCGATCAACCTCGAACTTCCCGCGCGCCTGCTCGACGGCTGCGTTCACTGGTTCCAGTTCAAGTCGCGCGACGACGGCCTGATCGTCGGCGAAGCCGTCGAAACGACGTCCTTCGTCTCCACGCCGGAGTCGGCGCTGCAGCAATACGCTCGGAGCTATCCCGCCATTCTCTCGGCGAACGCCGCCCGGCGCTACCGGGCCCTGAGCCAGCAAATCGAACACGCCGCCGCCTATGTCGCCGCGCAGGCGCCTGGACCGAACAGACTGACTCTGCCGGCCTATTATGAACAGGTGGCGCTCGCCCATCAGCAGGTGCAACACGGCGTCACCGAGCGAACCGGCAAGCCGAAGCCGCTGAACTTCTTGCGCTACGTCAAGCCGCGAGTCAGCATCGTCATTCCCGCCCACAACAAATTCTGGGTGACGTACAATTGTCTGGCCGCGCTGATCCTGGCCCCCAACCAAACGACGGCCGAGATCATCGTCGTCGACGACGGCTCCAGCGATCAGACCGTCGATCTCGGCAAGTGCGTCAGCGGCGTTACGATCGTGCGCAACGAAACGGCGCAGGGTTTCATCAAATCCTCCAACCGCGGCGCTGAAGCTGCGCGCGGCGATTTCGTCGTGATGCTCAACAACGACACCGAGCCCTGCGCCGGTTGGCTCGACGAACTGATGTATGTGTTTGAGAATTTCCGCGACGTCGGGCTGGTTGGCGCGAAGTTCATCTACCCCGACGGTAAACTCCAGGAGGCCGGCGGCATCCTGTTTCCGAACTTGAAGGCGTGGAACTACGGACGCAACCAAAATCCGCACGATCCCCGTTACAACTATATACGCGAAATCGACTATTGCTCCGGCGCGTGCATCATGTTGCGCGCCGAGGTGTGGCGCAAGCTCAAGGGCTTCGACGAGTTCTACACCCCGGCCTATTATGAGGACACCGATCTGGCGTTCCGCGTCCGGGACATGGGGTTGAAAACCTACTACACGCCGTTTTCCGAGATCATCCATTTCGAGGGCCTCTCCAGCGGCACGTCGACCAGTTCCGGCGTCAAGCGCTTTCAGGCGATCAACGAGCCGAAATTTCGCAGCCGCTGGGCCCCGACGATCCGGCGATTTCCGGCTACGACGGCGCCCGACCTCGCCAAGGACCGCGGCATAGCGCTGCGCGCCCTGGTCATCGACGCGCAGCCGCCGCAGCCGGACAAGGACGCCGGCAGCTACGCGGCCATCCAAGAGATGCGGCTTTTGCAGGCGCTCGGCGTCAAGGTGAGCTTTGTCCCCCAGAACATGGCCTATCTCGGCAACTACACCGAGGCCTTGCAGCGCATGGGCGTCGAATGTTTGTTTGCGCCGTTCCAGTCTTCGGTAGAGGCCGTGATCCAGGAGCGCGGCGCCGAGTTCGATTTTATCTACATCACGCGCTATTCCGTCGCCGAACATTTCATCGATCTCATTCGTAGCCGCGCGCCGAACGCCAAGATCGTGTTCTGCAACGCCGACCTCCACTTCCTGCGCGAGGTCCGCGCCGCCGTCGCCGCGCGCGATCCCGAGATGATGGAGAAGGCGAAGCGCACGCGCGAGATCGAGCTCAACGTGATGCGCCGCACGGACGTCACCTTGTCCTACACGGAAACCGAGGCCGCGGTCATCGCCTCGCACAATCTCGACGGCGCCAAGGTGATGAAATGCCCGTGGGTGGTGGAGGCGGCGGCGCAGGCGCCGCCGTTCGAGGCGCGCAGCGGCGTGGCGTTCCTGGGCAGCTACAATCACCCGCCGAACGAGGAGGCCGTCGTCTATTTCGTCAACGAGATCATGCCGGAGCTGCGGCGCCGCCTGCCGGGCGTGAAATTCCACGTCTATGGCTCCAACGCGCCCAAGACGCTGAAGGCGCTGGCTGATGACGACGTCGTCATCGAAGGGTTCGTCGACGACGTCGCCGAAGTCTACAATGGCTGTCGGGTGTTTGTCGCGCCGCTGCGCTCCGGCGCCGGGATCAAGGGCAAAGTGATCGGCGCGCTTGCGGCCGGCGCGCCGTCGGTCGTTTCTCCCCTGGCCGCCGAGGGCATCGGCCTCAGCGCCGGGTCAGAGGCGTTTGTGGCGGAGGCGCCCGAGGATTGGGTGCGAGCCATCGTCTCGCTCTATCAGGACGAGGCGCGCTGGAACGAAATGTCGAAACGGGCGCTGGAGTTCGTCAAACAGAATTTCTCGTTTGAGGACGGCGTCAAACGCATGCGCGCCGCGCTCGCCGTGGCGGGCGTCTATACCGATTGACGGCGGTCAGGCGTCGCCGCGCAAGATTTCACGCGCGGCGGCCATGTCGGCCTGCATCGCCGACTTGAGCGCCTCGAGACCGTCGAACTTCAGCTCCGGGCGGATGCGCGCGACGAAATCGACGCGCATCCGGCGCCCGTAGATGTCCTCGTTGAAGTCGAATATATAGGTCTCCAACAGGGGCGCGCCGCTGTTCACGGTCGGCCGGACGCCAAAACTCGCGACGCCGTCGAGCCGGCGCTCGTCGAGCCATCCTCTCACCGCGTAGACGCCGAACGCCAGCCGATTGGTCGGGGGCGGCGCGATGTTGGCGGTGGGGACGCCGAGCGTGCGACCGAGTTGCTGGCCCGCGACGATTTCGCCGGCCACGCGATAGGGCCGCCCCAGCAGCCGCGTCGCGACGTCGACATCGCCGCGCTCCAACGCCTTGCGGATCGCCGACGAGGAAATCACCTCGCCGCCCGCCTCCACCTTGTCGGCGACGACGACAGAAAACCCGAGCGCCGCGCCGGCCTCCTGAAGAAACGTCGGCGAGCCGGACCGACCCTTGCCGAAGTGAAAGTCGGCGCCGACCACGATCGCGGAGATGTCGAGGCGGCGTAGCAGCACCTCCTCGACGAACGCCTGCGCCGTCAACGACGCCAGTCCGCCGTCGAAAGTCAGCGAGACGACGCCGGTCAGCCCGCAATCGGCCAGCGCCGCGGTTTTCTCGGCGAACGGGGTCAGTCGGAACACGACGGGACGGCCGGCGAAAAAATCGGCGGGGTGCGGTTCAAACGTCAGCGCCGCGCTCGGCGCGCCATTCGTCTGCGCCCACTCTCGCGCCCGCGCCAGCACGGCCTGGTGGCCGCGATGGACGCCGTCGAAATTGCCGATGGCGTAGACGCCGCGGCGCAGCGGCGCCGGCGGCGCGGACGGATCGACGGAGACGACGAATGGCGGATGCAATTACGGCCCCTGGTGGCGCGGGAGACTTGCCCCGAGCCGGGGCGGCGGGTCAAGCCGGGTCGCGCGGACGCGGGCCCTCGTGCTAAGAGGCGCGGCGAAGCGGCGAGGAGAGCCCATGACCACCGGATTTTTTGGCGATATCGCGCCGATAGCTTTTGAAGGCGCGACCAGCGAAAACCCCCTGGCCTATCGTTATTACGATTCCACCCGCGTGGTGATGGGCAAGACCATCGCCGAGCATCTGCGCCCGGCCGTCTGCTACTGGCACAATTTCGCCTGGGCCGGCACGGACATGTTCGGCGCGGCCACCTTCGAGCGCCCCTGGTTCGCCGAAACCATGGCCGCCGCGCGAATGAAGGCCGACGTCGCGTTCGAGATGTTCCAGCGGCTCGGCGTCCCCTTCTTCACCTTCCACGATCGCGACGTCGTGCCGGAGGGCGCCAGTCTCGCCGATTTCACCCGCAACCTCGCGGAGATGACCGACTACTTCCAGGAAAAGATCAAGGAGACCGGCGTCAAGCTTTTGTGGGGCACCGCCAATCTGTTCTCCCATCCGCGCTATATGGCGGGCGCGGCGACCAACCCCGATCCCAACGTGTTCGCCTACGCGGCGGCGCAGGTGAAGAACGCGCTCGACGCCACCCGAAAACTCGACGGCGGCAATTATGTGCTGTGGGGCGGCCGCGAGGGCTATGAGACGCTGCTCAACACCGACATGAAGCGCGAACTCAATCAATTCGGCCGGTTCCTGTCGATGGTGGTGGAGTACAAGCACCGCTCCGGCTTCAAGGGCGTGCTGCTGATCGAGCCGAAGCCGCAGGAGCCGACCAAACATCAATACGACTACGACGTCGCCACCGTTTACGGCTTCTTGCAGCGTTTCGGACTGGAAAAGGAGGTGAAGGTCAATATCGAAGTCGGCCATGCGGTGCTCGCCAAACATTCGTTCGAACACGAAGTCGCCATGGCCGCCTCGCTTGGAATTCTCGGCTCCGTCGACGCCAACCGCAACGACTACCAGTCGGGCTGGGACACCGACCAGTTTCCCAACAACGCCGCTGAACTCATTCCCGCGATGTACGCCATCCTGCGCTCCGGCGGCCTCGGCCAGGGCGGCTTCAATTTCGACGCCAAGGTGCGCCGCCAGTCGATCGACCCCGCCGATCTGCTCTACGGCCATATCGGCGGCCTCGACGTCTGCGCGCATGCGCTGTTGGCGGCGGCGCGGCTGATCGAGGACGGCAAGTTCGACGCCTTCTTGAACGAACGCTACGCCGGCTGGGCCGACCCTAAGGCGCAGGCGATGCTCGCGCCCGACGCCACGCTCGACGGCGTCGCCGCTCGCGTCGCCGCCGAACGGCTCGATCCCAAGCCGCGCTCGGGGCGCCAGGAATGGGTGGAGAATCTGTTCAACCGATATTTGTAAGCCCTGTCCGCTCTGTACAATCCGCGCGCCGCGAAAATAGGCGAGGCGCCCACGCCAGATTAAATCTTGGCGTGTCTCAGATGACCTTGACGTCGCCGAAAATATGGGCAAGCGTTGCTGTATTCCTCATCTTTAGAAGCGACGATGACAGATTTTAATTGGAATAGCGGCGTCGATGACGATTTCCTCACTGCGACCGCCTGGAATCCGCAGGGCGTACCGCAAAGGCTTGATGCCGCTTTTATTAATGTGGCGGGCACGTACACCGTCACGGTGAGCGCCGGCGAAGCTGCGTGGGTCAATAGCCTAAGTATT
Source organism: uncultured Pseudomonadota bacterium (assembly GCA_963835115.1). Lineage (GTDB taxonomy): Bacteria > Pseudomonadota > Alphaproteobacteria > Rhizobiales > Beijerinckiaceae > Roseiarcus. Next base: position 30,577 of record CAWIEP010000003.1, read on the forward strand.
GGCGACGCGAACGCTACGTTAGCGCTAAATGGCGGCGAGCTGACTGTGGATGACGAATTGTCATCGATGGGCGCCATCACGCTCGACAATGGCGCCTCGTTCAGCGGCGCCTTTTTGACAGCCTCTTCCATTCAAATCTCCGGCTCGATGACGATCGACGCGTTTGATGGGTCCGGCGGCGCCTATCTCGGGGATTTCGGCGCTCTGGCGTCCAGCGGTCCTATCGTCGTGGGCAACGCGGATTTGAGCGCGTCGACAAATATGATCGTCAATATGTTGAGCAACCAGTGCGACATCTCGGTGACGGGATCCACGCAATCGGGCGCCGCCGCCAAGGCGACGGTGTTGTTCCACGCCTACACTGGCGCCGCCAAACTTGATGACATGATCAGCGTCACCGGTAATGCGGAGCTCAACGGCGTCAAAATCACCAGCATCGGGGTCACCGGCGCGTTGTCGCTCAGCGGTTCCGCGGCCTCATTCGACGGAACATCGAGCGCCAGCAATCCGCTGGCGCTGACGCTCAACCAGGGGACGATCACCGTCGACGAAGGCGCGCAACTGAACATTGCCGCCGGGTTCGCCAATTCCGGGTTGATCTCCGAAATCAGCGACGCCGACGCCGCCAGCGGCGGCGCTTTGAACTTCCAGGGCGATGCGACCAATAGCGGGCGAATTGTCGTCAACAATGACGCTGTCGCCCCCGGGAACAATCCGATTCTGGATGTCGTCGGCAATTTTTTCAATGGCGGCCTGGTCAATATTGACGCAAGCGTCGTCAATAGCGCGGCTTCGACCACCATTACGTTCAACGCGCTGCAGGACACCGGGCTGTTCTCGATCGGCGGCGGCGCGGGAACCACGACGGTCGATGTAACCGGCGCGGCGACGGTCAGCCAACACGGCGCGCTCGTCGTCTTCGTCGGCTCGACATTTTCCGCTGCGTCGCTGGAGGCCACCAATCAAGGCACAGTGAATGTCGAGGGGGGAGTCATTTCGGCGCCCATCACGGTCGACAACGGCTCGCTGCTCCTGGTGAACCAACAGGGCGGCGTCGACTTTTCAAGCGCTGTGACGCTCGACAGCGGCGGAAGGGAAATCGTCGATAGCGGCTCCACCATCGCCGGCCCGACGATTTCCGGCGGCGAACTCGACCTCGATGACGGCGTGACGCTGCTCAGCCCCGTAATGTTTGACGCCGCGGGCGGCAAGCTCGGAATCTTCGGCGCAACTCCTCCCACATCGTTGCAGGTGGACGGTTTCAACCTGCAGACGCAGATCGACCTCTTCAACGTCGTCACCAATTCGCAGCCCGTTCTGCTCAACAACTCCACGCAGCACAACGTGCTGCAAATCACCGCCACCGACAACTCCCTCTTCGACATTCAACTGGACCCAAGCGCGGACTATTCCCATGTTCGGTTCGTCGCGCAAACCGACGCCGGAGGCTCCGGCACGCTGATTACCGAAGCCGCGTGTTATGGCCCGGGAACTCTGATCCTCACGCAATCGGGCGAGCGCCCCATCGAAGCGCTGGTGGTCGGCGACCTCGCCGTCACCGCCTCAGGCTTGCTGCGCCCGATCCGTTGGATCGGGCAGCGACGCGTCGATTGTCGACGCCATCCGGCGCCCGAGACGGTGTGGCCCTATCGGGTGGCGGCCGGCGCGTTCGCGCCGGGCCAGCCGAGCCGCGACCTCCTGTTGTCTCCCGACCATTGCGTCGTCATCGAGACAGCCGACGGCCCCGCGTTCGCAACGATCCGCACGCTGGAGAACGGCGCGACAATCACGCAGACGCCCGTGGACGAGATCGTCTACCGTCATGTCGAACTCGACGCGCATAGCGTGATCGTCGCCAACGGTCTGCCGGCGGAGAGTTTTCTCGACTGCGGCAACCGGCGCGCGTTCGACGGCGACGTCGTCAGCCTGCGCCCCCATTTCGCCCCGGACCGACGCGACGGCTTTTGTCTTCCCGCGCTCAGCGACGGCGCCGCCGTCGCCGAGGCTCGGCGGCGCCTGCGGCTGAGGGCGGAAGCGCTCGGCTGGCTCTCCACCTGGATCGAGCCGGACGTCGGTCTGCTGGCGGACGGCGAACGGATCGAGGGCGAAGCGGGCCGCTTCCGTTTGTCGTCGCAAGCGCGCGACGTTCGGCTGATTTCAACCGTGTTCGTCCCGCTTCATTTCGAGAGCCGCCTCGCGGACCGACGCCGGCTCGGCGTTGCGGTCGCGGGGCTGAAGGTCAACGGCCCACGCGGTCGGCGGACGGTAGCTCTCGACGATCCCGCTTTCGGCGATGGGTTCTACGAGATCGAAGGCGGCGGGAGGTTTCGCTGGACCAACGGCGAGGCGCGTTTGAGCGCCGATCTTTGGCGCGGCGGCGGCCTCATCGAACTCGAATTCGATTTGGTCGCCGACATGCGCCGCTTCTGGAGGGCGCCGGACGCGCGCCCGAGAGGCGACCGCCGCTACTCCGCCTGAGTTAGCAACGCCACGCGGTCGCCGCCGCTGTGCTCGATGCGCCCGGCGAGGTCCGAGCATCGTCACCGCCATGCGCACTTGCCGAGCTGCAGGCCGGCGACCGACGCAAGCTCGTCGAGCGTGATCGGCGAAGGGCCCGAGCAGCCGTTCGATCTCAGCCACCGCATCGCTCCTCGCTGGGGCCGAACGGCCCGGCCGGCGCCTCGTCGAACGCCTGCGCGGGCTTTGCGCGCGGCGCCATTTCGGGATCGACGCCGAGCAGCGGCAATTCGCCCCATAGCGGCTCGCTGGCGTCGCGCGGAATCCTCGCGGAAATCGGCGAACGGGTCTTGCGCGCGCACGGGATCGAGCACGCGAGCACGTCGTCGACGCGCGCGCAAATTTCGCGCCCTCGCGCAGCAGGTCGTTGGCGCCCTCCGCGCGCGGATCGAGCGGCGAGCCCGGCACGGCGAACACTTCGCGGTTCTGCTCCAGCAGCGAATCTGCGCGGTGATCAGCGAGCCCGAGCCGCGCGCGGCCTCGACCACCACGACGCCGAGCGAGAGCCCGGAGACGATGCGGTTGCGGCGCGGAAAATCGCGCCCGCGCGGCTCCCATTCGATCGGCATTTCCGAAACGACCGCGCCATGCTCGGCGATGCGCGGAACAATCGGAACCGCCTCGGGCGGATAGATGCGCGCGTGGCCGCCGGCGAGCACGCCGATCGGTGCCGGTCTCCAGCGACGCCCAGGTGCGCCCGCAAATCGATGCCGCGCGCGAGCCCCGAGACGACGACGTAACCCGCCTGACCCAGGCCGCGCGCCAGCCGGTCGGCGAAGGCGAGGCCGGCGGCGGAGGCGTTGCGCGAGCCGACGACGGCGACGGCCGGTTGTTGCAAGCGCCTCTTCGCGGCCGCGCAACGCCAGGATCGGCGGCGGGGCCTCGTCGCTCGCGCGGAGCGCCGGCGGATATTCCGGCTCGCCGAGCGCCACGAAGCGGACGCCGAGCTTGCGCGCCAGTTCCATTTCGCGTTCGATCTCCTCGGCGCTGGCGACGCGAATCTCGCGCCGCGCCCCGCCCTTCCGGGCGAGTTCCGGCAGCGCCGCCAGCGCCGCGCGCGCGCCGCCGGCATGATTGACGAGCGCGCGAAACGTGCGCGGGCCGACGTTCTCACAGCGGATCAGGCGCAGCCAATCGAAGCGCTGCGCGTCGCTCAGGCGAATCGGCGCCGGCTTGCCCATCTCAGGCTTTCGCGCCGATGCGCGGCTCGGTCCCCTGCGCGATCCTGCGGATGTTGGGCGCGTGCTTGATCCAGATCAGCGCCGCCAGAATCGCGAAAGTGGCGGCGACGTTGCTGTCGCCGAGCGCGAACGCGGCGAGCGGCGCGGCGACGCTGGCGACCAGCCCGGCCGCGGAGGAATAGCGCGTCGTCGCCGCGACGCCGAGCCAGACGAGCGCAAAGGTCAGCGCCGCCGGCCACGACGCGGCGATCAGGCCGCCGACGAAGGTCGCCACCCCCTTGCCGCCCTTGAACTTGAGCCAGACCGGATAGAGGTGGCCGAGGAAGGCGCCGGCGGCGGCGGCGAGCCCGGCCGCGTCGTCATGCGCGAGCGCAAACGCCGCGAGATAGGCGAGCGCCGCCTTGCCGGCGTCGAGCACGAGGGTCGCGGCGGCCAGACCCCGCCTGCCGGTCCGCAGCACGTTGGTGGCGCCGATGTTGCCCGAGCCGATTTTGCGCAAATCCCCGGCGCCCGCCGCCCACGTCAGCAAAAGGCCGAACGGGATCGAGCCGAACAGATAGCCGAGCGCGAGGCACGACGCGGCGACGGCCGGCGACAGGGTCAGCAACATGACGTCAACCTAGGCGTGCGCGATCTCGCCCGCAACCAGCGTGAGTTTGACCACGCCTTCCAGCCGCGCCTCGTCGAACGGCGTGTTGCGGCAGCGCGAGCGCAAGTTGGCGGGATCGAGCACGTAGGGCTCGTCGGGATCGAAGCGGATGAGATCCGCCGGCGCGCCGACCCGCAGCCGCCCGGCGTCCAGGCCGAGAATTTCCGCCGGGCGCGTCGACATGGCGCGCAACAGCTTCGGCAGCGAGATCTGGCCGGCCGCAACCAGCCGCAACGCGGCCGACAGCAAAGTTTCCAGGCCGACGGCGCCAGGCGCGGCTTCGGCGAACGGCAGCCGTTTGGTCTCGACGTCCTGGCCGTCGTGGTCGCTGACGATGACGTCGATCACCCCATCAGCGAGGCCCTCGACCAGCGCCAATCGCTCGGCCTCGCCGCGCAACGGCGGGTTCAGTTTGAGGAAGGTGCGATATTCGCCGATATCGTTTTCGTTGAGCGTCAGGTGGTTGATCGAGACGCCGCAGCTCACGGCGAGGCCCGCGTCTTTCGCCCGCGCCATCGCCGCCAATGACAGCGCGTTGGAGACGAACACGGCGTGATAGCGGGCCCGCGTCAGCGCGGCCAGACGCAGATCGCGATCGAGCGCAACCGTCTCGACCTCGCGCGAGACCCCGGACAGACCAAGCCGGCTCGCCAGCGCCCCTTCGGCCGCGACGCCGCCGCCAAGCCCCTTATCCTCGCAGTAATGCATGATGAGCGCGTCGAGATCGCGGGCATAGGTCATCGCGCGCCGCAGCACCCCGGAATCGGCGATGGAATGCGGCCCGTCGGAGAAGGCGACCGCGCCGGCTTCGCGGAGCAGCCCGATCTCCGCCATTTCCTCGCCCTTGAGCCCCTTGGTGATCGCGGCGCTCGGCAGAATGCGCACGCGAGCGTCGCGCGCGCGGCGCTTGAGGAAGTCAACCACCGCGGGGTCGTCGACCGGCGGCGAGGCGTCGGGGCGCGCGACCAGCGTCGTCACGCCGCCCGCGGCCGCGGCGGCGCCGGCGCTGACGAGGGTCTCGCGATGCTCCGCCCCCGGTTCGCCGACAAACGCGCGCATGTCGACGAGCCCCGGCGCGACAACGTCGCCGCGGCAGTCGACGACGCGCGCGCCCTCGGGCGCGGCCTCGACCGTGACCGCCCGTCCGAGTCCGGCGATCCGGCCGTCGACGATAAGGACGCCGCCAGCCGAGTTCCTCGCCCGAGGCGGGGTCGACGAGACGGGCGTTGAGGAGGACGAGAGGCTGCATCGCCAGCGGCTCTAGCGCCGCAAGGCTGGCGAAGCAACGCGCCGGGGTTTTGCGTGCGGGACCACGAGGGAACAAAAACCGGCCTTTCCCCGTAGCGACGTCGGGCCGCTTTCCGCTATGACCGACCCCGGCCCGCACGCAAGCAAAGGACGCCGCATTGCCGCATGACGAATTCGATGTCGTCGTCGTCGGAGCCGGGGCCGCCGGGCTCGCCGCGGCGGGACGGCTGGCCGAAAGCGGCGTCTCCTGCCTCGTCGTAGAGGCGCGCGACCGGGCCGGCGGCCGGGCGTGGACGAGCCCGGTCGCCAATGGCGAGCGCGTCGATCTCGGCTGCGGCTGGCTGCATTCGGCCGATCGCAACCCGTTTGTCGCGATCGCCGAGGCGCAAGGGCGAAGCATCGACAAATCGCCGCCGCCTTGGGGGCGCGACACCGCGCTGGTCGGTCCCAATCGGGGGCGCACAGCGGCTTTCAGCGAGGCCCTCGGGCGGTTTCGCCAGCGCGTCGAAACTCGGCCGTCGAGCGCCCCCGACGTCGCCTGCGACACTCTGCTCGAACCCGGCGATCCCTCCAACCCGCTCATCGACGCGGTCAGCACCTATTACAGCGGCGCGGAGTTGGCGAAGGTCTCCGCCGCCGATCTCGCGGCCTATGAGGATTCGGGGGTCAACTGGCGGGTGCGCGAAGGCTATGGCGCCGTCGTCGCCGGCCTCGCCGAGGGTCTGCTGGTCCGCTATCGCTGCCCCGTCTCCAGGATCGACCGGCGCGGCACGCGGCTCGCCATCGAGACCGCAGCGGGCGTATTGCGCGCGCGCCTCGTCGTCGTCACCTTGCCAAGCGACGTGCTCGCCGCGACGCCCGACCTTTTTCATCCCGCGCTGCCCGAGAAAACCGAGGCGGCGGGACGCTTGCCGCTGGGGCTCGCCGACAAGCTATATTTGGAACTTTTGAAGCCGCACGACTTCCCCGTGGATTCGCGCGCCTTCGGCAGCATCGGCAGGCGCGACACCGGCGCCTACCATTTCCGTGCGCTGGGGCGCCCGCTGATCGAGGCGTTTTACGGCGGCGAACTCGCCGAAAGCTTGGAGCGCGGCGGCGAGGCGGGGGCTGCGGACTTTGCCCTAGCGGAGCTGACCGCCCTGTTCGGTTCCGATTTCCGCCACACCGTCCGGCCGCTTCGCTTTTACGGATGGCGCGGCGACCCCTACGCGCGCGGCGCCTATTCTTACGCGCGACCGGGGGGCGTCAGGGCACGCGGCGCGCTGGCCGCGCCGGTGGAAGATCGCCTGTTCTTCGCCGGCGAGGCGTGCTCCGCGACCCGCTTCTCCACGGCGCACGGCGCCTATGAGACCGGCCGCAACGCCGCCGAGGCCGCCTTGCGCGCGCTACGCGGCGGCCGCTTGGGTTAGCCGCACTCTCCTAAACCTCGAAGTCGCCTTCCGGGCCGGTCACAACCGCCGCTGCGGAGACCGGCCACCGTATCCCAACAATCGGGCGTTGGACTCGGCCTCGACGCGCGCCATGGACAGCAAATAGACAACCAAGTCCATCCCCGCAGTGCGCGCGATGCTTTCAAGCTGAGCGATCATGTCGCCGAGATACTCGGCCGCCGCCAGCGATGGGTCCAATTCGATCGCGGCGCCGGCGTCGTCCGCCACATTCTCCGCATCTGGACGCCCGGAAAGAGGTTCGGCCACACGCCTCACTCCTTAGCAATATCTTAAATCTGCGCCAACAATACCTTATATTTGCGCGCGATCGAGGCGCAAAACAAGCCCGAAAAAGCGTCGTGTGGGAACGCTGTACTTGATCTTTCCGCGCCCAGCGGCTTGTTTGGGATATTCGCTCGCGAGTGGGCGAATGGGCAGGCCGACCCTCGGAATCAAGCCCCGTCGAGCGGCGCGAGGCGGGCGAGGCGGTCGAGCGCGCCTTGCAGAATATAGGCGGCCGCCATCTTGTCGATCACCTCGGCGCGCCGGGCGCGCGAGACGTCGTTGGCGATGAGATCACGGGTGACGGCGGCGGTCGACATGCGCTCGTCCCAGAACGCCAGCGATGTCGGGAACAGCCGCGCGTATTCGCGCGCGAAAGCGCGCGTCGCCTGCGCGCGCGGGCTGTCCTTGCCGTCGAGGCCGAGCGGCAGGCCGAAGACCAGCGCCAGCGCCTCGAACTCCCGCGCCTTGGCCGCCAGCGCCTCGGCGTCGGCGCCGAATTTCACGCGCTTCAACGTCGTCAACGGCGTGGCGATGCGGCGTTCCACGTCGGAGAGCGCGAGGCCGATGGTCTTGGTCCCGAGATCGACGCCGATCAACCGCCCCTTGGGCGGCAGGCGAAGCGCTTCGACGGTCATGGCGGCGGCGGACATCGGCGGGTCCTAGCGGCGATGCGAGAAAAAAGCGAGGAAGGCAGTAGGCAATAGGCAGTAGGCAATGGGCAGTAGGCGGGGTCAGTTGTGGACGGCTCCCGTTTCAAACGGCCTACTGCCTACTGCCTACTGCCCGCTGCCTACTCCCCCTTTTCCCCCGCTTCTGTTACGAGGCGGCGTGAAAGGACCGCTGGAATGACCTATTGCGACTTCGACGCGCTGGATCGGACGCCACTCGAGCGCGATCCCTTCGATTACATCGTCGCGCCGAATTTCCTGCGCCGCGAGCGATTCGCCGACATAATCGCCGATTATCCGCAAGTGCCCGGCCCCGGCTCGCATCCTCCCGCCGAACTCGACATTCGCGGCCATTTCGCGGCGCTGATCGCCGAACTGCGCGGTCCAATGTTCCAATCGGCCGTCGAGCGCAAGTTCGACATCGACCTCGGCGGCCGGCCGACCATGTACACGGTGCGCGGCTTCGTGCGCGAGAAGGACGGCTCGATCCACACCGATTCGGAAACCAAGATCATCACGGTGCTGCTCTACATGAACGAAGATTGGCAGGAGGACGCCGGCCGGCTGCGCCTGCTGCGCTCGCCAACCGACCTCGACGACTACGCCGCCGAAGTGCCGCCGAACGGCGGCACGTTGCTGATTTTCCGGCGCTCGGACTGCTCCTGGCACGGCCACAAGCCGACATCGGGGCCGCGCCGCGCGATCCAATTGAACTGGGTGACGAGCCAGGCGGTGGTCGAGCACGAGCAAGGTCGTCATCGCATCTCGACAAAGCTCAAGAAATTCCGCAATTTGTTCATGCCAAGTTCAGCGGCGTGACGGCAGAAAGCCAAGCGCAACGGTGGAACCTGGCGCCCGCAGCCGCGAGCGAAAGCGGTTACGAGCGCAACAACTTGGATTAAGGGGGAAAGCAAATGTTCAAAATCTCTATGGCGGCGGGATTGGCCGCCGTCCTCGCCGCCGGCGTGCTGCTCAGCGCTCCTGTGCGCGCGGAAAGCGTGATGAAGGAATGCGGCGCTGAGTGGAAAACCGCCAAGGCCAACAACACCACCAACGGCCAGTCTTGGCGCGACTTCCTGAAGGATTGCCGCACTCGTCACGCCGGCGACGCCGCCGCGCCTGCGTCCGCCGCGCCCGCGTCCGCCGCGCCTCCGCCGCCGCCCGCCCCCGCCGCGACGCCCGCCGCCGCGCCGGCCCCGACCCCGACGCCGACCCACACTCGGATCGCCAAGGCGGCCCCCGCCGCGCCCGCCGCCGGCGAGTTCGCCTCGGAAGGCGAAGCCAAGGGCCATTGCCCGAGCGATACGGTGGTGTGGGTCAACACCAAGTCGCACAAATATCACTACGCCGGCAATCGCAGCTACGGCACGACCAAGCGCGGCGCGTATATGTGCGAGGCCGACGCCAAAGCGGCCAATGACGTCGCGGCGCACAACGAGAAGCCGAAAACCTGACGACCCCGAGGCGCGCGCCGCCGCAGGCGGCGCGCGCCTTACCCCAGCAAATCCACCAAATGCGGGATCAACGGCGCGTCGGCCGGCGGCATGGGATAGTCGCGCAACGCCTTCGGAAACACCCATTTGAGCGCCTGCCCTTCGCGGGCCTGCACAAAACCCTGCCACTTGCGGCAGACGTAGAGCGGCATCAGCAGGTGGAAGTCGTCGTAGGCATGGCTGGCGAAGGTGAGCGGGGCCAGGCACGGCGCCTTCGCTTCGACGCCAAGCTCCTCGCGCAATTCGCGGATCAGCGCGTCTTCGGGGCGCTCGCCGGGCTCGATCTTTCCGCCGGGAAACTCCCAGAGGCCCGCCAGCGCCTTGCCTTCGGGACGCTGAGCGATCAGCACGCGCCCGTCGGCGTCGATCAGCGCGACGGCGACGACAAGGGTCAGCTTCATGAGCGGTAGTCGCCGTTGATGGCGACATATTCCTTGGTCAGGTCGCAGGTCCAGACTTTGGCCTTCGCCGCGCCGATCCCGAGCTTGACCGTGATGACGATGTCCTGGTTCTTCATATAAGCCGAGGTCGTGGCCTCCTGGTAGTCGGGATCGCGCAGGCCCCCGCTCGCGACCTTTATATCGCCGAAAAAGATTTCGAGCTTGTCGCGTTCGGCTTTCTCGCCGGCCTTGCCGACGGCGGCGACGACGCGGCCCCAATTGGCGTCCTCGCCGGCGACCGCCGTCTTCACCAGCGGCGAATTGGCGATCGACATCGCGATCCGCTTGGCGGCTTTGCGCGAGGCTGCGCCCTCGACGCGCACCTCGACGAAATTGCGCGCCCCCTCGCCGTCGCGCACCACTTGATGAGCGAGATCGAGCAGCACCTTGTCGAGCGCGCGCCGGAACGCGCCGAGGCGGGAATCGCCGGCTTCCGCGATTTCAGGGGCGCCGCGCTCGCGCGCGGCGCCGGTCGCAAACAGCAGCAGCGTGTCCGAGGTGGAGGTGTCGCTATCAACGGTGATCGCGTTGAAACTCGTCTGCACGGATTTGCCTAGCAGCGCTTGCAAGACCGGCGCGGCGACGGGGGCGTCGGTGAACACGAAAGCCAGCATCGTCGCCATGTCGGGCGCGATCATGCCGGCGCCCTTGGCCATGCCGTTGATGGTGACGTCCACGTCGCCGAGTTTTATCGTGCGCGTCGCGACTTTGGGGTAGGTGTCGGTGGTCATGATGGCGCGCGCCGCGTCCATCATGCCGTCGGGTTTTGCCGCCGCCGCGAGCGCGTCCAGAACCCCCGTGATGCGCGCCGCCTCCAGGGGCTCGCCGATGACGCCTGTGGACGCCATGAACACCTGATCGGCGGCGGCGACCGTCGCTTTTGCGACGGCCTCGCCGATCTCCTGTACCGCGCTCATGCCGCGGTGGCCCGTAAAAGCGTTGGCGTTGCCGGAGTTCACGACGACGGCCCGAGCCAGGCCGCCCTTCAGCTTGTCGCGACACCAATCGACCGGCGCCGAAGGGCATTTGGAGCGGGTGAACACGCCCGCGACCGCCGCCGGCCGGTCGAACACAGCCATCGTCACGTCGGTGCGGCCGGCGTAGCGGACCCCGGCGGCGACGCTGGCGAAACGCACGCCCTCGATCACCGGCAGTTTGGGGTATTTTTTCGGGGCGAGCGGCGAGAGCGGGGCGGGCGCGGCCATGTCATCCTCGGATTGGCGAAGCGGACGCTCTCATAGGGGGACGCGGGGCGGATGGGAAGGCGGCGGGGCGCGGGACAGGTCAGAACGCCTTGGGCAACCCTGCGTCGCCGAGAATGCTGTTTGCAGTGTGTCGCTTCACGGTGTCTCTCGGAACCACGAGCAATTTATGCGTGCGGGGTGAACGCCAAAGCTCGTGCGAGCCCTTGCCGTTTCGGACAAACTCGCACCCATCGGCGCGCAGACAGCCGGATCAACTCTGGGTAGAGATTGCCGCCCACTAGGCGAGGGCGACTTGGCGCTTGAACTCGATTTTCGCCCCAGCCGCTCGATCCCCAATAAGGTCCGGAGCGAAGTCCTTGGTCACTTCGATGAACTCTTCGAATGTTCCCGTTTCAACATGCAGTCCCGGAATATCGGATTCGAGGACGTAGTAACGATGCTCGGCTTCATCGAAGCCGACGACGACCGTAAAACACAATGGCGTCTCTCCTCGGCCTTAGAGGCTGCGATGGCGCGCGCCCCGGCGGCGCGTATATTTCGCATCAATATAGCACAGTCGCCTAGGCGCCCGAAGACCCATTCCATCCGTCCGACTTCGCTCATCCCAGCGCCCCATCGAGATCCTCCACCAAATCCTCGACGTCTTCCAACCCGACCGAAAGCCGCAGCAACCCCGGCCCGATGCCGAGCGCCGCCCGCTGCTCCGGCTTCAGCCGCTGATGCGTCGTCGTCTCGGGATGGGTGATGAGGCTCTTGGCGTCGCCGAGATTGTTGGAGATGCCGATGATTGACAGCGCGTTGGCGAACGCGAACGCTTCCCTTCTTGCCGCCGTCGATCTCGAAGGCGACCAGCGTGCCGCCGCCCGACATCTGCTTTCGCGCGACCGCATATTGCGGATGATCCGGCCGGCCGGGATAAAACACGCGCCTGATGCGCGGATGGCCGCTCAAAAACTCGGCGATGCGCTCGGCCGAGCGCGTTTGCGCGGCGACCCGCACCGGCATCGTCTCCAGCGATTTCAGCATCACCCAGGCGTTGAACGGCGACAGGCTCGGGCCGGTCTGGCGCAGAAAATTGTGGATGTGCGTGGCGACGAACGTCTCGCTGGCGAGAATGACTTCCCCGAGCGTGCGCCCCTGCCCGTCGATATGTTTGGTCGCGGAATAGACGACGCAATCGGCGCCGAGCACGAGCGGCTTCTGCATGAGCGGGGTTGCGAACACATTGTCGACCACCAGCGTCGCGCCGGCTTCGTGCGCGATGTCGGCGACGGCGGCGATGTCGATGATTTCCAGCGTCGGGTTGGTCGGGCTTTCCAGAAACACGGTCTTGGTGTTCGGCCGCATCGCCTGTCGCCAGGCGCCGAGATCGGTCCCCTCGACCAGCGTGGATTCGACGCCGAAGCGCGGCAACAGTTCTTCGACGACATAGAGACACGAGCCGAACAAAGCCTTGGCGGCGACGACGTGATCGCCGGCCTTCACCTGCCCCATCAGCGAGGCGGTGACGGCGGCCATGCCGGTCGCGGTCGCCCGCGCGGCCTCCGCGCCTTCGAGCAACGCCATGCGCTTCTCGAACATCGCGACGGTCGGGTTGGAGAAGCGCGAATAGATATAGCCGGGCTCGTCGCCCTTGAAGCGCGCCTCGGCGCTCTCCATCGTGTCGTAGAGATAGCCTTGCGTCAGGAACAGAGCCTCCGACGTCTCGTCGAACTGCGAACGCACGGAGGCGCCGTGGACGAGCACGGTGGCGGGACGCAGGGTTTTGGGGTCGCGGGACTTGCGGGGGCTGACATCAAGCGGACTCCTGAGACGGGCCCCAAAATCCGGATTTGCTGAGAAATCCCGATCTTTTAGCCCCTTGTTTAACGTGGCGGCAAGCCGACCGGCTCAAATGACCACGATCCGTCAGTCTCATAGGACCGCGCCCTGGACGCGTCAACCGGCAATCGGCGGACAACTCCCGTGTATCTGCAGGCTCAAAGCCACGATCCCCAAGATGGCGCATGTTCGTATAGCGACGCTTGACACTATACACCTCGAATTTTATCTATGGACGTGAAGATCAGGAACGTAGTTCACAAGGGGCTGCGCCGTCTCATCGAGGCGGACGACGGCAGCGGCGTATCCCCAGACGTCGCACCGAAATTGCGCCGCATGATTTCGTTCATTCAGGATATGGGGCGTGAGGACGAATTGCGGTCGGTTCCGACCTGGAAAGCGCATCAACTCGCCGGCGACCGCAAGCAGACTTGGAGCCTTTTCGTGAACAAGAACTGGCGGCTCACGTTTCGCATCGATCGCGCGGAGAATGAAATCGTGGACCTCGACTATGAGGATTATCACTAGGAGACCCGCATGGCGACGCACGGCGTGCGAATGAAAGCCCCCGCCCACCCCGGCGGCTTCGTGAAGAGTGAAATCATCGTGCCTTTGGCGCTCTCGGTCACCAGGGCGGCGCAGGTGTTGGGCATTACGCGCGCCGCGCTTTCGGCGGTGCTGAACGAGCGCGCCCGGCTTTCGCCCGAAATGGCCCTGCGCCTCGAAAAGGCCTTCGGCGTGTCGATGGACACGCTGATGCGCATGCAAAACAGCTTTGACATAGCGGAAACCCGAAAGCGCTCTGCGGCGATCACGGTTGCGCCTTATCGCGGAGCGCCGCTCGACGGAACGGGCTAACGCCAAGCTTCCGCCTAAAAAGGTGGGTTTCGCCATGCGGACGCAGCGAACACTTCTCGGGGGGCGACGGCCGAATCTCGCTGAAGTCGAGATTCCGCCCCTCGCGCTTTGGCGAAACCCTCGCTATGCAACTGATCCACGGCGCCAGTGATATCCGCTAACCAACTCATCGGCCAATCAAGAGCATCGTGGAGGGAACCTTGAACCTGAACTCGCAACAGAAGAAGACGGTCGTCGCCGCCTATCTCGGCTGGACGCTCGACGCGTTCGATTTCTTCCTCCTGACGTTTCTCATCAAGGACATCGCCAAGACCTTCGGCGTCGACTATCCCGCGAAGTCGCCTACGCGCTGTTCCTGACGCTGGCGATGCGCTTCGTCGGCGCTTTCATCTTCGGCCGGATCGGCGACAAGTTCGGCCGCAAGCCGGCGCTGATGATCGACATTCTCAGCTACTCCGTCATCGGCGCGGCGGCGGCGTTCTCGCCCAACCTCACGGTCTTTCTCATCCTGCGCGCCCTGTTCGGCGTCGCCATGGGCGGCGAGTGGGGACTCGGCAGTTCATTGGTGATGGAATCGATCCCGCCAAACGCGCGCGGCGCCGTCTCGGGGCTGCTGCAGGCCGGCTATCCCAGCGGCTTCCTGCTCGCCTCCATCGTCTACGGCCTGTTTTACGGCCACAGCATCGGCGGCATTGCGATCGACTGGCGCGTGATGTTCCTGTTCAGCGTGCTGCCGGCGTTCGTGGTGCTGTTCATCCGCTCCGGCGTCGAGGAATTGCCGGCCTTCGTCGAAGCGCAGAAACACGCCAAGCCCGGCCTTTGGCAGTCGATCACCGAAAATTGGGGCCTCGTCATCTACTCCGTCGTGATGATGATGCTGTTCAATTTCTTCAGCCACGGCACGCAGGACCTCTACCCGACCTTCCTGCAAAAGCAGCATCATTTCGATCCCGGCACGGTCAGCTGGATCAACATCGTCGCCAATATCGGCGCGATCGTCGGCGGCATGGCGTTCGGCGCGCTCTCGGAGCGCATCGGCCGCGTCAACGCGATCACCATCGCCGCGCTGATCGCCCTGCCCGCCATCCCCCTATGGGCCTATTCGGTTCGACGCCGTTCCTGCTGGCGATCGGCGCCTTCGTCATGCAGATCTCGGTGCAGGGCGCCTGGGGCGTGGTGCCGGCGCATCTCAACGAATTGTCGCCGGGCGCGGTGCGCGCGACCTGCCGGCGTTCATCTATCAGGCCGGCAACTTGCTGGCTTCGTTCAACGGCCCGTTCCAGGCCAAGCTCGCGGAAGCGAATCGGCGGCAACTATTGCTATGCGCTCGCGCTGGTCGGCGGGCGTCGTCGCGGTGGCGCTGATCATCGTCATCCGCTTCAGTCCGGAGAAGCGCGGCCAAGTCCTGCTCGCGCATTGAGGCGGCGCTTGGCGGGACGCCAAAAGCGGATATAGGACGGGCTATGCCGTTCCTGTCCGCCCCATGACCCCGGGCCTTCTCCCGCGCGCGAGCGTCGCTGAACTGATCGCGCGCGAGCGCCATTGCGGCCGAGCGCGTGATTGAGCCCTCGCAGATCCAGCCGGCGAGCCTGGACCTGCGCCTCGCCAAGGAGGCGTTTCGGCTGCGTGCGAGTTTTTGCCCGGCCGCGCCGACGGCGTGCGCGAGCGCCTGGCCAGCCTGTCGGCGGAGCGCATCTCGCTCGAAGGCGAAGGCGCGGTGTTGGAGAAGGGCATCGTCTATCTGGCGCCGCTTTGCGAGCGCCTGGCGCTGCCGGAAACGCTCACCGGCGCCGCCAATCCGAAAAGCTCGACCGGCCGGCTCGACATTTTCGTGCGCCTGATCGTCGACGGCGGCGCGGCCTTCGACGAGGCGCCGGCGGGGTATCAGGGCCCCTGTGGGTGGAGATTTCGCCGCGCAGCTTTTCGGTGCGGGTGCGAGAGGGGACGCGGCTCAACCAACTGCGGCTGCGCGACGGGGCCGGCGCCCGCAGCGCGATCTCCGACGAGGCGCTCAAATTGCGGCATGCGGCGGCGGCGCTGGTCGACGGCCCCCTCGACGTGCGCGACGGGCTCGTCGTCCACGTCGGACTCGCGCATCCCGCTGGCGGCGTCGTCGGCTTCCGCGCCATCAAGAACGGCAGCGTGATCGATGTCGACCGCCCGCGGCGCCTACGAACCGCAGGATTTCTGGGAGCCGATCCGCGCGCGCGCGCGGGCGGCTCATTCTCGACCCCGACGAGTTCTATATTCTCGCCTCGCGCGAGCGGATGCAGGTGCCTGCCGACCTCGCCGCCGAGATGGCGGCCGTGGACCCCGCGCTGGGCGAGTTCCGCGTGCATTACGCCGGCTTCTTCGATCCCGGCTTCGGCGCGACGCTGTCCGGGGCGCCGGGCGCGCGAGGCGGTGCTCGAGGTGCGCGGCCGCGACGTGCCGTTCCTGCTGGAGGACGGCCAGTCGATCGGCCGCCTGGTGTTCGAACCGCTGGCGGCGCCGGCGGACGCGCTCTACGGCGCCATCGGCGGCTCCAACTACCAGGGCCAGGGGCTGAAACTGTCGAAGCATTTTCGAGCCTGGGAAGAGGGATGAAACCCGCCTCCGCGCCCTCGGCGCTGCGCGTGCAAGCCGTGCTTGGCGATCGCTTCGCCGTGATGGAGTTCGACGAAGGCACGCGCACCGCGGCGGACGCTGCCGCGGCCATTGGTTGCAAGGTGGCGGAGATCGCCAAGTCGCTTCTGTTCCGGGCGCGCGAGAGCGGGCGGCCGGTGCTGGTGGTCGCGTCCGGCGTCAACCGGGTCGACGAAAAGAAAGTCGCCGCCGTGATCGGCGAAAAGATCGCCCGCGCCGACGCCGACTTCGTGCGCGAAAACACCGGCTTCGCCATCGGCGGCGTGCCGCCGGTCGGCCACGCGACGGCGCCAGTGACGTTGATCGACGAGGATTTGCTGACCTTCGCGACGATCTGGGCGGCGGCGGGGACGCCGAACGCGGTGTTTCGGTTGACGCCGGGGGAACTGGTGGAGTTGACGGGCGGGCGGGTGGCGGAGGTGCGGGCGTGAGGCCGGGTTGCGCCGCGACCGCACTCGATACCTCTCACTCGCTGTCTTACCCTAGGGAACCAGGATGGCCACGCTGGCGACTACGCGAATGTCGACCAAAGGTCAGGTGGTGCTGCCCAAAGCGCTGCGCGAACGTCGCGGGTGGAGGCCGGGCGTCGAACTCGTCGTCGAGGAGCGACCGGAAGGCGTCTTGATCCGCAAGGCGGAGACAGAGCCGCCTTCGCGAATGGAAGACGTATTTGGCAGTCTTGGGCCGGCCAAGCGGCGGGTCGGCATCGCAGAGATGAACAGCGCTCGCGCGCTGACCTCCGCTCTTGGGGTCTGTCAGGAAATTCGTGTGTGAGCTGGGCGGTTGAACATATTCAGGCAGCGGCCTTTGAGAAGCGCTCGCCGAAGATCACGGCGAACTGGGCCTTGGCCATACACCACTCACGAGCCGGCATAGTCCATTCTTTCTCCGATCGGTTCAAGACCAGAAAGAGCAATTTCATCGCCGCCTCATCGGTTGGAAAATGCCCTCGGGCGCGAACGGCGCGACGCAATTTGGCGTTCAACGCCTCAATGGCGTTGGTCGTGTAGATCAGCCGACGCACGTCTTTGGGGAAGGCGAAGAACGGGACGACCTCGCTCCAAACGCGCCGCCAGGCCATGCCGATGGCTGGATATTTCCGGCCCCAGTGGCTTGTCTCGAAGGCCCCAAGAGCGGCCTCGGCGGCAGTTGCGTCCATCGCCTTGTAGATGTCCTTTAGGGCGGCTGCGACCAGCTTGCGGTCCTTGTAAGAGACGAAATCCAGGCTGTTGCGCAAAAGGTGGACGATGCAGGTCTGGACGGTCGCTTCCGGGAAGACGGCGGTGATTGCGTCCGGAAAGCCCTTCAAGCCGTCGACGACGGCGATCAGCAGGTCGTCAACGCCGCGATTTTTCAGTTCGTTCATGACGCGCAGCCAGAACTTGGCGCCCTCGTTCTGTTCGAGCCACAGCCCGAGAATCTCCTTGCCGCCGTCATGGCGGACGCCGAGCGCGATATGAACGGCCTTGTTGCGAACTGTGCCTTCGTCGCGGATTTTAACCCGCAGGGCGTCAAAGAAGACCAAGGGATAGACCGGCTCCAACGGCCGGGCCTGCCAGGCCGCGATCTCCTCCAGAACAGCGTCGGTGACCACGCTGATCAGGTCCGGCGAGACGTCGACGCCGTAGAGCTCACGCAGATGGCCGACAATCTCCCGATTGCTCATGCCCCGGGCGTACATCGAGATCACCTTGTCGTCGAAGCCTGGAAAGCGACGCTGGTATTTGGCGATCAGCGTCGGATCGAAGCTCGCCTGCCGGTCTCGCGGCACGTCCAGCGACAATTTGCCGGTATCGGTGATCACCGTCTTGCGACCATAGCCGTTGCGGCTGTTGCCGCTCTGGTCGTCGCCCTTGAGATGGTAATCCATCTCGGCGTTCAGCGCGCGCTCCGCCAACGCCTTTTTCAGGCCATCCAGCAGCCCGCCGGGGTCGAACGCCGCCTTGGCGTCTCCGCCAGCCAAAAGCTGGTCCAGAAGGGCGTCAGCTATCGCAGGCTCTTTGCGTCGGGGCATCGGGGCTCTCCTTCATCCCAATATGCCCAAACCACACACGAAATTCCCGACAGTCCCGCGACGAGGCGAGCGAAATTTTCGTCCGCCATCACTTCTGCGATGGTCTCGAGACCTGCGAGATAGCCGAGATAGGCGAGCGTCGAGTGGCTGCCGTTCAAAAGCCTTAGTTTGGCAAGTTCGAAGGGCGCGACATCGGCGACGAGGGTCGCGCCGCTATCCTCGAAGTGCGGCCGACCCGCAGGAAACCGATCCTCGATCACCCATTGCGAGAACGGCTCCGTGACAACGGGCAACGCGTCCTAGACGCCGAGGCGCGCCCCGATACGCACGCGATCCGCTCCTGTCGTCGCTGGGACGATACGGTCTACCATCGTCGAAGGAAAGGCGACTTCGCCCTCGATCCAGCGCCCTAGTTCCGCGTCGCGCAGCGCCGCCAAACGCGTCAGCACGTTTCGCGCCGTCGCGCCATTGCTTGTCAGATTGTCGCAGCTCACCACCGCAAACGGGGCCGCGCCAGCGGCGCGCCGGCGCGCGAGCGCCTCGACTAGAAAGCCCGGCGCGCTATTCGGCGCGTGCACTTCATCGAGATCGTGGCGGATATCGGGGTGATCCTCATCGAGCCGGCTGGTCCCGGGATCGTGGCAATAGCCCTTCTCCGTCACCGTCAGCATGACGATCCGCACCGCCGGATCGCTCATCGCCATGAGCAACGCCTCGCGGTCGGCCGACGCGACGATGAGGCGCCTGAGCGCGCCGACTACCCGCAACGCCTCGCCCTCGGCGCTGCGGACGGAGAGCGCGTAGAGCCCGTCCTGCGGGGCCAGCGCCCCGCTCGTCTCCGGCGAGCAGGCTTGCGCCGCAAATCGCCCAATCGGTCTCGCCCGCGGCGAGTCGGTCGTCAAGATAGACCGCCTGATGCGCGCGGTGAAACGCCCCGACGCCGAGATGCACGACGCCGACGCGAACCGCCGCGAAGTCGTAGCGCGGTCGCGCGACATCCGCCGGCCGGCGGCAAAGTGTGTTCAGAGAAAGGCGCGTCATTTGACGGGCTCGCCGCGGGCCCGGGCGACGATCTGCGTCGGGTTGACGAAGCGCAGCGCGATCAGCAGCCAGACCAGCGTGGTGACCATGTAGATCACCGCCATCGCGTCGATCGACTGCACCGCGCGCACGCCCGCGGCGAACACCGCGTAGTAGAGCGCGACCACCAGCGTCTGGCTGGTCGGGCCGGCGGTCAGGAAGGTCAGCTCGAACATCGCGATGGTGCGCACCAGCACCAGCAGCAGCGCGGCGAGGATGCCGGGCGCCAGCAGCGGCACCAGCACGTGGAGGAACAGCCGGCCCGTGCCGGCGCCGAACACCCGCGCCGCCGCTTCGACGCGCGGATCGATCTGCTCGACGAAGGGGATCATGATCAGGATGACGAACGGCACGGTCGGCACCAGATTGGCGAGGATCACGCCCGACATCGTGCCGGCGAGGCCCGTCTGGTAGAGCACCGTCGCCAGCGGAATGCCGTAGGTGATCGGCGGCACCAGCAGCGGCAGCAGGAACAGCAGCATCACGAGCGTGCTTGCCGGGAAATTCGCGCCGCGCCATCGCATAGGCGGCCGGCACGCCGATCAGGCCCGAGAGCAGCACGACGAGCGCCGACGATCTCGAACGTGACCGTCAGCACGTCGGCGAGCTGGAACTCGTTCCAGGCGGACGCAGTACCAGCGCGTCGTGCAGCCGGCCGGCAGCCAGGTGCCGAGCCAGCGCGTCGCGAACGAATTGACGACGACCGCGGCGATCATCGCCAGCAGGTTGACGACGAAGAAGCCCACCAGCCGCCCAGACGGCGAACGCCCACAGCCGCGATGCCGAGCGATGTCTGCGTCGCAGCATCGCTCAGCCCTTTCCGCCGCCGGCCGGGCCGCGATAGACGCAGGCCGCGCGGCGCCAGAACGACGACGACGACGACGAGCTGCGCCAGCGCCCATGATCATCGCGATCGCCGAGGCCATCGAGTAGTCGTACTGCTCGAACGCCGCCTGATAGGCGGCGATCGAGATCACGCGCGTCGGCCCGGCCGGCGCGCCGAGCAGCACCGCCGACGGGAACACCGAGAAGGCCTGCACGAAGGACAGGCAGAACGTGATCGCCAGGCCCGGCAGCAGCAGCGGCAGCAGGATCGTCCAGAAACGCGCGCGCGCGCCCGGCGCCCGAGCGTCGCCGCCGCGCTGCTCCAGCGCCGGATCGATGCCGGTGACATAGGACAGCGTCAGCAGGAAGGTGAACGGAAAGCCGGTGATGACCAGCGACAGCGAACACGCCCCAGTAATTGTGCAGGAGCCGCAGCGGATGCGGCGATCAGGCCGAGCTCCATCAGCGCGCGGTTGAGCCAGCCCTGCGGGCCGAGATAGGTCAGCAGCCCCTCGGCGACCAGCACGGTGCCGAGCGTGATCGGCAGCACCAGGATCGTGGTCAGCAGCCGCTGGCGGCGCATCAGCCGCACGCGCATCGCGACCGGCACGGCGACGACGACGTTGAGCGAGCGTGACCGGCACCGCGAGCCAGAAGCGTCGTGCGGATCGTGTCGGTAGAGGAACGGATCGGAGAAGAACCGCGCGTAGTTGGCGAGCGAGCCGCCTTCCTTCGGCGTGAACGACAGCCACAGCCCGTAGAGGAACGGATAGACGAACAGCGCCAGCACGAACAGCGACCGCCGGCAAGCACCAGCAGCGTCACGCCGTCGAGGCCGCGCTCGGCAGCCGCAGCCGCAGCGGCGGCATGGCGTCATGCGCCGCGCTCGTCGGCGAACGACCAGCGCCGTTGGCAGGATCGGCGCGCCGAGCGCGCACCGTCTCGCCGGCGCCGAGCGCGTCGCGGCGCGCGGAAACACAGTTCGGCGCCGTCGCGGCCCGGTCGCCGCCGCACAGTAGAAGTCGCGGCCGCGATATTCGGCGCTCGCACCGTCGCCGCGATCGGCGCCGTCAGTCGTCGGCGAGCGACAGATCGTCGGGCCGGATCGGCGACGATGCGCCGGCCGGCCGTCGCTCGAGCGTCCGCCGCGCACGCCGCTGAGGCGTCGCGCCGCCGACGTCGACGCTCGCGCGTTCGCCCGCCATCGCTCGCGCGATCGCCGGTCAGGCGATTGCGGAAGCCCATGAACTCGGCGACGTCGAGCATGCGCGGGCCGCGCGTAGAGCTCCTCCGGCGTGCCGATCTGGCGCACCCGCCCGTCGCGCATCACCACGATGCGGTCGGCGAGCGACAGCGCCTCCTCCTGGTCGTGCGTGACATAGATGGTCGTCGCGCCGAGCAGCGTTGTGGATGCGGCGGATTTCGGCGCGCATCTCCAGCCGCAGCTTGGCGTCGAGGTTGGACAGCGGCTCGTCCATCAGCACCAGCGGCGGCTCGACGACGATGGCGCGCGCGATGGCGACGCGCTGCTGCTGGCCGCCGGAGAGCTGGCCGGGCAGCTTGTCGGCCTGCGCCGTCGAGCCGCACCAGCGCGAGCGCCTCGTCGACCCGGCGCGCGATCTCGGCCTTCGGCCGGCCGCTGCATGGCAGGCCGAAGCCGATATTGCTTGCGCACGCTCATGTGCGGAAACAGCGCGTAGTTCTGGAACACCATGCCGAAGCCGCGCTCTTCCGGCCGCAGCGTGTCGATGCGCGTGTCGTCGAGCCAGATGCCGCCGCCGGTCGGCGGCAGCAGGCCGGCGAGGCAGTTGAGCGCCGTCGATTTGCCGCAGCCCGACGGGCCGAGCAGCGCGACGAACTCGCCCCGCTGGACCGTCAGCGATCGACGTCCTGCAGCGCGTGCAGCGCGCCGAAGGCGCGGCTGATCCGATCGAAGCGCAGCTCGCGGAAGGCGCGGCGACGAATGCTCATGCCGCTCACTCCCCGACGCTTCGCGCCGCCGATCTGCTCGTCCCACAGCTTGAAGGCGCAGACCATCGCGTCGGCCGGCAGCGGCAGTTCGATCGGATGCGTCGGCGATCATCGCCTCGTATTCGGGCCGGCCGAATTCCTTGAGCGCGTCCTGGCTCTCCTCCGGCGCCATCGACAGCGGCACGTCCTTCACCGCCGGGCCGGGATAGAAATAGCCCTTGTCGTAGGTGAAGGCCTGCGCCTCGGCGGTCAGCAGATAGCTCATCAGGTCGAGCAGCACGGCGAGCTTGTCGTCGCAGACGCCCTTGGGCACGCACATGTAGTGCGCGTCGGCGACCCAGTGGAAGCCTTCGAGCGCGAACACCTTCGCCTCCTTCGGCACGATGCCGAGCACGCGCGGATTGATGTCCCAGCCGGTCGTCGAGGCGATCATGTCGCGCGAGCCCTCGCCGAGCTCCTTCATCGTCGCGCCGGTGCCGGAGGGATAATATTCGATGTGCTCGCCGAGCTCCTTGAGATAGGCCCAGGTCTTGTCCCAGCCGTTCCTCGGGATCCTTCGGATCCTTGTCGCCGAGGATATAGGGCAGGCCCATCAGGAACGTGCGGCCCGGGCCGGAATTGGCGGGACGCGCATACATGAAGCGGTTCGTTGTTGGCCTTGGCCCAGGCGAGCAGCTCCTCCGCCGTCTTCGGCGGCGGCTTCACGCGCGTCGGGCATGTATTCGAGCAGCGGGCCGGAGGGGTAATAGGTGACGACAACGCCCTGGCCTTGCGCCAGGGTCTGCATCTTGGCCGCCGCGGGCAGGTAGATGGCGTCGAGCTCCGGCAGATTCGTTGCGTGATGCCGGCAACAGCTCAGTCCACAGGTCCTGCTCGATGCCGGCCGCGAGCGCGTCGGTGCCGGTCAGCACGAGGTCGATGTCGAGCCGGCCGGCGTCCTGCTGCGCCTTGATCTTGGCGGGCAGTTCCGGCGCCGGCGATTGGGTGAAGGTGATCTTCGAGACGAAGTTTGGCTTCGCCGCTTTATAGGCCTCGAACGCGGCTTGCGTCAGCGCGAGATTGCCGGCGACGTCGATGACATTGATCGTCACGGGCGCGTTCGGCGGGCTGGTGGCGAAGGCGCGTCCGGCAAGCGGGGCAAGCACGGCGGCGCTGGCGAAAGCGCGACGAGTGAGCGACATTTTGTTTCCTCCCCGGCGGTTTCAGAATTTGTAGGCCCGTTTGGCAAGCCATAGGCCAGATCGTGCGCGACTTCGTGCGCTTCGTCTTCTTCGAGCCTGTGGGTGGCGACGAGATGGGCGAGATAGGCGCAGTCGACGCGCCGCGCGACGTCGTGGCGCGCGGGGATCGAGCAGAATGCGCGCGTGTCGTCGTTGAACCCGACGGTATTGTAGAAGCCGGCGGTCTCCGTCGTCAGCTCGCGGAAACGCCTCATGCCCTCGAAGGAATCGAAGAACCACCAAGGCGGCCCTAACTTTAGCGCGGGATAATGCCCCGCGAGTGGGGCCAGTTCGCGCGAATAGCTGGTCTCGTCGAGCGTGAAAAGAATGATTGTGAGATCGGTGCGATTGCCGAAGCGATCGAGTAACGGTTTGAGCGCGCGGACATAGTCGGTCGGGGTGGGGATGTCGTGGCCTGTGTCACGGCCGAAGGCCAAAAAAAGCGTTGAGTTATGGTTTCGCAGCGAGCCAGGATGGATTTGCATGACTAGCCCGTCGTCGACGCTCATCGCCGCCATTTCCGTCAGCATCTGGGCGCGGAATAGTTCCCTGTCCTCAGCCGACGGGGTCGCACCGAGAACTCGGCGGAACAGAGCTTCCGCCTGGTGAGGCGGCAGGTCGGCGGTAAGCGCGCTAGGGTGGCCGTGATCGGTGGAAGTCGCGCCGAAGGTCCGGAAGAAGGCGCGGCGCTTGCGGTGCGCGGCGAGGTAGCCGGCCCAGCTCTCGGTGTCCTCGCTCGTCAGCTCGCCGAAGCGGCGGATGTTTTCGCGAAAGCCGGAGAAGTCGGGATCGACTATCGGGTCCGGACGGTAGGCCGTGACAACGCGACCCTTCCAACCGCTCTTACGGATCATGGCGTGCCATAACAGCGGGTCGAGCGGCGACTCCGTCGTCCCGATAACCTCAATATTGAAGCGTTCGAAAAGCGCGCGCGGATGAAACGCCGGCGTCCTCAACGCCGCGTCGATTGTATCGTAGTAGACATCGGCATTGACGGCGTTCAGGGGCTCCGTCATTCCGAACAGGGTCTCGAATGCGTGGTCGAGCCACATTCGCGTCGGCGTCGCGCGGAACAGAAAATAGCGTTCGGCGAACCGGCGCCATATCTTGCGCGGATCGGTCTCGCTCGCGCCGCCGTCGACACGACGTACGCCGAGGTCCTCCAGTCTGACGCCGTGGCTGTAAAGCATGCGGTAGATGTAATGGTCGGGGACGACGATCAGCGCCGCCGGGTTGTCGAAGGCGGCGTTGTCTGCGAACCAGCGCGGATCGGTGTGGCCGTGCGGCGAAACAATTGGCAGATGGCGAACGCCGTCGTAGAACCCTCGGGCCAGAGAGCGCGTGTTCGGGTCGGCGGGAAGCAATCGGTCCGGATGCAGCACGGGTGCGTCCTCCCTTATCGGTCGGAGCGCCGAGAGTGTCCCGGCGGGGCGCTCTCATCCGCAAAAAAATTGGGGTGTCGAGCGCGGATCGCCGCCACGCTCGGCAGCACGCGGCTGAGATGGGCGCTCATCATCTCCTCGGCTTTCGCCGGATCACGCGCCCGAATGGCATCGACAATGCGCTTATGCTCGGCGATGACGGCCTTGAAATCGCCCCTCGAATTGGAGACTTAGAAGCCGCACGCGATCGACGCTCGCTTTCTCGCGTTTGACGACGCGCCAAATGTTGGGACGCCCAGCAATCTCTGCAATGAGCTGATGCATCGCTTCGTCTGTTTCGTGGAAACCTTGGATGTCGCTGCTCCCGGCCGCGGCGCGCTGGCGCCCAACTGCGCGTTCGAGCGCAACGTCGTCTGCGGGACGCGCGCGCACCGCCGCCTCCCGGGCCGAAAATCTTTCGAGCGCCATGCGTATGACCATGGCGTCCTCGGCGATGGAGGCGCAGATGCGCGCGACAAAGGTGCCGCTCTGCGGATAAATGACGACGAGTTGCTCCTCAGCGAGTTTTAGCAAAGCTTCGCGCACTGGCGTTCGGCTGACGCCAAAACCTTCGACTAGTTCATTTTCCGCCAGCGGCGCGCCCGGCGGGAGTTCAAGGGACACGATCCTGCGGCGCAGCTCCGCGTGGACGCGAGAGGAAATCGTCACCAGGCGCCCGGCAATCCGGCCGATAGCCGGATTGCCGCGATCGTTGCCCAACAAACCGGCGGGGCTTGCGTGGCATACCGGAACGCGGTTGCGCATTTTCATTGGACAAATATATTAATATATATTATTGCAAGTCAAGCCGCGTTCCTTTTTATTCGACACCGGGCGGTTAGCGCCTTGCTTCGTGCTCGCCGAGGTAGAGGTTTGGCGGTTCGCGGAGGTAACGCGTTAACCGCTCATCGAACTACGCGAGATCCTGCGGCGAAGTTATGGTTCGCGCCAAAATTGCAAGAACGTCGTCAGCGTGCTCGCTTCGGCGGGAACCGGAGGAGCTGTTTCTTCGCGGACACCAGCGCGCCTATACCGACGCAAGCGCATCTTTGCCACGTGGGCCCTGTGCGGCAAAGATGCGCCGTCAAATTCCGGGCCACGCGGGGCAGCACGCCCGCGCCCTTCATAGCCCCGGACGTTGTGTTTGCAGCCAACGACTTCAGCAAGGCGGCTCCAATAGAAGTCGCATCTTCGCCGAGCGTGGAAGCGCATCGCCGGCGCTCTTGATCTGCAGTGGCCCGCAATACGGCCAAGGACAAGAAAATGAACCTCGACGTCGCAGGTAGGCCGCTGGCCGCAGTTTATCTAGGTGTCAAATTTTAGCCCACGTTCATCAAAGGGATGCCGATCGACGTATTTGCAATTCCGCGGACTCGCGGGTCCTTGACGGCGATCCCGCAGATTTCGCTCAACGCTCACTCTCGCGTCGACCGGCCCGCGCGGACGCCCACTTCGCCGCGCGGTCGAGATGAGCGCGCATGGCGGCGTCGGCGTCCGATTCGTTCTGCGCCAGAATCGCTGCCGCCAGCGCGCGATGCTCGCGCACCGAGGCGTCGAGCGCCGGCGCCGTCAACGCGTCGGCTACCTGGGCCATGATTAAAGGGAAGTGCAAGCGAAGCGAGACATCGCGCAAGTGGCGATTTCCCCCCAAATCCATGATTGCCGCGTGAAAGTCGGCGTTTTCAATCAAATAGTCGCAGGGTTCGCGACGCCCTTCTTTGTAGATCGGCGCGATCGCAGCTTCGAAGATGGCGCGCTTGGTGGAGTCTGCGGCGGCAACAGCGGCGTTCCTGGCTGCTAGCGCCTCCAATTCGGCTCGGACTTGGAAAACCTCGCAAATGTCTTGAAGCGACAGACGCCTTACAACGGCGCCGCGATTGGGCGCGTGCTCGATAAAACCTTCCGCCGCCAGCCGGCGCAGGGCTTCTCGGATCGGACCGCGGCTGACGCCAAATCGGCTCGTCAGATCGGATTCAACGAGACGCTCCCCCGGCGCCGCGCGACTGGTCAGAATTTCGTCGCGCAGACACGCAACGATGTGGGCGACCGTTTCGCCGTGGACGGGCGCGGCGTTGGCGTGTCTGTACGCCATTCCAAACTCCTTACCGAGGTTAGCCCTCGTGGTAACACGCCGGCCCGGCCCTAGCGAAGCGGCTTGACCGCCAGCTCGAAGCTGATATTGTCCTACAATAAATCATGAGGGGGCGGCGCCATGATGATTGGAAAGCGGGGCGTCGCCACGACGGCCATTTCCGCGGGTCGCCCCGACGCCGTCAGCGTCCGGGGCAAGGATTTGGCGCGGGGGCTGATGGGGTCAGCGAGTTTTACAGAATTCTTTTTCTTCCTCAGTGTAGGGCGTGCGCCAACCGAGACTCAGCGCGCTTTTCTCGACATGAGTCTCGTAGCCATCGCCGAGCATGGCCTAACGCCGTCGGTACAAGCGGCGCGCATGACTTACGCCGCCGATCCCGCTGCGCTTCAGGGCGCGGTCGCGGCTGGAATTCTCGGCTGCGGAACGATCATCCTCGGCGCGTCGAGGCTGTGCGGCGTTCTCCTGAGCGAGGTGCTGTCTCGCCAAAGCGCCGGCGTCTCGCTCGACGAGGCCGCGCTGGCGGTGGCGCGAGACTATCGTGAGACAAAACGGCCGCTGCCCGGCTTCGGCCATCCGCTGCACAAGCCCGCCGATCCGCGCGCGCAAAGGATGCTCGCACTCGCCGATGAGAAGGGCGTAGCCGGGCGCGCGGTCGCGGCGGCCAGGGCGCTGGAGGCGGCGGCCGCCAAAGTGTGGAGCAAACAGCTGCCGATGAATGTCTCTATGACTATCGCCGCCACGCTCGCCGATCTTGACGTGCCGGCCGCCGTCATCCGCGGCGTCCCGATCCTGGCGCGCACCGCGGGGTTGCTTGCCCATCTCGGCGAAGAGAGCGAGACGCCCATAGGCTTCTTGCTCGCGGCCTCGGGCGAAGCGGCGATCGAACATACCGCTTCGTTCGGAGAAAGTTAGCCAATGTTTGAACCCGAGATCGAAGGCGCTCCTTGGGAGGCGCAAGCGAAGGCGGACGACGCCGTCTATCGCAATCAGATCGACTTTCTGTTCGCCCACTCACGTTTCTATCAGGCGAAGCTCGCGGGCTTCACCAGCGCTGCCGCTACGGGGGGCCTGTCCGACATTGCCAAGCTGCCGTTCACCGAAAAAGACGAACTGCGCAAGACGCGGAGCCGCGACGAACCGATCGGTGCGCACTGCACCGCGCCGCGCGCCGAGATCGCACGCATATTCTCGACCAGCGGCACGACGGGCACGCCGAGCTACATTCCTCTGACCGCCCGCGACCTCGACGTCTGGCAACGCACGTCGTGTCGTTCCTACGCCGCCGCAGGGATCTCATCGGGCGAACGCATTGTCTCGACATACAATGCTGGGCCGTTCGTAGCGGGCGCGGCGCTGGGCGCCTTTGACCGGCTCGGACTTTGCCACATCCCCGTCGGCACTGGCAACA
Source organism: uncultured Pseudomonadota bacterium (assembly GCA_963835115.1). Lineage (GTDB taxonomy): Bacteria > Pseudomonadota > Alphaproteobacteria > Rhizobiales > Beijerinckiaceae > Roseiarcus. Next base: position 59,028 of record CAWIEP010000003.1, read on the forward strand.
CCGAGCGTTTGATGGCGGCCGTCGACCTCCTCAAGCCGACCGTGGCGGCGATGACTCCCTCCTACGCGCTGCATCTTGTGGAATGGGCACGCGCACGCGACTTCGATCTCGCAGCTTCCGGCGTGAAGCGGTTGTTGGTGGCGGGCGAGCCCGGCGGCGGCGAGCCCGCGATGCGCGCAGCGCTCGAGACGGGTTGGGGCGCGAGCGTCACCGAGGCCATGGGCATAGGCGACATATCCGTGTCGCTTTGGGGCGAGTGCGAGCATAGGGTGGGGATGCATTTTTCCGGGCGCGGTTTCGTGCATTTCGAGATCGTCGATCCCGCCTCCGGCGAACCCGTGGCGCTCGAAGATGGCGCGATTGGCGAGTTGGTCTTGACGCATCTCGTCAATCGGTCGACACCGCTGCTTCGCTTTCGCACGCGCGACCACGTGCGGTTTTTCGTTGGCGCGTGCGCTTGCGGCCGCACAGCGCCGCGCGTGCGCTGCATCGGCCGCACTGACGACATGCTGATCGTGCGCGGCGTCAACGTGTTTCCCTCTGCAGTACGCGAGGTCGTCAACGAATTCGCGCCAGAAGTGACGGGCGTTCTGCTCATCAACCCGCGCGCCGACGGGGTGCGACAGGACCCGCCGCTGCCGATCGCGGTCGAACTCGCCAAGGGCGTGGCGGGCAAGGGCCTGGCTGAGCGCATTCGGCAGCGCTTGCGCGATAAGCTCGTGTTCTCCGCCGAGATCACGCTGACGCCGGCTGAGACCTTGCCGCGCAGCGAGTACAAATCGAAACTCGTGGCGAAACGCTAAGGAGCCGGCGATGGAGAAGCTTCAAACTCAGGGACTGCATCATGTTACGCTGGTCGGCGCCGACCGTCAGACGTCGATCGACTTCTGGGAGGGCGTGCTCGGCATGCCGTTCGTGTTCGAGCAGCCGAATCTGGACAACTCCAACGAAAGCCATATTTATTTCGATCCCGGCGACGGTCGTCTCATCACTGTGTTTACACGCGAAGACCGCAAGCCGCTGGACCGCCGCACGCCGACGGAGCCGGGCTGCGTGCATCACATTGCCTTTAACGTTTCGCGCGCCAATTTCAACGAGGCGCTGAAGCGGCTCAACGCCCGCGGCGTCGAGAACACTGGGCTGAGGGATCGCCAGATCTTTGACGCAGTCTATTTCCAGGACCCGCTCGGCCTGCTGATCGAGCTATCGTGTTGGAAATTCGCGGCGCCGGCCGGTTTCACCCGCACTGACGTTCTGCACGAGGCCCACCACTTGCGAGTCGCGCGCGGGGACGCCGCAATTCTGGAATCGCATATCGCCGACGCGATCGAGCAATTGGTGCTACGCTCAACCAAGAGTCTTTCTGCAGATCGTTCGCCGAAGCACCCGTACCGCTAAATTTATCGCACACCACTATTCCAGGGAGGACAATATGTCGACCATCAAGCTGCATGTCATCAAACCAAGTGTCAACAACATGAGCGCGCGCGTCTTCGTCCGCGCCGCCAAACTCGATTTCATCGAGGACGACGTCTATGGCAAAACGCGCAGCGAAGCGTTCTCCGCGAAGAACCCCGCGTTCTTGACGCCCATGGTGGAGACCGACCACCTCCCTAAGGGCGTCTTATGGGAGAGTTGCGCGATCATGCAGTATCTTTGTAACAAACACGGGTTGACGTCTTTCTATCCGACCGAGCCCGCGGCGCGGGCGATGGTTGACAGCGCGATGTTTTATATCATCGGCACGCTGTACCCATACGTAGCGCGCGCGACCTATCCGGCGCTCGGCTTTCCGCAATATCCGGGCGAGGTTGGGGCAAGCGACGCCGGTGCCGAGGCGAAGTCGGCGGCTCAGAAAGCCGCGGCCGACGCGATAGCACAACCGCTAGCCGTACTTCATTCGTTCTATCTGTCCGGTGAGCCTTTCATCGGCGGCGCGCATCCTTCGATCGCCGACATTCGCCTCGCCGCGACGCTCGAGTTTCTCGCGATCATCGACTATCCTTTCCCTGCGTGGGCGAACGAATACAGGGCGCGCTTGGAATCGACGTTAGGGGCGGCTTACAGCGAGCCGGCCGCCGACGTACGCGCCTATATCGGTTGGGCGAAATCGCAAAAGAAGTAAACGGTTCGGCGCGCGGCAAGAACCTCGGCCAGCACGCCGGCTCTGTTTGAGATGAGCGCGTGTTCCTGCTGTGGATGATCGCACATTTGTGCTGCCGCCGGTCTCTTTTGGGAAGGTGGAGCTTACGGCCAATGCGCCGGCCGCGACATTCAAGTTGAACCTGCCCCTGAAGAACGTCTCCCAAGGCAGATGATGTAACATCACGCGCTAAGGAGTCATTATGACGAAAACACCGCGCACGGATTTCACGCTGGAGTTCAAGAAAGAGGCTGTTCGGCTGGTTCAGGGTGGTCAGCGACAGTCTGAGGTCAGCGCTTCGCTGGGGATCTCGGGCCAGACGCTGCACAATTGGGTGAAGGCGGAGGCGGCGGGTCGTCTGACGGAGCGGGCCGGCGTCAAGGCGGTCAGCGAAGAGCAGATGGAGATCAGCCGCCTGAAGGCCGAACTGGCGCGGACTCGGATGGAGCGCGACATCCTAAAAAAAGCGACGGCGTATTTCGCCAGGGAGTCCCGGTGAGATACGCCTTCATCGAACGGCATCGGAAGGTCTGGCCGATCGTCGATCAGTGCCGGGTGCTGGAGGTCGCCGTGAGCGGCTTCCGGGCATGGCGCAAGCGTCCCTCCGCAAAGCCTCGGGCTACGCCGGGCGGGCGCGTGACCGATCTGGCGCTGGTGACCCATATCCGCGCCGAGTTCGCGGCCAGCAAGAAGACCTATGGTTGGCCGCGCATGGTCCGGCAGTTGCGATCCGAAGGCCTGCGGGTCGGCAAGGAGCGGGTTCGCAAGGCCATGAAAGACAATGATATTCGCGTGCATCCGCGTCGCCGTTTCAAGGTGACGACGGATAGCCGTCACAATCTGCCCATCGCCCCGAACCTGTTGAACCGGCAGTTCGCGACGGAGGCTCCCAACAAGGTCTGGGTGGGCGATATCACCTATGTCTGGACCGCCGAGGGCTGGCTGTATCTGGCGACCGTCATCGACCTCTTCAGCCGGCAGCTGGTCGGCTTCGCCATGGCGGAGCCACATGGGCGCGCAACTCGTCGTGGACGCCTTGCGAATGGCCTGGTTCCGCCGCAAGCCGGCGCCGGGACTGATCTTCCATTCCGACCGGGGCAGCCAATACGCCAGTACGGCTTTCGCCCATCAGATCAAGACATTCGCGATGCGCCCGTCCATGAGCCGAAAGGGCGATTGCTGGGACAACGCGGTCGCGGAAAGCCTGTTCGGTTCGCTCAAGACCGAGAGCATTCACCGCCATGATTTCGAAACACGCCGCGCGGCGCGTGACGAAGTCATGGCGTGGATCACAACTTACAATCACTCACGCCTGCATTCCACGCTGGGATATCTCAGCCCCATGGCCTATGAGAAAAAGTGGCTCGTCCGAACCCTCGCCCAAGCCGCATAGCCTAAATGCTTGGGAGACGTTTTTCGGGGGCAAGGTCAAGTCTCCGGGATAATCGAACAAGCTTCGCGCAAGAAGCAAAACAAAAGTCGCTGCTGAATATTTGCTGGCTGGGGGACCTGGATTTCGAACCAAGATTGACGGAGTCAGAGTTCGCAGTTCTACCGTTGAACTATCCCCCAACGAACGGCGCAAACCGCAATAGACGATGGCAACCCGGCGCGCAAGCGTTCGCGCCGGCCTTGCACCCGGTGCCCGCCAAACTCCCAGAAGCAATTCGCGAACTCGGGGCGTTGTTCGCAAGTTCAAGAGGTTTGAATGCAAAGACCGTATGTCCGCTCGACGTGAGGTGGCTCGCCCTACACTGCGCGCGCGAGGGTTGCTCGGGTGGGCCGAGCCGATCCTCATCGCAGGAGGACGAGCCATGGGAGATTATAGCGAAGTCTTCGTCGGAATCGATGTTGCGAAAATCAGGAATGCGATAGCCATTGCGGACGCCGGCCGCCAAGGCGAGGTTAGGTTCTTTGGAGAGGTCGATGCGTCGGACGCGAACATGCGGCGCGTCATTCAACGGGTCGCGGCAAAATACGAGAAAGCTC
>CAWIEP010000004.1:0-85664 GCA_963835115.1 uncultured Pseudomonadota bacterium
CCATCATCTGGCCATCCGCGATCGGGGCGGAGACTCCGGACGTCCCGGGGGCGCCCCGAGCGGTCGGAGGACCGGATGCCGGAGCGACGGAGCTATACCGAGGAGCAGCGTAAGACAGCGCTCGCAGACGTGGTGACGATGGGCGTGGTGGCGGCGGCGCAGAAGCTCGGGGCGCCGCAGAGCTGCGTGAGTCGATGGGCCAAGGAGGCGCGGGTTCGGCGCGCGGCGCTTCCGGCACCTCGCTCTGCACGCGAGCCGAAGGCGAGGGCGCGCGGGCCGAAGGTCGAGCCGAAGGAGCAGCCGGCGGAGGCGTCGAAACCGGTGGAGCCCGTGGCGTCGAGCGAGCCCACGACGGCGGAGCCTGCCGTGCGTCGCACGCTCAAGAGCCGCGTGGCCAAGCTCTACACGCCGTCGCAGAAGGCCGCGATCCTCGAAGACGCGGCCAAGGACGGGATCACGGCGGCCGCGAAGAGGCACGGCGTCAGCCGCTTCGCCATCTACGCCTGGGACCGCAAGGTCGCGAAGGCGGCCAAGGGCGAGGGCCCGTCACCGACGACGGGTCCCGCTCCGAAGGAGGTCGAGGCGCAGCGGGACAAGGAAATCCTCGACGAGTGGCACCGCCACCCGGGGCTCGGTCCCAGCCAGATCCGCAATCAGCTCCGGCGCAAGGGCATCAAGGTCAGCGTCAACACGGCGCGCCGGGTGATGGAGGAGGCCGGCTATCGACCGCCGAAGGTCGAGCGCAAGCCGCATGACCAGCGCTTCGAGGCGGTGCGGCCGAATCACCTCTGGCACCTCGATTTCGTGCAGCGAAACATCCACAAGGCCAACACCTTCACGCTGATCGTCATCGACGACTTCTCCCGCTACGTCGTCGGCCACGGCGTCGACGAAGGCGCCGAGCGCGCCGACTTCGTGATCGCCGCCTTCGAGGAGGCGGTCACGCGGCACGGCAAGCCCGAGATGGTGATGAGCGACAAGGGCGCTGCCTTCTGGTCGTGGAAGGGCGTCTCGCGCTTCACGGCGCTGCTCACCGAGCTCGGGATGCATCACCTCGAGGCCGAGCACAAGGAGTGGAATGGCAAGGTCGAGGTCTTCAACGCCAACCTCCACAAGGAGCTCTTCGACGCGCACCGGTTCTACGACATGGCCGAGATGCGGCGGCGTCTCGCGGCGCATCTTCACTGGTACAACCACGCGCGCACGCACCACGCCCTCGGCGGCCTGCTCGTCCCCGCCAATCGCTACTACGGCCGCGTCGACGAGGTGCTCGCGCGCATCGAGGCCGGGGCCGGGCGAGATGCCGGCGACCTGCTCGACCTGCGCGAGCGGTGCCTCGACCTGTTCCGCGTGACCAGCAAGGGCGGCGTCGCCGAGGTGTGGCTCCTCGGCCAGCGGCTGCTCGAGCTGCCCACCGGCGCGCGCCCCTGATCGGCTCGGCGAGACCTGGGGAGGCCGCCTCCCCAGGTCGGAGCGAGCACCGCGCCGGCGAGGGCGCGGCCGGTGGCGGTCACGCGCGTGCCGGCGCGGAGCCTGCACGGCGAGATCTTCGGTCATGCCGCCATCAATCGCGGCTACACGAGGACATGGCCGAGATCGGGCGCAACGACGCCTGCCCCTGCGGCAGCGGCAAGAAGTACAAGAAGTGCTGCCTCGCGGCGCCTCCAGGCGAGGCGATGCTCAAGAGGCAGTACGCGCTGCTCGGCGTGGTGAGCAGCTACATCATGGGCCACCCCCGCTGCGTCGACGCCTCGGGCGGGCGATTCCGCTGCAACGATGCCTTCCGCAACTTCGTCATCGGCCTGCGCGAGCAGCATGCCGACCTGGAGATCGAGCGCTTCACGGAGACGATCCAGGTCCCGCTCGACGCGCTGAAGGCATGGCTCGTTGCCGACGGGAGAGGCACGTTTGACGAGCTGTCCAACAGCGTCGCGACCTCGTCGACCAGAGCCGCCTCGACGAGGCCCTTGCGGTCTGCGAGGGAATCCAGCGCGAATACCCCGAGACGCTCGCCATCCTCCAGCGCTTTGCGATGGTGCACGAAGCGCGAGGCGAGTGGGCGCTCGCCGCCTCGTACCACAGGCGCGCGCTCGCCTTTACCGACCTGCCAGACCAGCGAGACGGCTTCGACGACGCCGTGCGAGCCGATCTCCGAGAGCGACTCGCTCACGTAAGGGCGCGCGTTAACGCGGTCTGACCCTGCCGCGTCCACAGCCGAGCTCGACGCGGCCTCCCTTCCGCTCCGCGCCGGGCTGCTGCTCGCGGCGACCATGGTGCTCCGCAGCCTCAATCTGCCGCACCCCTCGGTCGACCAGATCCTCGAAAAGACGGGCGTATCGAAGAGCCGCGCGTACGAGCTCTGTGACGCCATCCGCGCGGCGCTGCCCTCGCTCTCGCGGCCCGTAGGACGCCCGCCGTCGCCACCGCCCTTCGTCGACTCTGCCACCACGTACGCGCTGCGCGGCGCCATGGCGACCTTCGTCAGGCGACACCCAGGCTGCGTCCACGACGACGAGCGCGGGCACTACGCTGACCTCTTCCGCCACTTCATCCTCGACCTGCGCGAGCAGCACGCCGCCGTCGCGCTCGAGCCTTTCGCAAACGCGGTCATGCTCCCGCTCGGCACGCTCAAGTCCTGGCTCGGCGCGGGCACGCGCGACGCCGAGGACAACGGCACGCTCGCGGAGGACGAGCCCGCCGCGAGCGCACCCGACGAGGCGCAGGCCAGCGCGCAGGTGGGCGTGGTGCTCGCCGCGTGGGAGACGTGGTGTGGCAGCTTCGGCGACTTCTGCGAGCACGTGCGCGAGGAGCACCGCATCACCTTCGGTGCGGCGCTCATCTCCGAGAATCCTCCACGTCCACGGCAAGCGCCGGCCGCGGCGGCGGCCTGGTCGCTCCCCCGACGAGCGCGCCCTGCGCGGCTCCTTCGAGACCTTCTTCGGCGGCGCGCAGTGGGTCGGCGACGGCTCGCCGATCGCCGTCACCATCAACGGCCAGCGTCTCGTCTTCAACCTCGAGCTCATGGTCGACGCCCACGCAGACGCCTTCGTCGGCATCGCAATCACGGACGAGGAGGACAGCGCCGCGGTCACCGCCGCGCTCCATGATGGCGTCGCCACCACCGGCGCGGCGCCGCTCGCCGTGCTGCTCGACAACAAGCCATCCAACCACACCGCCGAGGTCGACGCCGCACTCGGCCCCGACACCGCGCGCATCCGCGCCACGCCCTTTCGCCCGCAAAACAAGGCCCATTGCGAAGGCGGCTTCGGGCTCTTCCAGCAGTCAATCCCCGGTATCGTCTTGCGCTCAGAGGATCCGCGCGAGCTCGGCAAGCAGGTCCTCGCGCTTCTCGCGCAGACCTGGGCCCGCCTCATGAACCACCGGCCTCGCGCCAATCGCGCCGGCCTCTCCCGCGCAGAGCTCTACGGGCAGCTCGCCACCGCCGAGCAGATCGACGCCGCCCGCGCCGCGCTCGAGGAGCGTCGCCAGAAGCAGGAGCGCGCGCGTGCGACGCTCCTCGCCCGCCAGGACCCGACCGTGCGCGCCCTGCTCGACGCTGCCTTCGCGCGCCTCGGCCTGCTCAATCCAGAGCACCACGCGCGCGCCGCCATCGCGCGCTATCCCCTCGACGTCATCGTCGACGGCCTCGCCATCTTCACGACCAAGCAAGCTCGCGGCACGCTCCCGCCCGACGTCGACGCGCGCTACCTGCTCGGCATCATCCGGAACCTCGACGACGAGCGCGAGGGCCTCGCCCTCGCCCTCGAGCTGCTCCGCGCCCGCCTCGAAGCCCGAGACCTCATGCTCGCGACGCTCGTCCACGCACGCGACGCCGCTCGGGTCGAGCTCCACGATCTCGGCGTGCGCGTGCGCCGCTTCGTGGATCTCGCGCTCGCCGAGATCCCTCGCGTCGATCGGCTCTTCTGGCTGCTCGCCATCGCCGACGAGATCAACGCCGTCGCCGCGAGCGCGAAGGCCGCGCTCGTAGACGTCGCCGCCCGCCGCATCCACGCGACCCACCGCGTGCTCCGCCGCGACCGGCAAGAGGCCGTGCTCGTCATCGTCGGCCACGTCGTGCCGCTCCGCTGATGTGGGCGGCGTCAGGTCAGCGCCGGTGATCTCACAACAAGCGCGGAGAATCCGTCCCGGAACATCGCAGGCCCACTGCCAGGCGTGAGGTCACTCCCGGTGATCTCACGTCGCACAAGGCACGCGGTCGTCCACAATTCTTGGCTGGTAGGTGGTTGACAAGCGCAGGTACGCCCGATGCTTCCGCGGGTACGCCCGACGCTTCCGCGGGTACGCCCGACGCTTCCGCGGGTGCGACCGAAGCTTCCGCGGGTGCGGCCGATGCTTCCGCGGGTGCGGCCGATGCTTCCGCGGGTGCGACCGAAGCTTCCGCGGGTGCGGCCGATGCTTCCGCGGGTGCGACCGAAGCTTCCGCGGGTGCGCCCGATGCTTCCGCGGGTACGCCAGAAGCTTCCGCGGGTACGCCAGAAGCTTCCGCGGGTGCGCCCGATGCTTCCGCGGGTACGCCCGAAGCTTCCGCGGGTACGCCAGAAGCTTCCGCGGGTGCGCCCGATGCTTCCGCGGGTTCGCCCGATGCTTCCGCCGAATCGCCCGATGCTTCCGCGGGTTCGCCCGAAGCTTCCGCGGGTTCGCCCGAAGCTTCCGCCGAATCGCCCGATGCTTCCGCCGAGTCGCCCGACTCGTGGAGGGGGAGGTGGGCGGGATCCTGTGCCCCAGGCGCGTTCAAGCCGCTTCTGCGGCGGCGCTCTACGGCGCAGCCGGCGTTCCGCTGGGTCTGGAATGTCCCCTCGTACCGGCGAGCCTCTCCCTCCGGTTGGCGGCAGAGGTGCTCGGAACGATCGACCCGCCCACCGTCACGGACGAGAGCCAGAAGCAGGTCGTCTTCCATGTCGCCGGGTACAACGCCGGGCTCGGCCTCGGGATACTCTGGGCTTCGGGCAAGCCGTGAGGCTGCTGGGCCGGCTCAAGAACCGTCGGGGCCCGCATCGACGACGATCGGGCACGCTTTGCTGGGCCCGCCGGGATCGTAGCAGTGGCAGGGGTCGTAGACGCCGTTGACGTAGTGACTGTCGTCGCCGATGGAGCCGTCCTCCTTGCCCGTCGCGGGGTTGAGGCAGAGCCAGATCACCTGGTTGTCTCCGCATCCTGCGGCGGCGCCCACCATGGCCATGCCTGCAAGGGCCGCGACGAGGCGGCGGTGAAGACGGCGAGCGATGCGGGTTCCCGAGCGTGCAGGTGGCCATGTCTTGTCGGGTGAGAAAGCGATCAGATCCGCCAGTCGAGAATGTGGAGCCCACCGAGTTGGTCCCCCGCGAGGAACGTTCGGCCGGAGTGGGTGACGGCGCAACACCAGAGGGGGGCCTGCGCCTCCATGACGACAAGGAGGGCGCCCGTGCGGAGGTCCCATACCCTGAGCGTCTTGTCATGAGAGGCGGAGACGGCGAAGCGGCCGTCCGAGGTCACTGCCACGCCGGTCACATGAGAGGTATGCCCCGCAAGGGTGCGGAGCACATGACCTGTGTCGAGCTCCCACATCTTCAGGGTATCATCGTAGGAGGCGGAGACGGCGAAGCGGCCATCCGACGTCACCGCCACGCCGCTCACCCCGTCGGTATGCCCTTTGAGGGTGCGATGCGCCTCGCCCGTATCGAGGCCCCACACCTTCAGAGTATCATCCGACGAGGCGGAGACGGCGAAGCGGCCATCCGACGTCACCGCCACGCCGTTCACCCCAGCGGTATGATCCTTCGAGGGTACGATGCGCCTCGCCCGTGTCGAGGCCCCACACCTTCAGAGTATCATCCGATGAGGCGGAGACGGCGAAGCGGCCATCTACCGTCACTGCCACGCTGTTCACATGAGAGGTATGCCCTTCGAGGGTGCGGAGCGCCTCGCCCGTGTCGAGGCCCCACACCTTCAGAGTATCATCCGATGAGGCGGAGACGGCGAAGCGGCCATCTACCGTCACTGCCACGCTGTTCACATGAGAGGTATGCCCTTCGAGGGTGCGGAGCGCCTGCCCCGTGCCGAGGTCCCACACCTTCAGGGTATCATCGTAGGAGGCGGAGACGGCGAAGCGGCCATCCAACGTCACCGCCACGCCTCTCACATCAGAGGTATGCCCTTCGAGGGTGCGGCGCGCCTGGTTCACGCCGAGGTCCCACACCTTCAGGGTATTATCGTAGGAGGCGGAGACGGCGAAGCGGCCATCCGACGTCACCGCCACGCCGCACACTGCCCTGGCATGCCCTTCGAGCGTGCGGAGCGCCTGGCCCGTGTCGAGGTCCCACACCTTCAGGGTATTGTCGCAGGAGGCGGAAACGGCGAAGCAGCCATCCGACGTCACCGCCACCCCCTGCACCCCAGAGATGTGTTTTTCGAGGGTGCGGAGCGCCTGGCCCGTACCAAGATCCCACACCTTCAGAGTATCATCCGAGGAGGCGGAGACGGCGAAGCGGCCATCCGACGTCACCGCCACGCCGTTCACACCAGCGGTATGCCCTTCGAGGGTGCGGAGCGCTTGACCCGTGTCGAGGTCCCACACCTTCAGCGTATTATCCGACGAGGCGGAGACGGCGAAGCGGCCATCCGCCGTCACTGCCACCCCCTGCACCGCCAGAGGTATGCCCTTCGAGGGTGCGGAGCGCTTGGCCCGTGTCGAGGTCCCACACCTTCAGCGTATTATCCGACGGAGGCGGAGACGGCGAAGCGGCCATCCGACGTCACCGCCACGCCGTTCACCCCGTCGGTATGCCCCTCGAGGGTGCGGATGCGCCTGGCCCGTGTCGAGGTCCCACACCTTCAGCGTATTATCCGACGGAGGCGGAGACGGCGAAGCGGCCATCCGCCGTCACCGCCACGCCCTGCACGCCAGAGGTATGCCCTTCGAGGGTGCGGAGCGCCTGCCCCGTGTCGAGGTCCCACACCTTCAGAGTATTATCCGACGAGGCGGAGACGGCGAAGCGGCCATCCGACCGTCACCGCCACCCCCGTCACCATCCCTAATGGCCTTCGAGCGTGCGCGCGAGCGCCTCGGACTCGTGACTGGTCCGTATATGCTCGCACAGCCAGGGCCACCCCCGCGCCTCGAGCGTCGCTTCCGCCCGCTCGCGCGCATTCTCGATTCCCATCTCGAAACATCGGTTGCGAAGCTGCTGGAGAAAGAACCCGGGCTGCTCCGCCGGCTCCCATGCGCGGAGGGCGTGCCCCTCTCGATCATCGGCGACGACGGCCGCGTCTACGTCGGCGCCGGCGTGCCGGAGTTCCTCCGCGATTGCGCCGTCCCGGCCGCTAAGATTGTCAGCCCCAACGCGTTCGAACTGGCATGGCTCACGGGCCGCGTTGTGGCGAGCCGCGTCGATGCCGTCGCGGCCTTGGTCGCCTTGCGCGGGCGCGGGCCGGAGGTCGCCTTCGCCACCTCGCTGCGGCTGGACGACACGCCCGACGACGCGCTCGACCTGATCGTAGCGGCGCCCGCCGGCGTCTGGCGCGTGCGGACGCCGAAACTGCCGATCGCCGTCAACGGCGCCGGCGATCTGATCTCGGCGCTGTTCCTGCACGAATGGCTGCACGCGCACGACGCCGCGGGCGCGCTTGCCATGGCCGCCGCCCGCGTCTACGCCGTCGTCGCTGCAACCGTGGCGGCGGGCGGCCGCGAGCTGGCGCTGGTGGCGGCGCAGGACGCGCTGGCCGATCCGCCGCAGCGCTTCGCGCCCGAAAAATTGTGAGGCGACATGTCCCGCCGGTTTTACACGCTCGATGTTTTCACCGACGCTGCGCTCGCCGGCAACCCGCTCGCCGTCGTGCTCGATGGCGAGGGCCTCGACAGCGCGGCGATGCAGGCCATCGCGCGCGAGTTCAACCTGTCGGAGACCGTGTTCGTCGCCGAGCCCCGGAACCCCATCAATACGGCGGCGGTGCGCATTTTCACGCCTTCGCGTGAGCTGCCGTTCGCCGGCCATCCGACCGTCGGGACCGCCGTTCTGCTCGCGCATCTGCGCGCCGGCGACCTGCTCGGTTCGCAAGACCTGCGCGTCGTTTTGGAGGAAACAATCGGCGAGGTGGTTTGTGTCGCTCGACACCGTCGCGGCGAGGCGATGGCCGCCTATTTCACCGTGCCGCGCCTGCCTGAGCGCATGGGCGAGGCGCCGCCAGCTGCGGCGCTCGCCGAGGGCCTCGGCCTTCAAGTCGCCGACATCGGCTTCCGCAACCATGTGCCGAGCGTCTATGGCGTCGGCGCCCCGCATATTTTCACGCCCGTGGCGACGCTGGACGCGATGGCGCGCGCCGACCCGCAGAAGACGCCTTGGGGGGCAAACGGCGGCCCCTCGGCTTTTCTCTATTGCCCTGAGACCGCAAAGCGGGACGCGCATTATCACGCGCGCATGTTCGCTGGCGGCTGGGGCATCGCCGAAGATCCGGCGACCGGCAGCGCTGCGGCCGCCTTCGCCGCCGTCGTGATGGCGTTCGACAAGCCCGCCGACGGCGAGCACATGCTGCTCATCGAGCAGGGTTTCGAGATGGGCAGGCCGAGCCTTATTTCGCTGGGGCTCGAAGTCGAGGGCCTCGCCCTGCGGGCGGCGACGATCGGCGGCTCGGCGGTGATCGTCTCGGAAGGAAAACTGCGGCTTTGACGGAGATCGAGGCCGTCGACACGCTCGATTTCCGCCTGAGCGCAGGCGCGTGGGATTTTGCGCGCGAGCGCGTCGCCGAAATCGCCGCGCATTGGCGCCAGCGCGTCGCCGCCCAGCCTCGTCTGTTCAACGGTCGCGTGCTGGTGCTGGGGCCACACGCGATCGAACTGCGCGGCGGCGCGCGCGTGCTGTCGGGCGCCTTCATCGAAACCGATTTCGCCGCTTTCCTGACGTGGCGCGACTTCGGCTTCCCGGCGTCGAACGCCTGCAACGGTTTTTCGATGGCGGCGCTGCGCGGCGCCGACGGCGGCTTCGTGCTCGGCGAAATGGCGCCGCATACCGCGAGCGCCGGGGCGATCTATTTTCCCGCCGGGACGCCGGACCGGCAGGATGTCGTTGGCGAGGTCGTCGATCTCGAAGCGAGCGCCAGGCGTGAATTGTTTGAAGAGACCGGGCTCGCGCCGCAGGAGGTGGAAATTGCGCCGGGCTGGGTTGTCGTGCGCGGGGTCGGCCGCGTCGCCTGCATGAAGCCGATGCGGCTCGCCATGTCCGCCGAGGCCGCGAAAGCGCGGATTGACGCGTGGCTCGCGGGCGAGGCGCACCCAGAATTCTCACGCATTCACGTCGTGCGCGGCGAGGCGGATTTCGCCGAGCGCATGCCGGCGTTCGTGCGCGCCTACATGGCGCATTGTTTTGCTGGCGGGCGGGGCTGAGCCTCACCAGACGTTCGTCACCTGATAGCCCTCGTGGCGCAAAATCTCGATGATTCCGCGCTTGCCGGAGAGATGGAGCGCGCCGACGGCGATGAAGGCGCCGCCTTTGGCGAGCAGGGGAGCCGCCCTTTGCGCCATCACGTCGTTGCGGTCGGCGAGCAGCAGACGCGTCAGCTCGGCAGTCGCCGCGCGCTCGGCGGCGTCGAGGCCCGGCGCGGCGTCGAGCACCGCCAACGCCGCGGTCGGCCGTTTCTGATCGTAGAGCGACAGCAGCGTGGCGTATCCGCCATCGGCGTAGCCGCCGCCGCGCGCGATCGATTTCAGCTCCGAGGCAGCCAGCGCCGGGCTGACGGAGGACAGCACGCGCACCTGTTCGGCTACCGATTCCAAGGCGACGATCGGGATGTGACGCGCTTCGGCGATCTTGGCGAACGAATCGTCGACCTCGGGCAGGCCCTCGGCCTGCCCGTCGATCTCGCATTGCGGCAGCGACGCCTGCACCGCCAGCAGCCAAAGTTTTACGTGATGCGCCAATAGAGGCGGCACGCCTTTGGCGGTCAGCAGCGCCTCGACGCGGCGGGCGTCCTCGCCTTCGATTTCGCCCGCGAACGTATCCGCGCCCGGCGACACCGCCGCGTGCACCATCGCCGCGCCGACCTCGATTTTTTGCTCCGCGCCCAGGGCGCCGAGTTCGCTCGCGATCGCCGTCGCCTTTTCCGCATAGGGCGCCGCAAGCGCTGCGAGCCGCATCGGCCCCTCGGCGGTCGAGTGCATCGTGCCGTAGAGATAGGAAGGCGCGAGGCCGGGCTTGTCGATGCGCCACAGCAGACCCTCGCCGTTGACCATGTCGTCGGCGTGCGCGGTCCAGTCCGGCTTGATCGAGGGATCGGCGGAGAGATCGACGCCGGCGCAATCCGCCGCTCGCGCAACGGCGGGCGCGGCCAGGAGTAAGCTCAGCAGCGCGATACGGCGAAACAGCATGGGCGGCCTCCGCGTGGGGGCCGCTGCCGTATCACAATTTGCGTAACGCCACCTCTTCGATGCGGTGGCTCGCGCCCTTGATTAGCCGCAGACTCGCGCGCGGCCGGGTCGGCAGAATGTTTTCGCGCAGGTTGACGAGATTGATGCGCCGCCAGATGTCGCGCGCGGTCGACTCGGCCGTTGTGTCGTCGAGATCGGCGAATTTCTTGAAGAACGAGCGCGGATCGCGGAACGCGGTGTCGCGCAGCCGCATGAAGCGCTCGACGTACCATTTCTCGAGCAGCTCTTCGCTGGCGTCGAGGAACACCGAGAAATCGAAGAAATCGGAGACGAACGGAACCTCGCTGCCCTCGCGGGTGAGCCGGTTCGGCATCAGCACATTGAGGCCCTCGACGATGAGGATGTCGGGGCGGTCGACCGTTATCGAGTCGCCGGGCACGACGTCATACACGAGGTGCGAATAGACCGGCGCCTGGACGTTTCGCTCGCCCGCCTTCACGGCGGCGAGGAAGTTGATGATCGACATGCCGTCGTAGCTTTCAGGAAAACCCTTGCGCTCCATGATGCCGTCGGCGATCAGCTTGGCGTTGTTGTGCAGAAAGCCGTCGGTGGTGACGAGTTGCACTTTCGGCGTGTTGGGCCAGCGCGACAGCATCGCCTGCAACACCCGCGCGGTGGTGGACTTGCCGACCGCGACCGAGCCGGCGACGCCTATGATATAGGGCACCTTGCCGTCGTCGGCGCCCAGAAAGCGTTGCGTCGCCTTGAACAGCCCCTGCGTCGCCGCGACATATAGCGCGAGCAGGCGCGACAGCGGCAGATAGATCGCGATCACCTCGTCAATCGAGATCGGATCGTGGTTGGATTGCAGCTTGCGCAGATCGTCGATGGTGAGGGTCAGCGGCGTGTCGGCGCGCAATTGCGCCCATTCGTCGCGCGTGAAATGGCGGAACGGCGAAGCCGGGACGAGTGGAGCGGGGGCGATCGCGTTCATTTCGGTCTCGACGCCTTTTCCGCGTGGCCGCTTTGCGCGGTGCGACTCTCAAGTTCGGCCATGACGGCGGTCAGCGGCGCCTTGCGCGCCTGCAACACGACCAGCAGATGATAGAGCACGTCGGCGGCCTCGGAGATCAGCGCAGCGTCGTCCTCGACGACGGCGGCGATGACGAGTTCTGTCGCCTCCTCGCCGAATTTCTTGGCGCAGCGCGCGACGCCTTTGTCGATCAGCGCGCGCGTATAAGAACTGTCCGCGTCGGCCTCGGCGCGGCGCGCGACGATCTCGGCGAGAGTTTCGAGCGCGAACAAGCGTGGTCTCCAGCAACCCTACGACGGCTATTGTGCCGTTATGAGCAGGGTTTGTCGAGGAAGGACCCTCCGATGCGCCCGAGCCATAAGTTTTACGTCGCGGGAACGCGGCGCCTCATCCCTTACGTCCCGTATGTGTCGGGATTGGCCATGCACTTGTCCCACTCCGCCTTGCGGGCCTTGCCCTTCAAGTCGGGGTGCTTGACGGTCACGAGTTGGCCGCAGCCTTTCCCTGGATTCACGTTGCGGTTGAGATGCAGACCCGCATGGGCGGCGCCGGTCAACGCGGTGCACGCAAAAAACCAGACCGCGCCCATTAGCGCGGCCATTCCGATTTTTGACATTGAATTCCCTCCGGGAACTTTCAGAATTGATGACGCAAATTCGCGTCCTGCACGTTTCGAACGCGGTTGGCGCAGCGTAATAATTTCCGAGCGCCCAACCCGAGCGAAGCTACATGAGCATCAAATAGTGTCAAGGCGCGGTTGACGCGTCGCCGGATTAAGGGTCAGCCGCGCACGGCGCCTAGCGCCATTTGCTCCGCGTCAACGATTCCAGGCGCTGATCACGCAAGATGTGCGCATGCTTGCAAAAACCGCCGATCTCGTTGCCCGCTACGACGGCCGCGCGCCTCGCTACACAAGCTATCCCACGGCGCCGCAGTTCACCGGCGCGGTCGGTCCGGAGGTCTACGCAGGGTGGCTCGGCGACTTGGCCGATGATCTCCCGCTCTCCCTATATTTGCACGTGCCGTTCTGCGACCGGCTGTGTTTCTATTGCGGCTGCAACACGAGCGTCGTTCGCCGCGAAGGCTCGCATCGCGCCTACGCCCGGCGGTTGATCGCCGAGATCGAGCGGGCAGCCGCAGCCATCGGTCGTCGCTTGCCCGTCGCCCATCTCCATTGGGGCGGCGGCACGCCGACGACGCTGCCGGCCGACGAACTCGTCGCGATCACGCGCCTATGCCGCGAAAAATTCGCTTTTCAATCCGACGCCGAGATCGCCATAGAGATCGACCCGATATCGCTGCACGAGGATCGGTTGGCGGCGCTGAAGCAGATGGGCGTCACCCGCATCAGCCTTGGCGTGCAGGATTTTGAGCCGGCGGTGCAGGGGGCGATCGGGCGTCGGCAGTCGTATGAGCAAACCGAGGCTTGCGCGCAGGCGGCGCGGGCGCTCGGCGTCCATTCGCTGAACCTCGACCTCATCTACGGCCTGCCGTTGCAGACTGTCGGTAGCGTGACGCGCATGGCGCGGCGCGCGCTCGATCTCGGCGCGGACCGCGTCGCCGTGTTCGGCTATGCCCATGTGCCGTGGATGAAGAAGCATCAGGCCGTCATCCGCGAAGACAGTCTGCCGGGAGCGGCGGAGCGGTTCGCGCAGCAACAGGCGATCCATCGCCTGCTGATCGAGGACGGCGGCTATGTCGCGATCGGCCTCGACCATTACGCCAAGCCGAGCGACGCGATGGCGGTCGCGGCGGCCGCGGGGCGGCTCCGGCGCGGCTTCCAAGGCTACACCACCGACGACGCGCCGGCGCTGCTCGGCTTCGGCGCGAGCGCGATCAGTCAGTTGCCTGGAGGCTATGCGCAAAACGCGCCCACGGCGGCGGCCTACAATGCGCGGATCGACGGCGGCGGCCTGCCCACGGCGCGCGGCGTCGCGCTCTGCGCCGAGGATCGGCTGCGGCGCGACGTCATCGAGCGGTTGATGTGCGCGCTGGAGGTCGACATTGTCGCAACGGCGCAAGCGCATGGGGCCGACCCGTCCGGACTGCTGGCCGACGCCGCGGGCGTCGGCCGTTTCGTAGCGGGCGGGCTGGCGACGTTCGAGGGGCGGCGGGTCGCCGTCACCGAACGCGGCCGGCCGTTCCTGCGCTCGATCGCCGCGCTGTTCGACGCATATTTTGCAGCGAACGCGGAGGGCGAACCTCGGCACGCTCGGGTGATCTAATCCCGCGCCGCCCGCTCCAAATTCAGCCGAAGCGCCTGGATATCGCGCTGGAGCTTGACGAAAGCGTCCGGCTCAAGGTCGGCGGCGGCGAATATGCAGCGCATGATCTCTCCGGCCTCGGCGCGCATGGCGGAGCCTTTCTCTGTGAGGCTGACGATTACCCTGCGCTCGTCGTTTCGGGCGCGCTTGCGCGTGAGCAGCCCCATGCTTTCGAGCCGTTTCAAGAGCGGCGTAAGCGTGCTGGTGTCGAGCGCGAGCTTTTCGCCCAGCGCCCCCACCGCGACCGCGTCCTCGCCCCACAAAGCCGTCAGCACCAGAAACTGCGGATAGGTCAGGCCGAGCCGGCCGAGCGGCTTGCGATAGACGCGGTTGAACGCGAATCCCGTGGCGTAAACGGCAAAGCACAGCATGTCGTCGATCAAGGGGAGCGGGGCGGCGCTCTCGGCGGCGTCTGTCATCGCCAAAATTTAGATCGCACGCGATTCCATCGCAAGCGGGAATACTGCATAGCGTACGATTATATCGTACACGATTTTATGATTTGAAACCGACGCACCGCTGCGTCAGAGAGGCGGCGGCAAAACGCCAACCAAGGAGACCTCCATGTCAGTCGACGCCAAATACAAGACCAAAGCCACCGCCACCGGCGGCGGCCGCGACGGCAAAACCTCGCTGGCCGACGGCACTCTGTCGCTGCAACTCGTAGTTCCGAAAGAACTCGGCGGGCCCGGCGGCGACGGCGCCAATCCGGAAAAGCTGTTTGCGCTCGGCTATTCCGCCTGCTTCCTCGGCGCCATGCGCGTGGCCGCGCAGCAGTTGAAGACCAAGGTGCCCGACGGCTCCACAGTGACCGCCGAAATCGGCATCGGCCCGCGCTCGGAGGGCGGCTTCGGCATCACCGCCGCGCTCGACGCCTATCTGCCGGGGATGCCGGCGGCGGAGGCGCAGAAGCTCGTCGAGACGACGCACAACATCTGCCCCTATTCCAACGCCATCAAGGCCAGCGTCGACGTCAAGACGACCACGCGCTCGTGATTTTGAGGCAGGCGCCGTTGCGAAGCGGCGGCGCTTGTCGAAGCTCCGATGCTCACGCGGCCGCACGCTTACGTGCCCGGCAGCTTATAGTCCTTGAACGCCTCGCGCAGCTTCAGCTTGTTGATCTTGCCCGTCGCCGTGTGCGGGATTTCGGACACGAGTTGCATGTCGTCGGGCATCCACCATTTTGCGATTCTGGGTTTGAGGAACTCGAGCACGTCCTCGACCTTGGGCTGCGCGCCCTCTTTCGGCACGATGACCAGCAACGGCCGCTCGTCCCATTTCGGATGCGCAATGCCGATCACCGCGGCCTCCGCCACCTCGGGATGACCGACCGCGAGATTCTCGATGTCGATTGACGAAATCCACTCGCCGCCTGACTTGATGACGTCCTTGGCGCGATCGGTGATCTGCATATAGCCGTTGGGATCGATGGTGGCGACGTCGCCGGTGTCGAAAAAGCCGTCGTCGTCGAGAATCTGGCCGCCTTCGCCCTTGAAATAGGCCTTCGCCACCGCCGGACCCGCCACTTTCAGCCGGCCGAATTTCTGTCCGTCCCAGGGCAGTTCCTTGTTGGAGTCGTCGACGATTTTCATCTCGACCCCGAACGGCGCAAACCCCTGCTTTGACTTGAGCTTGAGCACGTCCTCATAAGATTTCGCGCCCGCCTCCGGTTTGATGTAGCAGACCGAGCCGATCGGGCTCATTTCGGTCATGCCCCAGGCGTGCCGCACCTCGATGCCGTAATCGCGCTCGAAGGCGCGGATCATGGCGGGCGGGCAGGCGGAGCCGCCGATCACCACCAGCTTCAGCGTCGTCAGCGTCTTCTGCTCCTTCTGCAAATAAGACAGCAGCATCAACCAAACCGTCGGCACCGCGGCGGTGAAGTCGACCTTCTCCGTCTCCAGCAATTCGTAGATCGAGGCGCCGTCCAGCTTCGCGCCAGGCAACACCATTTTCGCGCCCTTCATCGGACAGGAGAACGCGAGGCCCCAGGAATTGGCGTGGAACAGCGGCACCACCGGCATACAGGACGTGCTCGGCGCCAACGGCAGCGCATCGAGGCCCGAGGCGATCAGCGAATGCAGCACGTTGGAGCGATGCGAATACAGCACGCCCTTGGGGTGGCCGGTGGTGCCGGAGGTGTAGCAAAGCCCGGCGGCGGTGTTCTCGTCGAACTCCGCCCAGCGGAAGTCGCCGTCGCCCTCGCTGAGCCAGTCCTCGTAAGCCACGGCGTTGCGTAACTTCGTCGCCGGCATATGGGCGCGGTCGGTCAGCACGATGTAGCGTTCGATCGTCGGCAGTTTATCTTGCAGCGCCTCCAGGATCGGCAGGAAAGTCAGGTCGGTGAACAGCGCCCTGTCCTCGGCGTGGTTGATGATCCAGGCGATCTGCTCGGGAAACAGGCGCGGATTGACGGTGTGATAGATGGCGCCGATTCCGGTGATGCCGTACCACGCTTCCAGGTGGCGGTGGGTGTTCCAGGCGAGCGTCGCCACGCGGTCGCCGAGCTTGATTCCGTCGCGGGCGAGGCGCTGCGCCACTTTGAGCGCGCGACCACGCAGGTCGCGGTAGCCGATGCGGTGGATCGGGCCTTCGACCAGCCGCGAGACCACCTCCTGGCGGCCATGCTGAATCCCGGCGAAATCGATGATCTTGTGGATCAGCAGCGGCCAGTCCTGCATTTGGCCCAACATGGCGATCTCCCTGCTTGCGCGCTAAGATTTTCCTTCGAACTCATGCCCGAGGCCGCCTGCCTTGGCAATCCGGCTGCACGTCGCCGTAGAAGCCGGATCGGTCCCGACGGAGAACGCAATGCCCGACACGCCCGCGGTAGACCTGGCGAACAGGGTCTGGTTCCGCTTGATCCGGCTGGAGTCTCGCCTCGGCGCCGCGGTCGCCGAGCGCTTGCGCGAGATCGGTCTCTCCGTGCCGCAATGCGACGTGCTGACGACGCTGACCGAGGAGGAGGGGGTCAGCCAGCAGGCGCTCGCCCAGCGCCTTTACGTCACCAAAGGCAACATTTCCGGCCTGCTCGACCGGCTCGAATCCGCCGGCCTCGTCGAGCGTCGCACGACCGCGACCGATCGGCGTCAGTACGAGATTTATCTAACCCTTCCCGGGCGCGAGGCGGCGCAACGCGCCATCGCCATCCAACACGCGTTCGTCCGCAAAATCTTCGGCCGCTTGCCCGATCCGGATTTGGACACGTTCGAGCGCACGCTCGTGGCGCTGCGCGACATTTTGCGCAGCGAAGAGGCGCAAGAGGCGCTCGCCGCGCCATAACGGGTTCGACGTTCCTAGCCGAGCAGCGGCTTCTCAAACCGCAACGCCTCCGCGCCGTCGGCGTAATAGCCGGGATAGCGGCCGAGATGGCGATAGCCGAGCTTCTCGTAGAGCGCGAGGGCGGCCACGTTGTCGTAGCGGGCCTCCAATCGCAACGCGGCGCGGCCGTGGGCGCGCGCATAGCGTTCGGCCGCATGCAGGAGTTCGCGGCCGACGCCGCGCCGCCCGTGCGCGGCCGCGACGGCGAGCGAATAGACGCGCGCCGAACGCGCGCGGGCCGGCAGCGAGATCACGATGTAGCCGACAACGCGGCTGGCCGAGCGGGCGACCAGAAGCGGGCATTGAGGCGCCTTGGCGAAGCGCCGGACCGCGCGCCGCGACAGCCTGTCGTCAAGGAAAGACGCACATTCCAGGGCGTAGATCGCGTCGAGATCGGTCTCGGTCGCCGGCCGGATCGTGAATTCCGCCCCGCCTTCCGCCATGTCCTCCCAGCCGATCGTTACATCGGCCTGACGCCGTAGCCGAGCGCCCGGCTTAGGACGAGCGGCGGCGCGACGCCAATGAAATTCCGTTCATGCGGGTTTCAGGCGGCGCGGCGCGCGCCGCCGGCTGCGACCGGTCGCCCCGCCGGCCGGCCGCCGCGCGCGCCCTCGTCGGCGGCGCCGGCAAGCTTGAAATCGCCGATGGCGATTTCAAGCCGCTGGATTTGGCTCTTCATCGAATCCACGGCGGCATTGGCCTCCTCCGCCATCGCGGCGTTCTGCTGGGTGGCCTGGTCCATCTTGCCGACGGCGACGTTGATCTCGCCGAGCGCATGACTTTGCTCCTCCGCGCCCCCGGCGATATGGCCAACCAACGCGGTGATCTCCATCACCTTGGCGACGATGGCGCCGAGCGCGTCGCCGGTCTGCCGCACAAGCTTGACCCCCGCCTCGACGTCGGTTCCGGAGGCTGAAATCAGCGTCTTGATCTGCTTTGCCGCCTCCGCCGAACGCTGCGCGAGCGCGCGCACCTCCGAGGCCACCACCGCAAATCCCCGCCCCGCTTCGCCCGCCCGCGCCGCCTCGACGCCGGCGTTAAGCGCCAGGAGATTGGTCTGGAACGCGATTTCGTCGATCACGCCGATGATCTTGCTGATCTCTTCCGAGGAGTTTTCGATGCGCCCCATCGCCTCCACCGCGCGGCCGACGATTTCGCCGCTCTTCTCGGCGTCGCCCTTGGCGGCGCCGACCACTTGATTGGCAAGCCGCGCGCTTTCCGTGGTTTTTTTCACCGTGGCCGTCACCTCGGTCAGCGCTGCGGCGGTCTGCTCGAGGGCCGCCGCCTGGCCTTCCGTGCGGCGCGTCAGATCTTGCGAGGCGCTGGCGATCTCGTCGGCGCTTAGGCTGACGGCGCCCGTTGATTCGGCGACCCCGCGTAGCGCCACATTGAGATTGTCGGCGGCAAGGTTGAAGTCGACGCGCAGCTTGTCGAAGGTGGGGGAGAACGGTTGGTCAAGGCGGCGCCGCAGATCGCCATTCGACAGGCGGGAGAGCCCTTCGGCGAGCACCATGAGATCCGTGATGTCGTTGGCGAACTTGATGATCTTACAGACCCGGCCGTCGATATCGAACACCGGGCCGTAGGCGGCTTGCAGCCAGACAAGTTTGCCGCCCTTGCCGACCCGCCGGAAGGAGTCGACAATCAACTCGCCAGCGTTGAGCTTGCGCCAGAACTCCCGATAGTCGTCGGACGCGCCATAGGCGGGTTCGACGAACATGCGGTGAAGGTTGCCGACGATCTCGTCGCGCCGATAACCCATAGTGGCGCAAAAATTATCGTTGGCGTCGATGATTTCGCCCGTCGGTTGAAACTCGATGATCGCCTGAGCCCGCGAGGCCGCCGTCATCTTGGCTTCCGTTTCGAGCGACTGCATTTTCGTTTGCGTAACGTCCGTCGCCACCTTCAACACGCTAACGACGCGGCCGTCGGCGCCAAGCACTGGGTTGTAGGACGCCTCGAGATAGACGGGCGCTCCACCCTTACGCAAGCGCTTGTAAGTTCCGGCGTCGAAGGCGCCGCCGCCGAGCTTTCGCCAGAACGACTGGTAGTCGGCGCTTTTCGCGTAGTCCGATTCGACGAACAGGCTGTGGCGCTTGCCGACAATTTCGGCTTGCGCATAGCCCATCGTCTTGCAGAAGTTCTCGTTGGCGGACGTGATCGTTCCGTCCGGCTTGAACTCAATCAAGGCGAGCGAGCGGTCGAGCGCGGCCAGTTTCCGCATTTCGCGTCGCGGCTGCGATTCGGCGAACCAAGACATCGATGAAGGCTCCAACGAAAACGGCGGGGCGGCGTGATGGCAAGCGAGTTTTGCAGGATGCGGCGCCAGGGCCGGCGGGCGATGTGCGGCTTCATGCCTGCCGAAGCGAAAAAGGGCCGCGGCACATCGGCGCGAGTTTCCGTTGAACAAGTGAAGAGAGAGTTGATAATTTCAATTGCTGACGTCTGGCGGCCATGGTTCCGATGCAGAGGCGCCGCGCGTCACTCCGCCGCGCGCTTCAGCCATTCGTCTTCGTCGATGGTTTCGACGTTGAGCTCTCGCGCCTTGGCGAGCTTCGATCCCGCGCCGGGCCCGGCGACAACGATGTCGGTCTTGGCCGAGATCGAGCCCGAGACTTTGGCGCCGAGCCGCTCGGCGAGCGCCTTGGCCTCGTCGCGGGTCATCCGCTCCAAGGATCCCGTGAAGACGATCGTCTTGCCGGCGAGCGCGTGGCCCGCGGCCTGCGCCGGCATCGGATCCACCGTCACCTCAGCGACGAGCCCGTCGAGCGCCGCCGAATTGTGCGGCTCGGCGAAGAAATCGACCAGGGACTCGACCACCGCCGGGCCGATTCCCTCGATGCCGGAAAGCGCCTCGGTCGCATCCGATCCGGTCGCCGCGGCGCGAAAACACTCGAGGTCGCCGAAATGGCGGGCGAGCCGGCGCGCGTTGGTCTCGCCGACATGGCGGATTCCGAGCGCATACAGAAAACGGTTGAACGCGATGCGACGCCGGGCCTCGATGGCGGCGAACAGATTTCGCGCGGACGTCTCGCCGAAACCGTCCCATTCTCGCAGCGGCGGGGCGCCTTCGCCGTCGCGACGCTCAAGGGTAAAAATGTCGGCGGCGATCTTGACGCGGCCTCTCGCATAGAACAGCTCGATCTGCTTGTCGCCGAGGCCTTCGATATCGAAGGCGTTGCGTGAGCAGAAATGTTTCAACCCTTCGACCGCTTGCGCCGGGCAGACGAGTTTCCCGGTGCAACGACGGACTACGTCTGCTTTTCCTGTTCGCTCGTCGATTTCGCGCAACGCCGCCGAGCGGCAGATCGGACAGATGAAATTTCCCTCGTCGTCCTTGGGAAAGGCGAACGGATGCGTGTTCGGCGGCCTTTGGTCGAGCAGGACTTCAATGACCTGCGGAATGACGTCGCCGGCGCGCTGAATGGCGACGGCGTCGCCGACGCGGACGTCGAGGCGGGCGATTTCGTCTTCGTTGTGCAGCGTTGCGTTCGCCACCACGACGCCGCCGACGGTCACGGGATGGAGTTTGGCCACCGGCGTTAGCGCGCCGGTGCGGCCGACATGAATTTCGATCGCCTCGACGCGGGTCGAGGCGCGTTCGGCGGGAAACTTGTGCGCCACCGCCCAGCGCGGGCTGCGCGACACGAAGCCGAGCCGCCGCTGAAGGGCGAGATCGTCGACCTTGTAGACGACGCCGTCGATGTCGTAGCCGAGGGTGGCGCGCTGCTTTTCGATCTCGCGATAATGCGCAATCAGCTCCTCGGCGGAGCGGCAGACTTTCGTCAGCGGATTGACCGGCAGGCCAAAGCGGCGGAACGCTTCCAGCGCGCCGTGCTGGGTGTCCGCGAAAGCTTCGCTGACCTCGCCCCAGGAGTAGGCAAAAAATTGCAGCGGCCGTTCCGCCGTGACGCGGGGATCAAGCTGGCGCAGCGAGCCCGCAGCGGAATTGCGCGGATTGGCGAAAGTCGGCTTGCCCGCGGCCGCCTGGCGTTGGTTGATCGCCGCGAAATCGGAATGCCGCAAATAGACCTCGCCGCGCGCCTCCAGTCGCGCCGGCGCGCCCACGAGCCTTTTGGGGATCGCGGCGACCGTCATAATATTGGCGGTGACGTCCTCGCCCTCGAAGCCGTCGCCGCGGGTCGCGGCGCGAACCAGTTCGCCCCGCTCGTAAAGCAGCGAACACGACAGGCCGTCGATCTTCGGCTCGGCGACGACCGCCAGCGGCGCCTCCTCGCTCATGCCCAGAAAGCGACGCACGCGGGCGCAGAACTCCGCGACCTCCTCGTCGGCGAAGACATTGCCGAGCGACAGCATCGGCACGGCGTGGGCGACCTTGGCGAATTTCTCCGACGGCGCGGCGCCGACTTTGCGGCTGAGCGATTGCGCGTCGGCAAGCTCCGGATGCGCCTTTTCGAGCGCGTCGTAGCGGCGGCGCAGCGCGTCATATTCCGCGTCCGAGAGGGTCGGCGCATCCTCCTGGTGATAGCGCCGGTCGTGCTCAGCGATCTCGGCGCCGAGGCGGGCGTGTTCCTCGCGGGCGGTGTCGAGGTCGGCGGAAGGGGTGGTCTTGCGGGCCATAGCCGCAAATGTATCCGACCGTCCGGAAAGGCGAAAGCGTACGCCGTCCCTGCGCCGTCATTGCGTGGAGAAGTACGTCACGAGCACCTTGCCCTTGTCGCCGACGATGCAAACGAGCGAGCGCGGTTTGCTGGACTTGGCCTTTTCGATGGAGACTTCCCCGATGACGACCGCTCGCACGGGCTCGTCGCCGATCTTCTTGTCCATCTTGAAAATTCGCACGCTGTCGGGATTGATCCCCACATCCTTTATCGCGGCGGAGTCTTGTTTGAGGGCGATCAACCCCGACGCGCGGCAGGCGTCCACCTCGGGAGTGGCGGGGTTAGTGGATTTTTGCACCTCTTGCGCGGCCGCAAGCCCTCCTGAAATAGTTATTGCGGCAAAAAACACATTGGAAAGCAGTAAGCGTCGCATCTGAAACCTCCGGTGAGTTGTCGTCATCAACTCGCCGGAGCGCCGCAACGTTCCGAACCAATGTATTAACGCATTGTTAAATATAAACGTTCCGTTTGGCCGCTACGCCGCGAGGCCCTCCGAAATCTCGTAGATCGTCAGCGCCTCGCTGACCCCACGCAGCGCCGACTCGCGCGAATTCGTCCGCAGACCCTGCTCCTTCAGCAGGATCGCCACTTCCGGCGACTCGACGATTCCCCGCGTCGCCAGGATCGCGCTGGGGTCGGCCAGCCCCTGCACGCGCGAGGCGATGTTGACGGATTGGCCGAAATAATCCTGGCGGTCGTCGAGCACGACCGCCAGACACGGCCCTTCGTGGATGCCGATGTTCAACGCCAGGTCGTCGCTGCCCCGCGCGCGGTTGATCTCGCGCATCGCCGCGCGCATCCGCGTCGCCGCGCGCAGCGCCCGGTCCGGTGACGAGAATGTCGCCATCACCGCGTCGCCGATGGTCTTGACCACCGCGCCGCCCTCCGCCGACACTGCCGAAATCAGCGCGCCGAAGTGGCTGCGCACGAGTTCGAAGGCGGCGAGATCGCCGACGCGATCGTAAAGCGCCGTCGAACCCCGC
The DNA here is from genome assembly GCA_963835115.1 of uncultured Pseudomonadota bacterium. Classification (GTDB taxonomy): domain Bacteria; phylum Pseudomonadota; class Alphaproteobacteria; order Rhizobiales; family Beijerinckiaceae; genus Roseiarcus. The sequence continues at coordinate 22,581 of CAWIEP010000004.1, forward strand.
AAATCCGTGAACAGAAACGTCAGGTTGGTGATCTTGAACCGCTGTTCGGAATCAAGCGTGCCGTTGCGATAGATCTCGCGGAACGCCTGGTTGCTGAACACCCGCGTCGCCGTCAGATAGGGCCGCCGGCGCGAGAATACGGCGTGGAAGGATTCGCTGGAGACCCAGACCACCGGCAACGTGCGCCGGCGCGCCCGGTTGTCCAGCGCAATGCGCACCGGACCCGGCCGCAACTCGACGGTCCCGCCATGCGAATGCTCGTCGCTGAAGACCAGAGACAGCGCGCGCCGCTCGTGGGTTTCCTCGCCGGAGACTTGCAGGAATATCGAGGTATGGGTGACGGGGTCGAAAATCATCGCGGGGCCGGGCGGCAATGTCAGCGACATGCTCGCCTTTTCGCCGGGTTCGATGTCGAGCCCGTCCAGCGTGACGCTTTCGACGAGTTGGGAGAAATCGGCCGGCAGATCGGTCGCCGTGCTCCAGAAGATCTGCTGCAGATATTCGGCGAGCCCCAGCGAATCCGGGTCATGGGCGGCAATCCGCCGCACGCGTGGGGTGACGGTGAACGTTACCTCGACCTGCGTGTCGAGGGTCGGTTCGCACCGCATGACGCAGAGCGAACAGAAATAGTCGGGCCGGTCGAGCGTTTTCAGCGCCGCCGTCGTCTCAAGCACGCCGCCACACCCCGGGCACATGGCGCTCCACGACATGTCGAAGAGCCCGTGGTGCGCTGCGCGCACAAAGGCGCCGACGACCGCGTCCTCGTCGAGATGGCGCGCCGACGCGAAGGCCAGGGCGTTGATTCTGCACAGCCCCGCGTCGGACCCGGTCTCGACTTCGTGTCTGATAGCGGCGACGGAGTCCGCGTCCGCGGATTGCGTCAACAAGGCCCATAGGACGTCGGTGTCGGCCATCGGAGTCTCCTGAAAAGCTCGCAGCCCGATGGGTCGCCCCATCGGAGAATTGGGACCATATATAGAACGAAACACGCCAACGACTAGGATCGGTCGCGTTTGTGTGTTCACAAGGCCAGCGCCTCCGCCGCCGCCTCCGGCGCCATCCATTGAAATTCCGGCAATTGATGCCGCGCCCAGGTGAACTGCCGCTTGGCGTAAGCCGCGGTGTCGCGGACGCCGAGCGCCGCCGCCGCCTCGAGCGACATTTCGCCGCGCAGATGCGCCATCAGATGCGGCGCCCCGTGGGCGCGCATCACCGGCAGCGCGGGATCGAGGCCGCGCGCGGCTAGCCGCGCCGCCTCTTCGAGCGCCCCCGCCGCCAGCATCTCGGAAAAGCGCGCCGCGATGCGGCGCTTCAGGCCCTCGCGCTCGGGCGCGAGGAATACGCCCCGCCATTCGCCGGCCTTGAGCGCCGGGGCGCCGCGCTGGTTCTGAAAAGTCGTCAGCGAAAGCCCGGTGGCCGCGAACACTTCGAGCGCGCGCAAGATGCGCTGCCGGTCGGACGGCCGCAGCCGCTGCGCGGCTGCGGGATCAAGGCGGGCGAGTTCGGCGTGCAAATTCGGCGTTTGCCGGCCCTCGGCCGCCTCGCGCACCCGCGCCCGAACGGCGTCGGGAACGGCGGGAATGTCGGAAAGGCCTTGAGTGAGCGCGCGGAAATAAAGCCCGGTGCCGCCGACGAACACGAGCGGACCCGGCGTGGTCGCCAGAATTTCGCGCGCGCGCGTCTCGTAACGGCCGACCGAGAAATTCTCGGCGCCGTCGACCTCGCCGAACAGCACGTGCGGCGCGAGGCGCTCCTCCGCAAGACTCGGCCGCGCGGTGAGAATGCGGAAATCGCGATAGACCTGCATGGAGTCGGCGTTGACGATCACAGCGCCGTGGCGGCGCGCGAAGGCCAGCGCCAGCGCGGACTTGCCGCTCGCGGTGGGCCCTGCGATGAGGAGCGCCCTCGGCGCCTTTTCGGATTCCTTCATGCCCGCCTTCGTCGCCACGCTCGTCGCCGCTCCGGCGAACCTGACCGATGCCGGTCTCGGGCGCGTCGCGCAAGCGCTGCCGGCGCCGTCGCGGACCTGGCTGAGCCGGGGCGAGGCCGCCGACCTCATGTTCGAGGGCGCGGCCGATCTCGTAGCGTTGCGGGCGGCGGCGGACGAGATCGGCGCCGATGCGATCGTGCAGCCGCAGGCGGAGCGCGCCAAAAAGCTGCTCGTCGCCGATATGGACTCGACCCTGATCGGTCAGGAATGCATCGACGAACTGGCGAAAGTCGCCGGCGTCGGCGAGCGAGTGGCTGACATCACCGAGCGGGCGATGCGCGGCGAACTCGATTTCGCCGGCGCCTTGCGCGAACGGGTCGGGCTGCTCGCGGGGCTCGACCTCGGCGTGATCGAAAAATTGCTCGCCGAACGCATCACGCTCAATCCCGGCGCCAAGACTCTGGCGGCGACGTTTCGCGCGCGCGGCGGCTATTTCGCCATCGTCTCCGGCGGCTTCGTTCCCTTCACCGGGGCGGTGGCGGCCTGGCTCGGCGCGGACGAGCATCGCGCCAACCGGATGGTCGCCGAGGATGGACGCCTTGTCGGCCGCGTCGAAGAGCCGATCCAGGGGGCCGACGCCAAGCTCCGCGCGTTGCGCGAATTGCGCGCGCGGCTGAACCTGCCGGCGCACGCGGTGCTGGCGATCGGCGACGGGGCGAACGACCTGCCGATGCTGCGCGAGGCCGGGCTCGGCGTCGCCTATCGCGCCAAGCCGAAGGTGGCGGCGGCGGCGCACGCGCGCATCGAGCACGGCGACTTGACGGCGCCGTTGTTTGCGATGGGGATCGCGCGGGCGGAGTTCGCGCGCGATTGATACGGCTTCCCTCTGAACGCCTCGCTTGCCATCGAGCCGCGGCGCTCCCTCCCCCTTGATGACCCACCAGGGGGAGGGGACCGGCGCCGCCGCCTCTAACTGAAATCGCCCGAAGTTGCTTGATGCGCGCGCCTCACAGCGTCCGCGCGATCAGCACCTTCATGATCTCGTTGGTGCCGCCGTAGATCCGCTGCACGCGGCTGTCGCGGAACATGCGGCCGATCGGATATTCGTTCATGTAGCCGTAGCCGCCGAACAATTGCAGGCATTCGTCGACGATTTTGCATCTCGAGGTCGGTGACCCAGTATTTGGCCATCGAGGCGGTCGCGGCGTCGAGCTTGCCCTCGAGATGCAGGCCGATCAGCCGATCGACGAAGGCGCGCGCGACCGTCGCCTCGGTCTTGCACTCGGCGAGCTTGAACTGCGTGTTCTGGAAATCGAGGATGCGCTTGCCGAACGCCTTGCGCTCCTTCACATAGTCGATCGTCTCGTCGAGCGCGCGCTCGATCGTCGCCATGCCCTGCACGGCGATGTTGAGCCGCTCCTGCGGCAATTGCTGCATCAGTTGGACAAAGCCCTGGCCCTCCTCGCGCGCCGAGCAGGTTGGACGGTCGGCACGCGCACGTCGTCGAAGAACAGTTCCGACGTGTCCTGCGCGTCCAGCCCGACCTTGTCGAGGTTGCGGCCGCGCGCGAAACCTTCGGCCTCGTCGGTCTCGACGACGATCAGCGAGGTGCCCTTGGCGCCGGCGCTCGGGTCGGTCTTGGCGACGACGATGATCAGATTGGCGGTCTGGCCGTTGGTGATGAAGGTCTTCTGGCCGTGAGATCACATAGTGGTTGCCGCTCGCGCTTGGCGCTGGTCCTGACGCCCTGCAGGTCGGAGCCGGCGCCGGGCTCGGTCATCGCGATCGCGCCGACGAGTTCGCCGGTCGCCATGCGCGGCAGCCAGCTGCCGCTTCTGCTCCTCGGAGCCGTAATGCAAGATGTAGGGCGCGACGATGGCGTTGTGCAGCGAGGCGCCGAAACCGTCGACGCCCTTTCTGGCCGATCTGCTCCATCAACACGACCTCGTGGCGATAGTCGCCGCCGGCGCCGCCGTAGGCCTCGGGGATCGCGAGGCACAGCAGCCCCGCCGCGCCCGCCTCGCGCCACATCTCGCGCTCGACGATCCTGTCCTCGCGCCATTTGGCGACGCGGCTCCTCGGGCGCATGCGGCGTCGAAGAATTTGCCGACCGAATCCTCGAACAGGACGATCTCCTCCTCACGCAGGAAATCGGGCCGGTCGAAAGCCATAACGGACATGGGACGCTCCTCCTTGAGCCCTTTTTGCGCCGCCCTCACGCGTCTTGCAAATCGGCCTCGCGCTCTGCGGCTTTCTCATAGACGTCGGCCGCCGCGACAAAATCGGCGAGGCTCGCCGCCAACCGCGAGTCCGTCGCGGGCGGTTGGCCGGCCAGCGCCGCGTCGGCCAGCCGTCGGTCCGCCTCCAGGCCGCCGGGCGTGTTGGCTTCGAGCGCGTCGAGCCGCGCGGCGCAGATATGGGCGGCGGCGACGCTCGCCGCGATCACCAGGGCGCTCAACTCGTCGAGCCCGCGCCGCGCCGCCTGCGGCTCGCCGCCCATGCGCGCCGCAGAATCGGAAAGCGCGGCGAGCGCCTCCATGAAATCCTTGCGCGCCAGACGATAATCCTGCTCGGGCGCGTCGGGACGCAGCGCCACGTCGGCGAACGCCGCAGCGCGGTCCTTCAAACGCCGCGCGATCTTCGGGGCCTCGGAAATCTCCCAGTTCGGCAGCACATAACTGAAGAGATGCGCGATCGCCGCGCCGATCAGGGTGTCGGTCAGGCGCGAGAGCATCGGCGAGGGGAAGTTGGGTTCGGCCAGATGCAGCGACACCAGCGCCATCATCGAGGCGCCGGTGGAGGCGACGCGGTAGTTGATCCGCGCGAAGCCGTGGGCGGTGGCGAGCGCCAGCGCCTGGACGACGAGCAGCGCCCAGGCCGGCGCATAGGCGACCACGGCGGAGGCGATCACGCAGCCGATCAGCGTGCCGATCACCCGGTCGTCGCGGCGCTGGCGGGTGAGGCCGTAGCCGGCGCGCAGGATCACCGAGATGGTCAGCAGCACCCAATTGCCATGTCGCTCGCCGCCCAGCTCCACGGCGACGATTCCGCCCGCCATCATCGCCAGCGACAGTCGCGCGGCGTAGCGAAACACCGGCGAGGCCGGCGTCAGATGCGCCGCCAACAGCCGCGGGTTGAACGAGCGCGGCGGACCGGAACGCGGAGAGTTTTACGGCGCCGATCGCCTCCGCCGCCGCCTCGTCGCGGCCGAGCGCGTGCTCCAGTCTCGTGATGGCGGCGCGGGTGGCGTCGAAACGGGCCAGCGTCCGGCCGATGGCGGCGCGCACGTCGGCCGGCGTGTCGTCCTCGGCGAGCAGCCGGGCGCCCTCGCGGCGCACGGCGTCGCGAGCGAGCTGATGGTCGCGCGGCAGGGCGGGTTCGCGGTGGGCCAGCATATCGATGCTCAGGTGCTGCACGTCCAACGCGGTGGCGCGGACGAGCACGCCGACCCGGCGCATCCACTCCTGCGCCGCGGGCAGCTTGCGCAGGTCCGGCAGGTCGCATTGCGCCGCGACCAGGGCGTCCAGCGTGTCGAGCATCAGCCCGATCGACGCGGCGAGCCGCACGCGCTCCGGGGTCGCGCGCGGCTTTTCCAGAAGCAGCGCCCGCGCCGACTGCAACTGCTCGGAGAAGGCGGCTTGCTGGCGGATCACCCGCCCGTAAACGCCGGCGATATCGCTCCCCGTGTCGGCCAGACGCGCGTAAGCGAAGAGATAGGCCGAAAGCTCGCGTAAGGATTCGCTCGTCATCAGGCGCCGGTCGCTGGCGCCGACCAGGCGGGAAATGCCGAGCGCAATGGCGATATAGACGGCGCCGCCGACCGCCATGCCCGCGAGCGCCGCAAGGATGCCGAACACGTTCATCTGAGGCAGAATCAGCGCCAGCACGACGGCGATCAGGACCTGCATGCTGGTTGCGACCGCCCAACGGCCGTAGCCAGTGATCATTCCGCTGGCGAAGGAAATGGCGCCGATCGCGGCGATTTCGAGCCAAAAGTGGCGCTCGGCGGCGAGCGCCAGGCCGGTGGCGACGAGCGCGAGCGCGAAGCCGAACGTCATGCTCTTGGCTTTGTCGCGCAACGGCGCCGGAAAATCGCCGATGCTGGCGGCGATGGCGCCCAGCGTGTACACAAAGCCGCGGCCGAAACCGAATGCGACAGTGGCGGCGACCGCGACCGTCATCACGCCCGCGGCGACGCTGAGCCCGTTGACGACGTGCTGGCCGACGAACAGTTTCAGAAGCTTTGGAGAGCGGGTCCACCGGATCATGAAACGGGTCTAGCGTGCGAGCGGCGCCGGTCAAGGTTAGCCCCACTCTCGGGCCGTCGCTCAATAGGCCGCGTAGCTCTTTTCCTCGACGAGCGCGCTGTTGCAAATCCGGTTGATCTCGCGCTTCAGCTTGGCGCGTGTGTCGTTGGCGATGTAAACCGAGCGTGCGAGCGTGATGAATTCGTTGTCGAAGGCGCCTGCGCGCTCCTTGGCGCGGATGTCGTCCTCGATGCGCCAGAGTTCGGCGTTGACGCTCTTCAGCCATTCGCGCAGAGCGGCGACCTCGGCGTTGGCGTAAAGCGACCGAGGCGTCGCGGCGATCAGCGTGTCGTATTCGCGCCGCACGTTGACGAGCTTGGCGCGGTCGGCGATTTCGGCGAGCTTGATTTCGAGGATCGTCAGCTTGTCGATCAGTTCGCCGACCGAGATGGGCGCGTTGACGTTCATGGATGTCCGCCGGGTCGCCCAAAATTGTGGCGCGGCAAGCTGGACTGGGACTTACGCCTTCAGGCTTTCGGTCGAAACGCCTTGCAAACGTCGGGGCTGGTGTCGATCCTGTCGCCGCCGATCAGGTCGAGGCAATAGGGGATGGCGGGGAACACCGCGTCGAGGCAGGTGCGGATCGCCGACGGCTTGCCCGGCAGATTGACGATCAGGCTGCGTCCGCGCAGTCCCGCCGTCTGGCGCGACAGGATGGCGGTCGGGACTTCGAGCAGGCTTTTCGTGCGCATGAGTTCGCCGAAACCCGGCATCATGCGCTCGCAGACGGCTTCCGTCGCCTCCGGCGTCACGTCGCGCAGGGCGGGGCCGGTGCCGCCGGTGGTGAGGATCAGCGAGCAGCGCTCGACGTCGGCGAGTTCGATCAGCGCCGCCTCGATTTGCGCCCGCTCGTCGGGGATGACGCGGCGCACCGGCGCGCCAGGGCGAGGCGAGGATCGCTGCGAGCGCGGCTTCGATGCCGGGTCCGCCCTTGTCCTCATAGAGGCCGGCGGAGGCGCGGTCGGAGACGGTGACGACGCCGATGGGGATCATGGGGGGCCTCGCAACAAGCAATAAATTTCGACGCGGAAGTCGCCTTGATGCTGGTCAACTAAGGGAACTACGGACGCGCGTGAGCCGGTCGTAAACGCCTTTGCCGCCGCGGTGGTTGTTCTGGCTCGAAGCTGATCCGCAGGCGCGTGCCAGTCGCTTTGGCGAAGCGTTGCAGCGATCTTGTAGAAGGCATCGCCTTTCCGGCTTCGAGGCGCGCGACAGCGGTCTGCGTGGTGCCCATAGCCTTGGCAACCTGTTCCTGCGTCATTTCGGCGGACGCGCGGGCGCGAATAAGCTCCGACGCCAGGGCGAATTCATCGTCCATAGCGTCATAGGCCTTGGAATATTCGGGGACTTTCATCCATTCATCGTGCAGATCGTTCAACTTCGTCATTCGATTTCCTTTGCTCGTTGACGCGCCAATTCAAATTCACGCAGCGGCGTTTTCTGTGTTTTCTTGACGAAAACGCGGACGATCACGACACGCTTGCCTGTAGCAGTAGAGTAGATCGCCCTGGAAATTCCATCGGCCGTCCTGACGCGGACTCCCAAAGCTTGCCTTCCAGATGCTTCACCGTGTCGCGTGGCAGATGCTGAAAGCCGTGCGCCTCGATCAGTTTGAACATTCGGACCAGCCGAGCCTGCAGATCGGCTGGCAAGAGCGCTAATTCCTGGTCTACGGTGCGATTCAGGGTTTCAACGGTCCAAGACATCTAAAAATATAACATTTTTGCTATAAAACGCAACCTTTTGCCTTGCCAGGGCCTCACCCAAAACTGTCGCTCCACCCCTTCGCGGGATCGCCGCCGGCATAAGCCGCGGCGTCGACGCGAAGCCCCGCGTCGTTGAACAAGGCCAGCACGCCGCCGTGGGCGTCGAACGCATTGGCAGGAAACGGCACGACCAGCGGCTCCCCGGGTTTGAGGGTTGGGGCGGGCAGCGACAGCGGCAATCCGTTGTCAATCGACAGCGTCCAGTGGGTGAGGTCGAGCGGCAGCGGGCTCATGTTGGCGACGGTCACGGATGCGCTGCCGTCAGGCTGGACATGCACCGACGTCAGCTCGGCCGCGCGCGGCGGCGGCGGCGCCAGCACACCGCCGTTCGCGTAATCGTAGGTCGGGGGTTCGTCGCCGGTCGCGCCGGCGAGCCCCATGCCGTTGTCGTCGGTGTGCCAGGCCTGCGACTGGAAGGCGAGGAAGACGGCGGTCATGCGGTGGGCGTTGGCGTCCCACAGGAAACAGGCGCCGTCGCCGAAAATCCCGTTCTCGACATCACGCACCTTGAGGTCCTGCCTGTCCCCTTGCGCCATGTGGATGTTGTGGACTCCGAACGGGCCGTCCGGCGTGTAACCGAAAGCGGCGTCGGACTGATGCGGCTTCGACATCTTGAACGTACGGCCATAGAAAGATGACGTCCTGGCCCTGGCTCTTGGCGAGCGCGAACAGGCTCGTCAGCCGCTCCGCCAGCGCGTCGGCCCCCGGCGGATCCGGCTGTAACACGCGCATCGCATTGGGGTTGAACAGGGCGCAGCGCTGATAATCGAGCGCGCCGGCGTCGTAGCTGCGCTCCAGCGGCGTATGCGACGGCGAAAGCCCCTCCGGCCGCGCGAGGATCGAGGGGACCAGCGGGTGGCGGAAGTCGGCATCCACCCAATAATAGAGGTTGGCGTGTCCCGGCGGGGCGCCGTCCGGCTCCTTGTCCGAACGCACGTTGACGGTGGCGAACCAGGTGTGGCCGGCGGCTTCGACGACGACCCAGAGGTGCGGATTGGGCTGCGGCGCCGCGAGCGCGACGTCGCGCACCTTGCCGCGCAGCACTTGGTAGAAGATGGTCATCGCTTGCGCCTCTGCGACGAAAGGGTAGCGGCGCCGAGGCCGGCTTGTCGAGGGTCGCCGCGTACGCCTAATGCAGGGGTTGCGGCGCGAACACGGGCGGCGCGTTGTTCGGCAAGAAAGCGGGCAGGGGCGCATAGCCGGGCTGGACGGGACGCTCGGTCAAATCCGGGCGCGGCAGCGGATTTTGCGTCGACTGGGGCGCGGGCGTCGGAACCGGCGAGAGCACCCGCCCGGAGGCGTGCGCGCTGGCGTATTTCGCCCGTCGCGGCGTCTTGCAGGCATGGCCCGAACGCCAGCAGCCCGCGGCGACCGCCTCACACTGTGAGAACATCCCGACCGCCAACATCGTGGCGACCGCCGCTGCCCATAGCCTCACGCCTATCTCCTGCGTTTGCCTTACCTCAAGCGGCGCGCGGGGCGCCCGGTTCCACGCGGCGCCCATAATGCCGGCTTGCCCAGTCTGGACGGCGCCGCTAATCAGGCCATGATCTCGCAGAGGTGACGCGATGAACAAGGTCTATCCGAGCGCGGCCGATGCGATGGCCGGGCTCGTCAAGGACGGCATGTTGCTGATGGCCGGCGGTTTTGGCCTGTGCGGCGTTCCCGAGGAGCTGATTGACGCCGTGCGGCGGAGCGGCGCGAAAAGCCTCACGTTCGTCTCCAACAACGCCGGGGTTGACGGCATCGGCCTCGGCGTCCTGCTGGAGACGGGGCAGATCTCCAAGATGATCTCTTCCTACGTCGGCGAAAACAAGATCTTCGCCCAGCTCTACCTCGCCGGCAAGCTGGAGCTGGAGTTCAACCCGCAGGGGACGATGGCCGAGCGCATCCGCGCCGGCGGCGCCGGCATCCCGGCCTTTTTCACCAAGACCGGCGTCGGCACGGTGGTCGCCGAGGGCAAGGAAATCCGCGACTTCGGCGGCGAGGCCTACGTGATGGAGACGGGCTTGGTCGCCGACGTCTCGCTCGTCCACGCCTGGAAAGGGGATACCGAGGGCAACCTCGTGTATCGAAAAACCGCCCGCAATTTCAATCCGATGATGGCGACGGCGGGCAAGATCACGGTCGCCGAGGTCGAGCACCTCGTGCCGGCCGGCGAGATCGACCCCGACCATATCCACACGCCCGGCATTTTCGTGAAGCGCATCGTGCATTTGCCCAACGCGCTGAAGCGCATCGAGCAGCGCACGGTTCGCAAGCGCGCCTGAGACGGAGTTTTGCTGACATGGCCTGGACCCGCGACCAGATGGCCGAACGCGCCGCCAAGGAGCTGCGCGACGGATTCTATGTCAATCTCGGCATCGGCATCCCGACGCTGGTGTCGAACTACATTCCCGAGGGCATGTCGGTGCAGTTGCAGAGCGAGAACGGCATGCTCGGCATGGGGCCGTTCCCGTTCGAGGGCGAGGAGGACCCCGACCTCATCAACGCCGGCAAGCAGACGGTCACGCAGTTGCCGACGACCAGCTTCTTCTCTTCGGCCAATTCCTTCGGCATGATCCGCGGCGGCCACATCGACCTCGCCATTCTCGGCGCGATGCAAGTCTCAGAGACCGGCGATCTCGCCAACTGGATGATCCCCGGCAAGATGGTCAAGGGCATGGGCGGGGCGATGGATCTCGTCGCCGGCGTCAAGCGCATCGTCGTGGTTATGGAGCATTCGGCCAAGGATGGCCCGAAACTGCTGCATCAATGCAACCTGCCGCTGACAGGGACCAAGGTTGTCGATCTCGTCGTCACCGATCTCGCCGTGTTCACCATCGACAAGCACGGCGCCGGCGGCATGGCGCTGATCGAGCTGGCGCCGGGGGTGTCGCTCGACGAAGTCGCCGCCAAGACCGAAGGCAGCTATCGCGTGGCGCTGAACTAACGGGTTCGTCGCAAGCGCGATGCCGCCGGCTTACGGCGCCTACGCTTTTCGGGGCCGGACCTGCGGTCGCTTCCACCTTTGGGCGCCGACGCGACATGCGGCGCTGCGGCAAGGTTTTATGGACTTTTGCGCGCGTTCGTCGCGACCGCCGGCGCCGCTAAGCGTCAGCGAATTCGAGAATGTCGTGCTGGAGGACAGCCCGACCGGCGCGTGCCTCTATGATTCCGAAGGTCGCCGGATCGAGGCAAGCTGCCTGCGGCGCTACCGGACCGATCTGACCCCTGAAATCTGGCAAGCCGCCGAAACCGCCTCGGATCGCCCGGTCGCCGAGCGCATCGAGACGCCAGTGGTTTTTCACTCAGTGTTCTTCGGCCATTGGGGCCATTTCTTGCTGGAGTCGCTGGCCCGCGCCTGGGCGGGCGTGGCCGCGCCGGAATTCGCGCGCCGGCCGTGCGTGTTCTCCTGGAGCTTTGCGGGCGGCGGCGTCGGCGCCAACCCGCAGAATTTTCTCGACGCCGCCGGCCTTTCCTTGCTCGCTCCGGCCGGAGAGCCGCGCAAATTGGCGCTCAAGCGCTGTTTTGTCGCGGCCGCCTCGTTTGCGAGCGGCGCTTTCGCCGATCCCCAGCATCTCGCCGCGCCGCATCTTGTGGCCAAGCGATTGGCCTCGGGCGCGGCGCGCGATCCCCGGCCCGTCTACTTGTCGCGGCTCGGCCTCAAGCCACACGCCGACTCGCGTCCGACGATTGCGAACGAGGCGGAGCTGGAGCAGGCGTTGTTCGCGCGCGGCGCGCTTGTCGTGCATATGGAGAGCCTGTCGCTGCCCGAGCAGATCGACGTGATGAACGCGCATAGCGTATTCATCGGGCCGTGGGGCAGCGCGCTGCACAACATCCTGTTCAGCCTGCGCGGCGACGAAATTTCAACCTACGTTCTGATTGGCCGCTTCACGCCGACCGACTTCATGCGGATCGACGCCATCGTTGGCAACGACGCGCATTATCTCGTGACGCTCGCCCGGGCCGCGGATTTCGATGTCAGCCGGCAGGTCGTCGTCGACGTCGAGGCGACGCTCGCCTATTTGCGCCAGATGGGCGCGATCTGACGGCTCAGCCGACCAGCGCCAATTGCGTCGGCGGGGCGGGAAGATCCAGTCCCTTCCAGGGCCGCTGGGCGCGCGAGCGCACCGCGGCGAGGAACCAGCGCGGCGCGCGATGCGCTTCGCCGAGCACATTGACGAGCGTGGCGAGCGCATTGACGGTCATGCAGCTATCGGCCTGTTCGAGCAGCCATTCCGCCTGCGTCTCGTTGAGCGCGCCGGTCGGACGGGTCTGCCAGAGGGTGTAATCGGTAACCATTTCGACGAAGAAATCGGTCCATTCCGGCGCCTTCTCGATGTCGGCGCGCTCCACGGCGAAGAGTTCTTCGGCGGCTTCGCGGGTCACGTAACCCTCGGCGAACACTTCGCGGCGAAGCCACGCGACATCCATGGCGGTGACCTTCCGGCCCACGATCATCGCGCTGATGATGGAGCGGCTGCGGTCGACGGTGAAGGGCATCGGATCAACTCCCTGACGGCTGCGGCCTCGCAAGCCGCTCGTCGATGGGGCCATCCTCGGCCACAAGGTTTGCGAGGGGATGAATTGCAAAGCGTGGAATTTTTTCAACCTTAAGGAGGATTGAACGAGCGCCCGCCAGCAGGGCGCGGCCGAATTGAACGCGCCCGTCCCGCTTGAACATCCCCTCTCCGCCCCGTAAACTTCTTGCAAACCAGAGGATGTCGTCATGGGCGCCTATTCGCTCGCTCAAGCCCAGACCGAACTCGACCGCCTCGTCGACGAAGCGCTGACCGGCGAGATCGTCACCATAACCCGCGACGGCCGCCCGGTCGTGACGCTGACGCCGGCCACGGCGGCGCGGTCGCCTATCGACGCCGAATACATCGATTGGATGCGCAAACGCGCCCTTGCCCGGCCGAGCCTTGGCGGCGACGCGGTGACGCTCGTGCGCGAAATGCGTGATGAAGAACGGTGACGCATTACCTCGATACGAACTTCGTCTACGCGATCTTGTTCGCTGACGCGCATACAGCGCGAGCATTCCAGTGGCTACGCACAAATGCAAAAGGCCTGGTTGTCGGCGATTGGGCGGCGGCCGAAATCGCCGCCCTTGTTGGTCGTCGAGTCCGTTCCGGCCTGATGATCGCAAGCGACGCTCAAGCAGGGATGGCCGATTTCGACGCATTCCTATCCAGCAAGGCGCAAACCCTGCCGTTGTCGTCATCCGCCGGCGCCCTTGCCGTCGAACTCGCGCGCGATCCGCTGCTGAAACTCTCGGCTGCGGACGCGCTGCATTTGGCGAGCGCCGCGGACCGTGGCCTTGTCCTCGTCAGCTTTGACGCGCGGCTTGCGGAAGCGGCCCGCTCGCGGGCCTATCCATTCGAAATCCCCTAGGCGACCGCCTCACAGCGGAATGTTGTCGTGCTTCTTCCAGGGGTTTTCGAGCTTCTTGTTGCGCAGCATCGCCAGCACCCGCGACAGGCGCTTGCGCGTCGCGTGCGGCATGATGACTTCGTCGATGTAGCCGCGCTCGGCCGCCACGAACGGCGACAGGAAGCGATCTTCGTATTCTTTCGTGCGCTCGGCGATTTTGGCGGGATCGTTCGATCTCGCGCCGGAAAATGATCTCGACCGCGCCTTTGGCGCCCATCACCGCGATCTGCGCCGTCGGCCAGGCGAGATTGATGTCGCCGCGCAAATGTTTGGAGGCCATGACGTCATAGGCGCCGCCGAACGCCTTGCGCGTGATGATCGTCACCTTCGGCACCGTCGCCTCGGCGTAGGCGAACAGCAGCTTCGCGCCGTGTTTGATGAGCCCGCCATATTCCTGCGCCGTGCCCGGCAAGAACCCCGGCACGTCGACGAAGGTGACGATCGGGATGTTGAAACAATCGCAGAAACGCACGAAGCGCGCCGCTTTGCGCGAGGCGTCGCTGTCGAGCACGCCCGCCAGCGCCAGCGGCTGGTTGGCGACGATGCCGACCGTCGAGCCCTCGATGCGGGCGAAGCCCGTGACGATGTTTTTCGCGTGCGCCTCCTGGATCTCGAAGAAATCGCCCTCGTCGGCGATCTTCGTGATCAGCTCCTTGATGTCGTAGGGCTTGTTGGGATTGTCGGGCACCAGCGTGTCGAGCGATGCGTCGATGCGGTCGGGATCGTCGAACGACGGCAGTTTCGGCGGCGTTTCGAGATTCGAGGCCGGCAGGAAGTCGATCAGCCGGCGCATCTGCAACAGCGCCTCGACGTCGTTGTCATAGGCGCGGTCGGCGATCGAGGAGCGCGTGGTGTGCACCAGCGCGCCGCCGAGCTCTTCCGCCGTCACGGTCTCGTTGGTGACGGTTTTGACCACATCGGGGCCGGTGACGAACATGTAGCTGGTGTCGCGCACCATGAAGATGAAATCGGTCATCGCCGGCGAATAGACGTCGCCGCCGGCGCACGGCCCCATGATGACGCGAAATCTGCGGGATCACGCCGGAGGCCATCACGTTGCGCTGGAACACCTCGCCATAGCCGCCGAGCGCGGCGACGCCTTCCTGGATGCGCGCGCCGCCGGCGTCGAACAGGCCGACGATCGGCGCGCGGTTCTTGATCGCCATGTCCTGGATTTTGGTGATTTTCCGCGCGTGCTCCTCGCTGAGCGAGCCGCCGAACACGGTGAAATCCTTGGCGAACACATAGACCGTGCGGCCATTGACCGTGCCCCAGCCGGTGACGACGCCGTCGCCCGGCACGTGCTCCTGCTCCATGCCGAAATCGGTGCAGCGATGCTCGACGAACATGTCGAATTCCTCGAAGGAATCGCGGTCGAGCAGCAGTTCGACGCGCTCGCGCGCCGTCAGCTTGCCTTTGGCGTGCTGGGCGTCGATGCGCCGCTGGCCGCCGCCGAGCCGCGCCATCTCGCGGCGTTCGTCGAGGCGGGCGAGAATGTCTTTCATCGGGCGCTTCCGGCTGTTTTTTGGCGAAATCCGGTCGCTCTTAACACGGGCGACGGGCGGTCGAAACCGGCCTTGCGTTCCGAGTAAGGGATAAGGCGGAGCGGCCACGCAATGGTCGTCAGCGCGTCATCGCCCGTCCGTCTTTTCGCCTGGACGCGTTGCGATGCGAACGCGGCGCCAACCGCGCCCGGAGATCGACATGGCATTTCCCACTTTGACGCGTGAACAGATGCTCGAGCGTTGCGACCTCGCCGGGGTCGCCCAAGTGGTGTCCGTCGGCCGGAAAACTCCGGATACGCCCAATCTCGCCACACTCAGTTTCGTTCGCATCGTCAAGGGCGCGCCGCCTGAGCGCAGCGGCTTCGTCTTTGTGCGCTTGCGGGGACGCGCCGCTTCGCCGCAAGACGACTTCGAGGGCGCCTGGTCGGATTGGTGGGATTATCCGGTCGGCGCGACCGTTTTGACGCATCTCGATTGGAACGGGTCGGAAGCGGTCTACCAAACCACGTGGCCGGGCGCCGTTGTCGAACTCGAAGACAGCGCCGCCCAGACCGCCTGAACGGCCGGCTTAGCTGCGCAGCGCAGAAAGCGTGAATGCGGCGGCGGCGAAATCTCGCCAGCGCGCTTCGCGCCGGCGCAGGGCCTCTTCGTCGGCCCCCCAGCGCGCGATCTGAAAATCCTCGTCGACATGCGCCGCCGCCCACGCCGCTTCGGCGGAGATCGCGCCCCGCGCGGCCATTAGCGCCAGCAGCGCGGAACCGGACAGCGTCGTCAATACGTGCAGCGCCGTGACGGCGAAGGGTTCGCGCGGCATCGCCGCGCGCACCGCCTGCAAGGACGCCTCCGGCTGGGGGACATGCATCAGGCTCCCCGCCAGTATGAACCGCGCCCCGAGGTCGCGCTCGGCGAAGGCCAGTACGGGATCGAACGCCGCCGCTTGCCCTTCGGCCAGGGTTTTGGGTTCAAGCGCGCGATAGCAGACGAGATCGCTGCCCGCATAAGCCGCGATGTCGGCGATGGCCTCGTCGAGCTTATGCGCGACGCCGTCGAGGGCGGAATGGGCGAGCCGCGTCAGCGGCATCGAGCCCGGCGAGATCGCCTCGCCTTGCGCCGCCCATTCGGCGGCGATGGCTTCGGCAAGCGCCCGGGTCGGGACGATCAGCGGGGATTTGTTCGGCGTCCGGGCGACGCGGCCGTCGAGCAGCACCGCAAAACCGCCGTCGGCTTGGCCGACGGCGGCGGCGGCGTAGAAACGCTTGACCGTCGGCGCGCGCATCAGACCTTCGGCGCGCCTGACCGCGTCCTCCCCGAACGATCATTCATCGGGCGCGTCCTCGATCGGGTCGCGCGACGGCGGCGCGAAGCCGAACATGTCGAAGGCGAGCTTCATGTGCGGCGGCAGCGGAGCGGTCACGTCGATCTTGCCGCCGCGCGGATGCGGCAGCACCAGACGGCGCGCCAGCAGGTGCAGCTTCGGCTCCAGTCCCGGCGGAACGGCGCGCAGGGGATCGTTGCGGGCGGGGTCGTTGGCGGGCCGGCGATTGTATTTGGGATCGCCGATGATCGGATGGCCGATCGCCTCGCAATGCGCGCGCAACTGGTGGGTGCGGCCGGTGATCGGGCGCATCGACAGCCAGGCGAGGCGCGGCCGCACCTTGTCCACCGTGGCGTAGAGCGTGATGGAATGCTGCGCCTCGGGGTCGCCGTGGCGGGCGACGCGCATGCGCTCCTTGTCGGCGTGGTCTTTCGTCTTCGCCGCCCGGTCGTCGCCCATCGCCTCGCCCTTGGCGAGGAACAGCGAGATGCGGCCGTTTTCGGGCTTGGGGCAGCCCTCGACCAGCGCCCAGTAGATTTTCTCGGTCTCGCGGGCGCGGAACAGGGCGCCGAGATCGGCCGCCATTTTGCGGGATTTTGCGCACAGCAGCACGCCGGAGGTGTCGCGATCGAGCCGATGCACGAGCACCGGGCGCTCGCCTTGGCGGTCGGCGAGTGAGGCGAGCAGGCCGTCGACGTGGCGCTTCGTGCCGGAACCGCCCTGGCTGGCGAGGCCCCAGGGCTTGTTGAGGACGATCACATCGCGGTCCTCGAACAGAATCAGCGAGCGCAAAAACTCGGCGTCGGCGGGGTTGGCGACCGGCGCCGCCTGCGGCGGCGGCAGCGACATCGGCGGCACGCGCACCTTCTGCCCGGCTTCGAGCCGCGTCGAGATCTCGACGCGCTTGCCCTCGACGCGGATTTCGCCCTTGCGCACGCTGCGGTTGAGGTGGGATTGCGGCAGCGCGGGGTAGCGGCGGCGGAACCAGCGGTCGAGCCGCATGCCCGCCCTCGTCCTCGCCCACCGCGATGGTTTCGACGCCGCTCGCCATCGCGTCAGTGACCTCGCATTATCGTCATCCCCGCCCAAAGCCCGAGCATGCCGAATGCGACGGAGCCAAGGATATAGGCGAAGGCGGCGAAATAGGCGTCGCGCTCGATCAACAGCACGGCTTCCAGCGAGAAGGTCGAGAAGGTCGTGTAGCCGCCCAGAACGCCAGTGGCGGCGAACAGTCGGACGTGCTGGCTCCAGGCGCCGGAAGTTTTGAAGGCGAGCCAGCCGACCAGCAAACCCATCAGCAGCGAGCCGGTGATGTTGATGATCGGCGTCGCCCACGGATATTCTGCGCCCAAAACCCTCGGCAGCGCGTTGTTGAGAGTATGGCGCAGCACGCCGCCGAGGCCGGCGCCGACAAACACGATCAAACTGGGGCTCAAACGGTCCATGCCGGGCCTTCTAGCCGCAGCGCGCAGGCGCCGCAAACACTGAGCGAAATCATGGCCGAGCGCGGTCAGACAGTCGAGAACCGACAAACGAAGCCTAGGAGCGACAGATGCAAGGTCACAATCACGCGGTCGTTTGGATCGACCATAACGAGGCGCGCGTGTTCCACTTCAACGCCGACGACGTTGAGAAAACCGTGATCCATCCGCACAATTCGGACAAGCAGCGCCGGCGAGAGAAGCAATCCGGTCACGCCGGCCCCGACACCGCAAATTTCCTCGAAGCCGTGACGCTGGCGATCGCCGACGCGGGCGCGATCATGGTGACGGGACCAGGGGGCGAGAAGACCGAACTGCTCAAGCACATCGTGCTCAAGCACCCGCGTCTCCAAGGCGCGATCGAGGCCGTGGAGGCCGCCGATCACCCCAGCGACAATGCGCTCGTCGCGCATGCGCGCAAGGTGATGCTGGCGGCCGACCGGATGCGTTCGCAGACGTAAGGCGCGCTAGCGCTTCGGCGCGACGAGGCCGAACATCGCGCCTTCCCCGTCGACGCATTGCATCGCCCACATGCCGCCGGGAACCTGGTGCGGCCCGTTGACGACCTTGCCGCCCTTGGCCGCCACGCGCGCTGCGGCGGCGTCGGCGGCTTCGACGTTGAAGTAATAGAGCCAGCACGGCCCCGGCCCCTGCGCCGACTTGGTCATGACGCCGCCCTGCTGGCCGCCGGCGGTCTCGAACAGCCGGTAGACTCCCATCGGTCCCATGTCGAACTGGCTCGCCTCCTTCCAGCCAAACTGCCCCGCGTAAAAGTCGAACGCGGACTTGCCGTCGCCGGCGTGCAATTCGCGCCAGCCGACGAGGCCGGGCGTTTCCGGCGGCGGGGCCGGCGGCGGGTTGCCGCCGGCGTCACGGAACAGCATGAAAGCCGCGCCTTGCGGGTCGGCGACAACGGCGAAGCGGCCAATGTTGGGAATGTCCATCGGCGGCCGCATGGCGCCGCCGCCCGCCGCCTTGAGCTTCTCGACGCCGGCGTCGACGTTTTCGACCCAGATGTAGCCGGTCCAGCATGGCGGCGCGCCCATCGCCTTGGCTTCGGCCGGCGTGGTCAGCATGCCGACGACGCCATGTTCGCCGACCGCGCCGACCTTGTAGGGAAAGCTGGCCATGCCGGGGTCGCCCATCTTCCAGCCGACGACATGGGCGTAGAAATCGGATGCGCCCTGCAGATTCGCGCCCATCCATTCGTACCAGACAAATCTGCCGGAATTGTCGCTCATGGCTTTCCTCCTCAATTTTCGCCGGCGCGCGCAAGCGCGACGATTTCAAGCTTGTCCATTGGCGGCGGCGCTTTCATGACGCCGCGATCGCGCGAAACTAGGGCGGACCGGTTCGATTGAGCCTTATACCGACTAGTCGGTATAAGCACAACCCCCAGCCGCGACGTTTGCGCCATCTGTACAGCGCCGGGGGCATCGCCTATGGAGGCGGCGATCCTTAACTCCAAGGAATGGCGCATGGCCGAATTTCCCGATCCCGGCGATCGTCTGGCGACCGTCTTCGGCGGCTCGGGATTTGTCGGCCGCTACATCGTGCGCGCCTTCGCGCAAGCGGGCTGGCGTGTGCGCGCCGGCGGTGCGCCGGCCCAATCTCGCGGGCTTCCTGCGGCCCTACGGCGTCGTCGGGCAGGTGGAGCCGGTTCAGGCCAACGTGCGCTTTCCGGCTTCGGTGGAGGCGGCGGTCGAGGGCGCGGAGGTCGTGGTCAACGCCACCGGCGTGAAGCGCGAGTCCGGCCGCCAAAGCTTTGACGCCGTTCACGCGCTCGGCTCGGAGGCGATCGGCCGCGCCGCCAAGGCCGCGGGCGCGCGCGCGCTCGTCCACATCTCCGGCCTTGGCGCGGACGCCGGCTCCGACAATCCGTATATCGCCAGCAAGGGTCGCGGGGAGCAGGCCGCGCGGGCCGCGTTTCCCGACGCCGTGATCTCTGCGCCCGTCCGTGGTGTTCGGCCCCGAGGACGAATTCTTCAATCGCTTCGCCGAACTCTCGCGCTTCCTTCCCGTGCTCCCCGCTTTCGCGGAAGGGACGGCGAAGCTTCAGCCGGTTTATGTCTCCGACATCGCGCTCGCCGCCGCCAAGGCGCTGGATGACGGCCTCAAGCCGGGCGCGACCTACGAACTCGGCGGCCCGGAGACGATGACGCTTATCGAAGCGATGAATTTGGCCATGCGCATCGCCGAGCGGCGGCGCTACATCGCCCCGCTTCCCCATGCTTTGTCGCGATGGATGGCGCACGGCACGGAAATCGCCAGCGCCCTCTCGCTGGGGCTTTTCCCGGAGATGCTGACGACGACCCGCGACCAGGTGGATCTGTTGCGCGCCGACAATGTCGTGACGCGCGGCGGCGAGCGCCGAGGGCCGCACCTTCGCCGGCCTCGGCATCGAACCGCGCGGCCCCGAGGCGATACTGCCGCTCTATCTCACGCGTTATCGCAAGACCGGGCAATACGCCTCCAATCGCTTCGCGTGAGCGGACGGCCTTCCGGGCGCGCAAACAACTGTGATATGGGCGCTTTGAGGGAAACGTGATCGCGATGAACCGGCATGAAAAACCCGCCAGCGGCGCCGAGGCGCGGGTGCAATTTCTGGACGGGGAATATCGTGTCTTGCGTCCCGGCCTGTTCGTCACCTGCGCCGTGACCGGCCTGCCAATACCCTTGGAAGATTTGCGCTATTGGAGCGTCGAGCGGCAGGAGGCTTACGCCTCCCCCGAGGCGTCGATGCAGCGCATCCTGCAAAGCGGCATGTAACGCGGCCGTTTTCACACGACTGTCACACGACCTAACGAGAAGACTCGGCGCTTACTCCTCCGGAGACGTCGAGATCATGTCTGCGATTACAGACTCCACGCGGATACCGAGCGATACGCCGGCGCGACGAGCGCTCGACAAGCCGATGGATATGCGGCTGATGTTGATCTTGGGGGCCGTGCTCGCGGGCGCCTTGTTCTTCATGGCCTATTCAATCTACGGCGACATGGCCGCCGCCGGCGGCATGCCCAAGACGGCGTTGCCGTTCCTGCTGCTGGGCGTCGCGATGCTGATCGCGCTCGGCTTCGAGTTCGTCAACGGCTTCCACGACACCGCCAACGCCGTCGCCACCGTCATCTACACCCATTCGCTTCCGCCTCAGGTCGCTGTCGTCTGGTCCGGCTGCTTCAATCTGCTCGGCGTGCTCGCCTCCAGCGGCGCGGTGGCGTTCGGCATCGTCTCGCTGCTGCCGGTCGAACTGATCCTGCAAGTCGGCTCCAGCGCCGGCTTCGCCATGGTGTTCGCGCTGCTGATCGCCGCCATCATCTGGAACCTCGGCACCTGGTGGCTCGGCCTGCCGGCCTCGTCGTCGCACACGCTGATCGGCTCGATCGTCGGCGTCGGCGTGACGAACGCGATGCTGCGCGGCCAGAACGGCACGGCCGGCGTCGACTGGGATCAGGTCGTCAAGATCGGCTACGCGCTGCTGCTCTCGCCGATCTTCGGCTTCGTGCTGTCGGCGCTGCTGCTGCTGATCATGAAATTCCTGATCCGCAAGCCGGAGCTTTACACCGCGCCGACGTCGGACAAGCCGCCGCCGCTGTGGATTCGCGGGCTGCTGACGCTGACCTGCACGCTGGTGTCGTTCTTCCACGGCTCCAACGACGGGCAGAAGGGCATGGGCCTCATCATGCTGATCCTGATCGGCGTCGCCCCGACCGCCTATGCGCTCAACCGCGCCGTGCCGGAATCGCACACCGCCGCCTTCGTCGCCACGGCGAAAGAGGCGGCCAAGGTGGTCGCGGCGCACGCCGCGGGCTACGACACCACCGGCGATCCGCGGCCGGCGGTGATGGCCTATGTTCACGCCCATGATTTCGCCGAGGGAACGTATCCAGCGTTGTCCAAGCTGATCGACGACATCGGCGACGAAGTGCAAAAATTCGGCGCGCTCGCCAAGACGCCGGTAAATCAGGTGCAGAACGTCCGCAACGACATGTACCTGACCTCCGAGGCGATCCGCGTGCTGGCCAAGGACAAGGACTCCGAGCTGAAATCGGAGGAGAAGGCGACGCTCACGAAATTCAAGAAGGAACTCGACAACTCGACCAAGTTCATTCCGACGTGGGTCAAGATTTGCGTCGCCATCGCGCTCGGCCTCGGCACGATGATCGGCTGGAAGCGCATCGTCGTCACCGTCGGCGAAAAGATCGGCAAGACGCATCTGACCTACGGCCAGGGCGCGGCGGCGGAGTTGATCGCGGCGGCGACGATCGGCGCGGCCGACGGATTTGGGCTTCCGGTGTCGACGACCCACGTGCTGTCCTCTGGCGTCGCCGGAACGATGGCGGCCAACGGGTCGGGCATGCAATGGTCGACGCTGCGCAACATCGCGCTCGCCTGGGTGCTGACGCTGCCAGCGGCGATGCTGCTGTCGGGGCTGCTCTACGCCGCGTTCCGCACCATCTTCTGAGACTTCCCTCGTTGCCAAAAAGCAGGCGGCCCCGCTGACGCGGGGCCGTTTTCGTCGCGGCGGCCGCGCCCGGCGGCGCGACTTCGCAGCGCACAAGACGTTTCGCGCCGCCGCAAGCGCGGAAACAGGATGACAAGCGCGTAAAAACCGTCTCAATTGCCGTGAGGAAAAAAGACCGACACTGGGATTGATGACGCCCGAGGACCTAGCAAACGGCGCGATGCCGGATGCGCGCCCCGTCGCCCTGTTGAGCGTCGAAGGCGTAACTGTGCGATTCGGCGGCGTGACGGCGCTCGACGATGTCAGGTTTGAGGTGACCTCGCGTCAGATCTGCGGTCTCATCGGCCCCAACGGCGCCGGCAAGACGACCTTGTTCAACTGCATTTCGCGGCTCTACGAGACGAGCGCCGGCGACATCCGCTTTGAAGGCCGCCCGCTCTCCCGCATCCGCCGCCATGAGATCGCCAGGCTCGGCGTCGCCCGCACGTTCCAGAACCTAGCGCTGTTCGCCACGATGACGGTGCGCCAGAACGTACGCGTCGGCGCGCATGCGCTCGCGCGCGGCGGGTTTTTCGCGGCGGCGCTGGCGCTGCCGCTCGTCCGCCGCGAGGAGCGCAGAATCGGCGAACTCGCCGACGCCCTGATTGAGGAATGCCGGCTCGGGCCGGTCGCGGACCGCCTGGTTGGCGAACTCGCGTTTGGCGTGAAGAAGCGGGTGGAGCTGGCGCGGGCGCTCGCCGTCTCGCCAAAACTGCTGCTTCTGGACGAGCCCGCGGCCGGGCTCAACCACGAGGAGGTCGATGCGCTGGCGAGCGAGATCGTCGGCATCCGCGACCGCCGCGGCGTCAGCGTGCTGCTGGTCGAGCATCACATGAATCTCGTCATGCGCATTTCCGATCAGGTCGTCGCGCTCGATTTCGGCCGCATCATCGCCGACGGGACGCCGGAGACGGTGCGCGCGCATCCCGACGTGATCCGCGCCTATCTCGGGAGCGCGGCATGACCGCGATCCTGCGCGCCACGGGGCTGAAGGCGTTTTATGGACCGATCCAGGCGCTGCATGGCGTCGATTTCGAGGTCGAGGAAGGCGGCGTCACCGCGCTGCTCGGCGCCAATGGCGCCGGCAAGACGACGACGCTGCGCGCCATCAGCGCGATGATCCGCCGCGAGGGCGGCCTCGAATTTCGCGGCCGGCCGATGACCGCCCGCGCGCCCGAGGACGTCGCCCGGCTCGGCGTCGCCCATGTGCCGGACGGGCGCGGCACCTTCACCGACTTGACCGTCGAGGAAAACCTCAGGCTCGGCGCCTATGTCCGACGCGACCGCGCGCAAGTGAAAGCCGATTTCCAGCGCATCTTCGGCTATTTCCCGAGGCTCGCCGAACGCATCAAACAGCAGGCCGGCACCTTGTCGGGCGGCGAGCAGCAGATGCTCGCCATCTCGCGGGCGCTGCTCTCGGCCCCGAGCCTGCTGCTGCTCGACGAGCCGTCCTTCGGCCTGGCGCCGCTGGTCGTCGCCGAAATCTTCCGCATCCTGCGCGCGATCAACACGCAAGAGGGCGTCAGCATCCTGATTGTCGAACAGAACGCCAATCTCGCGCTCGATCTGGCGACGCGCGCCTATCTCATGGAGACCGGCGAGATCGTCGTCGGCGGCGCGGCGGCCGCCATCCGCGCCGACGATTCCGTGCGCCGCGCCTATCTCGGCTATTGAGGGGGAGATGTGAACGAGCTGCTTCACCAACTGGCTTCGGGACTGGCGCTCGGCGGCGTCTACGCCATCACGGCGCTGGCGCTGGTGATGATTTTTCAAGCGACGCAGCTCGTGAATTTCGCGCAGGGCGAGATGGCGATGTTCTCGACCTATATCGCCTGGGCGCTCATGCAGAACGGCTGGAGCTATTGGAGCGCCTTCGCCGTCACCGTCGCGCTGTCCTTCGTCGGCGGGATCGCGGTGGAGCGCATCGTGGTGCGGCCGTTCGCGCAGGCGCCGATTCTGGCCTCGGTGATCGTGTTCATCGGGCTCAGCTTCATCTTCAACGCGCTCGCCGGCTTCTTCTTCGGCTATTCCGTGCAAGACTTCGATACGCCGTTCAACGGCCGCCCCTGGTTCGGCAACCGGTTCATGTCGGCGCACGAATCCGGCTCGATCGTCGTGTCGCTGGTTGTTCTGGGCCTGGTGTTCGCGTTCTTCCGCTTCACCCCGCTGGGCCTTGCGATGCGCGCGGCGGCGCAGAATCCGGCGTCGGCGCGGCTCGTCGGGGTGCGGGTCGGCTGGATGCTGGCGCTCGGCTGGGGCCTCGCCGCCGCCATCGGCGCGATCGCCGGCATGATGGCGGCGCCGATCGTCTATCTCGACCCCAACATGATGGGCGGCATCCTCATTTACGCTTTCGCCGGCGCGGTGCTGGGCGGCATCGACAATCCCTGGGGCGCCGTGCTCGGCGGCTTCACCGTCGGCGTCGTCGAAAATCTGCTCGGCGCCTATGTCGTCGGCGAGGAGGTCAAACTGTCCGTCGCGCTGGTCATCATTGTCGGCGTGCTCGTCGCCAAGCCCTCGGGGCTATTCGGGCGGCGAATCGTGGCGAGGGTCTGATGATCGTCCGTCTCGCCTGGGCCGTCGCGCTCGCCTTCGCCATCGCCGCGCCGTTCTGGATGAGCGGCTACCACCTCTATCAGTTCGCCCAGGTGCTGATCTACGCCATCGCGCTTCTCGGCCTCAATCTGCTGACCGGCTACAACGGCCAGTTTTCGCTCGGCCACGGCGCCTTCTTCGCCATCGGCGGCTATGGCGCGGCGATTCTCATCGTCAAGTTCGGACTGCCGTATTGGCTCGCGATCCCGATCGCGAGCGCGGTCTGTTTCTTCGTCGGCTTCGCTTTCGGCTTTCCGGCCCTGCGCTTCGGCGGCCTCTATCTGGCGCTGGCGACCTTCGCGCTCGCCGTCGCCGCCCCGCAATTGCTTGCCTACAAAGGCATCGATTTCCTCACCGGCGGCTCGCAAGGGTTGCAGGTGCCGAAGCCCGAACCGCTGCTCGGCCTGCCGATGACGGTCGACCAGAGCGTATTTTGGCTTTGCCTGGCGGTGACCGTCGCGGTGTTCGTCGTCGCCGCCAATCTCGTCAGCGGCCGCGTCGGCCGGGCGCTGGTCGCGATCCGCGATCACCCGATCGCCGCCGAAACGATGGGCGTCGACGCTGCGCTCTACAAGACCATTTGCTTTGGCGTCAGCGCCCTCTACGCCGGGATAGCCGGCGGCCTCGACGCCATCGCGGTCGGTTTCGTCGCGCCGGAGAGCTTCGGCCTCGCGTTGTCGCTCTCCTTCGTGGTCGGCATCGTCATCGGCGGGCTCGCCTCGATCGGCGGCGTGCTGTTCGGCGCGCTGTTCATCGAGTTCATGCCCAACTACGCCGATCAGCTCACCGTCTATTTCGGCGAAAACGCCAAGGCGCTGCCGTGGGCGGTCTATGGCCTGTTGATGATTTTGATGATGGCGGTCGCGCCGATGGGCGTGGCTGGCCTCATCCGATCGCTCGTGCGGGCGAGCGGGCTCGGCTTTCAAGACAAAGCCGAACCCGCGCGCGCCGTCTCAACCAAACCCGGCGAGCCGGAAAGCCGCACGGCGGCGTCGGGCTGACGACCGCGGACGTTAACAGAAGCAGGAGGAAACATGTTTGATCGACGACAATTTCTCGCAGGCGCCGCCGTTTCGGCCGCCGCCTTTTCCGTTCGCCGCGCGCGCGCGGCCGACATGCCCGGCGTCACCGCGACGGAGATCAAGATCGGCCAGACCATGCCCTACAGCGGCCCGGCGTCGGCCTACAGCGTCATCGGCCGCACCGAACTCGCCTATCTCAAGATGATCAACGAACAGGGCGGCGTGAACGGCCGTAAGATCAATCTGATCTCGCTCGACGACGGCTACAGCCCGCCGAAAACGGTCGAACAGGTTCGCCGGCTTGTCGAACAGGAGCAGGTGGCGTTTCTGTTTCAATGCCTGGGCACGCCGAGCAACCTCGCGATCCGAAAATATTGCAACGACAACAAGGTGCCGCAGTTGATGTGCTCGACTGGGGCCAGCGTGTTCGACGACCCCAAACATTTTCCGTGGACGACCCCCGCCAACCCGATCTACGAAACCGAGGCGCGAATCTTCGGCAAATACATTCTGGCGCAAAAGCCTGACGCCAAGATTGGCGTGCTTTATCAGAACGACGGGTTCGGCAAGGATTATCTGAGCGGACTCAAGGCTGTGCTCGGCCCGCAGCACGCCGGGATGATCGTCAAGGAGGCGTCCTACGAAGTCTCGGAGCCGACCATCGATTCCCAGGTCACGAGCTTGCAGGGCAGCGGCGCTGACCTGTTCTTCATCGCCGCGACGCCTAAATTCGCGGCCCAGGCGATCCGCAAATCCGCCGATCTCGGCTGGAACGCGACGCGCATCGTCAGCAATGTCTCATCGTCGGTTGCGATCATGAAAGCCGCCGGCTTCGAGAAGGCCAAGGGCGTCGTCAGCGCCAGTTGGGGCAAGGAGCCGACTGACCCGCGCTGGAAGGACGACGCCGGCATCAAGGAATGGCAGAGCTTTGCCGACAAATACATGAGCCCGACCGTGTTCAGCGACGCCAACGCCGAATACGGATTCGGAAACGCCATCGTTCTGGTCCACGTCCTTAAACAATGCGGCGACAATCTCTCGCGCGAGAACATCCTGGCGCAGGCCACCAACATCAAGGACCTGGAGCTGCCGACGTTGCTGCCCGGCATGCGGATCAACACCTCGCCCGACAATTACCGGCCGATTCGCCAGATGCGCCTTGAGACGTTCGACGGCGCGACTTGGCAGCTGTTCGGCGATCTGATCCAAGCTTGATCCTCTGAAATATTTACAACAGGAGAAACTGATGACCACTCGACGCACATTCCTCGCCGGCGCCGGCGCCGCCGCCAGCGCGGCGCTGACCGCGGGTTTTCCTCGCGCACGCGCCGCCGACGCACCCGGCGTGACGGCGACCGAGATCAAGATCGGCCAAACCATGGCCTACAGCGGCCCGGCCTCCGCCTATGGCGTGATCGGCAAGGCGGAAGCCGCCTATTTCAAGATGATCAACGAACAGGGCGGCGTGAACGGCCGCAAGATCAACTTCGTCTCGCTCGACGATGGCTATAGCCCGCCGAAGACGGTTGAGCAGACGCGCCGCCTCATCGAGGAAGAGAAGGTCGCGTTCCTGTTCAACTCGCTCGGCACCCCATGCAATCTGGCGATTCACGAGTATTGCAACAAGAACAGCATTCCGCAGCTGTTCGTCGCCACCGGCGCCGCCATATTTTCCAAACCTGAACAATTCAAATGGACCGTCGGATTGCAGCCGAATTATCAGACCGAGGCCGCCATCTTCGCCAAACATATCCTGGCCACCAAGCCGCAGGGCAAGATCGCCGTGCTTTATCAGAACGACGGTTTCGGCAAGGACTATCTGATCGGCCTCAAGGCGGGCCTCGGCGAGGCGAACGCGGGCATGATCATCAAGGAGGGCTCCTACGAAACCTCGGAGCCGACGGTGGACTCGGCAGTGGCGAGCTTGCAAGGCTCGGGCGCCGACGTATTCGTTATCGCGGCGACGCCGAAATTCGCCGCTCAGGCGATCCGCAAAAGCTACGACCTCAGTTGGGACGCGACGCGTTACGTCACCGACGTGTCGCTCTCCATGGCGACCGTGCTGAAGCCTGCGGGCTTTGAGAAGGCCAAGGGGCTCATCACCGCCAATTATGGCAAGGATTCCAGCGATCCCCGCTGGAAAGACGACGCGGGCTTGAAGCAATTCAAGGATTTCGTCGACAGCCGCCTGTCCACGAGGGATTACATCGACTCCAACGCCATTTACGGCTTCGACGCCGCGATATTGATGGTGCACGTGCTCAAACAATGCGGCGACGATCTCAGCCGCGAAAACATCCTTAAACAGGCGACGGACATCAAGGAACTGGAATTGCCGATGCTGCTGCCCGGGATAAAAATCAATACCTCGCCCACCAATTACAGCCCCATCCGGCAGATGCAGTTGCAAACGTTCAACGGGACGAGGTGGGAGCTGTTCGGCGACATTCTGCAAGGCTGAGGATAAGCTACGCCGACGCCGCAACTAAACGAGGAAGCCGGGCGCGACGCCCGGCTTTCTGCGCTCAGTAGCTGTTGTGGTGGTGGTGGTGGTGGTGGTGGTGGTGGTGATGATGGTGGTGCAAAACGACGACGCGACGGTGATGATGGTGATGATGATGCACAACCACGCCCGGCACGGCGATAGTCACGCTATCGGCGACTTCGACCGGTCGTTGCGCAGCCTGAGCCCGCACCGCCCGCAGCGTCGCCACGGGATCGGCGATCGGCTCCAGGAGTTCGGCTACGGAAGTCGGCTGAAAAATCTTTGCGGTTGCGGCGGGCGGAGCGTAGGCGCTGGCGGGTGTGGCGGCGGCGCCCAACGCGGCGATGAGGCCGAGTGTGGTTTTCTCCATGGATTGTTCCCTTTCGGTTTAATTCGCAATTCCAAAACCCCGTTGTGAAGTTTCGGTTCCCTCGCCCGCATCCGGCCATGCCCGCCGCTTGCGCCGCCAACGCATTTTGAGAGTTCATTTTTCGCCCGGTCTGGCGCAAATTCACCGTAGAAGCCGCGAACGAACAGGGGACGCTCCATGACGCCCAATCCGGAATCCGCCGCGCACTCGGAGCCCCGTCGCGGTCGCGAGGCGCGTCGAGCGGCGCGGGCGCGCACCGGCGCGGCCTCAATTCCCTACATCACGCGCGCGATTCCCATGACCGAGATCCTCACCGAGGAGGGTCTGGCGACCATCGAGGCTAACGCCGAGACGCTGTTGCAGGAAATCGGCGTCGAGTTCCGCGACTATCCCACCGCGCTGGAGCGCTTTCGCCAAGCGGGCGCCGACATGAAGGGCGCGCGGGTGCGCTTTCCCAAGGGGCTCGCCAAGAAACTCTGCGCGACGACGCCCTCGGTCTACACCCAGCACGCCCGCAACCCCGAGCGCAGCGTGCAGATCGGCGGCAAGGCGACGGTGTTTGCGCCCAACTACGGCTCGCCGTTCGTGCACGATCTCGACAAGGGCCGCCGCTACGGCACGATCGAGGACTTCCGCAATTTCGTGAAGCTCGCCTATCTCTCGCCCGTACATCCATCATTCCGGCGGCACGGTCTGCGAGCCGGTCGATCTGCCGGTCAACAAGCGCCATCTCGAAATGGTCTATGCGCATATGCGCTATTCCGACAAGCCGTTCATGGGCTCGGTGACCCATCCCGAGCGCGCCGCCGACACGGTCGAGATGTGCGAGATCCTGTTCGGCAAGGAATTTGTCGACGACAACACGGTCTGCACCACGCTCATCAACGCCAACTCGCCGCTCGTCTGGGATTCGACGATGCTCGGCGCGGCGGAGACTTACGCGCGCGCCAATCAGGCCTGCATCATCACGCCGTTCATTCTGTCGGGCGCGATGAGCCCGGTGACGGTCGCCGGCACGCTGACGCAGGTGCTGGCGGAAGTGCGGCGGGGACGCGTTCTGCCAGTTGGCGCGGCCGGGCGCGCCGGTGATCTTCGGCACGTTCGTCTCGACGCTCTCGATGCAATCGGGCGCGCCGACCTTCGGCACGCCCGAGGCGGCGCTGGCGATTTTCGGCGCCGGCCAGCTCGCGCGCCGCATGAACATGCCGTTCCGCACCGGCGGCTCGCTGTGCGCCTCGCAAAGTGCCGGACGCGCAGGCGGCCTACGAGAGCGCGCAGACGCTGCTGCCGACGATGTTCGCCGGGACAAATTTCGTGCTGCATGCCGCCGGCTGGATGGAAGGCGGCCTCTCCGCGTCCTACGAGAAGTTCATGCTGGATTTCGATCAGCTCGGCGCGATGCACAAGCTCGCCAAGGGCGTCGACCTCAGCGAGAACGGGCAGGGGATGGAGGCGTTCCATCAGGTCGAGCCCGGCGGCCATTTCCTCGGCTGCGCCCACACGCAGGCCAATTTCGAGACCGCGTTCTATCGCTCCAACATCGCCGACAACAATTCGGTCGAGCAATGGATGGAGGAGGGCTCGAAGGACGCGGCGCAGCGCGCCAATGCGATCTGGAAGAAGATGCTGGCCGAATATGACGCCGCCGCCGATCGATCCCGGAATCGACGAGGCGCTTGCGCGATTTCATCGAGCGAAGAAAGGCGTCGATGCCGGACGCGAACTACTGACTGCGGGAGTTTACCGCATCATGCGTTCAACGGCGCGCGCGGTCGTCATCGGCGGAGGCGTCGTCGGCGTCTCGACGCTCTATCATCTGGCCAAGAAAGGCTGGAGCGACAGCGTGCTGGTCGAGCGCAAGGAGCTGACGTCGGGCTCGACTTGGCACGCCGCCGGGCTGCTGCCGCTGTTCAACATGTCCTATTCGGTCGGCCAGTTGCACAAATATTCGGTCGGGCTCTACGGCCGGCTGCCGAGCGAGACCGGCCTCGACGTCGGTTTCCGCCAAGTCTCCAACATCCGTCTCGCGCGCACGCAAGGACCGGCTCGACGAATACAAATATTACGCCGGCGTCGCGGCGACCATCGGCGGCATCGAGGTGAAGTTTCTGACGCCCGACGAGGTCAAGGAGATTTGGCCGCTGTGCAATATCGACGGCATTATCGGCGCGATCCAGCATCCGCAGGACGGCTACATTCAGCCCGCCGATCTCACGCAGGCGCTCGCGCGCGGCGCGCGCGAGCGCGGCGGCGAGATCAACCGCAACACGACCGTCACCGCGATCGAGCGCACTGCCCAGCGGCGAATGGAAGGTCGTCACCGACAAGGGCGACATCGTTTGCGAGCATGTCGTCTCGGCCACCGGCAATTTCGCGCGCCAGACCGGCCGCATGGTTGGCCTCAACGTGCCGGTGATCCCGGTCGAGCATCAATATATCGTCACCGAGGCGCATCCGGAGATTCAGGCGCGGCGCGCGCGCAGGCCTGCCGGAAATGGGCGTGCTGCGCGAAGTCGGATTCGTCCTGGTACATGCGCGAGGAGGCCGGCGGCCTGCTGCTCGGACCTTATGAGGTCGGCGCGCCCGCCTGCTATGTTCGACGGGCCGTCGCCGGACAGCGAATACGAATTGTTCCAGGAGGACCTCGAACGCCTCGCGCCGCACATCGAGACGGCGATCGCGCGCGTGCCGGCGTTCGGCGAGGTCGGCATCAAGAAAGTCTACAACGGCGCCATCGCCTATACGCCCGACGGCTCGCCGATCGTCGGCCCGGCGCCGGGCTTGCGCAATTTCTGGCTCAACGAGGGCCATTCGTTCGGCGTCACCGCGGCGGGCGGCGCCGGCTGGCAGCTCGCCGAATGGATCGTCGAGGGCGAGCCCAGCGTCGACATGCTCGGCGTCGATCCGCGCCGCTTCGGGCCCTACGCGCAGCAGGGCTATCTGATCGAGAAGAACGAAGAGGCTTACGCCAAGGTCTTCACGGTTCACTATCCCAACGAGGAGCGCGGCGCCGCGCGGCCGTTGCGCCAGACGCCGTGCTACGACCGCATGAAGGCGCTCGGCGCGGTGTTCGGCTCGATCTATGGCTGGGAGCGGCCCAATTTCTTCGCGCCGCCGGATTATGCGCTTCAGCGCGGCCGATCTCGCCAAGCCCGACGTGCTGCTCAACGAGAACCATCCCGACCGGCACGCGCGTCCGCGCGAAAAATGGAGTTTTCGGCGCTCCAACGATTTCGACTTCATCGGCGCCGAGTGCCGCAACGTGCATGAGAACGTCGGCTTGCAGGACATGTCGGCGTTCGCCAAGTTCGAAGTGTCGGGGCCGTGGCGCCGAGGCTTGGCTCGAACTCGATCCTCACCAACAAGATCCCGAAGGCGCTCAACCGCGTCACGCTGACCTATCTGCTCACCAAACACGGCGGCGTGCGCGCCGAGTTCACGCTGACGCGCATCGCGCGCGACCGCTTCTATCTCGTCTCCGCCGGCGCGCTGGAGACGCACGACTACGATTCGCTGCTAAGACTGCTGCCGGCCGACGGCGTCGGTGCGCATCGACAAGGTGACGACGCAATATGGCGTGCTGGTGCTCGCCGGCCCGCGCTCGCGCGAAGTTCTGGCGAAGGTCGCCGACATCGACGTTTCCAACGCCGCCTTCCCCTGGTTGACCGCGCGGCCGATCTCGATCGGCGCGGCGGGGGCGATCGCCATGCGCGTCAATTTCATCGGCGAACTCGGCTACGAGATCCATCACCCGATCGAGATGCAGAACTATATCTTCGACAAGCTGATGGCCGCGGGCGCGGAGTTCGGCATCAAGCCATTCGGCATCAGGGCGATGGATTCGCTGCGGCTGGAGAAATCCTACAAGCTGGTCGGGCGGGAGCTGTCGATCGAATATGCGGCGCTGGAATCGGAACTCGGCCGCTTCGTTGACCTCAACAAGGATTTCCTTGGCAAGGACGCGCTCGTCGAATGGCGCGACAAGGGTTTCGCCAACAAGCTGGTGACGCTGGAGCTTGCGGGCGTCAAGGATGTCGATGCGCGCGGCTCGGAGCCGGTGTTTGCGCGACGGCGTCGCGGTCGGGCGGACGACTTCGGGCGGCTACGGCTGGCGGACCGGCAAATCGCTGGCGCTGGCGATGGTGAAGCCGGAGTTGGCGCGCGAGGGCGTGGAACTGACGGTGCGCGTGCTAGGCGAGGATTTCGCCGCGCGCGTGATCGGCGATAGCCCCTATGATCCGGAGAACGCGGCGCTGCGGAGTTAGGCGGCCTCGACGACAATTCGCATCGAGCGGCCGAGCGCGGCGAAGGCGCGTTCGAGCGCGTCGACACGAGAATGATGCCTGAGATCGAGCAGGCGGTCGATTTGCGGCAGGGCGACGCCGAGCCTTTTGGCGAGCGCGGCCTTGCCGATCCGCTCGGCGCGCATCGCGCGATAAAGCGCGACTTTCGCCGAGGCGAGCGCGTTGAGTTCGACGTAAGTTCGACCTTCGGTCTTGGGTTCCGGAACGTCTTCGCGGGCCGAAATCGCCGCCATCAAAGCCGTCTCGATGGCGTCCGCTGCGCGGGCGAGCGCATCGTCGCGGGTGTCGCCGAAGGTGATCGCTTCGGGCAGATCGGGAACTGTAACGAGGAAGGTTCCATCGTCGTCGTCTGCAAGGGTCACGGCGTAACGCACGAAATCATTCCTTGATGTCAAGCTGCTTGAGGATCGCCAACCAGAGGCCCTTGCCAAGCTACTTCGCGCCGCCGTGCTCGGGCAGGACCGAGCGACGCCCGTTCAAGGTGACGATCAGATGGCCGCCCTTGCCCGGAGCAAACGTTGCCCCTCGCCTCGCCAGCCATCGCTTCGCCTGGCTGGAGTTCATCACACAACATAAATGTTGTCCTGCGCGCGGTCAAGATTTATGTTGCGTGCCGCCCCGCCAGCCTCAGTTGCTCGCCGGCTGCGCCTCGGAGCGCCGCGCCCTCAGCAGCGCGCGGTAGATCTCGTCGTCGCCGCAGAGGCCCGCCATGCGGCCTAGTTGATCGACCAGCACGATCGGGTTGCCGGACTGGCGCCGCAGTTCGATGGCCATCCGCATTTTCAGATCGACGGGCGCGACGATGATGTCGGCGGCCGCTTTCCCGTCCGCCGCCTCCGCCGACACGAGCGCACCGGCCGCGCCGTCGAGCGTGCAGCTTTTCGGCCGCCCGTCGGCGTCCAGCGCCACGCGGATGCGGCCGTGCTTGTCGAGCAGCACGTCGGCGCCGTCGCGCGCGAGCGCCGCCGCCGGCGTCATCATCGAGGCGCCGCGCAGGACGTTGAGCGGGTTCATGTGCTTGACGAATTCGGCGACATAGTCGTTGGCGGGCGTCAGCAGGATCTCCTCGGCCGTGCCCCATTGCACGACGCGGCCGCCCTCGAGGATGGCGATGCGGTTGCCGAGCTTCATCGCTTCGTCGAGGTCGTGGCTGACGAAGATGATGGTCTTTTTCAGCTCCTTCTGCAGGCCGAGCAACTCGTCCTGCAATTTGTCGCGGATCAGCGGATCGAGGGCGGAGAACGGCTCGTCCATCAGCAGAATGTCGGCGTCGGTGGCGAAGGCGCGGGCGAGGCCGACGCGCTGCTGCATGCCGCCCGAGAGTTCGTGGCCGTATTTGTTCGCCCATTGCGTGAGGCCGACCAGTGGCGAGCTTCTCGTCCACCACGCGGTCGCGTCTCGGATTTCGAGGACGCCGCGCAATTCCAGGCCGAAGCCCGACATTCTCCCTCACCGTGCGCCACGGCAGCAGGGCGAATTGCTGGAACACCATGGCGATGCGGCGGGTGCGCAGCGCGCGCAACTCGGTGGCGCTGCAATTGGCGACGTCGACCTGGCGGCCTTCGTCGGCCACCAGCACGTGGCCGCGCGCGACCTTGTTGAGGCCGTTGACGGCGCGCAGAGATCGTCGATTTGCCGGAGCCGGACAGGCCCATCAGCACGCAGATCTCGCCGGGCTCGACGGAAAGCTCGACGCCGGCCGCGCCGAGCACCACGCCGGTCTCTTTGAGGATTTCGTCGCGGGTCTTGCCCGCGTCGATCAGCGCCAGCGCGTCCTTCTGGCGATCGCCGAAGATGATGTCGACATGGTCGAAGACGACGGCGGACATCTCACGCTTTCCTGCGTTCGGGCGCGCGGCAGACGCGGTCGAGCACGATCGCCAGCAGCACGATCGACAGGCCCGCCTCGATGCCCATCGGGATGTTCACCGTGCCGAGCGCGCGCACCACCGGCGTGCCAAGCCCGGCGGCGCCGACCAGGGCGGCGATCACCACCATCGACAGGCTCAGCATGATGCATTGCGTGATGCCGGCCATGATGGTCGGCGCGGCGTAGGGCAACTCGACCTTCCAGAGCAGCTGGCTCTTGGTCGCGCCGAACGCCTCGCCGGCCTCGCGCAGTTGCAGCGGCACGGAGACGACGCCCAGATAGGTCAGGCGGATCGGCGCGGCGATCGGCGAAAATCACCGTCGAGATCAGGCCGGGCGCCGCGCCGAGATGAAACAGCACCAGCGTCGGGATCAGATAGACGAAAGTCGGCAGCGTCTGCATCAGATCGAGCAGCGGGCGCACCGCCGCGTAGAGCCACGGCCGATGCGCGCAGGCGATGCCGGTCGGCACGCCCAACGCCACGCTGGCCAGCGTAGAGAAGCCGACCAGCGAGATCGTCTCCATGGTCGCCTGCCAATAGCCAAGATTGGTGATCAGCAGGAAGGCCAGCACCACGAACAGCGCGAGCTTCCACGAGCGGTGCAGGAAATAGGCGAGCCCGGCGATGGCGAGGATGAGGATCGCCGGCGGGATCGCCGAGAGCAGCCCCGTCAACCCATCGACGAGGAAATCGATGACTGCGGTTACGAGATCGAAAAAGCCGGCGGCGTTGTCTTGCAGCCAGGTGATGCCCTGCTTGGCCAGCCAGCCGAGCGGCAACTTCCAGACGGTGAACCAGCTTTCCAAGCGGGTCTCCTGGTGCGCGAATTGGTTTGCAGGGCGTCACGGCCGGCGGCGCCGGCCGTGACCTCGCAGCCTCAGAGGCCGAGGCTCTTCTTGACCGCCTCGAGGCCGGGCTTCCCGTCGAACGTCGTGACGCCGTCGAGCCATTTGACGAGATCCGGCGGATTGGTCTTCAGCCAGGTGTCGGCCGCCTTGGGTCCCTCCATGCCGTCGGAGAGGATCTTGTTCATCACCAGATTCTCGGTGTCGACGGTGAACACCATCTGCTTAATGAGTTTCGCCGCGTTCGGGCACTCGTCAGCCCAACCGGCGCGTTCGTTGGTGTAGACGATCGCGCCGCCGAAATTTGGCCCGAAACTGGCGTCGCCGCCGGTCAGATACTCGATCTTGTAGTTGACGTTCATCGGATGCGGCGCCCAGCCGAGGAACACGACGTCCTCCTTATGCGAGGTCGCGCGCTGCACCTCGGACAACATGCCTTGTTCGCTCGATTCGACGAGCTGGAAAGTCTTGAGGCCGAACTTGTCGCCTTTGATCAGGTCAAGCACCAGCCGATTGCCGTCGTTGCCGGGTTCGATGCCGTAAATCTTGCCCTTCAGCGAATCCTTGAATTTCTCGATGTCCTTGAAATCCTTGAGGCCCTTGTCGTAGGTATATTGCGGCACCGCGAGCGTGTATTTGGCGCCCTCGGGCAGGTTGGCGTCGACGACCACGACCGATTTGTCCGCGACATAGGGCTTGCGGTCGTTCTCCATGGAGGGCTCCCAGTTGCCCATGAACACGTCGATGTCCTTGTTCTTCATCGAGGTGTAGGTAACCGGCACCGAGAGCACGGTCACCTTCGGCGTATAGCCGAGGCCCTTGAGGATTTCGCTGGCGATGGCGGTGGTCGAGGTTATGTCGGTCCAGCCGACGTCGGAAAACCGCACCGTCTTGCAGCTCTCCGGATCGCCCGCCGTGGCGGCGCTCAAAGTCACTCCCAGAATCGCTGCGCTCAAGCCTGCGGCTTTGACAAAACTCATTCTTGCCTCCCGGTTCCAGGCGCTGATCGGCGCCGCATCGAAACGCAAGCTAACGACCTTCGCGACCCTACGTCAATTTGAGTCTGGCAATTGCCGGGACGCTTCCGCGCGCTTAAAAGGCGCGGCGCTATGCCAAAATCGGGAGCCTTAATGTCCATTGCGCGACAAGTCAGCCCGCAAGAGCAGTCCGAAATCCTCATGCAGGCGCTGCCGCATATGCTGCGCTACGACGATTCCACCATCGTCGTGAAATACGGCGGCCACGCCATGGGCGGGGAGGGCGAGCGCGATTTCGCCCGCGACATGGTGCTCCTGGAACAGTCCGGCGTGAACCCGGTCGTCGTCCACGGCGGCGGCCCGCAGATCGGCGCCATGCTGAAGAAACTAGGCATCGAATCCCGCTTCTCCGGGGGATTGCGCATTACCGACAAGGCGACGGTGGAGATCGTCGAGATGGTGCTGGCGGGCTCCATCAACAAGCAACTCGTCGGCGCGATCAACGCGCAGGGCGGCCGCGCCATCGGGCTTTGCGGCAAGGACGGCAATATGGTCACCGCGCGCAAGGTGACGCGCCCGCACGAGGGCGGCGACGGCGAGCCGCCCGTCGATCTCGGCTTTGTCGGCGAGCCCGACAATATCGACGTCACGGTGCTCGAAGCCATTTTGGGCCGGGAGCTGATCCCGGTGCTGGCGCCCGTCGCGGCGGCGGCGGACGGCGAGACCTACAACGTCAACGCCGACACTTTCGCCGGCGCCATCGCCGGCGCGCTCGGCGCCAAGCGGCTGCTGTTCCTCACCGACGTGCCGGGCGTGCTCGACAAGGACAAGAACCTCATCAAACAGCTCAAGGTCGACGACATCCGCGAGCTGATCGCCGACGGCACCATCACCGGCGGCATGATTCCGAAGGTCGAGACCTGCATCTATGCGGTCGAGCGCGGCGTCGAGGGCGTCGTCATTCTCGACGGCAAGATACCCCACGCGGTGCTGATCGAACTGTTGACCGATCACGGCGCCGGCACGCTGATCACGAGGTGAGTCCCATGCGCGTGCTCGCCATCGACACTTCGCGCGGCGCCTGTTCGGCGGCGGTTTATGACGGCGCGCTCCGCTACACGTTCGCTCGCGAAAGCGCGCCGATGAGCCGCGGCCAATCCGAGGCTTTGGCGCCGATGGTTCAGCGCGTGCTCAACGAGACCGACGGCGGCGCGGCCTCGCTCAACAAGATCGCCGTCGCGATAGGTCCCGGTTCGTTCACCGGCCTGCGCATCGGCGTGGCGATGGCGCGGGCGATGGCGCTGACGCTCGAAATTCCCATCGTCGGCGTCTCGACGCTGATCGCCTTCAGCGGACCGATGCTCGACGATCCCAAACCTGGCGTGATCGCCTCCGTCATCGACGCCGGCCACGGGCATGTCTACTTCCATCTCATCGACTCCAAGGCGAAGCAGATATTTTCGCCGCGGGTGATCTCGTTGCGCGATGCGGTGCGCGCGATCGGCGGCAGCCCCGCGCGGATCGTCGGCGACGCGGCCAACCTTCTGGCGGAAGAGGCGCGGCGGGCCGGCGTCGAGGTGGATGCGAGCGCGGCGTCGGCCTATCCCGACATCGTCGCCATCGCGCGCATCGGCCTCGCCGCCGACCCCGCGCAATGGCCGGCGCGTCCGCTCTACATCAAGCCGCCCGACGCCACCCCTGCGCGCGACGAAGGGGTTGCGCGCACCGAGCCCTGATCTTCAAATCATGATCGTCGATCCATGATCTTTTCTTGGGGCCGTCCGTCGCCCTCGACGATGCGCCCTTTGCGCGCCGACGCAGCGGCGGATTGCGCACGGATTCACGCGGCTGGGTTCGCCTATTCCTGGGGTCGGTCCGAACTGGAAAGCCTCATTTTGGACCCCAATGCCGTGGGCACGGCGGCGCTCGATCCCGCCACCGCCAAATTGCGCGGCTTCGCTTTGTCGAAGCTGGCGGCGGACGAGGCGGAGATTCTCACCATCGCCGTTGATCCCGCGCTGCGCAAAGGCGGCGTCGGCCGCGATCTCCTGCGCGCGCATCTGGACGAGGTCGCGGCGGCCGGCGCGGCGCGCATCTTTCTGGAAGTCGACGAGCACAACGCCGCCGCGCGCGCGCTGTACGCCCGCTTTCGCTTCGTCAAGGTCGGCGAACGGCGGGGCTATTACAAATTGCCGGACGGAAGGACGGCCTCGGCGCTGGTGATGCGTCGCGATCTGAGCTGACGTGCGTTTGCGGGTCGCGGCGGGATTGCTGGGCGCGGCGGGAGTTGTCGCCGTCGCCGCGCCGCTCGCCGCGCTGGCGCGCCGCGCCGGCCGTCGCGACGGTTACTACGCTTCGGTGGCGCTGCACCGTTGGTTGTGCGCGGTGCTCCAGGTGCGCCTGCGCCGATTCGGCTCGCCAGGGCCGGCGCGCCGTCTCATCGTCGCCAACCATGTTTCTTGGCTCGACATTCTCGTGCTCGGCGCGATGGAGCCGATGACGTTCCTCGCCAAAAGGCAGGTCGGCGAGAACCGCTGGACGCGCTGGCTCGTCGATCTGCAAGGCGTCGTCTATGTCGATCGCGAGCGCAAGCGCTGCATCCCTGAGGTCAATGCCGAAATGTCGCGTCGCATGGCCGAGGGCTCGCCGGTGGTCCTGTTCGCCGAGGCGACGACCAGCGACGGCGTGCGGCTACTGCCCTTCCGCTCCTCGCATTTCGAGTCGGCGCGACAAGCCCAAGCCGTTGTGCAGCCGGTCTTTCTCGACTACCGCGCGGTTGCGGGAATTCCCGCCGCGCGCGCCGACAAGTCGATCGTCGCCTGGTACGGCGACACGGCGTTCTTGCCGTCGCTCAAGCGCGTTCTCGCCTGCGGCGGTTTGCGTTGCGACGTGCACTACGGCGAGGTTTTTCCTTTCGACGGCGTCGCGGACCGCAAGGCGCTGGCTCGGCAGGCCGAAGCGGCGATACGCGCGCTGAAGGACGAGGCGCGCCGGGGCCGGGCGACTTAGGCGAACTGCGCTGGTTATCGCCGGTTGCGCAACCGAAGGTTGCGCCGCCCCTGCTACGGCGCCGCTTCCGGCGTCGCCCGTTTCGCGCTAAAAGCATGGGACGCGTTCGGCGCAAGGAGCAATTGTTTTTGGCCCATGAGGTTATCCCGACGGCGGCGAAGCCTGCCGGGACGCGCGGCGAGCGCGTGTTCGTAAAGTCGTTCGGCTGTCAAATGAACGTCTACGACTCGCAGCGAATAACCGACTTGGCGCTGAACGAAGGTTTCCGCGAGACGGCCGAAATAGCGGACGCCGATCTCGTCGTATTCAACACCTGCCATATTCGCGAGCGGGCGTCAGAAAAACTGTTCTCCGAGCTTGGCAAGGCGCGCGAAATCAAGTTGGCGCGGGCGGCGGAGGGGAAATCCACCAAGCTGGTCGTCGCCGGCTGCGTCGCACAAGCCGTGGGCGGCGAGATTTTGCGCCGCCAGAGCGCCGTCGACATTGTCGTTGGGCCGCAGAGTTATCATCGGCTGCCGGAATTGCTGCGCGCCGACGGCCCCGTCGTCGACACCGACTTCGCGGTCGAGGACAAGTTCGAACGGCTGCCCGCGCCTTCCCGTGAAGCTGCGCGCGCACGCGGCGTGACCGCGTTCGTGACCGTGCAGGAGGGCTGCGACAAGTTTTGCGCCTTCTGCGTCGTTCCCTATACCCGCGGCGCCGAGGTCTCGCGGCCGTCGGGCCAGATTCTCGCGGAGATCGCCCGGCTCGCCGCGGCCGGCGCGCGCGAATTCACCCTGCTCGGGCAGAACGTCAACGCCTATCGCGATGCGGACGGGCTCGGTCTTGCGGGGCTGCTGTGGGCGGCTTCGAAACTGCCGGGCGTCGAGCGGCTGCGCTACTCGACCTCCCACCCCAACGACATGGACGAGGCGTTGATCGCCGCCCACGCCGACTTGGCGGCGCTTGCGCCCCACCTGCACCTGCCGGTGCAATCGGGCTCGGACCGCATTTTGCGCGCGATGAACCGGCGCCACGACGCCGCCGCCTATCTCGACATCGTCGCGCGCGTGCGCTCGCGCCGCCCGGATATCGCCTTCTCCTCCGATTTCATCGTCGGCTTCCCCGGCGAGACGGACGCGGATTTCGAGGCGACGCTGGCGTTGGTTCGCGAGGTCAAGTTCGCCTCCGCCTTCGTCTTCAAATATTCGCCGCGCCCCGGCACCCCGGCGGCCGAAGCCGCGGATCAGGTTCCCGCTCCCGTCATGGAGGCGCGGCTCGCGCGGTTGCAAGCACTGCTCGAAAGCCAGCGGCAGGCGTTCAATCTGGCGACTGTCGGGCGGCGCTTCGGCGTCATCTTCGACAAGCCCGGTCGGCATGAAGGCCAGCTCGTCGGCCGCTCGCCCTATATGCAGGGGGTTCACGCCGAGGCGAGCCCCGCCTGCATCGGGCGAATGAGCCAAGTGGAAATTATAGGCGTAAGGCCGAACTCGCTTAGGGGTCGGCTCGTTGAGACCAAATTGAGGAGCGCTGATTGAAGAGCCCGGAGTCGACCATGTCCAAAGTGGCGCCGTTCAAACGCGAAGCCGAAAAGAGCGCCGCCCACGAGATAGCGCTCGCCTTCGACGACAACCGGCTCGCTTCGCTGGTGTTCGGGCAATACGACCAGAATCTTACGCAACTTGAGCGCCGGCTCGCGGTCTCCACCCACGTCAACGGCAATCAGGTGGTGATCCGCGGCGCTCGCGAGGCTTGCGAGCAGGCGCGGCGCGTGTTGCAGACGCTTTACGCGCGCGCCCGCCTTGGCCAGACCGCCGACGAGGGCGACGTCGAAGGCGCGCTGGAGGAGTCCGCCTACCAGAACACCCTGTTTCCCGCCGAAGTCGAAAACCAGCGCGAAGCGTTCGGCGAATTGCGGACCCGCCGGCGCGGCGTCGTGCGCGCCCGCAACGCGGCGCAGGACAAATACTTGCGCGCCCTGCGCCAGCACGAACTGGTTTTCGCCGAAGGTCCCGCCGGCACTGGCAAGACCTGGCTCGCCGTCGGCCACGCCGTCTCGCTGCTGGAGCAGGGCGCCGTCGAGCGCCTCGTGTTGTCCCGCCCCGCCGTGGAGGCGGGCGAGCGCCTCGGCTTCCTGCCCGGCGACATGAAAGACAAGGTCGATCCGTATCTGCGGCCGATCTACGACGCGCTCTACGATTTCATGGACGGGCGCATGGTCGAGCGCGGGCTGGCGACCGGCATGATCGAGATTGCGCCGCTCGCCTTCATGCGCGGCCGCACCCTCGCCAAGGCCGCCATCCTGCTCGACGAGGCGCAGAACGCCACGGCCATGCAGATGAAAATGTTCCTGACCCGGCTCGGCGAGGGTTCGCGCATGATGGTCAACGGCGATCCCACCCAGATCGACCTCGCGCCCGGCCAGACCTCCGGCCTTGGCCAGGCGGTCGCTCTCCTCGACGGGCTCGACCGGGTCGGCCATGTCCGCTTCGCCCATGGCGACGTGGTGCGGCACGACCTCGTGCGCCAGATTGTCGAAGCCTACGAGAAGGCCGCGGCGAAACCCGCCCAGCCGAAGCTGACAATGGGCCCGCGCGTCGAATTCGTCGAGACCGAGCCGCGCTGGCGACGCGCGGCGCCGGCGCGAAAGCTTGCGCGGGAGGCCGTCGCAGCCGCTACGGAAGAGGCGCGCATAAAACTTGCGCGCGGCGCGGAAATGACCATCCACCTCGCCGCCGACGCGGACTTGCGCGAACTGAATCGGCGCTGGCGATCCAAGGATACGCCGACCAACGTGCTTTCCTTTCCCGCCGTCGCCGCCGACCGGGTGGCGGGCGCGCGACTGCTCGGCGACGTCTTCATCGCCCTTCAGACGCTGGAGCGAGAGGCGACTAGGGACGGCAAGCCGTTCGCCGACCATTTCCGCCATCTCGTCGCCCACGGATATTTGCATCTCGTCGGCTTCGACCACGAGACGCCGGGCGAGGCCGAGGCGATGGAGGCCGTCGAGATCCGCACGCTGGCGCGTCTCGGCGTCGCTGACCCTTATGCTGGCGCGGAGCTTCAAACTTGAGCGAGGACACAGGCTCCAGCCTGTTCGAGCGGCTGCGCGCGCTGCTAGGCTTGCAGGCCGGCTCGGTGCGCGACGACATCGAGGAGGCGCTGGAGGGTTCCGACGGCGGGGCCGATTTCTCGCCCAAAGAGCGCACGATCCTCAAGAACGTGCTGGCGCTGCACGACGTGCGCGTGGCGGACGTCATGGCGCCGCGCGCTGACATGGTCGCCCTACCGCTCGAAGCGACGGTCGCCGAGGCGCTGGCGATGTTCCGCACCGCCGGCCATTCGCGCCTGCCGGTATTCCACGAGACGCTCGATGATCCCCGCGGCATGGTGCACATCCGCGATTTCCTCGATTTCCTCGCCTCCAACCCCGCCTTCGGCCTCATCGCCGCCAAGTCCGCCGCTCAGGGCGGCGCACGCAAATCCTTCGACATGAGCACGCCCCTGTCGGAAACGCCGCTGGTGCGACCCGTGCTGTTCGCTCCGCCGTCGATGCCGGCGCTCGACCTGTTGGCGCGCATGCAGGCCTCGCGCATCCACATCGCGCTGGTGATCGACGAATATGGCGGCACGGACGGGCTCGTCACGATGGAGGACATCGTCGAG
Source organism: uncultured Pseudomonadota bacterium (assembly GCA_963835115.1). Lineage (GTDB taxonomy): Bacteria > Pseudomonadota > Alphaproteobacteria > Rhizobiales > Beijerinckiaceae > Roseiarcus. The sequence goes on from CAWIEP010000004.1 coordinate 65,930, forward strand.
ACGATTGTCGGCAATATCGAGGACGAACACGACGAAGCCGAGGGCGAGCAGGTGTCGCGCGGGCCGGACGGCAAGTTCACCGTCGAGGCGCGGGCGCCGCTCGACGAGGTCGCGAAAGCCGTCGGGCTCGATGTCTCCGCGCTTGAGGCGGCAGACGATGTCGACACGATCGGCGGGCTGGTGACGGCGATCGCCGGCCGGGTGCCGGCGCGCGGCGAGATCGTCGGCGGCCCGCAAGGCTTCGAATTCGAGGTGCTCGACGCCGACCCCAGGCGATTGAAGCGGGTCCGCATTCACCCACGCGGAACCGTGGCGGCGACGGTTCCGGATAAACCTCCCGCGACGCCGGAAATGACTTGAACGCACGGCTGGCCCATCGTCATGCTCGCGCAAGCGATTCGGCGAAGGAGGATTTTCGGTGACGGCTGCGAGGTCGCCGGCGCGGGCAGGGCGACTGGACGCGTTGGCGAGCGCCGTGATTTTGTCATGGGGCTGGCCGCGTCGTCTTATTGCGCTCGCCGCCGGCGCCGTCGGCGCGCTGGCTTTGCCGCCCTTCGGCTTCGCGATCGCCATGGTCGCGCCGATGACCGTCGCCGTTTGGCTCATCGACGGGTCCGTCGCGGCGTCGCCCTCGGGGGCGACGCGCTGGGCGACGCTGAGGGCCGCGTTCGCAATCGGCTGGTGGTGGGGTTTCGGCTATTTCCTGGCGGGGCTCTGGTGGCTCGGCGCGGCGTTCCTGGTCGACGCCGACCAGTTTCTCTGGGCGCTGCCGTTCGGCGTCGTCGGGTTGCCGCTGTTTCTGGCGCTTTTCCCGGCGTTTGGCTTCGCGCTGGCGCGCGCGCTTTGGCCCAGCGGCGCGTGGCGGGTGCTGGCGCTCGGCGTCGGCTTGTCGGTCTCGGAGTTCGCGCGGGCGAACATCTTGACCGGCTTTCCTTGGAACGAATACGGCATGGCGCTTGGCGATCATCTCTGGTCCGCGCAAGCCGCCGCCTATGTCGGCCTGCATGGCCTGACGCTGTTGACGGTTACGCTGTGCGCGGCGCCGGCGACCCTCCCGTCGGGATGGCGGCCGACCCTAATGGCGGCGCTCGCGGCGGCGCTGCTCTGCGGGTTCGGAGCCTTGCGCCTCGCCGGGCCGGCGCCCGCGGTCGTCAATGGCCCAAAACTCCGCCTCGCGCAGCCGAACATCGCGCAGGGCGCGGCATTTTCCCCCGAGAACGGCGCGGCGATTCTCGGCGGCTACCTGAAACTCTCCGACCGCGCGACTTCGCCCGAACACAGCGGCATCGCCGATGTCACGCACCTGTTCTGGCCGGAATTGGCGTTTCCGTTCATCTTGACGGAGGATCGCGGCGCGCTGGCGCGGATCGCCGATTTTCTGCGCGGCGGCGCGGTTCTCGTCACCGGCGCGGCGCGCGCCGAAGCGGCCGGCGGGCGAGAGCGGTATTTCAACTCGATCGAGGTCGTTGATCGCAGCGGCCTGACGGCTGAGCGCTACGACAAGCACATCTTGGTGCCGTTCGGCGAGTATCTGCCGATGCGGTCGCTGTTCGAGCGCCTGCGCATCACGCAATTCGTGCATGTGCCGGGCGGTTTCGACCCCGGCGCCGGCACGCGCGTGCTGCGGGTTCCTGGCCTGCCCGACGCCCTCGCCATGATCTGCTACGAGGCGATCTTTCCCAACGAAATGCCGTTGCGGTCGGGAAGCACGGCGAGCGTCGGCTATATCCTCAACTTGACGGACGACGCGTGGTTCGGCCGCACCGCCGGCCCCTATCAGCATTTTGCCCAGGCGCGGCTGAGGTCGATCGAGCTTGGCCTGCCCATGGCGCGCGTCGCCAACACCGGAATCTCGGCGCTGATCGACGCGCGCGGCGAGATCGTCGTCGACGCCCCGTTGGGGGTCGAGGCGGTGCTCGACGGCGCATTGCCGGGCGCCTTGCCGCCAACGTGGCAGGCGCGGTGGGGGGCGGCGACGTATCTCGCGCTGACGGCGATCGGCGCCGCCGCGTGCCTGCTGGCGCGAAGGCGCCCTAGAGGAATTTGACGGCGGCAAATTTTATCCGCATCCGGGCGTCCAAGAACGCATAGGTTTTGTCGACTAGACGCGACACCGCGCATTTTTTACGCATGGAATCCGTCAAGGGAAAGTTGCGCAAAAGCCAACTTTAGGCTAAAGGTTGCAATGTTACGTTGAGTTAACTATGCGGTCGCGTTGATGTGTCCGGGGAATTGGCGAGTTCATGATTAAAACCCCTAACCCGATCGACCGTCACGTCGGCGCGCGTGTTCGGATGCGCCGGTTGATGGTGGGGTTGAGTCAGAGCAAGTTGGCGGACGCTCTGGAAGTGACGTTTCAGCAAATCCAGAAATATGAGAAAGGCGCCAATCGGATCGGCGCCAGCCGGCTCCAGCAACTGGCTCGGGTGTTGGAGGTTCCCCCTTCGTTTTTTTTCGAAGGCGCGCCGTCGAGCGCTTCGCCGGGCCTTGGGTTCAGCGAAGATCCCGGCAATACTTATGTCGTGGACTTTCTGTCAACCGCGGAAGGCTTGCAACTCAACCGCGCCTTCTCCGCGATCAAGGATCCGAAGCTGCGCAAGACGGTCATTGATCTGGTCGAGCGCATCGCCAATACGACCGAGCCCGCGGCGGTTCCGCACGCCGTCGACGGCGCGAGTTAGCGATTTTTCCAGCGTCAACTTGACCCCGGGCGGCGCCGCTGCCAGAAGCGGGCCGATTTCGCGCGAGCGGCGCTGGCCATGCGCGCAGGCAGTTGGAGACTGAGGGGATGGCGCGGCAGAATTATCATTTCACGAGCGAGTCGGTGTCGGAAGGGCATCCCGACAAGGTCTGCGACCGCATTTCCGACGAAGTCGTGGACCTGTTCTTCCGCGAGGGCGCGGCGGCCGGCCTCGACCCCTGGGGAATCCGCGCCGCCTGCGAGACGCTCGCCACCACCAACCGGATCGTCATCGCCGGCGAGACCCGCGGGCCGCGCCACGTCACCAAGGACTGGATCGCCCATGTCGCGCGCCTGGCGGTGAAGGACATCGGCTACGAGCAGGAAGGCTTCCATTGGGAGAAGGCGCAGATCGACATCCTGCTGCATCCGCAGTCCGCCGACATCGCGCAAGGCGTGGACGCGCTGCAACCCGGCGACAACAAGGAAGAGGGCGCCGGCGACCAGGGCATCATGTTCGGCTACGCCACCAACGAGACCCCGGCGCTGATGCCGGCGCCGATGTTCTACGCCCACAAAATTCTCGAGGACCTGGCGCACGCCCGCAAATCCGGCAAGGGGCCGGCGGCGAAGCTCGGCCCGGACTCCAAGAGCCAAGTGACGGTGCGTTACGAAAATGGCAAGCCGGTCGAGGCGACGCAGATCGTCGTCTCGCACCAGCATGTCGTGGAGGATCTTCCTCCAAGCAGGTGCGCGAGATCATCGAGCCGTTCGTGCACGCCGCCTTGCCGAAGGGTTGGATCACCAAGACCACGGCCTGGCACATCAACCCGACCGGCAAGTTCTTCATCGGCGGCCCCGACGGCGACACCGGCCTCACCGGCCGCAAGATCATCGTCGACACCTACGGCGGCGCGGCGCCGCACGGCGGCGGCGCCTTCTCGGGCAAGGATTCGACCAAGGTCGACCGCTCGGCCGCCTACGCCGCGCGCTATCTCGCCAAAAACGTCGTCGCGGCGGGGCTCGCCGATCGCTGCACGCTGCAACTCTCCTACGCCATCGGCGTCGCGCGGCCGCTGTCGATCTACGCCGACCTGCACGGGACAGGAAAGATCGACGAAGGCAAGCTCGAAACCGCGCTGATGGAGGTGATGAACCTCACGCCGCGCGGCATCCGCCAGCATCTGCAACTCAACCGTCCGATCTACGCGCGCACTTCGGCTTACGGCCATTTCGGCCGTCAGCCGGATGCGGACGGCGGCTTCTCCTGGGAGAAGACCGATCTCGTCGACAAGCTCAAGGGCCTCGCCTGACGTCTTGTCGGGCGAGACGCGGCGCGCGCTTTTCGGGCGCGTCAGAGGCAAGACGCTTCGGGCGCATCACACAGGGCTGATCCGCGACCTGCTGCCGCGCCTCGAAGTCGACCTCGAGGCGCTGCGGGCGGGTCGGTTGTTCGCGGCAGGCCGCGAGCTTTGGTTGGAGATCGGCTTCGGCGGCGGCGAGCATTTGCTCGCCCGCGCCGCCGAGAACCCGGGCATCGGCTTCATCGGTTGCGAGCCGTTCGTCAACGGCGTCGCCAAGCTGCTGGCGGGAATCGAGGCGGTCGGGCTCGACAACATCCGCGTGCGCGCCGACGACGCGACCGCGCTGATCGAAGCCACGCCGGAAGCCGCCCTTTCCCGCATTTATCTGCTCTACCCCGATCCCTGGCCGAAGCGTCGTCAGCACAAGCGCCGCTTCGTGTCGGAGCAAAACATCGTCGCGCTCGCTCGCGTGCTGCGCCCGGGCGGCGAACTGCGCTTCGCCACCGACATCGACGACTACGCGGGCTGGACGCTGCGGCGGTTCCTGGCGTCGCCGTTGTTTGTCTGGGAAGCGCAGGTCGCCGACGACTGGCGGACGCCGTGGGCCGGCTGGACGCCGACGCGGTATGAGGCGAAAGCGCGGGCGGCGGGGCGGGCGTCGGTGTATTTGACGTTCAGGCGGCGGTAGGCCCGCAAGACCAGGCATCCCTATCGCGAAAGCCAACTCGGCGGGTTCGCCGGCGCCCGTCCGGTCAGAGCCGCCGTCACGCAATCCTTGAGACTGCCGAAACGCACCCTGCGCCCGTGCAGCCCCGGGCCGTAGTGCGCGTATTTGCAGGAATTGGTCATCACGGTCCGGGCGCGGGTCGGAAACACCGGTTCACAGATCGTACACCAGCAAATGTCAGCCAGGATGACCACCCCGCTCGCTTCGAGCCGCGCGCACAGGCCTTCGCGCCGCATCTGGGAGATGACGTCCTTGCCGGCGGTCACGATGACCGCCGCCTCGGGGCGCCGGCGGCGGCCGCCGAGCGCGTCGGCGAGCGCGCGACATTCTTCGAGCGACGCATGGGGACTTCCGATGGCGATGAGCTGCACCTCCGCGGGCCCGTCGTTGAACTGCTCCCAGGCGGCGGCAAAGTCGGCCCGCGACAGGGCCACGCGATCGGCGTCCGGCGCGATCGCGTGGCCGGCTTCCGGGGTCAACTCCTCGATATGCAGCATGGGCGCGGCCGAAGTCGTTCCGAAGGCGGCGCAAAGCGCTTTGAGGTCGTCGCGCGACGGCTTGGCGCCGCCGGACACCCGCAGGATCGGAATGCGGTCGGAGGACGCGCGGCCAGCCAGATATCCGAGCAGCGGCCAGAAAGATTTGTCCGCGCCCGCCGGCCGTTCGACGTCGATAATGCGCCGCGCCTTGCGATGGGCGTCGAGATAGACGCCGGCGAGCGGCGCTCGTCCGGTGAGCGCTATGCAAAGATCGAGAAAGTCGGGATGTTTGGCGGTTCGCGCGCCGAGCGCCGAATTGGCGAAGATCACGGCGTTGGATTCCGCCCAGCCGATGATGTCCCCGGCTTTCGGAGCGTCGTCCAGAAGATAGGGCGCGCAGGTGAAGGTCGGCTGGCATCCCATGCCGACATAGGCGTCGGCCAGTCGCGCAGCCGGCGCGCCGAAAAACTCAGGCACGCCTTGCGCGCGCCAGCGATCCGGCTCGACCGAGATTGCGTTTGTCGTGGTGGGGACGCGGACCCTGGCGCCGAGTTCGGCCATGCGTTCCGCGAACGTCAGGTTGGCGGGGCTGGCGTAGATGCAGCCGTCGATATGGACCCGGCTCACATCGACGAGCGACTGCGCGCCCTGTTGCGCGGCCATCGCGCAGAGGATGCGCATCGCTTGGCTGACGGCCGAACCATCGACGCCGTCGCGCATGGAGCGGTCGGCGGCGGTCAATTCTAGCGCCGACGCCTCGGGCGGCGTCAACGGGAGCGCGACGCCGTCGCCCGAAATGCGCGTTTCGTCGATGCGAAGCGCCTTTGCTTGCGAGAGCGCTCGGAAGGCATCGGCGCCGAGCCGCAGAACCGGCAAGGGCCTCCCGAACATTTCCGAAGCGACCAGCGCCCCGAGCGTCAGCACGTCTTCAGCTTCGCAAAACACCAGCGCCGCCGGCGCGCGTCCGTTCAACGCCAGTTCGAGCAAGACGCCGGACCCCGAGCACGACCCCCGGCTCGTCGGCATCAGCAGAATCGCGCCGCCGAGCGAGACGCCGTGCAGCGGGTGGCGAACGTCGATCACTCGGCCGGTCGCGGCGTCGACGCCGCCCCAGAAACTGAGCGGCTCCGCCGTCGCAACCACGGGTCCCTCGGCGACGCCGCCGAGGACGCTCTGCGCCGCGTGGGAATGATGAACCGGCAAGTGCGAATTCCTCATGCGAGACCGTCAGCGACTGCGCCGGGCGCACGCCTCAGGCGCCGACCGGGTCGCTTGGAGCGCCGGACGCCGCCGCCTTGGTCCACCGCAGCACCGGCGCCCGCGCCGCCCGCGTCTCATCCAACCGCCGCCGCGGCGCCAGCCGCGGCGCGCCCACGAATCGCTCGACCTCGCCGCGCTTCGCGCGCATCGCCAAATCGCGCAACGTCATGATGAACAGATCGAGGCTCGCTTTGGACTCCGACTCCGTCGGCTCGATCAGCATCGCCCCATGCACGACCAGCGGGAAATACATCGTCATCGGATGATAACCCTCGTCGATCATCGCCTTGGCGAAGTCGAGCGTCGTGACCCCGGAGTCCTTCAACCAGCTGTCGTCAAACAAAGCCTCGTGCATGCACGGGCGGTCGCCAAATGGGGCGCTCATCAAGTCGCTGAGGGAGGCGCGCACATAATTGGCGGCGAGCACCGCGTCTTCGCTGGCCTGCCTAAGCCCGTCCGACCCATGCGACAGAATGAACGCGAGCGCGCGCACGAACATGCCCATCTGGCCATGAAACGCGCACATGCGGCCGAGTTCCCGACCCTCCGCATGTTCAACCAGCGCGAGACGCCCGTCGCGCTCGACGACATAAGGCACGGGCGCGAACGGCGCGAGGCGCTCGGACAGCACAACCGGCCCCGCGCCGGGACCGCCGCCGCCGTGCGGCGTCGAAAACGTCTTGTGCAGGTTGATGTGCATCGCATCAACGCCGAGATCGCCGGGCCGCGCCTTGCCGACGATGGCGTTGAAGTTGGCCCCGTCGCAATAGAAATAAGCGCCGGCCGCGTGCACCGCTTCGGCGATCTCGACGATCTCGCGCTCGAACAGCCCGCAGGTGTTGGGGTTGGTCAGCATGATCGCGGCGACGTCGGGGCCGAGCGCGGCGCGCACGTCCGCCGCCGCCACCGTGCCGTCGGCCCGCGCCGGCACCGAGCGAACCGTGAACCCGATCAGCGCGGCCGTCGCGGGATTGGTGCCATGCGCGGAATCCGGCACCAGCACGACCTTGCGCGACGCGGGCGACGCCGCCTTGATCGCCATCATGCCGCAAAGCTCGCCGTGCGCGCCGGCCTTCGGCGACATCGCCACGGCTTTCATGCCGGTCATCGTCAGCAGCGCCGCCGCGAGCTGACGGATGAGGGCGAGCGCGCCTTGCGCGGTCGAGACCGGTTGCAGCGGATGCAGGTCGGCGAACCCCGGCAGCCGCGCCAGCTTTTCGTTGAGCCGGGGATTGTGCTTCATCGTGCACGAGCCGAGCGGATAGATCCCTGCGTCGATTGCGTAATTCTTGCGCGACAGCCGCACGTAGTGGCGCAACGTTTCCGGTTCGCTCAAGCCGGCAAGTCCGATCGGCCCGCGCCGCGCATGCGGCCCCAACCGGTCGCCGTGCGCGCGCGGTTCCTCGATATCGACGCCGCTGGTCTCGGCGCGGCCGATCTCGAACAGCAGCGGCTCCTCGATGTCGAGCCCGCGGTTGCCGGTGAAGGTGGAGGTGGGCAGGGCGGCGGTCTCGACGGGGCGGGTCGGGCGACCTTGCGGATTCATCGCGTTCTCCATGAGCCGGCGACGCCGCCGCCCGAAATCGTCACGACGGTCAGCGCTTTATGCGGCGCGGAGATCAACCGCCAGCGCTCGCTGTTGGCGCCGTTGCGCCAAACGAGGACGGCGGGACCGCGACGGCGGGCAGGCATGACATCGGCTCGGATTTATATCGCAAGCGCCAAGGCCGGCAAGACCGGCGACGCGCCGTCTTGAAGGCGCGCGTTTTTGCGGCGGCGGCGGCGTCGGAAAAGCATTATACTGTGCGCAACGACGTGATCTCGTCTCGGCCAAGGCCTGCGGCGCGATGCCTCCGCTGCGCCAGCTGAATAGGCCAAGTGAGAATTGCGTAGCCAGCAGTCGTTGGAGGACGCTATGCGGCCGTCGAGCGAAACAGATGCGTTATTCACGATTTTGCGGGAATTGGCGGCGCCGGAGGCCGTCGAGCGCCATCGAAACGTTGGTGTTGAACGGCGACGATCGCAGTCTTTGCCGGATCAATGCGCTGGACTTCGCGGCCAAGAACGCGCTCGACGACGAGGAGACGATCGCGGGCTTTCTTCATGCGGCGCGGCTCGGCCTTTTCGAGCTGGCCTGGAACGTGCTGTGCCCGGGCTGCGGCGGCGTGCTGGACACCGGCGCGACGCTGAAGACGATCGATCAGGACGAACTATTCCTGCGCGCTTTGCGCGGCCGGCTACGAGCCGACGCTCGATGAAATGGTCGAGGTGACGTTTCACGGTGAGCCCGAGCGTTCGGCGCATCGCCGCGCACGATCCGCACACGCTGCCCACGTTCGAATTCTATCGCCAGGTTTTCTGGGGATCGGGCGTCGATCTGCCTGACGACGAAACGCTCGACGCGCATCTTTCAGGAAATCACGCTCGACTCGCTGGAACTGCCGCCGGGCGAAAAGGCCAGCATGTCGCTGCAGGCGCCGGAGGCGTTCTTGATCGTCTTCGATCCCGTCGTGCACATGGCGCAATTCGTCGAAGTCAAGGGCGAGCCGACGCGCGAGCGTCAGACGCTCACCGCGATGCTCGAACAGCCGAGCATGCGCCGAGCGACCGGGTGACGATCCGGCCCGGCCCGTTGCGCATATTGTTCGAGAACCGCACGGATGTGCGCACGCTGCCCAGCGTCTGGATCGCCGAGCGACGATTGCATGACCTGCTGGGCAAGCGCCGCCCGTTCCTTACCGCCAAGCGGCTGCTCACCAATCAGACTTTCCGCGATCTCTACCGCACCGACACGCTCGACGTCGACCAACGATTGAAAATCACCAGCCTGACCTTCCTGTTCACGGATCTGAAGGGCTCGACCGAACTCTACGACCGGGTCGGCGATCTCGTCGCCTACGATCTCGTGAACGCGCATTTTCGCGCGCTGCAAGAGATCGTCGCCGCGGAAGCGGGCGCGGTGGTGAAGACGATCGGCGACGCCGTGATGGCGACCTTCCCGACGCCCGACCGCGCGGTCGCGGCGGCGCTGCGCATGCGCGTCGCCATGCGCGACCTGGGGTCGACTTCATCCTGAAGATCGGCATTCACGAAGGCCCGTGCCTGGCGGTGATGCTCAACGATCGCCAGGATTATTTCGGCCAGACGGTCAACATCGCCTCGCGCGTTCAGGGCCTCGCAAACTCGACCTCGATATTCGCGACCAGACCGGTCGTCGGACACAGCGGCAGCGCGCGGCTTTTCGAGAGCGAAGGCATCACGCCGCTGCCCAAAGAGCGCTCGCTGCGCGGCATCGCCGCCAAAATTGACGTGTTCGAGATACAATAATACCGAATCTCGTTAAGCTTGACTCGTCGCGTCAAGTTGGACGGCGAGACGGACGCCAATCATAGCTGCGCACTGCTCGTCATGGCCGGGCTTGTCCCTGATATCCACGCCGTGGCGCGCCGCCAAGATTGCAGAGCCTTCACGAAGCCCTGCGCAACCGCCACGAGAACATTCGACATTTGTTGTCTGCACGACCGCGTGGATATCAGGGACAAGCCCGGCCATGACGGCGCTCTGCGCCGGGCGCCTCTTCGCCATTCGATGATCGGTTCCGATCAAAGAGATTTGGTATAAGCCGCAGATTGCAGACCGGGAAAGGACCCGCCTCCTCGGCGCCCTCACAAATACGTTCGCAAGGCGTCGGCGAACGCCGCACGATCTTCCTCGGTGTTGATCTCGGTCGCCGCGACGATCAGCAAATCGTCGAGCCCGGCGCCCGGCGAAAGCCGCGATACCGGGCAGCCCGGCGATGATCCCCTGCGCGGCGAGCGCTCCGACCAGCTCCGCCGCCGGCCTCGGCGTGCGGATCGTGAATTCGTTGAAGAAATGCGCGTTGAGCACCTCGACGCCGGGAACGGCGCGAAAGCCGCTCGGCGAGATCGACGGCGTTGGCGTGATTGACGCGCGCGAGCCGCGTCAGGCCCGCCTCGCCGAGCAGCGTCAGATGGATCGTGAACGCCAGCGCGCACAGTCCGGAATTCGTGCAGATGTTGCTGGTCGCCTTCTCGCGCCGGATGTGCTGCTCGCGCGTCGACAGCGTCAGCACGAAGCCGCGCTTGCCGTCGGCGTCGACGGTCTCGCCGGCGAGGCGTCCCGGCATCTGCCGCACATATTTGGTGCGAGTCGCGAACAGGCCGACATAGGGGCCGCCGAAGGTCAGCGGATTGCCGATCGACTGGCCCTCGCCGACGACGATGTCGGCGCCCATGTCGCCCGGCGCTCGCACCGCGCCGAGCGACACGGCTTCGGTGAACACCGCAATCAGCAACGCGCCGCTGCGCGTGCGCGGCCTCGGCGATCGGCGTCAGATCGCGCAGGTTGCCGAATACGTCGGGCGTCTGCACGATCACGCAGCTTGTCTGATCGTCGATGCGGTCGACGAGATCCTCGCTCGCCAGCGGATCGGGCGGCAGCGGCGTCGATCGCGGTCGCCGGCGAAGCGCGCCAGCGTCGCGCAGACTTCCGAGTAATGCGGATGCAGGCCGCCCGACAGCACCGCCTTCTTGCGGCGCGTGACGCGATGCGCCATCAGCATCGCCTCGCCGCAGGCGGTCGAGCCGTCGTACATCGAGGCGTTGGCGACCTCCATGCCGGTCAGCAGCGCGACCTGGGTCTGGAACTCGAACAGCACTTGCAGCGTGCCCTGGGAGATCTCCGGTTGATAGGGCGTGTAGCTGGTCAGAAACTCCGAGCGCTGGATCAGATGATCGACGGTCGCCGGCACATGATGGCGATAGGCGCCGGCGCCGAGGAAGAACGGAACCGAGCCGCGCCGCGACGTTCTTCGCCGCCAGCGCGGCGAGCGCCCGCTCGACGGCGAGTTCGCTCATGCGCGCGCGGCATCGGCAAGCAGATCGCCGAGGCCGCCTCTCCTCGGGAATGTCGGCGAACAGCGCGTCGATGTCGGCTACGCCGACTCGCGCGAGCATCAGTCGCCGGTCGTCGGCATCGAGCGGCAGATAGCGCATCAGACGATGGTCTTGAGATATTCGCCGTAGGCGTCGGCGTCCATCAGGCCATCGAGTTCGGCGGGGTCGGACAGCTTGAGCTTGAACAACCAGCCGGCGCCCTGCGCGTCCTCGTTGACGAGGCTAGGGCCGTCGGCGAGCTTGGCGTTGACGGCGACTACTTCGCCGGAGGCCGGCGCGAACACATCGCTGGCCGCTTTCACGCTCTCCACCACCGCCGCGGCGTCGCCTTTTTTGAACTTGGCGCCGATCGCGGGCAACTCGACGAACACGATGTCGCCAAGCTGGCTCTGCGCGTGCTCGCTGACGCCGATGGTCGCGGCGTCGGCGCCGGCGTCGATATATTCATGGTCCCGGGTGAAACGCATTTGGACCTCCGTTCAGCCTCGATAATAGGCGTGCGGGTGGAAGGGCAGGGGGACGACCTTCGCGGGCAAAGCCTTGCCGCGCACGAGCAGAGCAAGCTCCGTTCCGGGCGCGGCGAAGCCGGTCTCGACGTAACCCATGGCGATCGCCGCGCCGACGCTGGGGCCGAAGCCGCCGGACGTGACGGCGCCCACCGCGCGCCCATCGGACGCGACGATCTCGGCGCCGTCGCGCGCCGGCGCGCGGCCTTCGAGCCGCAAGCCGACGCGCCGCCGCCATGGCCCCTCGGCCAGCGCCTTTTGGATGCGCGCCGCGCCCGGAAAGCCGCCTTCCGCCCGGCGGCGCTTGGGGATCGACCATGCGAGTCCCGCCTCGACGGGGTCGATCTCCTCCGTCAACTCATGCCCGTAGAGGCACAGGCCCGCCTCCAGCCGCAGCGTATCGCGCGCGCCGAGGCCGATCAGCTTTACCTCCGGCTCCGCCAGCAGCCGGCGGGCGAAGGCTTCGGCCCTGTCGGCCGGCAGCGAGATTTCAAAGCCGTCTTCGCCGGTGTAGCCGGAGCGCGAGACATAGGCGTCCGCTCCGCCCCAATGATATTTGCGCGCGCTCATGAACGGCATAACGCCGATATCTTCGGCGCCTGTCGCGCGCCGCAGCGCCCGCGCGGCGGCGGGACCCTGCAACGCCAGCAACGCGCGGTCGTCGAGGCGGCGCAATTGGATCGCCTGGGGCAGATGCGCTGCAATCAGGGCCAAGTCGACGTCTTTGCGGGACGCATTGAGCACGAGATAGAGGCCGCGCGAGTCGCCAGCCGGCCGCGTCGCCATCAGGTCGTCGACGATCCCGCCGTCGGCGTTGAGCCATTGCGTGTAGCGCTGACGCCCGGAGGCCAATCCGACGAGATCGGCGGCGCAGAGGGTTTCCAGCGCGCGCGCGACGGCCTCGTAATCCGGTCCTTCGAGCCACGCCTGGCCCATATGCGAGACGTCGAACAGCCCGGCCTCGGCGCGGGTGTGGGCGTGCTCGGCGAGGATGCCGTCGCGATACTGGATCGGCATGTCGTAGCCGGCGAACGGCGCGAAGCGCGCGCCGTATTCGCGGTGCAGGGCGTGAAGCGGAGTGACCAGCAAAGCCGTCATGGGAAGTCCAAACGCCGCCACGCGCGGCGTCCGCCGCGCGCCCCCTCTGTCGGGTGACCTGAGAGAATTCCCGCCTCTCGCGAAGCGATTACCCCCGTCGGTGGGCGACCGGCACGAGGCCGTCCGCCGCTTTCCAGAGCGTCATCACCCGGCGGTCCCTTGGGCCTGAGCGTTTCCGGGGCGGTTGCGCCTTCGGCGCCGGCGCGTGACTAGCGCCGGACTCTTCCGCGGGGTGTCTTGGACTGACAGCGTCGGAATGACGGCTGCGCACCGGTTTGTCAATGTCGCGTCCGGCCTCAACCGCCGCGCCGCCACCGTCGCCCGCTCTCAGCCAGCCACATCAGCACCAGCGCGCCGATCAGCGCCGCCAATCCGCCAAAACCCAGCGCCAGCGGCCAGCGCGACACGCCGATCAGGGCGCTGGCCCCCGTGCGCTTGATCGCGAGATAGCCGGAGCCCGCATAGATCGGCGAATCCCGCATCGCCACCAGTCGCAAGCTGCCGGGATCGCCGATCCGCCGCGCGGAGCCTCCGGTCGCGTCCGCGAGCGTTCGCAGATGCTCGGTCGTCGAGACGACCTCCTGAAACTCCAGCGGATTGTCCGGCCCGACATTGACCAGAGCGACATGCTCGCCGTCGCTCGCCCGGTAAAGCCCGTCGTCCTCGACATGCACGGTCGCGCGCGAGAGACCCGGCTCCGCGGCCGAAAGCGTCACGGCGCGCGAAACCCCGTCCGGCCCGGTCAGCGTCGCCGGCGGGATCGCGTCCTTCAGGCTCTGCCGCTCGATGGTCACGTCCTGGCCGCGAGCGCGGGCGCGCAGCGCCTCCTCTTCGAGTTCGGGCTCCTTCATCAACCAATGCGCAAGGCGGCGCAGCAGGTCGAGATGCGGTCCGCCGCCCTCGTAGCCGCGTTGCCATAACCAGATCTGGTCGGAGAGCAGCAGCGCCACGCGGCCCTTGTCGACGCGCGACAGCGCCAGCAGCGGCGTCGACGGCCCCGCCTGCATGATATTGACGCCCGCCGTCACTTTCGCGCCGATGGCGCGAAACCAGGAGCCCCAGGCGGGCGGGCTGACTTCCGAGCCCGGCAAATCGCGGGCGACGGGGTGCTTGGCCCCGTCGGCGGAAATCTCGGGCCGGAACGCGCGCACGACGTCCTCGCCAGTCGGCCGCGCCGGCGAAATCTCGCCGAGCGGGGTGTTGAAAAGACCCTCCGGGGTCTCGAATTCCGGGCCGACCGCGAGCAGCAAGCGCGCCGCCGCCGCGCACATAGCGCACGATGTTGTCGAGATAGACCTGCGGCAGCACCGCCTGCGTGGAGTAGCGGTCGAAGATGATGAGATCGAAATCCTTGATCTTGCGGCCGAACAGGTCCGCGACCGGAAACGCGATCAGCGCCAGTTCGTTGATCGGCGTCCCGTCGGTGCTTTTTTCCGGCGGGCGCAGAATCGTGAAATGGACGAGATCGACATTGGCGTCCGACTTCAGCAGATTGCGCCACATGCGCTCGCCCGGGTGCGGTTCGCCCGACACGAGCAGCACGCGCAGCTTGTCGCGCACGCCGTCGATGGTGACGACCGCCTTGTTGTTGATCGCCGTTAATTCGCCCGGCAGCGTCGCCACCTCCAATTCAAATATGTTTTCGCCGGCGTGGTCGATGGGGGCGGGGATGTCGAGCCGTTCGCCGATATGCGCGTCGTAGGTCGCCAGAATCTTGCCGTCGCGCTTGACCATCACCGTCGCCGGCTCGCCGTGGTCGTCGCTGTCGAGCACGCGCACGCCGATGGTCTGCGCCTTGCCGACGATGCCGTAGCGGGGCGCCTCGACCAGCTCCAGCCGCCGGTCGCGCTCGCCCTCGTGGCCGGTGATGAGCGCGTGCAAGGGCGCGTGAAAGCCGAGGGCGGCGGCGTCGGCGGGGACGTCGTGGATGACGCCGTCAGTGATGAGGATCGCGCCGCCGATGCGCTCGGGCGGCGTGTCGGCCAGCGCGTTGCGCAACGCGGCGAACAGTTCGGTGCCCTTGTTGTCGGGGTCCTCGCGCGGGCTGTCGACGAAATGCGTCTCGACGTTGTCCATCGCGGCGAGTTGCTTGGCGATCGCCGCGCGCGCGGCGTCTGTCTGGGCAGCACGTTCGCCGATGCGGTTGGAGCCGGAGCGGTCGACGACCACGGCGACCACGTCTTTCAGCGGGCGCCGATCCTCGCGTTGCAACGAGGGGTCGGCGAGCGCGAACAGCAGCAGCGCGGCGACCAGCGCGCGGCCGAACGCGGCGCGCGGCCGTCTCCAGGCGGTCAGCGCCACCGCGAGCACAGCGGCCACACCCAGCGCGACATAGAGCCACAGCGGGAAGGCCGGCGAAAGGTTGAGTGTCCAGTCGTTCACCGCGACAGCCTTTCCAGGAGATCGCGGGCGTGCACCTGATCGGCTTTGTAATTACCGGTCAACGCGTACATCACGAGATTGACGCCGCCGCGCAGCGCCATCTCGCGCTGACGGGGATCGCCGGGGGTGAGCGGGTAAAGCGGTTCGCCGTCCTCACGCGCCGCCCAGGCGCCGGCGAGATCGTTCGACGTGACGATGATCGGCGACACGCTGTCTCCGGCCCGCGCCGGACGGTTGACGCGATCCCTGGGGTCGATCGGCGGCAGCGCCTCGATCCAGGTCTGCCCGCTTTCGGTGCGGCCAACGAAGCCTTTGAGGAGATAGAAGGTCTTGGTGACCACGTGGTCGGGCGGCACCGGCTCCAGCACCGGCACGTCGACGCCGGCGAGCATTTTGCGCAGCCACAGCTTTTCGGGGCTCGGGGCGCCGTCGGCCGGCGCGGAGAGCGCATCGCGCGTGTCGAACACGATCGTGCCGCCGTTGTGCATGAAGGCGGCGACGCGCGCCACCGCGCCCGGCGAAGGCTGCGGCCGGTCGGCCGCGATCGGCCAGTAAATCAGCGGATAGAACGCGAGTTCGTCGCGCGCGGGGTCGAGCGCGACCGGTTCGGCGAGTTCGGCGGAAGTGCGCTGGTTGAGGGTGCGGGTCAATTGCTCGAGGCCGAGTTGCGAGGTTTCATCGACCTCGGCGTCGCCAGTCGCGACATAGGCGAGCCGCGTCGCGGTCGCGGCCTGCTGGTCGGTGATGGCCGTCGCGCGGGTCGAGTCCGCCGGCGCGAGCAGCAGGGCCAGCGCCAGCGGCGCGGCTGTCCGCCAACGCCACGACGCGCCGCCAAGCCGCAGACTGGCGACGGCGTCGACGAGGAAGCCGAGAAACGCCGCCAGCAGCAGCCAAGGCTTGAGGTCGAGCGGCTGCGCCATCGTCAGGCCGCCGGGGCGGCGCTCGAGGCCCGCGTAATCGGCGGCCTTGAGCGCCGCGCCCACGCCGAGCGCGTTGACCGCGAACGCGCTCTCGGGCGGCCCATAAAACCCGGGCGGATGCTCGTCGTCGGCGGCGCCGGAAAACGCCGCCGGCAGCGGCTTGGCCGTGGCCGGGGGCGGCCCCAGGGCGCCAAAACCGTCGAGCGTGCGAAACGGCGGCAGCGTCACCTTGGCCGGGTTCGGCGCGGCGGCGCCTTTGGGCGCGGCGGAGGCGTTCGCCTCTGCTACGATCCGGCGCATCATCTCGACGAACAGGCCCGACAGCGGCAGGTTCGACCAGGTCGTGTCGGCGGTGACATGGAACAGCACGATCAGTCCCTTGCCGCGCCGCGCTGCGGTGACCAGCGGCGTGCCGTCGGAAAGCCGCGCCCAGGTCTTCTCCGGCAGGCCTGGCGTCGGCTCGGCGAGCACCTGGCGCGAGATCGTCACCTCCTGCGGCGGTTGCAGACCGAGAAACGGGCTCGGCGCCTCGAACGGCGCGATGTGCTTGGGGGTCTCCCACGAGAGCGCGCCGCCGAGCGTGCGGCCGCCGCGTCGCAGCGGGCTCGGGATCAAGTCGTCGTCCTCCGCCGCCATGCGCGCGCCGGCGAAGCGGACCAGCAGGCCGCCGCCTTCGACGAAGGCGGCGATCTTGTCGTGGTCGGGGCCGGGTCCGATGTTCATGTCGGCGATCACCAGCGCCGAGGGCGCTTCGCCGATGAGATCGGCGATCGGATCGGCGGCGCCGGGCTTGGCCTCGCGCACGTCGGCGAACGGGGTGAGGGCGCGCGTGAGATAATAGGTCGGCGCGAGCAGCGGTTCCGCGAGATCGGCGCTGCCGCCGGCGATCACGGCGACGCGCCGCCGCTTGGCGCGTTCGTCGACCAGCCAGACCGCCCCCGCCGAGCGCTCGCCGTCGATCGAAAGCCGCGCGATGTCGTTGCGCAATTCCACCGGCAGCTCGAATCGCGCCTTGGCGGCGGTGCCGGTCCCGAAATCGAACGGCGCCTCGCCGACCGCGCGCCCGCGCCCGTCGAAGGCGCGGACGGTTCCGCGCGATGGCGCGCCAGGCCCGGCGCGCGCGACCGCGAGATCGAGCGCGCCGGGAAGGCTGTCGGCGCCGACCAGCGCCAGGGTCGTGGCGGGGTCGGCGGCGACTTGCACGGAATGGCCGTTCAGGGCGCGGGCGAAGGCGTCGCCGCCGCCGAAATCGAGGCCGTCGGCGATCCACAGCGTTTCGGCGTCGGGATGGGCGGCGAGAAACCGCGCGACCGCCGTCGCGGCCGGGGCGCGCGGCGGGGCGAACGGCGCGGGCGCGGCGGCGGCGAGTTTGCTTTCCGCGGCGCCGCCGTCGGTCGCCACGATCTCTTCGCCGCCCCGCGAAAGGGCGGAAAGCGCCACGGGCCGGCCGGCCTGCGCCGCCGAGCGCGCCGCTTCGCGCGCCAGCGCGATGCGCTTGTCCCATGACGGCGCCGCCGCCCAGCCGTCATCGAGCACGATCAGCAGCGGCCCTTTGCCGGCCGCCGCCGCCAACGGCCGCCACAACGGCCCCGCCATCGCCAGGATCACCAGCGCCGCGATGGCGAGCCGCAGCAGCAGCAGCGGCCATGGCGTGCGAAACGCCGTCGTCTGCTTCGGCTCCAGCCCGAGCAGCAGGCGAACGGGGGGAAAAATCTGACGGCGCGGGCGCGGCGGCGTCACCCGCAGCAGAAAATAGAGCGCGACGAGACCCGCCAGCGCGGCGAGCGCGGCGGGTGCGGCGAAGGCCAGCGGCAGTCCCAGCATCTAGGCCACCGGCTCGGCGAGGCGGGCGTGCAGCGCCAGCAAGGCGCTGGCGGCGGAGGCGTCGGTGCGATGCTGCAGGAAGTCCCATCCCCGCACTCGCGCTGCGGCGCTGACCGCCTCGCGCTGCGCGGCGAGACGCTCCTGGTAGAGCGCGCGCACGTCCTCGGCGCGTGGCGCGCGCCAGCGCGCCGCGCCCGCCATGTCGAGGAAATCGACATGGCCTTGGTAGGGAAAGACTTCTTCGACGGGATCGGCGATCATCACCACGTGGCCCTCGACGCCGGAGCCGCCGAGCGTGGCGAACGACGCCTCGATCTCGGCGGGGGGCGCGAGAAAGTCGCCGATCAGCACCAGCTTGGCCCGCGCCGCAATCGCGGCCTGCGGCGGCAGCGGCGCGGGCGCCGGCCCGGGCGCGGCGAGGATTTCCGCGAAACGGTCGATCACATTGCGCGCGGCGATCGGCCGCGACAGGCCGAGCAATCCAACCCGTTCGCCGCCGCGCACCGCAAGATCCGCGAGCGCCAGGGTCAGCACGGCGGCGCGGTCGACTTTGCTTGTCGGGGGCGAGATCGGAGCGGAAATCCATGGTTTCGGAGCGGTCGAACCACAGCCAGACCGTCTGCGCCGCCTCCCACTCGCGCTCGCGCACGAAGGCTTGCGACCCTCGGGCCGAACGGCGCCAGTCGATGCGGTTGGCGGGCTCGCCGGCGGCGAAGGGACGGAATTGCCAGAAATTCTCGCCGGGACCGGCGCGCCGCCGGCCATGCACGCCGTGCATGACGCTATGGGCGAGCCGCCGCGCCGCGACGACGAGATCGGGCAGGCGGGCGGCGAGGAGGGCGGCCTGTTCGCGGGGCGCTACGTTGGCTTGGCGCCACGTTCACCGCACGTATTTGGCGACGAGCCGCGCCACCACGGCCGGGATGGTCTCGCCCTCGGCGCGCGCGGGATAGGTCAGCGCCATGCGGTGTTTCAGCACCGGCTCGGCGAGCGCGACGACGTCGTCGCGCGACGGCGCCAGCCGGCCGTCGATCAGCGCGCGGGCGCGGGCGGCGAGCGTCAGCGCCTGCGCCGCGCGCGGGCCGGGGCCCCAGGCGATCGGTTTGCTGAGTTCGGGGTCGCCGTCGCCGGGGCGGGCGGCGCGCACCAGATCGAGGATCGACTCGACGACGTTCTCGCCGATCGGCGCCGCGCGCACCAGACGCTGCGCGGCCATCAGGTCCTCGGCGGTCATCGCCGGCTTCGCCTTGGTCTCGACGACGCCGGTGGTTTCGATCAGCACGCGTCGTTCGGCGGCGCGGTCGGGATAGCCGACGTCGATCTGCATGAGAAACCGGTCGAGCTGCGCCTCGGGCAGGGGATAGGCGCCTTCCTGCTCCAGCGGATTTTGCGTCGCCAGCACATGAAACGGCTGCGGCAGGTCGTGCCGGGCGCCGGCGATGGTCACGTGGCGCTCCTGCATGGCCTGCAAAAGCGCCGACTGGGTGCGCGGGCTGGCGCGGTTGATCTCGTCGGCCATCAACAGTTGCGCGAAGATCGGGCCGCGCAGGAAGCGGAACGAACGCCGGCCGTCCTGCGCCTCCTCCATCACCTCGGCGCCGAGAATGTCGGTTGGCATCAGGTCGGGCGTGAACTGGAT
>CAWIEP010000005.1:0-17589 GCA_963835115.1 uncultured Pseudomonadota bacterium
CGGCAGCCCGCGGTCGCGGATCGCCATCTGCCGCAGCGCCTCGACGGCGACGAAATTTCCCAGCGAATGCGCGAGAATGGAAATCTCGCTGACCTTGGGGTCGTCTGCGAGCGCCTGCAAAACCGCTTCGAGCCCGTCGCGCGAGTAGTTGGCGCTCTCGCGATCGTACAAATATTCGAGCGCCTTGCCGCGCGAGGGCCACGTGAACAGCACCGGCACCACATCAGCGCCGAAGTCGTGAGCGACCTGGGCGAAACGATAGACCGCCTCGGCGAAGCGGGTGTTGTAGCCGTGGACGAACACCAGCGCGTGATGGGCGCGATTGGCGACGATGCGCTTGTGGAACACCGCCTTCGCCTCCGCCAACTCCAAACGGTCGGCGCGCAGGGTGACGAAGTCGTGCGCGGGATCGCCGGGAAGCTGCGCGGGCCACTGCACGTCGCCGATCTTGCGCGCGCTGTCGGGCGGGATCGAAACCGCGATATCGGCGAAGCGCAGCCCCCTGCCGCGCTCGCCGCTGAAGAGCACGCCCGGGGTTTCTATGGGCGCGCGCGTCGTGGCGACGAGCATGTCCACGGTCGAGGCGCCAGGGACTTGCGCCGTGACCGCGATGAGGGCGCCTTCCGGGCGCTCGGCGCAGGCGACGAGGGCCAACGCCAGCGCCAGGACGACGGCTGCCCGCATTTCAGAACGTGGTCTTTTCCGTGATGTCAAACGCGTATTCCGACGACGGCGCCTCGAACCCCGATTCGGAAGTACGCCTGCTCGTCCAGTAGTAATAGCCCACGGCGGCGAGGATCACGACAACTATTAGCACGATGATCCAGGTCGGGAACCCGCCCGACGGCTCCGGCGGCGGGGGCGGGCGCGGCGCGCTCGACCGGGGCGGCGGCGACCGGCGCCGCCTGCGGCGGCGGCGACGCAGGTGGCGGCGACGCAGGTTTCGCTTGTGCGGGAGGCGGAGGCGCCGCCTGCGCCGGACGAGACGGCGCGGCGGAGCCCACGGCGCCGACCAGCCCGGCCAAGCTGGCCGGGACGGCCGCCAGGAACGCGCCTTTCTGGCTCACGATAAACTTGCGAATGGAATCGGCGTCCGACCACATCGACGGGTCCTGCTGGCCGATGACGCCAATCGCCGCCTGCTCGACGGCGCCGAGCGCCGGCGCCGCCGCCTCGATCGGCATGCCGACGAGATCGGCGAGCCCGTTGGCGAGTTTGTCGCGCATCGCCGCGCCGAGCACCGGCGCCAACGCACTGACGCCTTCGTTCAGCGGAAACAGATCGCGCGCGGCGAGCGCGCGGCGCAGGCGTTCAAGGATGTTGGGATCGGAATTGGAGACCGCGTCGCTCAGCGCCTTGGCGCCGCCGCCGGTTTCGAACGAATGGAGGAAAGCCGCCAGCAGCGCCGGAATTGCGGCCGCGACGAAAGTCTTGCCTTGTCCATCGTCCATGCCGACCGTGGACGCCAATTGCCGCGCCACGTCCGGCGACAGAACCTGAGCGATCTGCTCCTTGAGATCGAGATCCATGCGCGCCCCCCCTTATGCGCCTTCGCGGGCGCGTCGCTTGCGCGACTGGTCCAAATCATACAGTTGACGCGCGATATTGCAAAGCGCCGCTTGTTCGAACGCCGGCTCAAGCCTGCGTGTAAGCTGTCTTGACGACAGTGTAGAACTCCACGGCGTAGCGTCCCTGTTCGCGCGCGCCGAGACTGGAGCCTTTGCGGCCGCCAAACGGCGCGTGATAGTCGACGCCCGCGGTCGGCAGGTTGACCATCGCCATGCCGGCCTCGATGTTGCGCTTGAAGTGGCTGGAATGTTTGAGGCTCGTCGTGCAAATTCCGGCGCAGAGCCCAAACTCCGTGTCGTTGGCGAGTTCGAGCGCGTGGTCGTAGGATTTGGCCGGGATCATCGCCGCCACGGGGCCGAAGATCTCTTCGCGCGCGATCCGCATGTCGTTGTCGGCGTCGACAAACAAAGCCGGCGCCATGTAGAAGCCGGGCGTCTCGCGGTTCAAGCGCTCGCCGCCGAGCTTGAGCTTCGCGCCTTCGCTCTTGCCGATCTCGACATAGCTCAAGTCTTGATCGAGCTGGTTCTGATCGACGACCGGGCCGATATGGACCCCGGGCTTTAGGGCATCGTCGACGACGAGGCCGCGGATGCGATCGGAAAGCGCGTCGGCGAAGCGGCCGTAGATCCCTTCCGTGACGATGAGCCGCGACGAGGCGGTGCAGCGCTGGCCGGTGGAAAAGAAGGCGCCGTTGACGGCGCTTTCCACCGCGACTTTGATATCGGCGTCGTCGAGCACGACGAGCGGATTCTTGCCGCCCATTTCGAGCTGGAACTTTCGCATCCGCTCCGTGCAGGCCAGCGCCACGCGCTTGCCGGTTGCAACCGAACCGGTGAACGAGATGGCGTCGATCAGGGGATGTTCGAGCATCGCCTGGCCGACGACGGAGCCGCGCCCCATCACGAGGTTGAACACGCCGGCCGGCGCGCCCGCGCGCACGATGATCTCGGCGAGCGCCTGGGCGGAGCCCGGCACGAGATCGGCCGGCTTGAACACCACCGTATTGCCGTAGGCCAGAGCCGGCGCGATTTTCCAGGCGGGGATCGCGATCGGGAAATTCCACGGCGCGATGATGCCGACGACGCCGACCGGTTCGCGCGTCACTTCGATGTCGACGCCCGGACGCACGCTGGCGAATTTCTCGCCGGGTATGCGCAGCACTTCGCCGGCGAAGAAGTCGAAGATTTGCGCCGCGCGCGCGACTTCGCCGATCCCCTCCGGCAGCGTCTTGCCCTCTTCGCGCGACAGCAGCCGGCCAAGCTCCTCCTTGCGGGCGGCGATCTCCAACGAAACTTTCGAGCAGGACGTCGTGGCGCTCCTGCGGCGTCGAGCGCGCCCAGGCGCGCAGCGCGGCGCGGGCGGCCTTGACGGCGTCGTCGACCTGCGCGGCGGTCGCCTGCGCATATTCGCCGATCACGTCGCCGGTGTTGGAGGGGTTGAGGTTGCGGGTGACGGAGGCGCCAGCCGCCCATTCGCCGGCGATGTAGTTTTTGTGCAGGTCGGTCATCGCAGTCCTCTCGCGAACATGTCGGCGGCTCCTATAGTCCGTTCGCGGGCGCGCGTCTTCCGACTTTCGGCGTCGCGGCGGCAGACCCTACGACGTCACCGCAAGTCCTGCGGCCTGTCGACGTCCTTCGTCACGCCCGCGTCCGCGACGTCCAAGGTGGCGATCCGCTCGGGCGACAAGGCGTGCAAAACCCCGCGCGCGCCCTCGTCGCCCGTCAAGCGGCCGACCTCGGCGAACAGCGCGCGTGAGCAGCAGCGCCGGATTGCCGCGCCGGCCGCGATAAACCGCGACCGCCGCCAGCGCGCCGGGCTTGGCCGCGAACGCCGCGCTGAGCCCGTCCACGACGGCCGCCGACGCCTCCGGCATGTCGCCCAGCATCACGACGGCGCCGGCGACGCCCGCCGGCAGCGCCGCGACCCCGGTCCGCAGCGAGGTCGCAAGCCCCTGCGCGAAATCGGGATTATGCGCGAACGTCACGTCGAAGCCCGGCGAGCGCCGCCTCGACCTGCGCCGCCGCGTGCCCCGTCACCACCACCACCGGCCGCGCCTTCGAGGCGAGCGCCGCGCGCGACCGCCCAGCGCACCAGCGGCTCGCCGCGATAGTCCGCGATCAGTTTGCTCGGCTTCCGCGCCGCCCGCGGCGCGATAGCGCGACGCCTGTCCCGCCGCGAGAACAATGGCCGCGATCTCAGCCATCGCCCCGGCGCGGCTGCGGCCGGCTGTCGATCTCCATCAACAGGCCGCCGACCCCCATCGCCTGAATGTCGGCGCGGCGGATCGGCACGCCGGCGAGCACGCGCCCGAGCACCCAATCGAACCCGTTTTCCTTCGGCGAACGCGCGCAACCCGGCGCGCCGATCACGGGTTTGCCGTTGAGATCGCCCAACAGCAGCAGGTTGCCGGGATCGACCGGCATGCCGAAATGTTCGATGCGGCCGCCCGCCGCCTCCAGCGCCGCCGGGATGACGTCGCGCCGGTCGGTGATCGCCGATGCGCCGAACACAATCACGACGTCGCAGCGTCCCTCGACCGCGCGCAGCGTCTCGACGAGCGCGTCCGTTTCGTGCGCGCAACGCCGGTCTTCGACGAGACGCGCTCGCGCCGGCGCCAGCCGCGCCTCGAGAACGCCGAGCGTCTTGTTGACGACGCTCGGCTTCAGCCCCGGCAGCAACGTCGAGATCACGCCGACCCGCAGCGGCCGATAGGGCGCCACCGTCACCGCCCCGACGCCCCGCCGCGCAGGCGGCCTCGAGCGCCGCCGCCGGAGCGGCGAACGGGATGATTTTCACCGTCGCCGCCATGTCGCCATCCACGACCGGCCGCCATTCGCCAAGCGTCGCCACGGTGATGGCGTCGTCGACGCGATTGATCGCGTCGATGCGCGCACGGGACACGTTGATGAGGCCGTTGACGGTCGTGAATATGTTCACGCGGCCGGTGAACGGCGGATCGAGCCGCAAATGGGCGCCGGCGATCGCCTGCGCGAGGCTCAGCGCCGCCGCGTCCTCGCCGACGTCGCCGGCCTCGACTTCAGCGGCGATCAGAGTTTCGAGACCGGCGGCCCGCAAGGCGTCGAGTTCGGACGAACCGATTTTCTGTCCCTTTCTCAGCCGCGATTCGCCGGCGCGGACAGCGTGCGCCGAGATCGCGCCGAGCGCCCGCGCGACAGGCACGGGGCCGAATTTCATGACCGTTCCGAGCGCAGCGGCTTTTTGCGCAACGCCGCGACGATTTCGCCGGCGATCGAAACGGCGATCTCGGCGGGGCTCACCGCGCCGATATCGAGGCCGATCGGCGCATGGATGCGCGCAAGCGCGGCGTCGTCAAAGCCTTCCGCCTTCATGCGCTCGATCCGCCGGGCGTGCGTCTTTCGCGAGCCGAGCGCGCCGATATAGAAACATTCCGCCTTCAGCGCGCGAGTGAGCGCCCGGTCGTCGATCTTGGGATCGTGGGTCAACAGGCAGATCGCGGTGTAGCGGTCGAGCGGCCGCTCCTCCAACGCCTCGTCCGGCCATTGCGCCACCACCGGCGTATCCGGAAAACGCTCGGGCGAAGCGAAGGCGGTGCGCGGATCGATGACGACCGGGATCAAGCCCGGCGATGCGGGCGATCGGCGACAAAGCCTGCGAGATATGCACGGCGCCGATCATCACCAGGCGAACGGGGGGAACCTGCACGGTGAGGAAATAGTCGACGCCGTCGCGCGCAACCGTCCCGCTCTTGCCGGCGCGCAGCGCCGCCTCGATCTCCTCGGCGAGCGGATCGTCGACGACCCGCTCGGCGACGACAAATCGCTGCTCGCCGCCGTCGAGTTTGGTCACCAGCACGCAGGCGCGGCGCGCGGCGCGCGCGGCGTTCAACGCCTGCAAATATTCAAGCTTCATCCCTCGACCCGCTCGACATAGACTTTGATGCGCCCGCCGCAGGACAGCCCGACCTTCCAGGCCGTCTCGTCGGCGACGCCGAACTCCAGAATTTTCGCCTCGCCCGAGGCGATCACGTCGAGCGCCTCCTCCACCACCGCGCCTTCGACGCAGCCGCCGGAGACGGAGCCGAGGAACCGGCCGTCTTGATCGATCGCCAGATGCGAGCCGACCGGCCTCGGCGCCGATCCCCAGGTCTCGACGACGGTGGCGATGGCGACGCCGCGGCCTTGCGCCCGCCAGGACGCCGCAGCGGTGAGAATGTCGTCGTCGGCGCCGACCATGTGGCTTCCCCGGATCCGTTGTGCTTGAGCTTATATAAGGGTGGCGCCGCGTGAGGCGCAATGGCGCCGCTGAAGGAGCGGTCGCTGCATTGGATTTCGCCATTAATCTTGAGTTCAGGCGGCGGAGATCATATGTTTGTCTCCAGATGGAGGCCGTCATGTACCATCGTCTTCTCGCGATTTTGGTTTTGGGCGCGATCGCCCTCGCGCCGCATATCGCGCTGGCCATGAAGGTCGCGGAGTAATCCTCGATCATTGCGGACAGAATTTTTCGACGTCAGCAAGCGGGAAATCTGAAGTCAACGCGCCTTTGACGCGCTTCAGAGCGTCCCTGACCGTGTGCCTGTCAATTTCGTCGTGCAGAATTCCGGCCATTTGATCCAAAGTCAATTTGTCTAAATCATCAGGTTCTTCAAAAACGTCATCCGCCTCGCCGCTCTCGCGATGCTCTCTCGAGTCTTTGAACATGTCCATCGCGCGAGTATAGGCGTCGCGCGAAGTGCAGAACGCCATCAATTTGGGGCGATTGAGGCCGCTGTCATCCTCGTCGTCGTGGGAAATCAGATTCGCGCGCACCTCCCAATATTTGCCAACCACTTTGTAAAAATGTTGGGCGATGCTGGGCGACAGCCGTGCAAATCCATTACTCCTTACGCATCCGATATCGAAGTCCGCCACGTAACCGGCATATCCGTCCAATGTCGTCCGCAAGCTCTCGTCCTCGTGAAGCACCTCCGGCGCCTGCGCCGCGCTTTCGATCGCGTTCGCCATTCCGACGACGCGCACCAGCGACCATCGCGCCAGGAGTTTCGCCGTCGTCGCACAGCCGGCGGGCGCACGCCGAAAGAGATTGAAACTTTCGGTCTCTTTCGGACTTATCATTTTGAAGGCCAAACTGAAGTCGTTCACTAAGCGTTGCAGCGTGCGCAGTCTAATGGGAATGATCTCGGGCGTCGGCCACGAATCCATCATGCCGTCCTCAGTGTCTTCGAGTCTGGCGATCAGGATCAGTCGCCGGTACGCCGTTAATTGCTTCGTGCCAACCGATTTGCGCTCGCTTTCGCAATCGCCCGGCGCGGGCGCCGGCAATCCCACGGCGATTGCGCTCACGTTGACTGTTGGACAATCCCTCTCAGGCGGGTCGAGATCCTTCTTTTCGACCTCGAATTGAAGTTTCTGCCGCCGGATTTCGCGATCCAGCAATTGAACCGCGCCTTCGTCATCCCCGGTAGCATCTTCCAGCAACGCCAGCGTCAGCGCTATGTATCCCAGCGCTTGAAAATCCGTGGCGTCGGACAACTGCGCCTTCGGTATCGCCCTTAGCGGCGCCTTCGACCATGCGGCGCACAGGCTGTTCTCCGCTGGAGGGACAGGTTTAACGTCGGCCGCTTGGTCTTCGTCAATCAAACGTGATTCCAGGCCGCTTAAATCGGTTTCGATGTCCGCGGTCGGGACCTCGCCCCCCTTAAGGGCGCGAAAATAGAAGATTCTGAGATGATTGATGAGCGACTCAACGTCCGGGGAAACAATGACTTTGTCGCGAAGCTCCTTCTGGGTGGCGTAAATCTCGCCCGCGATCTGCGAAATGCGGCCGCAACTGTAGCGAACATATTCAATGGTCGCGTCCGACATCGGCGGGTCCAATAGGGCGAGGTCGGTCGCCGGAATGTCTTTCCAATTTGGCGGCGTGACCTCGGCAAACATTCTGGCGAGTTGTTCGTCGCGCAACTGGCGGTCGCCGAGGCGGAGCAAACTGAGGATGATGTAATCCAGCCGGGCGCCGCCCTGCCAGCGCGCGCGGTTGTCGTCTATCGCGTCGGCCTGATTGCGACGAAGATTATCCGTCCCGCCCGCGTTTGGCTGGGAGCCAAGCTCGACCGATAGCCCTATCGCGTCGATTTTGGTGATCTTGTTGACCAACCGGTTGAATACGTGAGTATCGTACTGCACCGCCGTCGCCATGACGACAAACATGGCGCCCACGATAAATTTAAAGCTGTCGCTG
Organism: uncultured Pseudomonadota bacterium; assembly: GCA_963835115.1. Taxonomy (GTDB): domain Bacteria; phylum Pseudomonadota; class Alphaproteobacteria; order Rhizobiales; family Beijerinckiaceae; genus Roseiarcus. Next base: position 7,789 of record CAWIEP010000005.1, read on the forward strand.
GAATTGCCCGACTTCGCTTGAAAGAACCAAAGACCCGTCACGAAGCCGACCGCTACCGCGCCGAACGCGATCATGGACCTATATTCTGTTACGGCGCTTGGGTACGAGATATAAATGCGTGCAGAAATCGCCAATATTATTGCAATTATTGAGCTATATGTAACATATCTCTGCCAACGGCGAGTGATGGATCTAAATATCTCACGTTCTCTCTTGACGCCATACCCGAACAAGAACCCAAGTGTGAGAAAGACGGGAAGTGTTATAAACATCGGCGCATTTCCGAAATGTATCTCCCGAACTTAAAGAATTAAGTCCTATCCCACTCGGCAAGCAAGTTCATTTTCGCCACGCAGTTGTTACCGTCGCCGCCCGCGGCGCGCCGCGAACTGTCGACAGTTGACCGCGCCCCTGCGTTCCGCCATCACTGCCGCGTGGGAGCGTCACGCATGAGCATGGCGAGCGCCGAGGCGCTCAAGATCACCTCGCTTTCGGAGGCGGTGCGCGAACGCCTGATGCGCGCCATCGCGCGCGGCGACTTGAGACCCGGCGGTCGGCTTAACGAAGCGCAGATGGCGCACGCGCTTGGCGTCAGTCGCGGGCCGATCCGCGAGGCCGCGCGAGAACTCGAAGGCCAAGGCTTTCTGGTCAGCCGGCCCAACCAGGGTTTCTATGTCGTCGATTTCGCCCCGCGTTCGATCCGCGACGTCTACGGGGCCAAGGACTGGCTCGAAACCGCTTTCGTCGCCGATCTCGCCCGCAGCCTCGAAGCGGCCGAACGGCGCGAAATCCTCGCCGAGATCGACGCGCTGGACGGCTCCGACCGTCTGGCGTTCACCGAGGAGCTGTTTTCGTTTCGCCTGCGCGTGCTGGCGCGGCTCGACAATCGTTTCCTCGCCGACCTGATGATGGTGATGTATCGAAGATTCTACATCATCTCCGTCGTGGTCGACAAAGACGACGACGCCGCGCGGATCGCACGCATAACGAACGTGCTACGTCGCTTCTGGACCGCAATGGCGCGCGACGACCTTGAACACGCCCTCGCCGTCCTGCGCGAAGACACCGTCTACTGGCTCGCCGATCTCCCGCAAAGGAGCGCCCCATGAACGCGCCGATCAAGAACTCCATCGCCGCCCTCACGCCCGAACTGACCGAATGGCGGCGCGATTTCCACCGCCATCCCGAGTTGCTCTACGAATGCCGCCGCACCGCCAAAATCGTCGCCGAACGCTTGCGCGAATTCGGCTTCGACGAGGTGCACGAGGGGATCGGCAAGACCGGCGTCGTCGGACTGCTGCATGGCGCGAGCGGCGCTGCGATGCACGCCGACAAGCGCGTGCTGCTGCGCGCCGACATGGACGCGTTGCCGATCCTGGAGGCGACCGGCGCCGCGTACGCCTCGCAGACCTCCGGCGCGATGCACGCCTGCGGCCACGACGGCCACACCACCCTGCTGCTCGGCGCGGCCAAACATCTTGCGAGCGCGCGCGATTTCGACGGCACGCTGGTGTTCTGCTTCCAGCCGGCCGAGGAAGGCGGGGCCGGCGCGCAAGCGATGATCGACGACGGGCTGTTCGAGCGCTTTCCCGTCAAGGGGGTCTATGGCCTGCACAATTGGCCGAGCCTGCCGATCGGCCGTTTCGCCGTGGCGCGCGGGCCGGCGATGGCGTCGGCCGATCGGCTCGAAATCATCGTGCAGGGGCGCGGCGGCCACGGGGCGATGCCGCATCTGGCGCGAGATCCCATCGTCGCCGCGGCGGAAATCGTGCTGAGCCTGCAGACCATTGTTTCTCGCGTCATCGATCCGCTGGAGCCGGCCGTCCTATCGATCACCTCCATTCATGCCGGCGAGGCGTTCAACGTGATCCCCGACACGGTCGAAATGCGCGGCACGGTGCGGACGCTGTCCGACGAAACCGCCGAACAGATCAAGCGGGAGATCCGGCGCGTCTGCGAGGGCGTCGCCGCCGCCAATGACATGACCGTCGAAATCAAGCCGTCGCCGACCCCGCCCTACCCCACGACCGTCAACCATCCCAAGGAGACCGACATCGCGGTCGCGGCGATGCGCGCGGTGGCGGGAGCCGACAACGTGCTCGACAACATCAAGCCGGTGATGGGCTCCGAGGATTTCGCCTTCATGCTGAAGCGCGTGCCCGGCGCCTACATTTTCATGGGCAACGGCGACACCGCGCCCGTGCATCATCCCGCCTACGATTTCAACGACGAAGCCATCCCTTATGGCGTCGCCTATTGGAGCGAATTGGCGCGGCGGGCGCTCGCGGCGGATTGACAAGCGAAGGGGCGGAGATGACGGCGACGGCGATGAGGGCGGGCGCAGCGCCGCGGCGGGTCAGCGCCAGCGTCGTCGCGGCGACGGTGGCGGGCAACGCCATCGAGTTCTACGACTTTCTATGTTTCGCGTTCTTCGCCGTCTTCATTGCCGGCGCGTTTTTCCCGCCCGGCGACGATTTCACCAACCTCCTAAAAACGCTGGCTATATTCTGGTCGGGGTTCCTGTTCCGGCCGATCGGCGGCGTCGTCATCGGGGCCTACGCCGATCGCGTCGGGCGCCGACCCGCCATGCTGCTGACGATCGCCCTCATCACGATCGGCACGATGGGATTGGCGCTGATTCCGGCCTACGCCACGATCGGCGTCGCCGCGCCCGTGCTGCTCGTCGCCTGCCGCATCGTTCAGGGATTCGCGCTCGGCGGCGAAGTTGGGCCTTCCAGCGTCTATCTGATGGAAGCGGCGCCGCCGCACGCGCGCGGCTTCTACGTCAGCTGGCAGATCGCGAGCCAGGGGCTGGCGGTGATGGCGGGCGGCGGCCTTGCGACGTTGCTCTCCTTTCTGCTGACCAAACAACAGCTCGCCGAGTGGGGCTGGCGCATCCCGTTCCTCGTCTGCCTCGCGCTGATCCCCGTCGCGTTCTTTCTGCGCGGCGAAATGCCGGAGACGCTCGACGTCCGCCGCCAGCCGGCGCCCGCCTCCCAGCTGACGCTCGCGCTTCAAGCGCGATATATCGCGCTCGGCGTGCTCATCATCGTCGGCGGCACGGTCTCGACCTATGTCGGCAATTACATGTCGACCTATGCGATCACCACCTTGAAGCTGCCGGCGACGCTGAGCCTGTCGGCGACCCTGATTGGCGGCTTCTCGACTTTCGCTTTTGCGCTGATCGGCGGTTGGCTCGGCGATCGCTTCGGCCGCAAGGCTCTGCTGCTTGCGCCCCGCATCGCGCTGGCGCTGCTGATCTGGCCGCTGTTCATCTGGCTGTCCACGGCGCCGAGCGCGGCGACGCTCTGGCTGTCGGCGATCACCATAAATGCCCTGACCGCGTTGTCGGCCGGCATCGGCCTCGTCATTCTGCCGGAATTGTTGCCGCCGAGGGCTCGCGCGACCGGCTTTGCGGTCTCCTATGCGGTCGGCGTCAGCATCTTCGGCGGCTCCACGCAATTGCTGATTGCCTGGTTGATCAAGGTCACAGGAAATCCGGCCGCGCCCGCGTGGTACGTGATCCTGACCAGCCTGGTGACGATCGGCGCGGCGCTCGCCTTGCCGGAAACGCGGGGCCGCGAGATCGACTGACGCTTTACGACGGCGGCCGGCTCGCGTAAGGCGCGGCCGGAGCCGATGTTGCCGACCGACCGCGCGCTTTTCGCCCTCGTCCTCGCCCTCGCCGGCGTCGGGCTCGTCTTCGGCCTATGGCCGCAGCTCGACCTCGCGGCGACGCGCTGGATTTACGAGACCTTCGGATTCGTCGGCGGAGGAGAGGCCGCGAGCCACGCGCGCGACGTCCTGCGGCTGGCGCCGTTCTGGTTGCTGGGCCTGCTCGGCGGCGCTGTGGCTGGCGCGGCGGTTGTTGTGGCCGAGGCTGGCTGCGCCCTCCGGCGCAGCGATGGTCTTTCTCATCGCCAGCCTGACGATCGGCGCCGGCCTCATCGTCAATCTCGGACTGAAAGATCACTCGCATCGGCCACGGCCGGTGCATGTGCAGGAGTTTGGCGGCGATGAGGCGTTCCGCCCGTGGTACCGGTTTGACGGCGCCTGCGTCAAAAACTGCTCCTTCGCCTCGGGAGAGGCGGCCTCCGGCTTCTGGATGATCGCCCCCGCCCTGCTCGCGCCGCCGCCTTGGCGGGCGGCGGCGATCGCCGGCGCGGTCGTCTATGGGGTCGCGACCAGCGCGCTGCGCGTCGCCTTCGGCGGCCATTTCCTTTCCGACGTCCTCATCGGCGGCCTCGTCTCGGCCCTCGTGGTGCTGGCGCTGTGGCGACTATACCTGCGGCGCCGGCCGTAACCCTGAAAGCGACGCCGCCAGAACGGCCGGATCGCGCTCGGGCAGGCCGCAAATCTGCCCGCGGCACAGCATCGCCGCAGGGGTCGCCGGCGGCGCCGGCCGGCCGCCGGGCGCTCCATCCGGCCATAGGGCGCGGTCGAGCGGCAGAACCGCCAGGGCGGGATCGGCGGCGCAGCGGGCGGCCGTGGCGAGCGCGGCCGTCAGCGGATCGGCGCGATCGCCCTCGATCGCCACGCATCCCCCACGCGCCAAGAAATCCCAGGCGGAGAGCAGCAGCGGCGATTGCGTGAGTTCGCGCGGCTCGCCGCCGCCGAAAGCGGCGATCAGCCGCTCGGCCGCCACGCGCCATTCGTCGGCGTCGGTGAGATGAAAGAGGCGCACGAGAACCTCGGCCATGAGGCCGACGCCGCTCGGCGTCGCCCCGTCATGGGCGAGCCGCGCGCGTACGCCCGGCGCGTCCTCGGCGTCGGCGGCCGTCAGATAGAGGCCGCCGTCGTCGGCGCCGAAGCGCGCCAAGACCGCGCGCGCCTCCCCTTCCGCCAGAGTCAGATAGCGCGGCGCGCCCGTCGCCTCGAACAAAGCGAGCGCGGCGCGAGCAAAACTCGCGCCGTCGTCGAGCAGGCCAGCGGCGCCGATACGGCCCTCGCGCCAGGCGTGGACGAGCCGGCCCCGCCCGTCGCGCAAGTTGGCGTCGAGAAAATCGAAGGCGGCCTCAGCCGCCGCGAGCATCTCCGGCGCCGCGAACACCGCGGAGGCGCGGGCGAGCGCCGCGATCATCAGGCCATTCCAATCGACGAGAACCTTGTCGTCGAGCCCGGGGCGCGGCCGGCCCGCGCGCAAAGCGAACAACTTCGCCCGCGCCGGCGCGAGCGCGTCGTCCAGAGCCGCGTCGACCGGCTTTGTCATCCGCAGCACGTTGCGGCCTTCCCAGTTGCCGTCTTCGCGCACGTCATAGGCCGCCTTGAACGCGGCCGCTTGCGGCCGCAGGGCGGCGTCGATCTCTTCAGCGTTCCAGACATAGAACAGCCCCTCTTCGCCATCCTGATCGGCGTCGAGGGAGGCGGCGAAGGCGCCGCCGGCGCGCATCTCGCGTTGAAGCCACGCGAAGGTTTCGCGCGCGCGGGCGGCGTAGACCGGAGAGGGCGTCTCGGCGTGCGCCAGCGCCAGCAATTCCAGGATTTGCGCGTTGTCGTAGAGCATTTTCTCGAAATGCGGCACATGCCATTCGGCGTCGACGGAATAGCGCGCGAAGCCGCCGCCGAGATGATCGTAGATGCCGCCGGCGCAAAGAGCGTCGAGAAGATCGCGCACAGCGTCGCGAAAGCGGGCGTCGCCGCGGCGAAAATATTCGCTCGCGAAAAACCGGAAGATCGGCGCATTGGGAAATTTCGGCGCGCCGCCAATCCCGCCATGGACGGGATCGAGCAGCCTCAGCAACGCCTCGCCCGCCGCGTCCAGATGACCGGCGCTCGGCATTCCCGGCGCGCGCGGCGCCGCGATCTCCTGCAGGTGCGCAGAGACCGCCGCGCCATTGCGCTCAACGCCGTCGCGCTTGGTTTTCCAGGCGTTCGCCACGGAGGCGAGCACCTGGCGAAACGACGGGCGGCCCCAGCGCGGCGCCGGCGGCCAGTAGGTGCCGCCGTAAAACGGCTCGCCCTCGGGGGTCAGGAACATCGTCAGCGGCCAGCCGCCCTGCTCGCCCATCGCGTGCAGCGCGCTCATGTAGTGATGATCGACGTCGGGCCGCTCCTCCCGATCGACTTTCACGCAGACGAAATCGCGGTTCATCTCTACGGCGGTTTCAGGGTCTTCAAAGGATTCGTGCGCCATCACGTGGCACCAATGGCACGCGGCGTAGCCGATGGAGAGCATCACCGGAACATCGCGCGCGCGCGCTTCGGCGAATGCGTCGCGGCCCCACAGCCGCCAATGCACGGGATTGCCAGCATGTTGCAGCAAATAGGGCGACGTGCTGGCGCTCAGAACGTTGCGCGATGGGCTCATGCGGTTCCCCTTGTCGGCGTCATGTTGCGGCCGGCCGCACATGCGCGCAAAGTCGCAATCGCGTGATAAGAGCGCCGCCGATGCCCACGACGCCCGATGGCCTGCCGATGCTCGCTTTTGCAGACGCCGAGGCGTTCTCGCGCTGGCTCGCCGCGCCTACGAACGCGCGGGGCGCTTGGCTCAAATTCGCCAAGTCCGGCGGCGCCTCGACGCTGAGCAAGGCGGAGGCCATCGATTGCGCCCTGTGCTGCGGCTGGATCGACAGCCAGATCGCACGCCTCGACGACGACTACTACCTGACGCGATTCACGCCGCGCAAAGCGGCCAGCCGCTGGTCCGCCCGCAACGTCGCGCGCGCCGAAGAGTTGCTCGCCGAAGGGCGCATGCAACCGCGCGGATGCGCCGAAATCGACGCGGCGAAAGCGGACGGCCGCTGGTCGGCGGCGTATCCCTCGGCGTCGACGATCAAAACCCCGCCCGATTTCGCAGCGGCGCTGACGCACGACCGCCGCGCGGCCGATTTTTTCGCCGCGCTCGACGGGGCCAACCGCTACGCCGTGCTGTACCGGCTGCATCACGCAAAGCCCCCGCTGCGCGCCCAACGCATCGCGGAATTGGTTGAGATGCTGGCGCGCGGGCAGACCTTTCATCCGCCGCTCAGGGCGCGTCAGCGCGATGGCCCGGCAACCAAGCGGGGTTCGGCCGGAAACGCAACGCCGTCGTAAATGGCGCGCATGGCGAGCGACGCCGTGAGCGCAGGCAGTTCCACGGTCGCTTCAAGCGAGGTCACGAGCGCCTCGCGCCATTCCGACAATTCGCCTCGTGACCAAACGGAGACAAAGGGCTCGTTCGGCTCAACAAACAGGATGTATTCGAGCCCGCCGATGCTCTTGTACTCTTCGAGCTTTCGGATGGAGTCGAAGTCGCGCGTCGACGGCGAAAGGACTTCCACGACTAGCCGCGGAGCTTCGGCCTTATATCCGTCGGGGTTGCGGCGACCGCAATCCACGCCTACGTCCGGCCGACGAATCTGTCCGGGATAGGTCTCTATGGCTCCGTCGCCCGTGAACGGGCGGCAGCCGGAGCCTCGCAACTGCGAGCGAAGCTCCGTAAGGACGTTGACGACGATATCGTCGTGAACATTCTTAGCCCCCGCCATCATTCGTAAGGGGCGCCCGTTCACCAGTTCATGGCGGTCCGGTTGGCGTTGTTGCCAGGCGAAAAATTCGTCCAATGTCCAAGGACGCTCCAGCGGCTCAGCCATGCGCACGCTCCCATCGAACCAGCATACGCCTTGACGCAGATCAAGCCAAATTCAACACCCGCGCCAACAGATCGCGATCGCCGAGCAGCGCGCGCGTCTCGGCGACGTCCAACCAGCCCGCGACATCCGCGAAACCCTCGCAGAGGTCGATCTTGGCGCGCGCGGTGGCCAGCGCGGCGTCGATCCGGCCGCCCTTGCTCCTGACGCTCGGCGGCAGATTGGCGAGATGATCGCGGCGCAGGTTCAGGTCGTCGCGCAGATGCGCCAAAGCCCCGTCGCGCACCAAGCGCGGCGCTCGCGCGAGCGCCGCCGCGCGAGCGACGACGCGGCGGCGGATCGCGGTCCTCGGGCGTCGCGAAGACGCCCGGCCCGCGCAGATGCAGCGAAGTGACGAGCCCGACGGGAATGCTGAGCAGCAAGCCGATCACAACCGGCGACATCCACAGCAGCAACGGCAGCGAGATGCTGTAGGCGGCGAGCGCCATCGCCACGCCGATCAAGCGTCGGCGCGGCCAGCGCGCGCGCGGTCTCAGCCACGGCGCCTCCGCCTTCATCGCGCCGCTGCGCCCGCCAGCCCGCGTCGCGGCCTGACAAAATTTCCGCCACGGCCCGGCATTGAAACACCATCATCGCGGGCGCGATCGAAGCCGCCAACGCCGTCTCCGCCAGCACGCCGCCGAGGACGCGCAAGCCGCCCGCCGAAGGCGCGGCGCCGGCGCGCGCGAAGCAATCGAGTGCGTCAAATAGGCCATGAACTTCGGCAGGATCAGCAGCCCCATCGTCCCGGCGAACACCCAGGCCGCCAACACCGGGTCCTGCCTCGGCCACGCGGGAAACAGCGAAAATCCCTTGGGAAAATATTCCGGCCGCACAAAAGCCGCCTGCAACGAGATCAACAGGCCAAGGATCAGAAAGGCGAACCACATCGGCGCCGTCAGATAAGACCCGATCCCGACCAGCAGATGCAGCCGCGACATCCAGCGCAGGCCGCGCGCCGGCAGAACCGCGAGATGTTGCAGGTTGCCCTGGCACCAGCGCCGGTCGCGCACCGCGAAATCGATCAGCGACGGCGGCGCCTCCTCGTAGCTGCCGCCGAGCGTCGGCGCTGCGTAGACCGCCCAGCCGGCGCGGCGCATCAACGCGGCTTCGATGAAATCGTGGCTCAGGATGTGGCCGCCGAACGGCTTGCGGCCGCTCAGTTCGGGCAGCCCCGCCTGCTCGGCGAAGGCGCGCGTGCGGATCATCGCGTTGTGGCCCCAGTAATTGCCGTCGGGGCCGTGCCACCAGGCGTTGCCGGCGATCACCATCGGGCCATAGACGCGGCCGGCGAATTGCTGCAGACCGCGCGAACAGGCTCCCGCGCGTTGACGACGATCGGCGCGGTCTGGATCAGCGCCGCGTCGGGCGTGCGTCTCCATCGCATGCGCCAGGCGGACGATCGTGTCGCCGGACATCAGGCTGTCGGCGTCGAGCACGAGCATATGCTCGTAGCGCCGCCGAAGCGCGCGACCCAGTCGGCGATATTGCCGGACTTGCGCGCGTGATTGTCGGCGCGGTGGCGGTAGTAGAGCGCGCGGCCGCGGTACGCTTCGGCGCAGCGCCAGGAACGCCGCCTCCTCCTCGATCCAGATGTCGGGGTCGGTGGTGTCGCTGAGGAGGAGCCAGTCGAAATGTTCGCCGCGGCCGCGTTCGTCGACCGACTCGACCATCGCCCGCAAGCGCGCCGCGACCTGATGCGGGTCTTCGTTGTAGGTCGGCAGCAACATCGCGGTTCGCGACGCCAACGCGGGCGGCGGCGCCGTCTCGTCGATGGCGATGCCGGCGGCAGCGCCCGTCAGCGTCACGAAGAAGCCGGCGAGCGCCGACATGAACGAGAACGCCACCCAGGCGAACAGCGCCACAAACAGGGCGAGCAGCGCCCATTCGAGCGCCGTGACGCCGCCGACATCCAAGACCGCATACATTTCGTGCGAGCCGGCGATCGCGAAGGCGCCGGCGCCGGCGAAAATGAGAACACGCCGCCCCACGAGCCCCCGCTCGGCGCCGCGCAGCGTTTGCGCGGGCTTGGAGAGATCGCCCGGCGCCATCGCCAGCGGGCTTTCCGGCGGCAGAAACATCGGCTCCTCGGGCTCAACCGAATGGACGGCGTTCACGGCGTCCATCGGTAGATCCAGGTTTCCGAAATCGGCTTGTCGTTCTCGGCGAGCCAAGCGCGCAATTAGCAATACAT
>CAWIEP010000006.1:0-71114 GCA_963835115.1 uncultured Pseudomonadota bacterium
GCCCTGATGAATTTCAAGGCGCTCGATCCGCATCCGGGGGCGGCGCCGATTTGACCATCTTCATTGCGACTGTATTTTGCAGTCAACTGTTATATTTTCGGTAATCTCAGATGTATTGTCGCGACTTGCTTTCTGAAGGCAAAGTTGTTGCCGAGAATACAGACGATTTACGTATTTTTGCTTGGGGTCAAAATTCTGTTCCCAATGTCTCGAACAGAAAATCCATTGTCCGTCGCCGGCCGGTTGCACAAAACGACAGTTAGCCCATTGAAAACCAACAATCGCTGAATTGTTTTGCGCTATTCCAGCCCCGCGATGGCGCGGGCGAAATCGGCGGCCTCGAACGGCTCCAGATCCTCTATCTGCTCGCCGACGCCGATGAAATGCACGGGCAATTTGAATTTGTCGGCGATGGCGACCAGAATCCCGCCTCTAGCCGTCCCGTCGAGCTTGGTCATCACGAGACCCGTCACCCCGGCCAAGCGCCCGAAAATCTCGACCTGAGAGAGCGCGTTCTGGCCGACCGTCGCGTCGAGCACCAGCAGCGTCGCGTGCGGCGCCTCAGGGTCGACCTTCTTCATCACGCGGATGATCTTTTCGAGCTCCGTCATCAACTCGGTTCGGTTTTGCAGACGGCCCGCGGTGTCCATCAGCAGCACGTCGACGCCTTCCGCTTTCGCGCGCGTCAGCGCGTCGAAGGCCAGCCCGGCGGCGTCGCCGCCTTGCTCGCGGGCGACGATCTCCGCCTTGGCGCGGGTCGCCCAGATGCGAAGCTGCTCGATCGCGGCGGCGCGAAACGTGTCGCCGGCCGCCAGCATCACTTTGGCCCCCTCGGCGGCGAGTTTCGCCGCGAGCTTGCCGATGGTCGTCGTCTTGCCGGAGCCGTTGACGCCGACGATCAGGATCACAAACGGTTTTTTGGTCGTATCGATTGCAAGCGGCAAGGCGACGGGGGCGAGCGTGCGCTCGACCTCTTCGGCGAGCAGCCGTTTGACCTCGTCGGCGTCAATGCCCTTTTCGTAACGCCCCTTGCCGATCGCTTCGCGCAGGCGCGTCGCCGGACCGATCCCGAGATCGGCTTGCAGCAGAATGTCTTCGAGATCGTCCAGCGACGCCGCGTCCAGCTTGCGCTTGGCGAAAATGTCGACGATGCCGCGCCCGATGGCGGACGAGGAGCGGGAGAGGCCGGACGTCAGCCGCGAAAGCCAGCCGCGCTTGGGCTCCGCCGATGGCGCCTCGGGCGGGGCAGCGGGCGCGGCCGCCCCGCGCCCGAACCAGCGGCCGATCCCCATGGTCTCCGTGGAAGGAGCCGGCGCGACCTCCGAGGCCGCCGGCGCCGCCTCGGCCGGTTCGGCGAAAGCGGGCGCCGGCTCCGGCGGGGCCTCCGGCGCGTCGGCTCCGCCGCTGATCCCGAACAGGCGCCGGAACAGGCCCGCTTTCGGCTTGTCGTCAGGTTTATCGTCCACTTCGGTCCGCCATTCGCCGCCGACGCGGCGGACGCTGTCCGCTATATAGTCGCGCATGACCCCGCAAGACATCCTCGCCCGCGTGCTCTACCGCGACGGGCTCATTCTGGTCATCGACAAGCCCGCGGGCATCGCCGTGCATCGCGGGCCCAAAGGGGGCGCGAGCCTCGAAGACGATTTCGACGCTCTGCGTTTCGGCCTGCCGCGAAAACCGGCGCTCGCGCATCGGCTCGACCGCGAAACCTCCGGTTGCCTGGTGCTCGGCCGCCATCACAAGGCCTTGGAAAAACTTGGTAAATTGTTCAAGGCGGGGCGCATCGCAAAAACCTACTGGGCCGTCGTCGAAGGCGGCCCCGAGGCGGACGCGGGTTTTGTCGACAAGCCACTCGGCCGGCGCGATCCCGAGCGCGGCTGGTGGATGAAGGTCGACGCCGCTGGCCAGCCCGCTGAGACCCGTTGGCGCGCGCTGGGGCGCGGCGTGTTGGCGGGCAACCCGATCGCATGGCTGGAAATGGCGCCGCTCACCGGCCGCACCCACCAGTTGCGCGTGCATGCTGCAAGCGAGGGCTGGCCGATTCTCGGGGATTCGATCTACGGCGCGCGGCCGCTGGAGGGTCCAACCCTGCATTTGCTGGCGCGCCGCGTGGAAATTCCGTTGAAAAGCGGGGGAGAGCCGATTGTCGCGAAGGCGCCCGTCCCCACTCATATGGCGGAGGCTTTGGCCGCCTGCGGCTTCCCCGGCTCGTGAACGCGGCCGCTTGTATCGCCGCGACGGACGGCGCACATAGGCGGTCGGGGCGGATGACAGGAGGCGGTGAGCATATGAACGACATGTCGAATCCGCCGCTCGCCGACGTCGCTCTGGCGGACCGTTACGATCTCAACAAAACCTCGGTGCTGCTCAACGGCGCCCAAGCGGTGGCGCGGCTGCTGCTGATGCAAAAGGCGCGCGACCGTCAAGCGGGCCTCAACACCGGCGGCTTTGTCACCGGCTATCGCGGCTCCCCGGTCGGTGGGCTCGATCTGCAATTTGCGCGGCTGAAAAAGGAGTTTTCCGCCGCCGACATCCATTTCGAGCCCGGTCTCAACGAGGAGCTGGCGGCCACCGCGTTGTGGGGAACGCAGCAGGCCGAAATGCGCGGCGAAGGCCGCTTCGACGGCGTGTTCGGCCTCTGGTACGGCAAGGGTCCCGGCGTCGACCGCTCCGGCGACGTGCTGCGCCACGCCAATCTCGCGGGCTCGTCGAAACACGGCGGCGTGCTGGCGCTGATGGGCGACGACCACACCGCCGAATCCTCGACCACCGCCCACCAATCCGAATTCGCCTTCGTCGACGTGATGATGCCGATCCTGTCGCCGGCCGGGGTTCAGGAAATCCTCGACTATGGGACGCTCGGTTACGCCTTGAGCCGTTTCGCCGGCGTCTGGGTCGGGATCAAGTGCATCAAGGACACCATCGAGTCGACGGCGGTCGTCGACGCACGGCTCGACCGCGTCAACCCCATCGTTCCCGCCGACTTCAAGATGCCGCCCGGCGGCCTCAACATCCGCACGCCCGACCCGATCCTGGAACAGGAAGCGCGGCTGCAGGACTTTAAGCGCGACGCGATGGTGGCGTGGCTTGCGGCCAACGCGGTCAACAAGACGATCTTTTCCGGCGGCGCGGCGCCCAAGATCGGCATCGTCACCGCCGGCAAGAGCTATCTCGACGTGCGCCAGGCGCTCGACGATCTCGGGTTGGACGAGGCGCGTTGCGAAGCGCTCGGCGTCAGGCTGTTCAAACTCGGATGCACGTGGCCCGTCGTGCCCGCCGAGATACATGCCTTTGCCGAGGGGCTCGACCGAATCATCGTCGTCGAGGAGAAACGCTCGCTGATCGAGGTGCAGGTGCGCGAGGAGCTTTACGGCTCCGCCACCCAACCGATCCTCATCGGCAAGCGCGACGAGAACGGCGAGTGGCTGTTTCCGGTCAAAGGTTCGCTCGACCCCAACCAGATCGGCGGCGCCATCGGCGACGCCGTGCTCAAATATCACGACGACGAGGCCGTCAGGTCGGCGCTGGGGCGGCTTAAGCAGGACCGCGCGCGCGTCGCCGACATCAAACAAGAGGCGACGCGGACGCCTTATTTCTGCTCCGGCTGTCCGCACAACCGCTCGACCGTCATCCCCGAAGGCGCGCGCGCCTATGCGGGCATCGGCTGCCATTACATGGCGCAATTCATGGACCGGCGCACTGACGGCTACACGCAGATGGGCGGCGAGGGCGCCAATTGGATCGGCGAGCAGCGCTTCTCCAAGCGCGGCCATGTTTTCCAGAATCTCGGCGACGGCACCTACAACCATTCCGGCGCGCTCGCCCTGCGCTGGGCGATCGACACCAAGACCAACGTCACCTACAAAATATTGTTCAACGACGCCGTCGCCATGACCGGCGGCCAGCGCCACGAGGGCGGCCTGACGGTGCCGCAGATCGCGCGTCAGGTCTCAGCCGACGGCGCCGAGCGTGTGGTCGTGGTGACCGACGAGCCCGCCAAATATGCGCCGGGCGAACATTGGCCTGCGGGCTTGAAGATCTATCCGCGCGAAGACCTCATCGCGGTGGAGGAGGAGCTCAGCGAAGTTCCGGGCGTCACGGTGCTGATCTACGATCAGACTTGCGCCGCCGAGAAACGGCGTCGGCGCAAGCGCGGCGAATTCCCCGATCCGGACAAGCGCGCCTTCATCAACGAACTCGTCTGCGAAGGCTGCGGCGATTGCGGGGTCAAGTCGAACTGCGTTTCGATCCAGCCGAAAGAGACGGATTTCGGCCGCAAGCGCGTGATCGATCAATCGAGCTGCAACAAGGATTTTTCCTGCGTCGATGGTTTTTGTCCCTCATTTGTGACCGTGCAAGGCGCGAAGCCTCGAAAGGCGCGAAAAGGCGCCGCCACGCCGCCGCCGGTCGCCGAGCCGGCGCGGCCGGAGTTGACGGACGCGCCGTATTCCATTGTCGTCACCGGCGTCGGCGGCACCGGCGTCGTCACCGTCGCCGCGATCCTCGGCATGGCTGCGCATCTTGAAGGCCGCGGCTGCGGCATGATCGACATGGCGGGCCTCGCGCAGAAGGGCGGGGCGGTGTTCAGTCATGTGAAGCTCGCCCGCGCCCCGGGGGACATTCACGCCATCCGCGTCGCCCCGGGCGGCGCCGACCTCATATTGGGCTGCGATTTGGTGGTGACGGGCTCGCGCGCGGCGCTTTCCACCGTCAAGGGGGCCGAGACAGGCGTCATCGTCAATGCGGCGCAGGTGCTGCCGGGCGACTTCACGCGCAACCCCGATTTCTCGCTGCCGATCGAGCGGCTCAAGCGCGCCATTCAGACGGCTTCCGGCGGCGCGGCGAAGTTCGTCGACGCGACGGCGGCGGCGGTGGCGGCGCTGGGCAATTCCATTGGCGCCAACATGTTTGTTCTGGGTTACGCCTATCAGGCGGGCTACGTGCCGCTGTCGTCGACCTCGATTCGCCGCGCGATCGAGTTGAATGGCGAGGCGGTGGAGATGAACCTCGCCGCCTTCGCTTGGGGCCGCGCGGCTTTAGCCAATCCGGCGTCTCTCGAAGCCTTTGGCGGCGCCTCCGAGCCGGCCGCGGCGGAGACGCTGGCGGAAATCGTCGCCAAGCGCGTCGCCTTCCTAACCGCGTATCAGGATCGCGCCTACGCCGAGCGTTACCAGGCGTTGGTTAACGAGGTTGCGAAGACCGAAGCGGCGAAGGCGCCGGGGCGATCCGGGTTGACGCTGACGGTCGCGCGCTATGCGTTCAAGGTGATGGCCTATAAGGATGAGTATGAAGTTGCGCGGCTTTACACGGAGGGCGCTTTCGCCAAGGCGGTGTCGGAGGCGTTCGAGGGCGATCTCAAGTTGACCTTTCATCTCGCCCCGCCGATTCTCGGCCGCAAGGACAAGCGCACGGGGCTGCCAGTGAAAACCGCGTTCGGGCCGTGGATGATGCGGGCGTTTGCGCTGCTGGCGGCGGGCAAGGGTTTGCGCGGCGGGCTGTTCGACGTGTTCAGCTACAGCGAGGAGCGTCGCGCCGAGCGTCGGTTGGTTGAGGATTATTTCGCGCTCGTTGGCGAACTGATGGCAAAACTCGACGCTAGCAATCACGGGCTCGCGGTGACGTTGGCCTCGCTGCCCGAGAAAGTGCGCGGCTACGGCTATGTGAAGGCGCAGAGCCTCGCGGCGGTGAAGGAGGAATGGGCGAAGGGGGTCGAGGCTTGGCGAGGCGGGGCGGCGTTGCGGCAGGCGGCGGAGTAAACGCAGTTTCGGGGCGAGTGCAATCGGGCCGGGCTGCGATGATCTGGTTGGCGTGGATGGCGTCGCATCGCTCGCCGTGACGGGAAGCGGCGAAGAGTCCTTCAACCCAACCCAAACCGCGCCTCCAAATACGCCCCCTTGGGCGACGCCGGCCCGAACGCGAACTCGCCCCCTAATGCCCGGACCCGGTCGCGCAGCCCCGATAGCCCCATGCCCTCCGCCTGTCCCTCCGCCACGCCGTGGCCATCGTCCTCCACGCGCGCGCGCAAACCCGCCAGCTGCGGGTCGCCGAGCGGCGCGGCTCCCGAGGGCGGCTCGTAGGCGATGCGCACCGAAATGCGCCGCGCTTGCGAATGGCGGAATGCGTTGGTCAAACCTTCCTGCACGAAGCGATAGAGCGTGAGGCTGGCGCGCTTCTCGAGCTCGGCCAGACGCGGCTCGGTTTGGAGATCGATCGCCATCTCCGGCGCGAGGCGGCGCCATTGTTCAACCAAAGCCTGCAGCGCCGCGACAAGCCCCAACTCATCGAGCGCGGCCGGGCGCAGATTGGCGAGGATGCGGCGGTTCTGCTTTTGCAGCGACTCCACCGTATCGCCGATGGCGCGCGCCAACGGCGCCGCGCCCTCGTCGCCGCCGCCAAGCCGCGCATTGAGCGCCACCGCGTTGGCGCGCAGCGCGAACAGATGCGGGCCGGTCTCGTCGTGCAGTTCCCGCGCGATCGTTTGGCGCTCCTCGTCATGCGCGTCAACCACACTCGCCAGTAATCGCCGAACGTCGGCCGAGAGATCGCCGAGCGCTTGCCCCAGCCGATTGATGCGGCTCGCGATGGCGGCGATCTCAGGCGGCCCCTGGTCACGGGCGCGCGCGGAATAATCGCCGGCCGCGAGCCGCGCCAGCGTCTCGCCGGCGCCGGCGAGCGGCCTCAGCGCCACGCGCACCAACGCGTTGGTGACAAGCGCGACCGCGAGCGCGAGCGCGACGCCGGACGCGAGCTGACCCTTCGCGTCCTCCCAGACCTCGGCGACGATGTCAGTGGGATCGGGCTGCACGACAATGTAGTTGAGACGGCGCGGCCCGATCATCACCGGCACCGTCGTCGTCATCACCTCAGCGCCGATCAGCGATTGAAACCAGGCGGGGGCCGCGGTCTCCAGGCCCGGCGGCGGGGCCATTGTAGCCGCGACCGCGTCCTCGCCGACGGCGACGCGCACGTGGCGCAGATAGCCCAGGCTCGACACGAGCGCGAGCGCCGCCTGCTTGGGATCGGGCGCGGATTGCACGCGGTCGAGCGAGGAGACAAGGAACTCCTCGGTCAGCCGCGTCACCGCGCGCTCCTCCGTCGCGATGCGCGGACGCGCCAGCGCAAGAATCCTGGCGATGTCGCCCATCAGCCACAGTAACAGCAGCGCGGCGAAAACGAGATTGAGGCGGCGACGCAAAGGCGTGTGGCGCCACATGAATTTGGTCTCCCGATGAGCGCCTTTCCCTATCTGAGCGCGCTCACCGGGTCCATGCGACGACCGACATGGGAAGTTTTCCCGCCCGGCTCAGAAAGGTTGCCATTGCCAATCGCAAGCCGACTCGCCTTGTTCAGATGCCCGGGAGGAAGACATGCGGCGTGCGTTGGCGTTGGGTGCGGTGAGCGGGCTGATGTGCGTCAGCGCAGCAGCGCTTGCGGCCGGCGGCGGCGGCCCGCCGGTGGTGGAATTGCCGACGATCGACATTTTTTCGACGACGCCGCTTTCGGGCACAGGCGTCGACGTGACGAAAGTTCCGGCGGCGGTGACGCGCGGTCGATTCCAAGCAGATCGAGCGCGAGAGGTCTCCCGACATCGTCGATTCGATCGCCAAGAACACTCCGAGCGCTGGCGTGCAGGAGGTCGCGGGCAATCCCTTCCAACCCGATTTCTATTTCCGCGGCTTCGACGCCTCGCCGGTGTCGGGCACGCCGCAGGGTCTGGCCGTCTATCAGAACGGCGTGCGCATCAACGAGGCGTTCGGCGACACCGTCAACTGGGATCTGATTCCGACGTCCGCCGTCAAGTCCGATCGACGTCATCAGCAACAATCCGGCCTTCGGCCTCAACGCGCTCGGCGGCGCGCTCAGCGATGCAGATGAAAGACGGCTTCAACTTTCAGGGAACCACGATCGATATCATGGGCGGCTCCTACGGCCGCGTGCAGTCCTCGCTGCAATGGGGCAAGCAGGTCGGGCCCTGGGCCGCCTATATCGCCATCGAGGGCGCGCACGACGACGGCTATCGCGAATTCGGCGGCACGGAAATCCGCCGCATCTACGGCGACATCGGCTACAAGTCCGGCCAAGGCGAGTTCCATCTCAGCGCCGGCGGCGCCGACAATCTCTTCGGCGCCGCCGCCGCCGCGCCGTTCGAACTGCTGCAACAGAGCTGGAGCAACGTCTATACGACGCCGCAGACGGAGCTCAATCAAGTCGGCTACGTCAACGCCACCGCCAACGTCAACGTCACGCCGACCTGGAGCGTGCAGGGTAACGCCTTTATCCGCTCGTTCTATCAATCGACGCAGGACGGCAATTCGACCGACGCGCAGCCTTGCGCCGACCCGACGCTGTTGTGCTTCAACGACGCGGTCACGCCCGCCAACGGGCTCAACGGCCAGCAGCTCGCCAATACGTTCCCCGCCAACGCGACGCTCGGCGAGATCGACATCACCCATACGCAGTCGACCAGCGTCGGCACGACCTTGCAGGCGACCAACACCGACAAACTGTTCGGCCAGAACAATCATTTCGTCATCGGCGGCAGCTTCGAGTACGGCGTCACGAATTTCGGCGCCAGCGCCGAACTCGGCGTGATCCAACCCAACTATGTCGTGGCGCCCTCCGGCATCTTCCTCGGGCCGTCGGGCGATCCGGTGTCCGACGGGCCGGTTTCGTTGCGCACGACCAACGCCTATACCGGCCTCTATGTGCTCGACGCGTTCGACGTGAGCGACAGGCTCACCGTCTCCGCCGGCGGCCGCTACAACGTCGCCAACATTCAATTGCAGGACCAACTCGGCACGGCGCTCAACGGCGGCGGCGACTTCACCCGCTTCAACCCGATGATCGGCGCGACATACAAGATCACCTCGCAAGTCTCGGCTTACGCCGGCTATTCCGAGGCCAATCGCGCGCCGACGCCCTTGGAGCTTGGCTGCGCCGATCCCGCGCATCCCTGCATTCTCGCCTCCTTCCTGGTCTCCGACCCGTCGCTGCAACAAGTCGTGGCGCGCACCGTCGAGGCGGGTTTCCGCGGCTCGCACGACTTCGGCGAATACGGTCATATCAATTGGCAGGCTGGCGTCTACCGCACCACCTCTTCCAACGACATCCTCAACGTTCCCGACCCGATCCAGCAGGGTTTCGGCTATTTCCAGAACGTCGGCTCGACGCGGCGTCAGGGCTTCGAGGCGCATCTTGACTACCACTACGACCGGTTCTCATTCTCCGCCAACTACGCCTATATCAGCGCAACCTTCCTCAACGCGCTGACGCTCGGCTCCAACTCGCCCTTCGCCGACGCCAACGGCAACATTTTCGTTTCGCCCGGCGATCAGATTCCGGCGATTCCGCATAATCGCATCAAGCTGCTGGCCGATTACGACGTGACCCCGGCGTTCAAGATCGGCGGGGACGTCAACATCGTCAGCTCGCAATATTTCGCCAGCGACGACTCCAACCAATTCTCCCAGCTGCCCGGCTATTGGGTCGCCGACCTCGACGCTTCCTATCAGGTGACCAAGAACGTGCAGGTCTACGCAGAGGTCGAAAACATTTTCGATAACCATTACTACACTTATGGGACCTTCTTCGACACGACCTCAGTGCCCAACTTCGGCAACGGCGGCAATCCATTCACCGACCCGCGCTCGGTGAGCCCGGCCAAGCCGCAGGCGATCTATGTCGGCATGCGGGCGACCTTCTGAAGCCCCTCGTCCTTTCGGACGCGACAGCGCTATGGATTAACGGCATCCCGGCCGGGCGCCCGCCCCAACCTGTCGACTACAAGCGGGGCGCGGCCTATCCCGGCGGCGGCTTTACCATCCACAAGGTTTTCGACGACCACATCGGTTCGTTGAAGGCGATCGATCCCGCCGACGGTCCAATCAAATGGGAGTACAAGAACAGGGCGCCGGTGTGGGGCCGCGCGCTACCGGCGGCCTCGTCATCACCGGCACGCCCTAGGGCTTCGATGACAAGACCGGAAAGGAGATGTATAAGTTCAACGTCGGCGCCGGCGTGGTTGCGCCGCCGATCGCCTGGCAGCAGGATGGCCAGGAGATGGATGTCGTCGAGCAGGCCGATGGTGGAGACCAGCGCCTCCTCGTGCAGGCAATCACCGCGAAGCGGTTGCGCGCGCCGCGCCCGCCTTCGACCGCCCGCAGTTCCGCGCGGGCGCCCGCGAGATCGCGTCGCACGCTTTCCAGCGTAGAGGCGTCGATGTCCTCGATTGGCTTGGCGACCACGGCGAAATCGCACGACCGGAAGCCGACGGCGACGGCGCCGCCTTCCGTGACCCCTCCGGTCCCAATTCGCCGGCCGTCGTGCAGCCGTGGACCGGGGCGGCCCCGAACGCTCGGGCGAGCGCCGCCGCAAAACTTTCCGCCTCGAGTGTGGGTGAGAAGAACACAACGATAGCGGCGTATTCGAAGTCTGGCAATTCCCGGCGCAACACGACGGCCGTCTCGTCGACGCCGAATTCGCGCGTGCTCGCCACGACGATCGGGTCGTCTTCGAAAAACGTGCGCGCCGACACGCCCAAAGCGTTCGCCCCTTTCGCGGCGTCGCCAGCGCCTTAGGCGCTACTCTAGAGCAGAACCCGAGCTGAGGGAATCAAGGGGATTCCCTTTGCGCTGCTGTTCTGATTCAGGCTTTCGACCGGATCGGAGGCTGGCCGACATGTCGAAAGCGCTGTCGCTTGATCTCAGGGTCCGTGTTCTGGCAGCGGTGCACGCAGGCGCAAGCCATCGGGAGGCTGGCGAACGGTTCGGGGTCAGCGCGGCGAGCGTCAGCCGCTGGCGCAGGCGCGAGCGAGAACAAGGCGAAGCGCGGCCGAAAGCGCTGGGCGGCGACCGCCGGTCGAAGCGCATCGAGGCTTGCTATGAAGCCGTCCTGGCGGCGCTCGGCCCCGACGGGGACGCAACCATTGAGGAAGTGCGCCAGGCGCTCGGCGCGCAGGGGCTCGGCTTCGGCTTCGGCACGATCCAGCGCTTCTTCGCCCGCCACGCCATCACGCGCAAAAAAAGACCGCGCACGCCTCAGAGCAGAATCGCCCCGACGTCGCGGAGCGGCGCGAAGCCTGGTTCGAGGGGCAACTCGATCTCGATCCCGAGCGCCTGATCTTCATCGACGAAACCTGGGCCTCCACCAACATGGCGCGCCGCTACGGCCGAGGTCGGCGGGGTCAACGGCTGCGGGTCGGCGTTCCTCATGGGCATTGGAAAACGACGACCTTCATTGGAGCCCTGACGCTGCGCGGCTTCATCGCGCCGTTCGTGATCGACGGTCCGATCAACCGTCTCGCCTTCGAGACCTACGTCGAAAAGGTTCTCGTCCCCGAACTGCGCAAGGGCGACGTCGTGATCATGGACAATCTGCCCGGCCACAAAGGCCCGAGAGTACGGCAGTTGATCGAAGCCGCGGGCGCGGAACTTTTCTACCTCCCGCCCTACAGCCCTGACTTCAACCCTATCGAAAACGCCTTCGCCAAGCTGAAGGCCCTCTTGCGAAAGGCCGCTGAGCGAACCGTCGAGGGCCTCTGGACCGCCATCGGCAATCTCATCGACCTCGTCACTCCGCAAGAATTCCAAAACCTCTTCGCCGCCGCTGGCTACGATGCAACTGATGGGATTCTGCTCTAGGCGCGCAGGGTTTGGGTTACAACGTCGGCGGCGACTGCGGCAAAGGCCGCCGTATTGACCGAGATCAATTAATCAATCGATTGATTAGTGTAGCGTCAAGGATTAGGAACGCTCATGCCGACATCCGCACCGTTGCCGCCGCGCGGCCAAGAAACCCGCGCCGCCCTCGTCGTCGCCGCCCTGAAACTCCTCGGCGACAAGGGGTTCGAGGCGACCTCGACGCGCGAGATCGCTGCCGAGGCGGGCGTCAATGTCGCCATGATCGCCTATCACTTCGGCGGCAAGGAGGGGCTGCGGCTCGCCTGCGCAGATTTCATCGCCGAGCGGCTGCGCCAGATTTTTGAAGCGACGGGGGAGCTTTCCGCCCAATCGGCCGGGGAGGCGCGCGCGGCGCTCGGCGGCCTCGCCCGCGCACTCATCCGAGGCCTCGTCGCCGACGAGGCGGCGCGGCCGTTGGCGCGCTTCCTGTTGCGCGAAGTCTCGCAGACCTCGCCCGCCTTCCAACGCGTCTACGAGACCGCTTTCGCGCCGCTGCACGCGCGAGCCTGCGCGCTGTGGGCGGCGGCGACCGGCGCGCCGGCCGAGAGCGTCGACGCGCGACTCTCGGTGTTCACGATGATCGCGCAGGTCGTCTATTTCCGCATCGCGCGGCCGGCGATTCTGCTTCGGATGGGCTGGGACGATATCGGCCCCGCGGAAGCCGCCGCCATCGAGACTGTCGTCCTCGCCAATCTGGAGGCGGCCGTCGCGGCCGCAAGGAATCGCGCCCCATGACGCTCGCCGCTTTGTGCAAGATCGCCTGGCTCGCGGCCTACGCCCCGTTCTGCGCCGCGCCCGACAATCGCGTCGTCGGCTATGTCGAGGGCGAATATGTCGCCGTTGCGCCGATTGACGTCGCCCGTATCGAGGCGATGAGCGTGCGCCGCGGCGATGTGCTGAAGCGGGGCGAGCCGCTGGCGCGGCTCGAAACCGACGACGCGGCGATTGCGTTGCGCAACGCCGAAGCCGCGCTCGCCCAGGCCAAGGCCGATCTCGCCAATCTGGAAAAGGGCCGCCGCCCCGAAGAGATCGCGGCGCTGGAGGCGTCGCTGAAGGGCGCCGAAGTGACGCAAGCCGACACCGCCCTCACGTTTCAGCGCCGGCAGCAATTGTTGGACCGCGGCTATGCGAGCCAAGCCGACTTCGACGCGGCCAAGACCGCCTACGACGTCGCCGCAGCGCGCGCGCGGGAACTTGCCGCCAACCTCGCGGTGGCGAAACTGCCGGCCCGCCCTGACGAGATCGCCTCGGCCGAGGCCAAGGCGGCGCAAGCGCAAGCCGCGCGGGACAATGCGAAATGGCGGCTCGACCAGCGCACGCTCGTCGCCCCGAGCGCCGGCTATGTCTCCGACATCGTCCGTCGCGTCGGCGATGTCGCCGGACCGCAGGCGCCAGTGGTCTCGTTCCTGCCCGACGGGGCGGTCAAGCTGAAGGTCTACGTCCCCGAAGCCCGGCTGGCGGGGCTCGCGATCAGCGAGACCCTGCAGGTGCGTTGCGACGGCTGCCCCTCGGGCCTCAGCGCCGAAATCACCTATATCGCGCGCGAGCCGGAGTTCACCCCGCCGGTGATCTATTCGCTGGAGAGCCGGCAGACGCTCGTCTATCTGATCGAAGCGCGGCGCGAGCCGGGACAAGCCGCTGGGGCTTCAGCCCGGTCAGATCGTCGACGTGACGCTGCCGGAGCGGCGCTCGTGAACACGGTCGACGTCACCGGCCTGACCAAACGCTATGGCAAGCGCACGGTTGTCGACCGTGTCGACTTGCGCGTTGCGGAAGGCGAGATCGTCGGCTTTCTCGGACCCAACGGCTCCGGCAAGACCACGACGATCCGCATGATCTGCGGGCTGCTGACGCCTGACGCCGGGGCCGGGACCGTGCTCGGCTTCGACGTGATCGGCGAAGCCCGCAAGATCAAACGCGAAGTCGGCTACATGACGCAACGGTTCTCGTTCTACGAGGATCTGACGATCCAGGAAAACCTTGACTTCGTCGCGCGGCTCTACGCGTTGCCGGATCGGCGCAAGGCGGTGGACGCGACGCTCGACGATCTCGGCCTGACTGCCCGGCGCCATCAGCTCGCCGGCGCGCTCTCGGGGGGTTGGAAACAACGGCTGGCGCTCGCCGCCTGCATCATGCACCGGCCCAAACTCTTGCTGCTCGACGAACCAACCGCAGGCGTCGATCCCAAGGCGCGGCGCGAATTCTGGGGCGAGATCCACCGCCTCGCGGGCGCCGGCGTCACCGTGTTGGTCTCCACCCATTACATGGACGAGGCGGAGCGCTGCCACCGCATCACCTACATCTCCGATGGCCATATGCTCGCGACCGGCACGGTGGAGCAGGTTGTGCGCGACTCCGGCCTTTCGACCTTCGTGCTGCGCGTCCACCCCGACGCGAAGCTGATGGGCGAGATTGAGCGGCTCGACGGCGTCGCGCAAGTCGCGCCGTTCGGGGCGACTCTGCATGTCGTCGGGTCGAACCGCGAACGGCTCGCCGCCGCGCTCGGGGCCTACGCCGGCGAGCACGGGCTCGTCGTCGAGCCGGGGCTTACGAGCCTCGAAGACGTGTTCATCCATTTCATGTCGAAGGCGGCGTGATGCGCGGATTTCTGCTTAGGCTCGGCGCGATTCTCGCCAAGGAATTCGTGCAGATGCGGCGCGACCGCGTCACCTTCGCGATGATGCTGGCGATCCCCGTGGTGCAACTCCTCCTGTTCGGCTACGCCATCAACAACGACCCCAAGCGCCTCGACGCCGCGCTACTGACGCTCGGCAACGATCACTACACGCGCGCCGTCGTCACGGCGTTGGAGGTCAGCGGCTACTACCGCTTTGACGCGCGCCCGCGCACCGACGCCGAGGCCGAAGCGCTCATCCAGGGCGGCGATGTCGCCTTTCTCGTCATCATTCCCAGCGATTTCGGAGCGCGCGTCGATCGCGGCGACCGCCCGCAAATCCTGGTCGAAGCCGACGCCACCGACCCGTCGGCGGCGAGCAACGCCATCGGCGCGCTCAACGATCTCGCCGGCCGCGCGCTGTTGCGCGAACGGGGCCGCGAACTCATCGCGGCGCAAGATCAGAACCAGGCGCTGCAAATCATCGTGCACCGCCGCTACAACCCCGACGGCGTTTCACAATATTTCATCGTGCCGGGCCTGCTTGGCGTGATCCTGCAAATGACGATGATGATGATGACCTCGGTCGCGCTGACGCGCGAGGTCGAGCGTGGAACGATGGAAAACCTGCTCGCCATGCCGGCCACCGGCATGGAGATCATGCTCGGTAAGGTGTTGCCGTTCTTCATCGTCGGCGCGGTTCAGGTTGCGGTGATCTTGAGCGCGGCGCGGCTGCTGTTTCATGTGCCGTTCGTCGGCGACTTGAATTTTCTGCTCGTCGGCGTGTTCGTGTTCGTATTCGAGATGGCGCTGCTCGGCTATTCGTTCTCAACCTTCGCGCGTTCGCAAATGCAGGCGATGCAACTGACGTTCTTCTTCCTGCTGCCCTCGATCCTGATGTCCGGCTTCATGTTCCCGTTCCGCGGGATGCCGGATTGGGCGCGCTTCATCGGCAATCTGTTGCCGATGACGCATTTCTTGCGCGTGGTGCGCGCCATCATGCTGAAAGGCGCCGACTTCGCCGAGATCGGCCACGAATTCGCGATTTTGGCTGTGTTCGTCCCGATCTTTGCGACGCTGGCGCTGCTGCGCTTTCGCCGTACGCTCGACTGACCGCTTAGCCGGCGCGGAGAACCGCCGCATTGGCCGCGGTTGCGATCTCGCTGATCTCGTCGAAATCGACGACGCGGTCGCGGCCCGCCGATTTGGCGACATAGAGCGCCTTGTCCGCGGCGGCGTAGAGCGCGTCGAACGGAAGATCGGCGCGCGCGGCGAAGCCGACGGAGATGGTTGCGTAAAGCGGCTGCCCCTCGAAGCGCACCGGCTCCTCCGCGATCCGCTGGCGGAATAGCTGTAGTCGCTCGCGGATTCTCGGCCGCCGGCCGATGCGCCGTGACGAGCGCGAATTCCTCGCCGCCGAGCCGCGCCACCGGCCCGAGATCGCCAAGCTCCGCCTGCATCCGCGCCGCCACCGCTTTGATGACCTCGTCGCCGGCGGCGTGGCCGTAGCGGTCGTTGACGCGCTTGAAGCGGTCGATGTCGGCGATCGCCAAGGCCAAGGCGTCGCCGGCCAAGGGCTTGGCGGTCTCATAGAACGCGCGGCGATTGGCGAGCCCGGTCAACGGGTCGGTGCGGCTAAGCCGTTCGGCCTCCCCTTTCAAGTGGTGGAGAGTGAGATGCGCGCGGCCTACCGAACGGGCGATCGGAATCGCGATCGTCAACACCACGGCGGTGGTGATCGACCACTCGCGCCATGCGTCCAACCAGGTCGTGAAAAACGCCATCTGATTGGCGACGTCGACGCTGATGGCGACCAGCCACGACAGCAGCGTCACCGAAATCACGTACCGACGCAGACCGGCCTTGTCGGAAACGACAGGACGGAAAACGTTTGTCCATAAGGGCACGGGCGCACCGGGCGGCTACACGACGATCGAGGCGTTACAATAGTTTCCAATCGTCAAGTTCTAATTAAACCTGGCCAACGCGCTTTGGACATAAATGCTGCAAGACTTTGCTCCGTGCCGCCTTGGCGATTTTCATGTGTAAGTGCGCGAGTTTTATTTACGCTACGTAAGGCAAGTCGGGCGACCGCCGGCGCGGTTTGACGGCGGATGCGGGAGGCGACACTCTTCGCGCGGGGACGAAAAATCATGGCGGTGATTGTCGCCTTCGGCAATTCCAACACCTGGGGCTACGATCCCGCGACAGGGACCCGATTTGCCCCTGAAAAACGCTGGACCGGAGTGATGGCGGCGGCGCTGGGGCCCGCGCATCACGTCATCGAGGAGGGGCTCAACGGCCGCACGACCGTATTCGTCGATCCCATCGAGCCGGATCGGCGGGGAGCCGATTATCTGGCGCCGTGTCTGCGCAGCCACGCCCCGCTAGATCTCCTCATCGTATCGCTCGGCTGCAACGACATGAAGGCGCGCTTCCACGTCTCGGCGGCCGAAATCGCGCTCGGCGTCGAGCGGCTGATCCTCATGGCGCAGGCGGAGGGGGTCGGGCCGCGCGGCGCGGCGCCGTGCGTGGTCTTGGCAGCGCCGCCCCCGATCGCGCGGCTCACGGCCTTTGCCGACATGTTTCGCGACGCCGAGTCGAAATCTCGGGAAATTGCGGCGCGCTACGCGGAAGTCGCGGAGCGGCGTGGGATCGGCTTCGTCGACGCCGGCCAGTTCATCCGCTGCTCCGACCTCGACGGCATCCATTACGAGGCTGACCAACACGCCATCCTCGGACACGCCATGGCGGAGGCGGTGAAGATGGTGCTGGGGTGAACGCCGGGCGCCGTTTGCGATTTGAGGGTTGACCATGATCGCATCGCGCGTGGCTGACTTCGCGATATTGATGATCGCCGTCCTGGCTCTGGTTTCCGCCTGGAGAAATTCGACCGCCGATTTGCAAAGGAAAATCGACCGTTTGGCCGCCAAGCTCGACCTGTTGCTCAGAGCCAGCGGGATAGATCCGAATCCGCCCGTCATTTTTTCGGAGCGTGTGCGCAAAGCTGCGGCGGCCGGCCGCAAGATCGAGGCGATCAAGTTTTACCGAGAGGACTTGGGACTGGGTTTGGGCGAGGCGAAAGACGCGATCGACAAAATGATGGGCTGAATATCCGCCCTTGGACGCGGCGGCCACGGTTTGCAAACCGTGGCCGCCGCCCTTATAGCCCCTCCGCGCGCTGGCGGGTTGTTACGAGCGCATGGCGAACAGAAGGTTTCCGCCGCGCTACGCATGAAGTAGTTGTCGGTTAAGGTTTCCGGCGCTGAAGTTCCGGCGCGGAATTCCGAAGAGGGACCCGGGGCGCGCCGGGGCTCTTAACCAGGATCTTGTATGAACAAGCCACTCGACGCCGCCGCCTTCGCGCCCGTTGCCCTTCCGGACGGGGACGTCGAACTCAACGCCAAAGGCCGGCTTGCGCTCTATCTCGCGGTGGCGCTGGCCGCCGGCAGCGTCATCGCGCTGCAAATCGACATCATGCGCGTGTTCGCGGTCGGCAACTGGACGCATTTCGGCTCCCTGGTCGTCAGCCTCGCGATGCTTGGCTTCGGGCTCACCAGCGCCGTGATGGCCTCGGCCAAGAACTGGTTCCAGCGTCATTGGCAGGGCGCGGCGACCGTTGGGCTCGGTCTTATTGGGCCGCTCGCGGTTGCGGCCAACCTGTATATCCAACAGCTCAAATTCAACCCGATCTATCTCGTCTCCGATCCCGCGCAGAAATGGAAGTTGCTGGAAATCTTCCTCGCCGCGCTCACGCCGTTCCTCGGCGGCGCGCTGTTTCTGGGCTGTGTGTTTCTCAAAAGCAACAAGACCTTCGGCCGCGTCTATTTCGCCGATCTCGCCGGCTCCGGCCTCTCGGGCCTGGTCTTCCTCGGCGCGATGTATTTATTGAACCCGGTCAACTTGATCGCCGCCCCGCTCGCGTTGTGGCTGGCGGCGTGCCTGGCCTGGACCTTCCTTCCCGGCGCCAAGTCCGCCCGGGCTTTCTTCGCGCTCGCCGGCTTGCTGGCGTTCGGCGGCCATTTCGTGCTGGCGCCGAAACTCGACCTGCCGCGGCTCGCCGTCAACGACTACAAGGGCGCCTCCTACGCCCGGCGCCTGCCGGAGGCGGTCAAGCGCTACGAAAGCGCCTCCCCCTTCGGCTTTCTGGAGGCCTACACCACCTCCTATCTGCATTTCGCGCCGGGGCTTTCCGACAACGCCGCGTTCAACCTGCCTACAATGCCGGCCAACGCGTACATGGGCCTCTATATCGACTCGGACGGCCCGATCGGCGTCATGCGTCATCTTAGCCAGAAGGAGGAGGCTTATTTCCGCTACCTCCCAATGTACTATCCCTATGTGATCAAGAAGGACGCAAAAGTTTTCGTCGCCCAGTTCGGCGGCGGCATCTCGACCGAAGTGGCGCTCGCCGAGGGCGCCAAGGACGTGACGGTCGCCGAAGGCAATCGCGCAATCCTGCAAGCGTTCCACGGCGACGTGTTCAAGTCGTTCACCGACGACATTCTCGGCAAGGTGCACGTCGTCGACTACGAGGGCCGGCATTTCCTCGCGCAGACTTCTGAAAAATTCGACGTCGTCGACCTCAGTCTCGCCAACTCCACCGGCCTTTCCAATCCCGGCGGCTTCGCCGTCGTCGAGAAATTCCCCTACACCCAGGAGGCGATGCAGACCTACATGAAGGCGCTCGCCCCCGGCGGCGTGCTGTCGGTCACCATCTGGAACAAGGAGGAGCCGCCGAAGTCGGTGCTGCGCCTCTATATGACGATGGCCGCCGCTGCGCGCGCGCTCGACGGCGACGCCATGGCGAAGGAGTTTTTCGTCGCCTCGACCTACCTGTCGACCGCCACCGTACTTTACAAACGCGGCGGCTTCACTGAGGACGAAGTCCTGGCGTTGCGCAAGCACACGCACGCCATGTCGTTCGACGAAATCTATTCGCCGGGCTTCTTTTACGACGGCGCCGAGAACGACCGGGTCCTCAAAGACTATGAGGCGCAATTCTCGTCGTCGCCGCAAAACGGGCCGCCGTCCGCCAAAGCCGACGACCCGACCGCGCCTGTCGACGACGGGACGGACGCAGCGCCGGCGAGCGACAAAGCCGACGATAGCGTGCTGCCCTCGACATTGATGGGCCGCATGTTGTGGGCCGATCTCGTCAAAGGCGACGCCGCCGACATCTCCAAGCGCTATGTCTTCGACATCCAAAAACTCACCAACGACCATCCCTATTTCACCGGCTACGTGAAGACCAAGGATTTGCCGGCGATCCTTACCGATCCCGACCGGCTCGAGCCGCTGCAGGACGAGTGGGGCTATCTGCTGATCTGGGCCACCCTCGGCGTCGCCTGCCTGACCGCGGCCGTGCTGATGGCGATTCCGCTCGTCTTCGGCTGGCGCTCGATCTTCTCCAAGACGCCGGGCAAGGCGCGGACCGTGCTTTATTTCGGTTGTCTCGGCGCCGGCTACATCATGGTCGAGGTCGGCCTGATCGCCCATTTCGTGATGGCGCTCGGCAACCCGACTGTCTCGGCGACGATCCTCATCACTGGGATGCTGGTGTTCTCCGGTCTCGGCGCCCTCGTCTCCGAGCGCGTGCTGCCGGTGATGAAGACCGTCATGCCTGTGCTGTTCGTCGTCGTGGCGGCGATGCTGCTGGGCTATGCGCTTTATCTCGACCGCGCACTGGAGGCGATCGGCGCTTTGCCCTATGCTGAGCGTCTGGCGCTGTGCTTTCTGTTCATTGCGCCGCCCGCGTTCCTGATGGGCTTCCCGATGTCGGTGGCGATGACGACGCTCGGGCGGCTCGGCAAGGAGCACATGTTCATCTGGGCCTGGGGCGTCAATGGTTGCTTCTCGGTGATCGGCGCGGCGGCGGCGCCGGTGCTGGCCACCAGTTTCGGTCTGGCGTCGGTGATCGAAGTCGCGGCGCTGGCCTATTTCGTGGCGTGGCCGGCGTTCGGCGGGGTGATGTCGCGCCGCGCGGTTTGAGTAGGGTTTGCGGTGGAAGGGTCTTGCGGTGGAGGGGGAACATGAGACTTTCGGCTCTTCGCACGTGTCTTGCAGCGTTCGGGTTGACGATGGCGCTGGCCGGCTGCGCGTCCGCGCCTAGCGGACCCGCGGTGACGACCTCGGCGCCCGCCACGGAGCCGGCGCAGTTTTCCAACGAGGGCGGCGTCGACGTTGCCTATGTCGAGTTTCGCAACTCCGCCTTCCCCTATCACGGCGACGTCCCCGCCTCCGAGGAAGGCGGCGGCGGCCCGTTCCTCAATGTCGATGAGAACGGCCGTCTCGGCCACAAGTCGCCGCGCGGCGGCGTCCACTGGGAGAACGAGACTTACAACGATCGCAGGGTATTGGTGGCGGCCTCGCCAAATTTCGATCCTAAGGCGCCCGGCGTCATCGTCGTCTATTTCCACGGCAACAACGCTACGCTCGCCCGCGACGTGGTCGGGCGCCAACAAACGCCGCGCCAGGTCGCCGCCTCTCGTCTCAACGCGATCCTGGTGGCGCCGCAAATGGCGGTCGACGCGCGCGACTCCAGCGCCGGAAATTTCTGGCGCGAGGGCGCCTTCGCGGCTTTCCTCGACGAGGCCGAGAGCAAGATCGCCCACCTCTATCCCAGCGCCACCCGCGCCGATTTCGCGCGCATGCCGGTGGTAATAGTCGCCTACAGCGGCGGCTATCTGCCCGCCGCCTTCAGCCTCGCCCATGGCGGCGCGCGCGAGCGCGTCAAGGGCGTGGTGCTGCTCGATGCGCTCTATGGCGAACCCGAAAAATTCGCCCGCTGGATCGAGCAGGAGCGCGGCCGCGCCTTCTTTGTGAGCGCCTATTCTTCATCGTCGAAGTCGGAGAACGCGGCTTTGCGCGAGCGTCTCGAACGTGACGGCGTGCCGACGGTTGCGGGCGTCCCGGCGACGCTGGGACCTGGCGTCATCGCATTCGTCGATTCCGGCGATGTCGGCCACGACGATTTCGTCAACTATGCCTGGACAAGCGATCCCATCACCGACGTGCTTGCCCGCGTCAGTCGCTGAACGCGCCCGCTAGACTTTCCTCGTCGGCATTTCGCGAGCAGACTTTTTCACGCTGGATATTCACAAAACGCGAGTGGTTATTTTCGCCACAGCCTCCCACGCTCCTCTGCGTCAACTGATAGCCGTCGGCAAAAAACGGATGACGTCCAATGCCGACGAAGACGACGTAGAGCAGGAGCACAAACATGCCCCAGTCGACAGAGTCATACGAGCGCTTCGCGCGTGCGATCGCCACTGACCGCAACTTCGACGCCGCCGCGGCGACCTTCATCGAATCCTACGTGGCGTGGCGCCGGACGCGGGGGGGCTTCAACAAAGTCATCTCGTCGAGCGCGCGCCGGCGCATCATGAGGAGCATCCTCAGCCTTCACTATGGCAACGTCACCGACAATCCCGACGAAGGCGCCACGTTCGAACGGCTGCTCAGCCGATCCAATGCGAACGCCGACTGCGGCGTCGAGGGTTGCGGCCCGCGGGTGCTGCGCACTGTGATTTCGCTGGCGCAACGCACCGGCCATCTGACGGTTAGCCAAGGCTGGTACGATCGCCGGTTGAAAATTCTGCGCCCGACGGAAAAGTGGATCGCCGAGGAGGCGGAGCGGCACGAAGTCGCGCTGGCGAGCCTCGACCTGCTTCAACAGGAACGCTCGCGCTTCGCCGCGCGGCCCCGCGGCGCGGCGCTCGTCGGCCGGTTGGCGGTCGCTAGCGGTCGCCATGATCGGGCGGTCGGCGTCATGCTCGGCGAACCGGACGCCCCGATGCGGCTCCTGGGCGCCCTGGATGGAGGGTTGGCGACGGCTTTCGCCATCGCCGAGGCCTGGATCCGGGGCAAGCGATTGCCGTCGCACAAAGAAATCGGCGCGAGCTTCCGGCTATCCGCGTCGCAGGCGCGGAAGATTTTGCGACTGGCCGCCGACAACGCGCTGGTTTCCTTCGACCGCGACGGCAAGATCGACGACGCGGCGGGACTGGCGGCGGCGTGCCGAAACCTGGTGGCCCACGAATTCGCGCTGTACGCCCGCTGCGTGGCGCCGTTCGAGGCCGCGCCGGAGGAGACGCTCGTCGCCCTGGCCTTTACTCCCGAGTTCCGACCCGAACACGCGCACTAGACCCTTTCCGCTCCCTGTGCGCAATTGGCGCGCCGCGATGCCCCGCGGCGCGCTTTTTCTTGGGAGCCGCGATGCTGCTTCGAAAATTCGCCGTCGCCGCGGCGCTGCTGGTCGCGGTTTGCGGATCGGGCGCTCGCGCCGCCGACTGCGCCGCAGCGGAGGCGTCGCGTCAAACGGCCCTCGGCGCCGCCAACGGCCAGACGCTTCCGCCGGATGTGATTCGCCCGCAGCGTCTGGCGCTGCCAGGACGTTGCCTGGAATTCCAATCGATTGCGGGCTCGCTGCGGGTTCCCGACGCGGACGGCAAATCGCGCGCCGACATCGCTTACGTCGCTTATTTGCTCGACGGCCAGGACCCGGCCCGGCGTCCGGTGCTGTTTGCGCTCAACGGCGGTCCCGGCGCCGGCTCGGTCTGGCTGCAGCTTGGCGCCCTCGGACCCTGGCGGCTACCGATGCAGGACCTGACGCCTTCGACCGCGCCCGCGCTGATCGACAACGCCGAGACCTGGCTCGACTTCGCCGATCTGGTGTTTCTCGATCCGCCGGGGACGGGCTATAGCCGCCCGCACGACCCCAAAGAAGCCGAGAAAGCGAACGTCTGGTCGGTCGAGGGCGACGCGGACACGCTCGCCGAGGCGATCCGCCGCTGGTTGGTCCAGCATGGCCGGCTCGTCTCGCCAAAATTTATTGTCGGCGAGAGCTACGGCGGTTTTCGCGCCCCGCGCCTGGCCAAGACCCTGGCGAGCGAATACGGCGTCGGTTTGCGCGGCGTGATCCTGGTGTCTCCAGTGCTGGATTTCGGCGCCTTCACGACGGGCCTCAGCAATCCCTTTCCCTATCTGACCCGGCTGCCTTCCTACGCAGCGGCCGTGCGCGAGCAGAACGGCGGCGTGTCGCGCGCCGATCTCGCCGACGTCGAGGCGTACGCCCAAGGCGAATATCTCGCCGATTGGCTCGCCGGCCCGCGCGACAAGGCGGCGGTCGAGCGTAAAGCCGCGCGCGTCGCCGCCCTCGCTGGCCTGCCATTGGATGTGGTTCGCCATTACGGCGGCGATCTCGACGAATGGGATTTTTTGCGCGAGCGCGGGCGAATCCTCGGGCGCAAGCTCGCCTATTACGACGCGACGATGTCGGCCGGCGACACGGCGCCAGACTGGCCTGACGCCGAGGACGCCGTACTGCCCGGCTTCATCCCCGCCTTCACGAGCGCCATAACGTGGCTCTATCGCGAAAAGCTCGGCTGGCGGGTCGACGACCTCTACGAGACGCTCAACGAAACGGTGTCGCGCAACTGGCGATGGGGACGCGGGCTTCACGCCCCCGATACGCTTGGCGATCTCAGCCAGATGCTGGCGCTGGATCCGAAATTTCGCGTGACCGTCACGCACGGCCTGACCGATGTGCAGGCCCCTTACTTCGCTTCCGCGCTGGAACTGGCGCGGCTGCCGCCGTTCGCCAAACCGGAGCGGCTCGCCTTCGCCGTCTATCCCGGCGGCCACATGTTTTATTTGCGCGACGCCTCCCGCATCGCGCTGCGTGAAGAGGCGCGGCGCCTGATCGACAGTCCCTAAAGCGCGGCGCTCAGTGGACGGCGCCCGAGGTCTGATCGAGAGCGGCCGTGCGGTCCTTGGCCACGACGATTCCGGCCGCGGCGGCCTTGTCGAGATAGTCCTTGGCGCGTTGCGGGTCGCCGGGCGCGCCGACCACGCCGAGCTTGGTCAGGATCGCCGGATCGTAGGTGTCGGCGAGCGCCACCCAGGCGCGCGCGTCACCGGCCTCGGCGGCGCGGGCTAGAAACAGGCGGGCGGTTGACAAGTCGCCCTTGGCCAGAGCGATCAGCCCCGGCACGCTCCATCGCGCCGCCGCTTCGTTGGTTGGAGCGGCGGCCGCCGGCGCCTGAGGCGCTGCGACGGCGAGCGGCGAAGCCGGCTTCATCGCCGGAGCCGACGCGGCTTCGGGCGAGTCGACCCGGGCGACGGCGATCGGCGCGGAACTGGCCGCCGGCGCCG
Source organism: uncultured Pseudomonadota bacterium (assembly GCA_963835115.1). Classification (GTDB taxonomy): domain Bacteria; phylum Pseudomonadota; class Alphaproteobacteria; order Rhizobiales; family Beijerinckiaceae; genus Roseiarcus. The sequence goes on from CAWIEP010000006.1 coordinate 24,448, forward strand.
GTTTGGCGTTGGGCGTCAGTTGGGCTGCGGGCGCCGGTTTGAGGACATCAGCCGGCTTCGCGAGTTCGACGACCTTGACGGGGTTCCCCCCGGCCGCTGGTTTGGGCGCGGCTGCCGGAGTCGACGGGGCCGCCGCGTCCCTGGAGACGACGACCGCCGATGCGGTTTGAACATTAGGCCCGCCGGCCTCCTTTGCGAATACCAATTGCGGCTTCTCGACCGCCTGGCGGGGTTGCACGGCGATCGGCGCGCCTTGCGGCATGAAGGCCAAGCCAAGGAGGCCCGCGACAATTCCCGCGACGAGGCCCGTTCCCGCTTTGACTAGCATACTCACAACCCGACCTCCCTCAAGGCTGCGCGCCCCCTGTACGCAGAAGCCCGTCGTAAAGCTTGTCCGCAACGGCCGGCGCGGTTGCCGAAGGCTCGGTCGACGCCGTTTTGGCCGTGTCGCGAAACGCATCGAGCACGGGATCGGCGGCGGCGCGGTGCTTCTGGATCCATTCCCGCGCCGGGGCCAGTCTCGGCCACTCGGTCTCCGCCGTCAAATTGACCTCACGCCATTTCGGATCGGCGCTCGAACCCAGCAGCGGCTTGTAACGCTCGAACAAGGCCGCGACGAACGGCGCATCCTGGCTCGCCCGCGGCGAGCCGTCGGCGGCGTCGATCGCCACCAGACCGAAGGGCGTGCTGACGGTCTCCACCGTCCCGTCCGCCGGCGTGAGCCCCGGCAGATCCTGAGCGGTCAGCCGCACGGGCGAATACCGGTCGGCGAGTTCGGCGCGCCAGGGAATCGTCAGGGCGTGCAGCTTGCCGCTCTTGGCGGCGTCGTTGACCGTGCGCGATTCTTCGGCGCCAAGCATGACGAGCGCGTCGATTTTGCCCGCCGCCAGCGCCGCGAGCGAAGCGGCCACGTTTGCATGCACAACCCGAGGCGAGACGCCCAACTTGGCGAACAGCGCCTGCCCGCTGGCGTCGACTACGCCGTCTGCGTCGCCGAACGACACGGGGCGGCCGTTGAGTTTCTGGACGTCATCGATGTCGACGTTGGCGATCACCACGATTGGCTCGTTCGCGAGCTTCGCCACCAGCGGCGCCTTGGCGCGTAGATCCGCCGACTTCGGATCGGCGCCCAATACGTCGATCGCGGTGACGACAAAGTCGCCGCCGTCCTTATCGACAAATCCGGCGACCGCCGAGGGGGAGGTCTTGCCCGCCCAGGCGTGCGCTTTCAGACCCGCCGCCTTTGCGGCGTTGACCAGTTCCGTCGTCATCCTGAGCGATGTCGCGTCGTCGGTGTCGACGAGAACGATGAACTCATGGGCGGATGAATAGGCCGCCTTGGCCGGCGTCGAATCTTCGTCGCTGTCCTCGTCGTCCGACCCTGACTTCGATTTGCGCGCATGGGTCCCGGAATGGTCGCGCCAGGAACCGTGATAGAGCACGCGATGACCGTTGTGAAAAACCGGATGGTTGTAGCGGATCATCGTCTCCGCCAGCGACCGGGCGCTGAAACCCGCGAAAAGCGCCATTAGCGAAGCCGTCAAGGCAACCCAACGCAGTCCCGCCGTCCCGCCCAGAATTTTGCAAGCCCTCATGTTATCGACGTTGTCGGCGAAATGAGACGCTAAGATGGCGAGCCTGCTTCGGCCGCCCAGTCTTGGTAAGCCTCGTCCAAGGTCAAATCGTCCAATTCTTCGAATCTTCCTGCGTCGATCCAAAGCAGAACAGCGCGGATTTGCGCTCCGGGAAACATCGGTCCGATCAGCGGCGCGGTAGAGTGCGAGCTGGCGCCGGTATTCCCGGCGCGCCTTCGCCGGGCCGGTCTTGAAATCGGCGATCCAGACCTCGCCGTCGGCGATCCCGACCCGGTCGATGCGGCCCCCGACTTCGGCCGCCGCGCCGTTGGCGCGGGCGAGCGTGGCGGCAAACGGGACTTCCGCCTGCGAGCCGGGACCGAACAGCGGCGCAAGCTCCGGCGCCTCGATCAGCGCCAGCGTGCGCGTGACGAGACCGCTGCGGCGCTCCGCCGCCAGCTGGGCCCCCCGCCGGGCAAGAAACGCCTCGGCGGCGCTGCGCCGCCGCTCGGGCGGCAGACCGGGAAGGCTCTGCAACAGCCGATGCGCGAGCCGGCCCTCTTCCAATCGCGCCAGTCGCTCCGGCGTCGCCTCGCCGGCGAAACGTCGCGACGGCGCGACAGGAGCATAGGCGACCTCGCGCGGGGCCGGCGCGGAGACCCAGGCGGGCGGCGCGGCGACGGAGAGGACAGGGCCGGGCGCCGCCGGCGCCGCGCCGGCCGGCGGCTCGCCCAGCCGCAACATCGGCTGCGCGGCGTCCCACCAGCTCGGCGCCTCGGTCATCGCGGGGCCAAGCCCCATCGCCGCCAAATTGGCCCAGCAATCCGCCGGCCGGCCGCGGCCGGCCTCAAAACTCGCCAGGATCAGCCGCTGCGCCGCACGCGTCATCGCGACATAGAGCAGCCGGCGATGCTCGCCGGCCGCAGCCTCGCGCGCTGCGGCGCGCGCCCCGGCGAGTTCGGCGCTGTCCTCGGCGGCGCCGCCGGCCCACACGAAGAGCGGCGCGGCGCCGGAATGCGGCGGCGCGAGTTCTAGCCATTTCGGATCGAACCGGCCGCTCGGCGCGCTTGCGGTGTCTGGCAGGAACACGATCGGGGCTTCGAGACCCTTGGCGGCGTGCACGGTCATCACGCGGACTTGCGTCCCGGCTGCCTCCATGTCGCGCTTGATCTGCGAATCCGCCGCCTCGATCTCGGCGAGGAAACTTGTCAGCGACGGCGCCTCGTCTTGCTCGTAGGCGAGCGCGCGCGCCAGAAACTCGTCGATCGCGTCGCCGGCTTCGGTTCCCAGCCGGCCGATCAGCGCGCGCCGGCCGCCATCTGCGCCGAGCAGCCGCGCGAAGAAATCGAACGGGCTCGCCGACGCCCGCGCGCGCCACGCCGCGAGTTTTTCGCGCGCCCCGGCGAATTCGGATTCGGCCAGCGCCTCGGCGAGCGAACCCCGGCGAAGCGGGGCGAGGCGCATCAGCGCATCGTCGTCGAGCCCGATCAGCGGCGATTTCAGCACGGCGGCGAGCGCCAGGTCGTCGTCCGGGTTGAGCGCGGCGCGCGCCGCCGCGCAGAGGTCGAGCACGGCGATATGGCTGCGCAGAGTCAGCCGGTCGGCGCCGGCGGCGGGAATGCGCGCGCGCCGCAGCGCGCGCGTCATCGCCTCGAAAATCGGTCCGCGCGAGCGCACCAGGATGAGGATGTCGCCAGCCCGGATCGGCCGCAGCGCGCCGGTCGCGGGATCGGCGATGCGCTCCGGCGAGCCCGGCGCCAGCCACTGCGCGATGACGCCGGCGATGCGGTCGGCGAGCGCGATGGCGGGATGGGTGCGCGTTTGCGCGTCGAGCGGCAGCCGCCCAGTCGTCGGGCTCGGGGAGCGGGTCGGCGACCAGCGGCGGCCAGATTTCGACGACGCCAGGCAGGCTTTCGCGGATGGGGAAATGCGGCTGCGCCTTCGGCTCGCCCGCGCTCACGCCGCTCCAGACGCCCGCGACCGCGAACACTTTGTCGACGGCGTCGAGGATAACGGGCGCCGAGCGGAACGAATGGCTCAACCGCACGTACGCGAAGGCGCGCTCCGCGCGCTCGTGGCGGCGCGCGAAATAGCGGCGCATCGCCTCGAACAGATGCGGCGCCGCGCCCTGGAACGAGAAGATCGACTGTTTCTCGTCGCCGACCGCGAAGAAAGTGCGCGCGGCCGACCCCGCGCCTGCGCCGCTCAAGAAATCCTCGGCGAGCTTGGCCAGGATTTCCCACTGCGCGCGCGAAGTGTCTTGCGCTTCGTCGACGAGAATATGCTCGATGCCGCTGTCGAGCTTGTAGAGCACCCAGGCGGCGTCGGCGCTGCTCGAACAGCGCCTCGGTCTTGGCGATGAGGTCGTCGAAATCGAGCGCCGCGCGCGCGGCTTTGGCGCGTTTGTAGGCGTTCTCGCAGGCGAGACTGAGCCGGTAGAGATCGCGGCTGCGCGCCACCGCCGCCGCGGCGCGGCGCTTGTCGAGCAGGGCGGCAAGCCGTTCGCGCTCGGCGTAGAGCGCCTCGACGATGTCAGGGCAGCGGTCCGTCGTGGCCTTGGTCGCCAGCGTCTTGCGAGGCGTCAACTCCTTGGTGAAGAACGCTTGTAGGTAAACGTCGAGGCGTGAATCGGGGTCCGTCGTCGCCGCCGCGCCCGACAGGATCGCCGCCGTCTTCTGATCGGCCGCCGAACCCTGCTGCAGCGCCCGCGCCCAAGCGCGCCAGATCGCCGGGCCGCCGCCGCGCATCTCTTGCACGATCGAGGCCTCGTCCTCGCCGGGGTCGAGGCCGAGCCGTTCGGCGAGCTTGGCGGCGAACGCCTCCGGCGTCCCGTGAACCGTCAGCGCCTCGCCGAGCCGCGCAGTCTCTGCGACCAGCGGCGCAAACGCCTCGACGCTGACGAGCCCCGCGACACGCGCGATCGCCTCGCCTAGCTCGGCGTCGGCGTCGGCAAACAGCCGCGCCTGCGCCTGTTCGCGGATCAGCGCCGCCGCCCGCTCGTCGAGCGGGCGGAAGCCGGCGGGAACGTTGGCCTCGAACGGAAACAGATGCAGCACGCGCTCGCAAAAGGCGTGCAGGGTCTGGATTTTCAGGCCGCCTGGCGTCTCGATGACGCGCGCAAACAGTTTGCGCGCGCGTTCGAGATCGGCGCGGGTTGGTTGCATCGCGCCGAGGGCGAGGATGTCGGCGGCGAGTTGTTTGTCGTCGAGCCGCGTCCACGCGGCGAGCCGGTCGAAAACCCGGTCGGCCATGTTCGCCGCCGCCGCCTTGGTGAAGGTGAGACACAGCAGTTTCGAGGGCTCGGCGCCGGCGAGCAGCAGGCGGATCACGCGCTGCGCCAGCACGTGCGTCTTGCCCGAGCCGGCATTCGCTGAGACCCAGGCGGAGCTTTGTGGATCGGACGCCTCGCGCTGGCGCCGCGAAGCCTCGGCCAAGGCGAGCGCTCACGTTTCGTCTGCCTCGGCGAGCGCCCATTCGGCGACGCGGGCGAGATGGTCGAAATCCGTCCCCTTAGCGACGAATTTCGGATAAGGGCGCGAGAGATAGCCGGTTTTCGGGGTTTCGATAGCGGTTGAGCAGCGCGGCCAGGCCCCTGAAATGCAGCTCGGCGACTTCGGCGAATGTGGAGTCCTTGAAGCGGATCGGCCGCGCGCGGCCGCCGTCGGCGCCGCCGAGCTTGAGATAGATCGCCTCCTCCGTCTCCAGCGAATCCACGCCGGCGAAAGCGCCGCGCTTCAGCATCGCCGCCTCCAGCGTCATCTGCGGCGCGAAGCCGACCTCGATTTCGCGATTCCCGGGGGGCGCGCCGGTCTTGTAGTCGATGACGGTGGCGAACCCGTCGCGGCCAAGCTCGATGCGGTCGGCGCGGGCGGTCAGCGAGAAGCTGGAGCCGTCGGCGAGCGGCATGTCGAGCTTGCCCTCGGCTTCGATCCAGATGCGCTCGGCGAAGTCGCGCCGCCCAGCGTCGAACTCGAAGAACCGTTCCAGCGCCTCGCCGATGCGCGGCCAGCGCAGGGCGCGGAAACTGGGATCGGCGTTGAGCGGAGCGAAGCCCGCCTCCGCGACATCTTGCAGCCGCGCCCGCGTCCACGGGCCTGTTCTGGCGTAATCCTCCAACACTTTGTGCCAGACGTTGCCGAGCGCGGCGGCGGAAAGCTCCGGCCCGATCGGCGGCATTGGGGACAGCCGTAGAATGCGCTCGGCGTAGATGGCGTAGGGGTCGCGGCGCAAGGTCTCGATGCGGGTGACGCTGAGCCGCTGCGGCCTTAAGGCCACCGGCGGAGCCGGCGCCGGCCGCTCCGCGGCCAGCGCCGGCTCGGCGCGGTCGAGCCAGCCGGCCAAATCCAGGTAAGGGCGCCCCCGCGCGCGTAAACCCTCGGTCTCGTCGCCGGCCAGCGCTTCGATGCGGCGCAGGAAGCGCGAGGCGACGGTCGGCGAGCCGCCGCGCTTTTTCGCCCGCGTGAGAAGGACGTCGGACACGCCCATGGCGGCGACGAAATCCTGCGCGGTCTGGCCGATGCGGCGTTCCGGCGGGGTGAGGCCGAGGTCATCGCGCATCTGCCGGTTGAGGAACGCGTCCGTGCGCGCCGCCGGCGGCCAGACCGTCTCATCGAGCCCCGCGAGCACAATCCGATCGAAGCCGAGCAGCCGCGCCTCCAACAGACCCAGCAGCGCCACGCGCGGGTGGCCCCTCGGTCCGGGGGGAGCGCGTGTGGCGACCAGTGTCTCGAACATTTCGGCGTAATCGGCGAGGCCGCAATCAAAACCCTCGCCGGCGGCGGCGGCCCATTCGTCGAGGAGATCGCCGACCGCCTCGCCGACGTCGTCCGGCGCCGCGAGCGCTTGCAGCGTCTCGGCATGCGCCGCGATAAGGGCGGCGAGAGGGCCGCCGTCGGCCGCGCGCAAGGGGCCTAGCGCGGCGGCGAGGTCGGCGAGCAGGGACTCGGCGGCGGCGAAATCGGCGGAGCCGAGCGCCGCGGATCGCCCGATGCGCATAAGGCGAAGCAGCCGCCCGGCGCGCCGCCGCGACTGCGGCGGCGCCGTCTTCGAGGCCGGTCGTGGGCAACGTCGAGCGCAGCACGCCGAGGTCGAGCGCCCGGGCGGCGGCCGCGAATTCCGCCTCGGATCGACCGAGCCGCAGACGCGGCGAGCCGAGGAGGGCGGCGACGGAGGCGGGCGCGAACGCGCGCGCCGCGGCGACCGCGAGGCGGGCAAAAACCCCGTCCTCGGTCGCGCCGAGCGTCGCGCCGGCGGTGTTTTCCGCCAAAATTCCCCATCGCGTCAGCTCGGCGGCCACGCGCCGGGCGATGGCGGGATCGGGCGTGATCAACGCCGCCGTGCGTCCCGGCGTTTCCAGCGTTTCGCGTAGCGCGACGGCCGCCGCGAGCGCCTCCTCGGCCTCGTTCTCGGCCTCGATGAGCGCGACGCGGGCGAGCGCCGGCGCGGGGTCGACGTCGCGATTGGCCCAAAGGTGCGTTGATTCCGCCGGCCGCATGGCCTCGGACAAAAATTTCGCGCGCAAGCCCACGGCGCCCAGCGTCTCCACGCCGCTGCGCGCCACTCCGATGCGCTTGAGGAGCCGCGCGAGCGCGGCCTGCGGATGGGTTGCGGCGGTCGGGTCGTCGCCCTCGGCGATCAGCCGCCAGGCCGCCTCGTCAAGCTCCTGGTCGAGATCGGCGAGCACGACCGCGCCATTTTGCGCGCTCGCGACCGCGCCGATGAGTTTAGCGGTGGCGCTGTTGGTGCCAGTCGAGCCCGCTACGATTGTCGGGCCGCGGCCGGGCAGCGCGGCGATCTCGCGCGCCAGGGCGCGCTCGATGCGGTCGGCGCGGTCGACGAGGCCTTTCTCTGTTAGCCAAGCGGGCCACGCCTCGAACGCAATCTTGAGGAAATCGAGGGTGATGCCCCAATAGGGATCGAACGCGTCGGCGACGAGGCCGTCGAGCCGGTCGAAGGCGACGCCTTCTATGCGCATGTCGTCAATGAGGGCGGCGAGGTCGCCGGCGAGCTTGAGCGCTTGCGCCGGGGTGGCGGCGACAAGCGGCGGCTCGCTCAGGTCGACTTCGAGCCGTCCGTCCGCGCCGACGCGCCGAATGGCGCCCTTCAACTGTGTTCCCCATGCGGAGACAAGGCGGGCGAGCGTCATCCGCCGCTCGAGATCGCCGACGGCGGGCGCCTCGTCGAGCGGCTCGGCGCCGAACTCGCCTTCGTCTCCCTCGTCTGCGGCGAAGGCGCCGAGCGGCACAATGCGGGGCAGGGCGAGACTTTTGGCGCGGCTGGCGGAAACGAGCGCCTGCCCGAACGCGCGGGCGGCGCGCTGCGTCGGCAGATAGACAACCGCGTCGGCGAGCGCGAGCGGATTCTCCCCCGGAAAGCCAGGGATGAGGCGGCCGTCGAGCAGCGCCTTAGCGAGCGTCGGCAGAAACGGCGCGGCGGCGGGAATCGTGAACAAACGGGGCACGGGAGGACAGGTCTAGCACGCGGCGCCTCGGGCCTCCACGGCTGTCGTACTCAATCAAAGGTTCGTCATACCCCGATCCTTCGCGCGAGCAATGATGCGCGAAGGCGGCAGCGTGACCAAAGAGCGAAGAACCCAAGGACTGCCGGACGCGTCAGCGTCGCAAGCGGAAGGAATGAAAGCGGTTGCTCACGCCTGCGCAATCGCTTCGCGCCGCCTTGCCGCCCGCCGCCGCGCCGGCCAAAGCGTCAGATGCGTCGCGAGCCAGCCGAGCGCCCACGCCGCGCCGCCGACCACGAACGCCTCGACCGTCGTCGGGACCGCCGGCTGGAAATCGCTCCACGCTCGCTTGGCCGTCGTCGCGTCGAACGTTTCAATCGTCGCCAACAGCCGCCGCACCGGCGCGCCGCCAGTGAACGCCGCCAGCGCCACCCGCAGACGGTCGAGCCGGATCTTGTCTTCGGCCATGTCGCGGCCGCGCGCCTGGGCCAGCGGATCGGCATTGTCCTCCAGACGGCGAATCGCCGCCTCGGGCGTCAAATTCTCGCCCTTCGCTTCGGCGTCGAACGCCGTCACCACGCGGCAGAGTTCGTCGACCGCCCCAGCGAGGCGCTGACGGTACTGCTGCGCGAATTCCGGCGCTTGCGTGCCGAGCAATCCGCAGGCGAGTCCGACCGCGAGCGCCAACCGGCGCAGCAACATCTCCATTCCTCGCCTCCGATGGCCCGGTTGACGCGGGCGGGCCGTCCGTCCCTATAGCGCGCCCAGAGACAGATAACGCGGCGGAGGGGCGAATGGCGCAATCGCGCTGGCTAAGCTTGCCGACGTTCGCCGGTTGGCGGCCGAGCGACCTCGCCCCCGACGCGCTCGCCGGCCTCACTCTCGCCGCCATCGCCATCCCCGAGCAGATGGCGACGGCGCGGCTCGGCGGCATGCCTCCCGAACTCGGCTTCCTCGCGCTCGTCGCCGGCGGGGTCGGGTTCGCGCTCGCTGGCGCGAGCCGGCGTCTGTCGGTCGGCGCGGATTCCACGATCACGCCGATTTTCGCCGGCGCCTTGGCTCTGGCCGCGCCGCTGGGCGGCCCGCAATATCTCGGCGAGGTCGCGCTGCTGGCGCTGATGGTCGGGCTCGTGTTGGTCTTCGCCGGCGCGATGCGGCTAGGCTTCGTCGCCGACCTGCTGTCGATTCCCGTCACCACGGGCTTTCTGGCGGGCGTGGCGGTGCATATTCTCTCCAGCCAGGCGCCGGCGCTTACGGGCCTGGCCGCCGTGGCCGGGCCGACGCCGGTAAAGTTGTGGACGTTCGCCCGCGAAATCGGTGAGGCCCATGGGCTCGACCTCGGCCTCGGGCTTGGGGTTACGGCGTTCATCCTGGCCGGCGAGCGCCTCGCGCCGCGATTTCCGAGCGCCCTCGTCGCCGTGGCGGCGGCGACGGGACTGACCATCGTCTTGCATCTGGAGGCGCGCGGGGTTGAGACCCTCGGCGCCTTCTCCGGCGTCAAGCTGCGGCTGGCGCCGCCGCCGGTTTCCTACGAAATTCTGCGCCGCACGGCGGGGCTCGCGCTCATTGTCGCGGCGGTGGCGATGATGCAAACCGCAGCGACAACGCGCGCCTTTGTCGACGATCCCGCGGGCGGACCGCGAGTCGACCGCGATTTCATCGGCGTCGGCGCCGCCAACATCCTGGCGGGCTTTCTCGGCGCCTTTCCGGTCAACGCCAGTCCGCCGCGCACCGCCGTGGTCGCCGAAACGGGCGGCCGCTCGCAATTCGGCGGGCTCTTCGCCGCAGGGATCGCGCTGGCGCTCGCGCTCTATGGCGGGGGCCTGCTGGCGCATGTGCCGCATGCGGCCTTGGCTGGCGTGCTGCTGTTCGTCGCCTCGCGGATCGTGCGCGTCGCAACGATGGTCGACGTGGCGCGGCGCTCGTGGCCCGAATTTTCGCTGATCGTCGTCACCATGGCCGCGATTGTCGCGCTGCCGATCGAGCAGGGCGTCGGCGTCGGCATTGCGCTTTCGATTCTGCATGGGTTGTGGACGGTCACGCGGGCGCAGGTCGTCGAATTCGAGCGGATTCCCGGCTCGTCGATCTGGTGGCCGAAAAACGTGAGGACGCCGGGCGAGACGGTTGCGGGCGTCAAGGTCATCGGATTGCAGGCGCCCTTGTCGTTTCTCAATGCGCAGACATTCAACGACGCGCTCAACCGGCTGGCCGACGTGAAACTGCTCGTCATCGAGGCCGACGCCATCGTCGAACTCGACTATACCGGCGCCAAAATCCTCGGCGACGCCATTGTCCGGCTTCAGACGCGCGGCGTGACGGTGGCCGTCGCGCGGCTCGAATCGGTCCGCGCGCAGCTGAGTTTCGCGCGCCAGGGGCTGACGGCGCTGATCGGCGAACAACACATTTTCCACAGCGTCGAAGAGGCGGTGCGAGCATTGGGGCCGCGCTGACGCGGCTTTGTCTTGCGCCGCGGTTGGAGTTACCTTTCGACGAGAGGAAGGCCGCCATGTCCGGATTTGACGCGTTCGCCGCCCGCGAAATCGCCTTAGGCGAGGCGACGATCTTCGCCCGCGTCGGCGGGGCCGGGCCGCCGCTGCTGCTGCTGCACGGCTATCCGCAATCGCACATGATGTGGGCGCGCGTCGCCGAACGGCTTACGTCGCGCTTCACCGTCGTCGCCGCCGACTTGCGCGGTTACGGGCGCTCATCCGCGCCGCCGTCGCGGAACGGCGAGCGCTACACGAAGCGGGTGATGGCGGAGGACGCCTTGGCGCTGATGTCGGCGCTGGGTATAGAAACCTTCGCTGTCGCCGGGCACGACCGCGGCGGCCGTGTCGCCTATCGTCTCGCGCTCGATCATCCCGGCAGGGTGACGAAAATCGCCGTGCTCGACATCGTGCCGACCTGGGAGATGTGGGCTTCCATGGACGCCGCGCGGGCGATGACGGTGTATCATTGGATGTTTCTGGCCCAGCCGGAACCCTTGCCGGAAACGCTGATCGCGGGCGCGCCGGAAACCTATCTCGACCACACGCTCACGAGCTGGATCGGCGATCGTTCGCTGAAACATTTCGCGGCTGAGGCGCTGGCGGCGTATCGCGCGGCTGTTCGCGATCCCGCGCGCGTGCATGCAATGTGCGAGGATTATCGCGCCGGCGCGACCATCGACCGGGCGCTCGACGAGGCGGATCGGGCTGCTGGCCGCAAGATCGAAGCGCCATTGTTTGCTTTGTGGGGCGCAAATGGCATTCCGGCCAAGGGCGAAAGCCCGCTCGACGTCTGGCGGCGCTGGGCGGCGAACGTCAGCGGCAAAGGCATCGACTGCGGCCATTTCCTGCCCGAGGAGGCGCCGGAGGCGACAGCGGAAGCGTTGCTCGCATTTTTCTGAGCAACGGACGTTGGGCGGCCATCGTTCTTGTTATGTTCTCGATCCGGCGCTAGAGTCGCGCCCATGACCACGCCGCCGCCGCTACATCCCGCAGATCCCAATGATATCGCCGACGCAATCGCCTTCGCGCTGCGCTACAGCGGCCGCAAGCGCGTCGGCAATTCCGCGGACCTCATGGCGGCCATCGTCGCCAAGCGGCTCGTCGAGCACCTTGATCGCTGCGGCTACGTCATCCTGCGCAAGCCGCCGGTCGCCGGCAGCGCTCCGCGGGCCCGTTAGAGTTTACGGCAATCCCGGCTTGGCGCTTGGACGGGCCTTCGCTATGGGAGGGCGTGAAGAAAGCGGGCGGGGTCGAATGCGCATTCTCGTGACGGGCGGCGCGGGGTTTATAGGTTCGGCGGTGGCGCGCCGCATCGTGAATCATACGCCACACGAAGTTCTGGTGTTCGACAAGCTGACCTACGCCGGCAATCTCGCCTCGCTCGCCCCGGTCGCCGAAAATCCGCGCTTCGCCTTCGTGCGCGGCGACATCTGCGACCGCGACGCGGTCGAGGCGGCTTTGCATAAATTCCGCCCGCACTGGATCATGAATCTCGCCGCCGAGAGCCACGTCGACCGCTCGATTGACGGTCCCGCCGAGTTCATCCGCACCAATGTCGTCGGCACGGGCGTCATGCTGGAGGCCGCGCTCATCTATTGGAGGGAGGCCAAGCCCGAAATAAGCGAGGCCTTCCGCTTTCACCACATCTCGACCGACGAAGTGTTCGGCTCGCTCGGCGCGGACGGTCTTTTTCGCGAGGACACGCCCTATGCGCCGAACTCGCCTTACTCCGCCTCGAAAGCGGCGTCCGACCATCTCGTGCGGGCGTGGCGGCATACGTATAATCTGCCGACTGTGCAGACCAACTGCTCCAACAATTACGGCCCCTATCATTTTCCCGAAAAGCTCATTCCGCTGATGATTCTCAACGCGCTCGAAGGCAAGAAGCTGCCGGTGTACGGGCGCGGCGAGAACGTGCGCGACTGGCTGCACGTCGAGGATCACGCGGAGGCGCTGCTGACCGTCGTTGAAAAAGGGACACCGGGCGAGAGCTACAACATCGGCGGGGGCGCCGAACGGCGCAATCTCGAAGTGGTGCAGGCGATCTGCGATCTCGTCGACCAACTTGCGCCCGCTAGGGGATCGCGCCGCGATCTCATCGATTATGTCGTCGATCGACCCGGCCACGATCTGCGCTACGCGATCGACGCCACAAAAATCGAGCGCGAGCTCGGATGGCGCCCGAAACGCGATTTCGAGACCGGCTTGCGCGAGACGGTCGCATGGTATCTGAGCCACGAGCCGTGGTGGGCGGCGATCCGCTCGGGCGCTTATCGCGGCGAGCGACTAGGCGTTTCTGCCTAAACGAGGATTCGATGCAGGTCGAAGATACCGCCATCGCCGCCGTGAAGATCGTGACGCCGAAGCGGTTCGGCGACCATCGCGGCTTCTTCTCGGAAGTCTACAGCCGCAAGGCATGGCGCACAGCCGGCCTCGACTATGAATTCGTGCAAGACAACCATTCCTACTCGTCGGAATTGGGCGTCATCCGCGGGCTGCATTTCCAGACCGCGCCGTTTGCGCAAGCCAAACTCGTGCGCGTGGTTCGGGGCCGCATTCTCGACGTCGCCGTCGATCTCCGGCGCAGCTCGCCGACCTACGGCCGGCATGTTGCGGTGGAGCTTTCGGCCGCCAACTGGCGCCAGCTCCTCGTGCCCGTCGGCTTCGCGCATGGGTTCTGCACGCTGGAGCCCGAATGCGAGGTGCTTTACAAGGTCAGCAACGTCTATTCGCCGGCGCACGACCTGGGCCTCGCGTTCGACGACCCCGCGCTCGGGATCGAGTGGGGCGTCGATCTCTCAAAGGCCGTGCTGTCGGACAAGGACCGGAAACATCCGCGCTTGGCGGATCTCGGCCCGCAGTTTGAGTGACGCCTATGCGCATTCTCGTCACCGGAGCGCACGGGCAGGTCGTCACGTCGCTGCTGGAGCGCGCGCCGCTCGGCGTCGAGGTTGTCGCCATGGGCAGGCCCGATCTCGATCTCGCCGATCCCGCCTCGATCGCCAACGCCTTCGACGGCGAAGTCGCAGACTTGGTCGTCAACGCCGCAGCCTTCACCGCGGTCGACAAGGCGGAATCCGAGGAGGCGCTCGCGACCCGCGTCAACGGCGAAGGCGCGGGGTTGGTCGCGGGCGCCGCGCGCGCGCTCGGCGCGCCGATCATCCAGCTCTCAACCGATTACGTGTTCGACGGCGCCGCCGACCGGCCTTACCGCGAGGACGATCCGACTGGCCCCATCGGGGCCTATGGCCGCTCGAAGCTCGCCGGCGAAGAGGCGGTGGCTGCGGCCAATCCGCGCCATGTGATCTTGCGCACGGCCTGGGTCTACAGCCCGTTCGGGGCCAACTTCGTCAAGACCATGTTGCGCCTTGGCGAGACACGGCGCGAAGTCCGGGTCGTTGCGGATCAATTCAGGGAGCCCGACCAGCGCGCTCGACATCGCCGATGCGGTGTTCCTGATCGCCGGGATGGTTCTGACCAGGCCGTCGCCACAGACATACGGAGTCTTCCATATGACCGGCGGCGGCGAGGCGAGTTGGGCGGAGTTCGCGGAAGCGATCTTCGCGAAGGCCCACGCGCTCGGCCGCCCGGCGGTGAAAGTGATTGGGATCGCGACCGCCGACTATCCGACGCCGGCCCGAAGGCCCGCCAATTCCCGACTCGACGGCGCACGGCTTCGGCGTGACTACGGCGTCGAACTTCCCGGTTGGCGCAAGTCGTTGAACGTCGTGGTCGAGCGGCTTCTCGCCCCGCAAACCTGAGGTCCCCATGCGCGGAATCATTCTGGCCGGCGGCGCCGGCACCCGCCTGCATCCGATGACGCAAGTCGTGTCCAAGCAAATGCTGCCGGTCTACGACAAGCCGATGATCTACTATCCGCTCGCCGTGCTGATGCTCGCGGGGATCCGCGAGATTCTGGTGATCTCGACGCCGCGCGATCTGCCGATGTTCCGCGAACTTCTCGGCGATGGCCGACGTTGGGGTCTGTCGCTCAACTACGCCGAACAGCCGCGTCCGGACGGACTCGCGCAGGCGTTTGTGATCGGCGAGGAATTCGTCAAAGGCCATCGTTCGGCGCTAGTCCTCGGCGACAATCTGTTTTACGGCCACGGGCTCTCGCAGCTCTTGACCGCCGCCGCGCTCGGCCAAGGGCCGGGCGCGACGGTGTTCGCATATCACGTCACCGATCCCGAGCGTTATGGCGTGGTCGCGTTCGACGAGGGGGGGCGGGCGACATCGATCGAGGAGAAGCCAAAGGCGCCGAAATCGTCTTGGGCGGTGACGGGGCTGTATTTCTACGATGAGCGGGTCGCGGGCTTCGCCAAATCGCTCAAACCGAGCCCACGCGGCGAGCTCGAGATCACCGACCTCAACCGGCTTTATCTGGAGCGCGGCGAGCTGGCGGTCGAGAAGCTCGGGCGCGGCTTCGCCTGGCTCGACACCGGCACGCCGGATTCGCTGGTGGAGGCGGCCGAGTTCATCCGCGCGCTGGAAAAACGCCAGGGATTCAAGGTCGCATGTCCCGAGGAGATCGCGTTGAGCCAGGGGTGGATTTCGCGCGACGCCGTGTTGAAGCTCGCGGAAGGCTACAAGGGGGATTATGGGGCTTATCTGCGGCGGTTGGCGGCGATCTGAAAGGGATCAGTGCGCGCCGTCGAGTTTCAGGTGTTGCTCGATGCGCTGCACGCGCTCGATTTCGGAATATAGGATGCCGTGGCCGATGGCGGAGGAATGATATTCCATCACCGCCCGACGCAGCGTCGCTATCTGATCGCCGAGCCGTTTTTCTGAGGAGAGCATGTCGGAGGCGACGTCGGCGCGCAGCGAGTGGACTTCGGAGCGGAGGTCTTCAATCTTGCCGTCGAGACGCGATACATCCTCCTTTGTCGCCAATTCGGCGCGCATTTCGCGCAGTATTTTGAGAATAAGGTTTTCCGGTTCCACCATTCGATTGCCCTCAATGCGCATCGAGCTTCAAGTGGCGCTCGATCCGGAGCACACGCTTACAAAGAGGCTTTCGGACTCCGGCATCGCGCGTCTAGTCCCTCTCGCACTTTGTAATTACGCCGCCGCACGACCCTCGGCAAGCCGGTTCATGCCTTGCCCGCCTCCCAGCCGATGATCGCCTGCTTCCGCGCCAGCCCCCAGTGGTAGCCGGTCAGCGCGCCCGAGCGGCCGAGCACGCGATGACAGGGGACCACGAACGAAATCGGGTTGCGCCCGACCGCCGCGCCGACCGCCCGCGCCGCCGTCGGCTTGCCGATACGCGCGGCGATGTCGGAGTAGGTGGTCGCGCAGCCGAGCGGCACGCGCAGCAGCGTCTCCCAGACGCGGACTTCGAAATCGCTGCCGATCATCACGATCCGCAGCGGCGCGTCGGGCCGCCATTGCTCGGGCTCGAACGCGCGGCGGGCGAGCGGCGCGGTCAGGACTCGTCCTGCACTAGCTGGGCGCGCGGCCAGCGCCGGCGCATGTCGTCGAGCGCCGCCTCGCGGTCGCCGTCGTCGACGAAGCCGAGGCCCGCGAGCCCGCGCGGCGCCGCGACGACGATCGCCTCGCCGAACGGCGAGGCGTGGAAGCCGTAGTGCAACACGAGGTCGTCGCGGCGGTAGTCGCCGGGCGTCAGCGCTTCGTGGGTGACGAACAGATCGTGCAGCCGGCCCGGTCCCGAAAGCCCGACGTCATAGGCGGCGTCGAGCACGGTGGCGGAGTCGCGCAAGCAATTCCCGCGCGCGCTCGATGGTGATCGCCTGCAGGAACGCCTTGGGCGTCAGGCCCGCCCAGCGCTTGAACACAAACTGGAAATGCGAAGTCGACAGGCCGACATGGTCGGCGATCGCCTCGATGGAAGGCTGGTCGCGCCAGCGCTTGGTGACGAATTCGAGCGCGCGGCGGATGGTGGCGTAGTCGCCGGCGGGGGGAGTGGGGATATCGAGCATGGGGTTCTCGGACATGAGGTTATGTCCCGCTATGCCGCGGCCGGCCGCCGCACGCCACCCGATTACGCCGAACGCCGCGTCCGCGACAGCGTCCCAGCCCCACGACAGCAGCGGCAGCACGTCTTTGGCGAAAGTGACGAGGTCGTCGACAAGCCCGGATTCGGCGAGGCGCTTGTCCGGCACGGCGCGTCTGACGACGATCGACTTGAGCCGCACGCCCGCCGATATCTCCTCGTCCGCGATCTCCTCGAAGCCGCGCGGATTGCGTTTCAGCGCGTATTCGTCCGACGGCGCAAGGCCGCTCTTGGCGAGCAGGCGAAGCGTCTGCTTCCACGCCTTCGGCGTCCGCGCCATCGCGCCGCGCAGTCTCGCGAGCGTCTCGGGCGCGGGGTCGTAGAAACCGGCGGCGGTGAAACAGCCGTCAAGCGCCACATGCATGTAAAACAGCCCGGGATCGTTCTTGCCCGCCCCGCGCGTCATCACCGCGCCGACGTTTGTCTTGTAGGGGCTCTTGTCCTTCGAAAACCTGACGTCGCGATGGATGCGGAACAGCGAGCTTTTGCGGTCGCCCTTGAGCGGAATTTTCGCCTTCGCGAAGGCGGCCGAAAGGTCCTCCACGAGTTCGCCCATCGGGGTCCTGATGTCGGCTTCGTAAGCCCCCTTGTTGGCCTCGAACCATTCGCGCGTCTGGTGGAAGGCGAGCGCCTTGAGGAAGGGCAGGGCGTTGGGGCCGAAACCGCGGAAAGACATGCAGCGAAAATCTCCGCCCATATCCTAGGGACGCCGCCCTCGATTGTCCATCAACGCTATGTTTTGCAGGCTCTCTCGTTGCGTTGTTTGAATCGCAATGCGCAACCGTGTAAACGATCCGCGCCGCGCGAGGCGGTCCGGAGAAGTTCATGTCGATGTTGGGCCGCTTGCGCACGGCGGCGCTTGTTATGGCGCTCGGGCTGACGCTCTCTTCCTGCGGCGTCAATAAAATCCCAACGCTGGAGGAAAGCGCGAAAGCGCGCTGGTCCGACGTCCAAAACCAGTACCAGCGCCGCGCCGATCTGATTCCCAATCTCGTGGCGACCGTGCAAGGCTATGCCAAGCAGGAGAAGGATGTGCTAGTGGCGGTGACGGAGGCGCGCGCCAAGGCGACCTCGATCCACATCGACGCCGGCGACCTGACCGACCCGGCGAAGGTGAAGGCGTTGCAGGACGCCCAGAATGCTCTGACCGGGGCGCTGTCGCGACTGCTGGCGGTGACGGAGAATTATCCCGACCTCAAATCCAACGCCAATTTCCTGGCTTTGCAGTCGCAGCTCGAGGGCACGGAGAACCGCATCGCCGTCGCCCGGCGCGACTACATCGCCGCAGTGCAGGCGTATAATACGGAGCTGCGGACGTTTCCCGGCGTGATCTGGGCCTCGACCGTCTATTCCGGCAACAAGCCGATGGCCGAGTTTTCCTCAGCGCCGGACGCGCAAGCCGCGCCGAAGGTGAAATTCTGAGCCGGGCCGCGTTCGCGCTTCTGGCGCTGCTGGCGTTCGGCGCCGCTTGGGCGGCCACGGCGTTTCCGGCTTTGACCGGACGCGTGGTCGACGACGCGCATATCCTGTCGCCGGCGACAAAGGCGAAACTCGAACAAAAGTTCGCCGATCTCGAAGCGAAGTCGGCGATCCAGCTCGTCGTGGTCACCGTGCCCAGCCTCGACGGCCAGGACATCGAGTCTTACGCCAACGCGCTGTTCAGACACTGGGGACTGGGGCAAGCGGCCAAGAACAACGGCGTTCTGTTCGTGATTGCGCCGAATGAGCACCGCATGCGGATCGAGGTCGGCTACGGGCTCGAAGGGACGCTGACGGACGCGACCTCCGCGCTCATTATCGCCAACGCCGCCGCGCCGCGCTTCAAGACGGGCGATTACGACGGCGGCGTCACGCGTGCGGTCGAGGACATCGTCACCGCGCTGACCAGCAAGTCTTCGGATTGGAAGGATGCGTCCGACTTCAAGACAGCGACGGCCACCGATGTCAAAGACAGCAATGACATTTTCCCCATTCTCATTTTCATTTTCATTTTCATAATGATCTGGAGTCTCAGCCGAAAAGGCCGTCGCTCGGGCGGCGCCTGGATTGTTCCCGGCGGCGGTTGGTCCTCGGGCGGCGGGTCGTCCGGCGGGTTTTCGGACAGCGGGTTCTCCGGCGGCGGCGGGTCGTCGGGCGGCGGCGGCGCGTCAGGAAGCTGGTGATGCGGATCGACGCCGCCGCCGCGCGCCATCTGGAAACCGCTTTCGCCGCCGCACAAGCGCGCACCCGGGCGCCGCTCGCCTGCGTGGTGGCGGGAAGCTCCGCCGATTACGCGCTTGGACCCTCCCTCGGCGCCGCTGTTCTCGCCTTGGCGACGCCTTGGCCGCTGTTGGCGTTCCGCGCGCTCGCGCCCGAGCGCATTTTTCTCGTCCAGCTGCTCGTGTTCGCGCTTGGGCTTGGCGTCGTCGCCCTCACGCCGGCGCGCGCGAAGCTCGTCTCGCGCGCTCGCCGACGCTCGGCGTGCCATCGCGCCGCGGTCGTCCAGTTTTCGCTGCGCGGGTTTGATCGCGCGCCCGAACGCAACGGCGCGCTGCTCTACGTGTCGCTCGCCGAGCGCTATGCCCGAATCGTCGCCGACGTCGGGTCGAAGACGCCGCAAGAGGCCTGGCGCGGCTTGATCGCGGACCTCTGCGCGACGCTGCAAGCCGGCGACGCTAAGTCCGCGCTGCAAACCGCCGCGGAGCGCATGGGGGCCCTGTTGGGCCAGGATTTCCCGGCGAGTCCGGAACATGAGGCCCCAAAAACCACGCGCTTTCATATGTTGTAAAAAGCCGTCGGCTTGAGCGCGGCCGAAAATAACGATACCAAGCGGAAAAGCGCAGACCCGACGGCCCTACCCATCGCGAGCTCGCCCTGCATGATTCGATTTCTCCGTTTCGCCTTCGCCGTTGCTCCCCTCGCCTTTCTGTTCGCCGGCGCGGCGTGGGCCGAGCCGTATCTCGTCCTGGATTTTCAAACCGGCGACGTACTGATGGAGAAAGACGCGACGGAGCCCTGGTTTCCGGCCTCCACCACCAAGCTGATGACGACCTATGTCGCGCTAAGCGCCGTGCGCGACGCGCGGCTGACGATGGACACGCCGCTCACCATGTCGAGGCGGGCGGCGACCCTGCCGGCGTCGAAGATGGGGTTCAGGGCGGGGACGCTGGTGACGCTCGACAACGCTCTGAAAATGCTAATGGTTAAGTCCCCAAACGATGTCGCCTGGATGATCGGGGAAAACATTTCCGGCTCGATGGACAAGTTCGCTGCTGAGATGAACGCCGCGGCGGCCAAGCTCGGCATGCACGAGTCGCATTTCGTCAATCCGAACGGTCTGCACGATCCCGATCACTATTCCTCCGCGCGGGACATGGCGATCCTGGCGAGCGCGCTGTTGAAGGAGTTTCCCGATCACGCCGACCTCTTCGACATCGGCGAACTGCGGCTTGGCCGCATGCTCATCCGCAATCACAACGGCCTGCTCGGCCACTATCCCGGCGCCGACGGGATGAAGACCGGGTTTACCTGCCCGGCGGGCTGGAACATCGTCGCCAGCGCCGAGCGCGACGGCCGCAAGCTCATCGTCGTCATCTTCGGCGCGCCTACGCCGGTCGTGCGCAACAACGAGGCGGCGATGCTCTTCGACCGCGGCTTCGCGATGAGCCCGGCGGGTCAGAAGCTGGAAGCGCTGCCTGCCTCTGCCGTGACCTCTCCGCCGGACATTCGTGATGAGATCTGCCGCAGGCGCGGCCAGGGTGCGGTGCTGGCGATGGAAGAGGAGTTCGTCGCCTCGGCGATGGCGCAGGGCTCCGCTTCGTTGCAACCCGGGCGCGCCGGCGCGCCGATGGTGGCGGCCCCAATGGTGGCGCCGCCGTCCTCCGCGGTCGCCAACGCATCCGTGGCGTTTGCGCCGGTTCCTGTGTTCGTCGGTCCGATACCGGGCTGGAGCGGACCGGTCCTGGCCGCCAGCGATGACGTCGACGAGGCGGCTCCATCCCCTGTCAGCGCCTATTCAACTGATAAGCAGGCGAAGCCTGACGAAGCGTCCGGCGCGCCGCAGGCGCTGAAGAGCGCCGTCAAGACGCCCGTCAAACTGAGGCCGCTTCATTTGACGGCGCAAGCGCGCGCGCGGGAGGCGGCGGCCTTGAGGCGCGTGGCGAAAAGGTCGCACCACCCCTAAATCGCGAGCGGCGCTCACGCGAGCGTGACGCTTACCTTGAAATCGCCATATTTGGGACAATCGCACGCCAAAGCGGTTGGCGAAAAACCAAACGAGCCGCGACGGTGCGGTTCGATGATCTGTCCGGCGATTTTGCCCCCCAGCCCCCGGACGGGATATCGGACCCGACCAAGCCACGCAGGCCGGCGGATCGACGGGCCCCCTCCCAGTCGGTCCGCCTTTTTTTTGGCGTCCCCGCCGCCTTGAAAGACCGGTCGCTCCGCGCGATATGAGCGTGCGCTTCCGATCCCGCGCTTTCGACGCCAAGTCACGCCAAGAGGACCCTTTGACGAACGATTCCGCACCGGCGGCCGACGCCGCCGCCGCGAAAACCCAGAGTTTTGAGGCTGACGTTTCGCGGCTGCTGCACCTGATGGTGCATTCCGTCTATTCCGAGCGCGACATTTTTGTTCGCGAGCTGATCTCCAACGCCGCCGACGCTTGCGAGAAGCTGCGCTACGAATCGCTGGCGCGTCCCGAGCTTGTGGCCGACGGCGCGCCGTTCGTCATCGAGATCGCCGTCGATCCCGACGCGAAGACGCTGTCGTTCGTCGACAACGGAATAGGCATGAGCCGCGAGGACCTCGTCGAGGCGCTTGGCACGATCGCCCGCTCCGGCACCAAGGCGTTCCTCGACCGGCTCGCCGCCGACGGACCGGACAAGGGCGCGGCCGAGGCGTCAAGCCTGATCGGCCAATTCGGAATCGGCTTTTATTCGTCGTTCATGGTCGCCGATGAGGTGACGGTCGAAACGCGCCGCGCCGGCGCCGAGGTCGCTTGGCGTTGGACGTCGGACGGCAAGGGCAGCTACACGATCGCGCCGCTGGCGCTGGACGCCGCCCCGCAGCGCGGCACGCGTGTCACGCTGAAGCTCAATGCGGAGTCGGGGGACTACGCTGAGCGCGCTAAGATCGAGCGCATCGTCAAGGAACATTCCGGCGCGGTCGCCGTGCCGATCGAGATTGTCGAAAAGCCCGGCGCCGAGCCGAAGCGGCTGACCGACGGCGCGGCGATCTGGGCGAAATCGAAATCTGATGTAAAGCCTGAGGAATACACCGAATTCTATCGTTCGCTGGCCGGTCAATACGACGAGCCGGCGCTGACCATCCACTGGCGCGCCGAGGGTCGGCACGAATATACGGTGCTCGCCTTCGTCCCCGGGTCGCGGCCGTTCGACCTGTTCGATCCCCAGCGCAAAGGCAAGGCCAAGCTCTACGTGCGCCGGGTTCTCATCAACGCCGACGCCGATCTTTTGCCGGGATGGCTGCGTTTCGTCCGCCTTGTGGTGGACAGCTCCGACCTGCCGCTCAACGTCTCGCGCGAAATGATCCAGGAAAGTGCGGTCTTCAGCGCCATCCGCAAGGGCGTGGTCAACCGGCTCGTTCAGGAACTGACCAAATTCGCCGAAAGCGACCCGGAAGATTACGCCAAAGTCTGGGAGCACTTCGGCGCCGTCATGAAGGAGGGGCTTTACGAAGACCCCGAGCGGCGCGACGCGCTTTACAAGCTCACCCGTTTCGCGACCACCCAGCATCCCGACGGCGGCCGCAAGCTCGACGACTACATCAAGGAGCTCAGGGAAAACCAGACCGCGATATTCTATCTGACCGGCGACGACGCCAAGCGCCTTGCGGCGAGCCCGCAACTCGAAGGTTTCCGCGCCCGCGGCGTCGAGGTGTTGCTGCTGGCCGATCCCGTCGACGCGTTCTGGGTGTCGACGGCGTCGGGCTACGAAGGCAAGCCGTTCAAGTCGATCAGCCAGGGCGCGGCGGACATCAAGAACATCGCGCTTGTCGAAGGCGCGTCGGCCCCCGCCGAGGCGAGCGCCGAGGTCGCAACGCTGATCGCCCATATCAAGCAGACGCTGGAGGGCGAGATCGAAGACGCCCGCGCCTCCGACCGGCTGACCGACAGCGTCGCCTGTCTCGTGGCGCCGGAATTCGGCCCCGACCGGCAGTTGGAGAAGATGCTCGCGGCGCACGGCCGCCTGGCCGATCGCGTCAAGCCGGTGCTGGAGGTCAACGCCATCCATCCGCTGACGACGGCGTTGGCCAAGCGTTTCAAGGAGGGCCGCGACCGAGAACTCATCGATGACGCCGCGTGGCTGCTGCTCGATGAGGCGCGGCCTGGTGGACGGCGAACCCTTGAGGGACGCGCCAGGGTTCGCGGCGCGGCTGCGCCGCGTACTCGAGCGGGCGCTGGGGTAGCGGAGGTCCGGGTCTGCGATCCGCCGTCAGGCGCCGGCGGACATCTCTAGAACCGACCCGGTGCGCCTGGCGGAAGCCTTGCGCGAAGCGACTTTCGGTTTGGCCGACTTCTTGGCGGGAGCGGTCTCGGAAAGCTCGGCGAACGTGGCCTGTTCGCTGACCCGCCAGTGCTCGACGTCGCGGCCGAAGGGGCGGCCCTCGCGCTCCCACAACGCATAGGCGCGCTCGCGCACGCGTTGCTCGATCCCCGAAAAGTTGCCGATCACGTTCATGTCGATGCTCCTCGATGCGTCACACGCGTTGAGCCTTTCGGCTGCGTCGCTCGTTTCGCTTCGCGCCCGCGGCGGCGACGGCGCCGCAATGCGCGCCGCAGGCGTAGCCGCATCATGGTTAACAATCGGTAACTGGGGTCGGCCGGGCCACGGACGCGGCCTTGCCGAGCGGCTTCCTCTCGGCCTATAGGCTGAGGCCATGGGGGCCCGGCGTATTACGCAGCGGCGAGCTTCCCTTTCAATGCGGGATGAGGAATGCGCGCGCCGGGCGGACCCCGACTTTTGCTTCGGCGGCTCCGCGAAGTCATGGCGGAGCCCGATCACGGCGCAGGCGCGCCTGGACCGCATCGTCGTCCTCATCGCCTCCAACATGGTGGCGGAGGTCTGCTCGCTCTACGTCGCGCGCGCCGACGGCCCCTCGGAGCTGTTCGCCACCGAAGGCCTCAATCGCGAAGCGGTGCACTCTGACGACGATGCGGCCCGGCGAGGGCCTCGTCGGCCTCATCGCCGCCACCGCCGAGCCGCTGGCGCTGTCGGACGCGCAGAACCATCCCGCGTTCTCCTACAAGCCCGAGACCGGCGAGGAGATCTATCAATCCTTCCTCGGCGTGCCGGTGCTGCGCGGCGGCGCGACGCTCGGCGTGCTCGTCGTGCAGAACCGCGCGAGGCGCAGCTATTCCGACGAAGAGATCGAGGCGCTGCAGACGACCGCGATGCTGCTCGCCGAGATGATCGCCTCCGGCGAGTTGCAGGCGCTCGCCGGCGAGCCCTCCGCCGTGGCGTGCGCCAGGCCGGCGGCGTGAAAGGGCGCGCCGATCGCCGAGGGGCTCGGCCTCGGCCATGTCGTGCTGCACCAACCGCGCATCGTGGTCTCCAAGATCGTCGCCGACGACGTCAACACCGAACTCGCGCGGCTGGAGACGGCGATCGAGGCGATGCGCGCCTCGGTCGACGAGCTGATCGATCGCAGCGACGACGGCGCCGAGGGCGAGCACCGCGACGTGCTCGAAGCCTTCCGCATGATCGCGCACGATCGCGGCTGGCTGCGCCGGCTGCGCGAGGCGGTCACCAGCGGCCTGACGGCCGAGGCCGCGGTCGAGCGCGTGCAGAACGACGCGCGCGCCAAACTGCAACGCCAGACCGACCCCTATCTGCGCGACCGGCTGCACGATCTCACCGACATCGCCAACCGGCTGCTGCATCAACTCGCCGGGCAGAGCCTGGTGCTGCTGCCGGAGGAGCTGCCGGACAACGCGATCCTGGTCGCGCGCTCGATGAGCCCGGCGGCGCTGCTCGACTACGACCGCACGCGGCTGCGCGGCCTGGTGCTCGAGGAGGCGGGCGCGGCGAGCCATATCGCCATCGTCGCGCGCGCGCTCGGCATGCCGGCCGTCAGCGACATCCCGAACATCTCGGAGATCGTCGAACACGGCGATGCGCTGATCGTCGACGGCCTCACCGGCGAGGTGCACCTGCTGCCGCCGCCCGAGGTCGAGGCGGCCTATGCCGAAAAGGCGCGGCTGCGCGCGCGGCGGCAGGACCAGTACCGCGCGTTGCGCGACACGCCGGCGCTGACCCTCGACGGCGTGCGCGATCGGCCTGCACATGAACGCCGGCCTGCTTGATCGACCTGCCGCATCTCGACGGAGACCGGCGCGCAATCGATCGGCCTGTTCCGCACCGAATTGCAGTTCATGCTGGCCTCGCGCTTTCCGCGGCTCGCCGCGCAGGAGACGCTCTATCGCGCCGTGCTCGACGCGCGCCGGCGAACGGCCGGTGACGTTCCGCACGCTCGACATCGGCGGCGACAAGCGGCTGCCCTACATGAAGGGCGATCGAGGAGGAGAACCCGGCGCTCGGCTGGCGCGCGGTCCGGATCGGCCTCGACAAGCCGGCGCTGCTGCGCATGCAGATGCGGGCGATGCTGCGCGCCGCCGCGGGCCGGCGGTTGCGGCTGATGCTGCCGATGGTCTCGACCGTCGACGAATTCGTCCGCGGCCGCGACGCTTCTGATCGCGAGCTCGCGTTTCTGACGCAGATCGGCCGCGACGCCGCCGACCTCGATCGAGCTCGGCGCGATGCTCGAGGTGCCCTCGCTGCTGTGGCAGCTCGAGGAGATCGCCGTCGTCGCGGATTTTCTCTCCGTCGGCTCGAACGACCTGATGCAATATCTCTACGCCGCCGATCGCGACAACAAGCGCGTCGGCGAACCGTTTCGACCCGCTCTCGCCGGCGTTTCTGCGCGCGCTGAAGCGCATCGCGGACGATCGGCGAACGCGGGCTGACGCCGGTGGCGCTGTGCGGCGAGATCGGCGGACGGCCGTTGGAGGCGATGACGCTGATCGCGCTGGGCTTCCGCGATCTGTCGATGTCGGCGACGTCGATCGGCCCGATCAAGGCGATGATCCTGTCGCTGCCGCTTGCCGAAGTGCGCGCCGAGGTCGACGCGCTCGTGGAACAGCGGCGGCGATCGCGGCTCGTTGCGCGAGCCGTTGCGCGAGATCGCCGAGCGCTGCGGCGTCCGGCTTCTGACGCGAACATGAACCTCGACGGCCATCTCGACACGATTCTGCGCCGCCACGAGGAACTCGGCCACAAGCTCAGCGCGTCGCCGAGCGGCGCCGAATATGCCGAGATCTCGCGCGAATACGCGGAACTGGAGCCGCTGGCCGAGGCGATCCGCGTTTTGCGCGCCAAGGAGAAGGAGCGCGCCGATCTCGAAGCCATGCTCGCCGACCCCGCGCTCGACGCCGAGATGCGTCTAGATCGCTGCGGCCGAGATGGAGGAGGCGCGCACGGCGAGCGTCGCGATGACCCACAAAATCCGCCTCGCCTTGCTGCCCAAGGACGCCGATGACGAGAGCAACGTCATTCTGGAGGTGCGCGCAGGCACCGGCGGCGACGAGGCGGCGTTGTTCGCCGGCGATCTCTTTCGCATGTACGTCAAATATGCGGAAGCGCGCGGCTGGAAGGTCGATGTTCTGTCGGCGAGCGAAGGCGCGGCGGGAGGTTTTAAGGAAATCATCGCCGAGGTCGCCGGGCGCGGGGCTTTCGCCCGGCTCAAATACGAAAGCGGCGTGCATCGCGTGCAGCGCGTTCCAGCGACGGAGGCGCAGGGGCGCATCCACACCTCCGCCGCCACGGTCGCCGTCATGCCCGAAGCGCGCGAGATCGACGTCGACATCAAGGAAAGCGATCTGAAGATCGACACGATGCGCGCCGGCGGCGCCGGCGGCCAGCACGTCAACAAGACCAAATCCGCCATTCGCATTACGCATCTGCCGACCGGAATCGTCGTGGCCGTGCAGGAGGAGCGCTCGCAGCACCGCAACCGCGCCAAGGCGATGGCTCTGCTGCGCTCGCGCATTCTCGACGGCGAGCGCGAACGCGCCGACGCCGAACGGGCGAAAGACCGGCGCGACCAGGTCGGCTCCGGCGACCGCTCGCAGCGCATCCGCACCTACAATTTCCCGCAGGGACGGATGACCGACCACCGCGTCAATCTCACGCTCTACGCGCTCGAACGGCTGATCGAGGGCGAGGGGCTGGACGAGGTGATCGACACGCTCGCCGCCGACCGCCAGGCGCGGCTGCTCGCCGACCAGGCGGAAGGCTGAAAGCCGCTCCTGAGTGACCTTCATGGAAAAACCACGTATTCGGGGTAAACAGAAGACGTTCGCTATCCGCAGGCGTGCGGAAGGGGAGACGGACGTGCGCAAGGGTTGGATGATTTGCAGCGCAGCGACGCTGCTGGCGACGGTCGCTCCAGCGGACGCCCAATTCGGCGCGCCTTTTGGCGCTCCTTTCGGCGGCGGCGCGATGCTGACCAGTCCGGAGGCGGCCGGCAGCGCGATCGGGGCGGGCGTGGGCCAGCAGCAGCAGCAATGCTCGCAAGTTCCCAACGGCCGTTCGGGTTATCGCACCGTTTGCACTCCCTATTCGAGCGGGACCGACCAGCGTCGATAACCGCGCCCGCGGATTTCCTAACCGGGCGGCGCGCCATCCTGTTTTTGCCCGCGCGCCACGATGCGCAGCGCTTCGTCCGGCAGCGGCCGTTGCAGCGCCAGCGCGTCCTTGGCCGGCGCCGTCAGCCAGAGGTCGATTTCGGGCGTCCGTCAGAATGACCGGCATCGCCTTGGGATGGATCGGCGCGACGACCGCGTTCGGCTCGGTCGTCAGGAACGCGAAGAGATCGTTGGTCGTCTCGCCCTCCTTGACCTTGCGCACCGACGTCCAGCGCGTCCAGATGCCGGCGAAGAAGGCGAGCGGCCGGCTTTCGTCGAGCGCGAACCAAACCGGCGGACGCGAGCCGTCGGGCAACACCTCATTTTCGGAGAAGCGTCGTGAAAGGCACGACGCAGCGGCTCTCGACGCCGAGCCAGCGCCGCCAATGCGGCGAGGCGACGTTGCGCACGTTGGTGACGCCCGGGTCGGAATTGCGGCCCTTCAGCGCGAAGGCCGGCGACGGCATGCCCCAGCGCGCCATGCGTCAGCTCGCGCACCCCGTCGGGCGCGTTGCGCACGATCGGCGCGGCGTAGTCCGGGAAAGACGCCGGGCAGAGGCGGCAGATTGCCGGCCGTGTCGCGCATCGCGCCGGCGAGGTCGCGGATCGCCTGTTGGCCTTTGGTAAGGGAGTAGAGGTTGCACATCGGCGCCAGACTTATGTCGCGTGTTGTCGCTTGTCGATTGCCCTTGGCGGCGCTGAGCTTGCGCGGCGGCGCATATCCCGCCACATTGGGGTCATGTCCGGACCCCTAGACCGCATGCCGGAGCCCAGCGCGCTCGCCGCGCTCGACGCGCGCTCGCGCGAGATTTTCCGCCGCATCGTCGAATCCTATCTCGCCAGCGGCGAGCCCGTCGGCTCGCGCATGCTGTCGCGCGCGCTGCCGATGTCGCTGTCGCCGGCCTCGGTCCGCAACGTGATGCAGGATCTCGAGGAACTCGGCCTGATCTACGCTCCGCACACCAGCGCCGGCCGGATGCCGACGCAAGCTCGGCCTGCGCTTCTATGTCGATGCGCTGCTGGAGCTCGGCGGCCTCGCCGGCGAGGAGCGGGCGCGCATCGAGCGGCAGGCGCGCGCGGCGGCGACGAGGGCGGCTTCGAGGACGCGCTGACCCGCACGACGACCCTGCTCTCCGACCTCACCCACGGCGCCGGGCTGGTGCTGACGAGCAAGGACGACGTGCGGCTCAAGCAGATCGAATTCGTGCGGCTGGAGCCGGAAAAGGCGCTCGCCGTGCTCGTCGGCGAGGACGGCGCGGTCGAGAACCGCGTCGTCGCGATTCCGCCGGACATGTCCGCCTCGACGCTGACCGAGGCCGGCAACTATCTCAACGCCCATGCGCGCGGCGGCACGCTCGCCGAGGCGCGCGCGAAGATCGAGCGCGCGCGCGACGGCGCGCGGACGCGCTCGACGCACTGGCCGCCGGGCTGGTCGATGCGGGGCTCGCGTTCTGGGCCGGGCGTCGGCGGACGCGCGACAGCAGCTCATCGTGCGCGGCCAGGCCAATCTGCATCGGCGACATCGCGACGAGGCGAGGATCTCGAGCGCATCCGCCTGCTGTTCGCCGACCTCGAGACCCAGACCGACGTCATCGACCTGCTGCATCGGGCGGAGAACGGCGAGGGCGTCAAGATCTTCATCGGCTCGGAGAACAAGCTGTTCTCGCTGTCCGGCTCCTCGATGATCGCCGCGCCGCTGCGCGGCGGCGACCAGCGCATCGCCGGCGTGCTCGGCGTGATCGGTCCGACGCGGCTCAACTACGGGCGCATCGTGCCGATGGTCGAATATGCCGCGCAGGTGCTCGGCGACCTCAGGCGCGGCCGTTGACAAGCCCGCGCAGGCCGCGACGAACGGGCTCGCCATGCGGAGGAGGATCGCCATGAGCTGCTAGTCGGCGCACCCGCACAGTCTCGGCGCAGCGATCGAGCGCCTGCGCGCCAAATGGGGCGCGATCGTCGCCTTCGGCCTGCTGCTGATGCTGCTCGGCGCGCTGTCGCTGGTGTTCGCCTTCGTCTCGACGCTGGCGATCGTGACGCTGAACGGCGTGTTGTTCCTCGTCGCCGGCGCGGCCGAAATCGGCGTCGGCATGCACGCCAAGGCCTGGGGCCGGTTCTTCCTCTGGGTGATCGGCGGCCTGCTCTACATCGTCGCCGGCGTGTTCTGCATCCTGAACCCGCTCGCCGCCTCGGCGATCCTGACGCTGCTGCTCGGCGCCGGTCTGATCGCCGCCGGCGTGGTGCGCGCCTTGCTCGCCTTCGAACTGCCCGCCAGTCCGCGCCGCAGCATGGTGTTCCTCGGCGCGGCGGTGACTTTCCTGCTCGGCTTGATCATCGTCATGCACTGGCCGCTGTCGCAGCGTCTATGTCGCTGGGAACGTTGCTCGGCGTCGATCTGTTGTTCCACGGCGCGGGCTGGGTGTCCTTCGGCTATGGGCTGCGCGCGCATCAGCTGACCGGCGCCCTCGGTCCGACATCTGGAGCTTTTCATGACGAAATGGGTCTATTCCTTCGGCCCGGAAAAGACCGAGGGCCGGGGGGAGATGAAGAACCTGCTCGGCGGCAAGGGCGCCAATCTCGCCGAGATGGCGTCGCTCGGCCTGCCGGTGCCGCCCGGCTTCACCATCACCACCGAAGTCTGCACCTATTTCTACGCCAACGACGAGACGCTATCCGGCCGACCTCGAAGCCCAGGTCGAGGAGGCGATCGCCGCGCGTCGGCCGACAGACCGACCGCGCGTTCGGCGACGCCGCCAATCCGCTGCTGGTCTCGGTGCGCTCCGGCGCCCGCGCCTCGATGCCGGGCATGATGGACACGGTGCTGAACCTCGGCCTCAACGACGAATCGGTGAAGACGCTCGCCAAGACCTCCGGCGACGAGCGCTTCGCCTACGACAGCTATCGCCGCTTCATCCAGATGTACTCGAACGTCGTGCTCGAGGTCGACAGCCACAATTTCGAGGAGATCATCGAGGAGTACAAGGACCGCCGCGGCCATCACGCTCGACACCGACCTCTCCGCCGAGGACTGGCGCGCGGTCATCGTCGACTACAAGGCCAAGGTCGAGGAGACGACCGGCAAGCCGTTCCCGCAAGCGCCCAGGGACCAGCTCTGGGGCGCGATCGGCGCGGTGTTCGGCTCGTGGATGAACGCGCGCGCCATCACCTATCGCCGGCTCAACAACATTCCCGCCGAATGGGGCACCGCCGTCAACGTGCAGGCGATGGTGTTCGGCAACATGGGCGAGACCAGCGCCACCGGCGTCGCCTTCACCCGCAATCCCTCGACCGGCGCCAAGGAGCTCTACGGCGAGTTCCTCGTCAACGCGCAGGGCGAGGACGTCGTCGCCGGCATCCGCACGCCGCAGAACATCACCGAAGTCGCGCGCAAGGCCGCGGGCTCCGACCGGCCCTCGCTCGAAGCGATCATGCCGGAGGTGTTCGAGCAATTCGTCGCCACCACGCAATTGCTGGAGCGCCACTACAAGGACATGCAGGATCTCGAATTCACCGTCGAGCGCGGCAAGCTCTGGATGCTGCAGACCCGCAACGGCAAGCGCACCGCGCGCGCCGCGCTGCGCATCGCGGTCGACATGGCCAACGAAGGCCTGATCACGCGCGAAGAGGCGATCTCGCGCGTCGAGCCCGCGACGCTCGATCAATTGCTGCATCCGACGATCGACCCCAACGCCAAGCGCGAGCCGATCGCGACCGGCCTGCCCGCCTCGCCGGGCGCGGCGAGCGGCGAGATCGTGTTCTCCGCCGACGAGGCCGAGGCGCTGCAAGCAAGCCGGCCGAAAGACCATCCTGGTGCGCGTCGAGACCTCGCCCGAGGACATTCACGGCATGCACGCTGCCGAAGGCATCGTCACGACCCGCGGCGGCATGACGAGCCACGCGGCGGTCGTCGCGCGCGGCATGGGCAAGCCCTGCGTCTCCGGCGTCGGCTCGATCCGCATCGACTACGCCAAGCAGACGCTCACCGCCGGCGGCCAGACACTCAAGAAGGGCGACATGATGACCATCGACGGCGCGACCGGCCAGGTGTTCGCCGGCGCGATCCCGATGGTGAAGCCGCAACTGACCGGCGATTTCGCCACGCTGATGGAATGGGCCGACGAGGTGCGCCGCATGAAGGTGCGCGCCAACGCCGAGACGCCGCTCGACGCCCGCACCGCGCGCAGTTTCGGCGCCGAGGGCATCGGGCTCTGCCGCACCGAGCATATGTTCTTCGAGGGCGAGCGCATCGTCGCGGTGCGCGAGATGATCCTCGCCGACGACGAGGAAGGCCGCCGCGCCGCGCTCGCCAAACTGCTGCCGATGCAGCGCGCAGGATTTCGCGGAGCTGTTCGAGATCATGCAGGGCCTGCCGGTGACGATCCGCCTGCTCGACCCGCCGCTGCACGAGTTCCTGCCGCACACCGAAGCCGAGATGGCGGAGGTGGCGAAGGCGACGGGCGTGCTCGATCGAGAAGCTGCGCCAGCGCGCCAGCGAATTGCACGAATTCAACCCGATGCTCGGCTTCCGCGGCGTGCGGCTCGCGGTCCGCTATCCCGAAATCGCGGAAATGCAGGCGCGCGCGATTTTCGAAGGCGC
Source organism: uncultured Pseudomonadota bacterium (assembly GCA_963835115.1). GTDB lineage: Bacteria > Pseudomonadota > Alphaproteobacteria > Rhizobiales > Beijerinckiaceae > Roseiarcus. Next base: position 56,259 of record CAWIEP010000006.1, read on the forward strand.
GGTGGAGGCGGGGCAGAAGACCGGCTCGCCGGTGACGGCCGAGATCATGGTGCCGCTGGTGATGGGCCGGCCGGAGCTCGACCTCGTCAAGAAGATCATCGTCGACATGGCGGAGAAGGTCGCGAAGGAGACCGGCGTGAAGGTGCCCTATCAGGTCGGCACGATGATCGAGCTGCCGCGCGCGGCGCTGCGCGCCGCCGAGATCGCGGAAAGCGCGGAGTTCTTCTCGTTCGGCACCAACGATCTGACGCAGACGACGCTCGGCCTGTCGCGCGACGACGCGGCGGCGTTTCTGGGCTCCTATACGTCGAAGGGTCTGCTCGCCAACGACCCGTTCGTGACGCTCGACCAGGAAGGGGTCGGCGAACTGGTGAAGATCGCCGCCGAGCGCGGGCGCGGCGTGCGCCAGGACATCAAGCTCGGCATCTGCGGCGAACATGGCGGCGATCCCGCGAGCATCGGCTTCTGCGAGACGTTGGGTCTCGACTACGTCTCGTGCTCGCCGTTCCGCGTGCCGATCGCGCGGCTGGCGGCGGCGCAGGCGGCGCTGGGGCGTTCGAGCGATGGGCGGACCGCGTGAAACTCCGAGAAGGGAGCCGCTTTTGCCGCTCGCCATGACGCCCTCGTCGGGCGGCGAAATTGTCGCGCCGCAGCTTGCAGCCACCGTTCTGCTGGTGCGCGACGGACCCCCGGGTTTGCAGGTGTTCATGGTGGTCCGTCACCATCAGATCGAATTCGCGTCCGGCGCGCTCGTGTTCCCTGGCGGTAAGGTCGATCCCGAAGACCGCGCGCTGGCCGGCGATGACGACGACAAGGCCGCGCGGCTCGCCGCGATCCGCGAGACCCATGAGGAATGCGGCGTGTTGCTGACGACGCCGGCAAGCGCGTCCAAATCCGGCGCGACGTTCTATGCGAGGCTCAACGCCGAAAAATTGGAACCGGCGCTCGACGCGCTAACTCTGTTTGCGCATTGGATCACGCCGACGAACCTGCCCAAGCGCTTCGACACTCGGTTCTACATTGCGGAAGCGCCGTTGGGGCAGACAGCGGCGCATGACGGCGGCGAGGCCGTCGATTCGGTCTGGATCGAGCCGGTTCAGGCGCTCGCGGAGGGGGCTGCGGGGCGACAGACGTTGCTGCTGCCGACCCGTCTCAATTTGGAGCTGTTGGCGCAAAGCGCCACCGTGGCCCAGGCCATCGCATCGGCGAAATCTCGCCGCATCGCGCCGGTTGAGCCGCGCGCCACCAAGACATCGACCGGATACCGGCTGACCATTCCCGCCGATGCGGGTTATGGCGCGACGGCGTTTGACGTCTGATCGTCGCGCTCCGTTATTGTGGTCGGGACCAGAGGTTTTGAATGCGTATACCCCCGTTCTCGACTCCAGGCCGCTTCTTTCGCGGCAATCTGCACACTCACTCCCACCGCTCCGACGGCGCGCTTTCGCCCGAACAGGTCATCGGCGCCTATAAGCGCGCGGGCTACGACTTCGTCGAACTCTCCGACCATTTTTTGGGCCGTTACGATTGGCCGATCACCGACACCCGGGCGTTCCGCTCCAACAATTTCACCACGCTCATCGGCGCGGAACTGCACGCGATGGGCACCGAGGTCGGCGAACTCTGGCACATCCTCGCCGTCGGCCTGCCACTCGATTTCCCCCCCGCGCGGCCCTACGAGACCGGCCCGGAACTCGCGACAAGGGCGCGCGCGGTCGGCGCTTTTGTCGCCATCGCGCATCCGGCGTGGTCGCAACTGCGCATCGGCGACGGTCGCGCGCTCGCCGCCGCTCACGCGGTGGAGATCTATAACCATGGCTGCGCGGTGGAGACGGATCGCGGCGAGGGGTTCTATCTACTCGACCAACTCTGCAACGAGGGGCGGCGCCTGACCGCCATCGCCACCGACGACGCCCATTTCCGCAACGGCGACCATGACGCCTTCGGCGGTTTCGTCGAAGTGAAAGCGGAAAGCGCCGACCCGGACGCTTTGCTCGCCGCGCTGAAAGCGGGGCAGTTCTATGCGAGCCAGGGACCGCGCCTGCTCGACGTCGAGGTCAGCCGCCACGAAGTGGCGGTCGCCTGTTCGCCTGTGGACGCCATCGCTCTGGTGACGGGCACGTCGCGGGCGATCTCGCGGATTGGGCGCCAGATGACGGGCGCAACGCTCGAAGTTGGCGAAGCGACGCGGCAGGCCTGGGTCGATCCCGGCGCGATACCTTGGTTCCGCGTGGCTGTAATCGATTCCAACGGTCGGCGCGCCTGGACCAATCCGATCTGGGTCGATCAACTCGACGGCTGAGCGCAAAAAAAATGCCGGCGCGGCGCGCATATTGCGCGCCGCGCCGGCAGTAAAGAAGCGATCGGTCTCAGGCTTCGGTGACAGTTTTAGGCTTCAGCACCTGACGGCCTTTGTACATTCCCGATTTCAAGTCGATGTGATGCGGCCGGCGCAATTCGCCGGAGTCCTTGTCCTCGACATAGGTCGGCGCCTTCAGCGCGTCGGCCGAACGGCGCATGCCGCGGCGAGAAGGGGACGTTTTGCGTCTCGGAACAGCCATCGAAGCCTCCAACAAAAAAGGCCCGGCTCGACGGCGGTCGCCGAACCGGGAAAAAGGTGCGGCGCTCTTACACGCTCTTTTCGCGAGGCGCCAGTCCCTTCTCCGATCTGCGAAATCCCCAAGCGATGAAGACTTGCGGCTCCACGTTTTGCCGGGTTTTCGCCATGATCAGCGCCGCTTTGCGGCAAGTCTGCGGCAAATCTTGTATTGGTTACGCGAAAGTAGCGTGCAGACGTTGCGATTTTGTCACCGCAGAAGGGGATTTTTCATTCTATCTTTAGCGTCAGACGTCAATATAGCGGCTTGCTTTCGGCCGCTTTGTTGGAGGCCGGGAGCGGGAATGGCTCGGACCCGAGGAGTTTGAGACTATGACGCGGAAAGTTTCCGGCCTTGTAATGGGCCTGATGACGGCGTTGTCGCTGGCGGGCTGCAACACGCCGGAAGGGCAGGGCGCGGCGGGCGGCGCCGTCATCGGCGGCGCGACAGGCGCGCTTTTGGGAGCTGCGGTCACCAACCGTCCGGCGGGCGCTCTGCTCGGTGGCGTCGCCGGCGCCGCAGCGGGCGCGATGGTCGGCTCGGCGTCGGCGCGGCCGCAGGATCCGGGGTACGCCCCGCCGCCGCGTCGCTGCGCGGAATACTATTACGACTACTACGGCCGCCAGGTTTGCCGGGCTTGGTACTGACCGATGCGCATACGCCGGGCGAGGCTTTCTCGCCCGACAGCCGGCTTGTCGCCGACGTGCGGCCCTCGCCCAATCAAGGCGAGCGGCGCGGCTTCGCGAGCCCTGACAGCATCGTCTTGCACTACACCGGGATGTCCTCGGCCGCGGCGGCGCTTAACTTGTTGCGCGATCCCGTCGCCGAGGTCTCCAGCCATTATCTGGTCGACGAGACAGGCGGGATCGTTCAGCTCGTGCCGGAGGCGCGCCGCGCATGGCATGCCGGCGTTTCCTACTGGCGAGGCGAGCGCGACATGAATTCCGCCTCCATCGGGATCGAGATTTGCAACCTCGGCCACGACGGCGGCTCGCCGGCGTTTCCGGATCGGCAGATCGAAGCGGTGATCTCGCTGTGCCGCGACATCGCGGAGCGCTGCGTGGTTCGGCCCGAGCGCATCCTCGCGCACTCCGATATCGCGCCTGCGCGCAAGCGCGATCCCGGCGAGGCGTTCCCCTGGAGCGCGCTGTGGCGCGCTGGCGTCGGCCATTGGGTGGAGGCGGCAGGACCATCGCCGGCGCTGTTTTCGCGGGGTCAAGAAGGAACGCCGGTGCGGGGCCTGCAAACGCTGCTTTCGCTCTATGGCTTCGAACTCGATGCGAATGGCGTCTACGACGCCCGCACGGAGCTCGTCGTGGCGGCCTTTCAACGTCACTTCCGGCCGGCGCGAGTCGACGGCGTGGCGGACTCGAGCACCGTGGAGGCGCTGCGCGATCTCATCGCGGGGCTGGCGCCGCGCGCCGTATGACGAAGCGAAATCAATATGTTCGCGTAAATGGGCGTTAACTTAACCTTTAGAATTCCCGCCGCAGACTACGTTTGGGCCAACATCCTCAGAGCGTTGCTAATGAAAATCTCGGGTCTTGGCGTGGTTATCCTTCCCTTACTCGCCGCGGCGCTCGCCCTCGTCGGCGCGCCCAGCTTGGCGCGCGCCGACGCGCCGCACGAATATGAGGTGGCCGCCAACGACGGTTATGGGCTCGAGGATTGCCTGGCGGCCGGAAGCCAATGCGGTCAGGTCGTGGCCGACGCCTGGTGCGAGGCGCATGGTCACGGCCACGCCCTCGCCTATGGTCTGCGCAGCGCCGTCGACGGGCGCCCCACGCCGGTATCCGCGACGGACGAGTCTTACGTCATCAAATGTGGCGACTGACCCTCATTTGACGTAGTCGCCACATTTGGCGACGTCGGTCTGCCCGCCCCAGGGTTGGATCGGCACGGTCGACGTAGAGTTTTTTGGCGAACCGTCGATCAGCCTGTCGGTATAGGTCATATAGACAAGAATATTTCGCCTCGCGTCGCAGCCGCGCACGATCTGCATTTTTTTGAAGAACAACGACCGCCGTTCGGAAAAGACGACATCGCCCTGGCCGGCCTTGCCGCTGAATTTGATCGGGCCGTACTGCCGGCAAGCCAAGAGAAATGTCCGAAGTCTGCTCGGCCAGCCCGAGCGCGCCCATGAGGCCGCCCTTTTCCGGGGCGGTGTAATGGCAGGCGACGCCCTCGACGATGGGATCGTCGACACCATAGACCGCCAGCTTGTCATTGGGGGTGAGCAGCTTGAACGTCGTCGACTTTCGGAAGATGAGGTCAGGGTCGGTGGAATCCGCATCGGCGGCGGCGGCGAACGCGACCGCCGCAAAACCGATAGCGGCCGCCCATGTCCCGGATTTGACCATGATCTGATAACTCCCGACGCGGCTAGCTCCGCGCCGCTCGCCCGGTAGATAGGCAGGACGGCCTGAGCCACAAGCGGAGGCGGGCAATTCTGGTAGGCGGCCAAAAAAAAGCGCCCGCGAGCCGGGAGGCTCGCGGGCGCGAAAATTGTGGACGTCGTTTGTAGTGTGACGGGGCGGCCGCGGGATCCTCGAGCTCTCTTGGAGGGGACAGTTCGCTCGACCGGCGCTTCCCATTGGCGCTAAAGCGGAGGCGGCTCCGAGCGGGCAAACAGTGTCGCCAGCAGCGGCGCAAATGGGAAGCGCAGGATGAATGTTCTGATCTTGGGTTCTGGCGCCAGGGAGCACGCGTTGGCGGCGGCGGTCGCCAAATCCCCTCAGCTCGAGCGATTGTTCGTTGCGCCGGGAAACCCCGGCTGCGAAGCCCTGGCGACTTTGCTGCCCGTGCCGATAGCCGACGGCGCCGCCGTCCTCGCCGCGTGTCGCGCGCATGCGATCGATTTCGTAATCGTCGGTCCCGAAGCGCCCCTGGTCGCCGGGGTCGTCGACGACCTGACGGCGGCCGGAATTGTCGCGTTCGGCCCCGGGCGCGAGGCGGCGCGCCTGGAGGGATCGAAAGGCTTCACCAAGGATTTTTGCGGCGAATTCGAAATCCCGACCGCGCCCTATGGGCGGTTCCGCGACCGCGCGGCCGCGCTGGAATATGTACGCCGGCGCGGCGCTCCTATTGTCGTGAAGGCGGATGGCCTTGCGGCGGGCAAGGGCGTCGTGGTCGCCTCGAACCTGTCAGACGCGGGAATCCGCGGTAGAGGCCATATACGAAAGCGACGCGAGCGCGGAATGCGTCGTCGAAGCCTGCCTGCAAGGAGAGGAAGTGTCCTTCTTCGCGCTTTGCGACGGCGAACGCGCGATCCCGTTCGGCGACGCCCAGGACCACAAACGCGCGGGGGACGGCGACACCGGCCCCAACACCGGCGGCATGGGCGCCTATTCCCCGAGCCCGCTGATAACGTCGCAGATGTCCCGTCACATCATGCAGACGATCATTCTCCCGACGATGCAGGGCATGCAGCGGCGTGGGACGCCGTTTCGCGGAATATTGTTCGCGGGGCTGATGATGACGCAAACCGGCCCGCAATTGCTCGAATACAACGTCAGGTTCGGCGACCCCGAGGCCGAGGCGATCCTTCCCCGTTTTCGTGGCGATCTGTTGGCTTGGCTTTGGGCCGCGGCCACGGGCGCGCTGACCGATGACACGCCGCCGTTCGCGGACGATCACGCGCTGGCGGTCGTGATGGCGGCGAAGGGGTATCCCGGGGAGCCGCTTCGGGGCGATGAAATAAGCGGATTGGAGCGCGCGGCCGCCATTGACGGCGTGGCGGTCTTTCACGCGGGAACACAGCGGCGAAAGCAAGCGATTGTCGCCAACGGCGGTCGCGTACTCGTCATGACCGGCCTGGCGCCGGATCTATTTGGCGCGCGCGACAGAGCTTATGCCGCCGTCAAGTCGGTCGATTGGCGCAACGGATTTTATCGCAACGACATCGGCGCCCGAGCGCTTGAACGAAAGCTTTAGTTGGGCGGCGCAAGCGCGTCGCCGACGCGTAAAACGCCGGAGCGCATCAATTCGTCGCCGGAAATCACATTCCTGCCCGCACGCTGCGCCTGCAGAACGCGAATGGCGCCCTTTCCGCACGCGACGGTCATACGTTCGTCGAGGACTGCGCCCGGCGTCCCCTCGCGCTCGACGACCTCCGCGCGCAGGATCTTGAGCCGTTCGCGGTCCGCGCCCGAGCGGAACTCCGCGGTCGCGCCAGGAAACGGCGACAATCCATGGATATGTCTCCGCACGCGGTCGGCGTCGGCGCTCCAATCAATCGGCGCTTCCGCTTTTTCAATCTTGCGCGCGTATTCGACGCCGCTGGACGCCTGGCGCGCGAAAGGCAGGCTCTCGTGGATCAGCGCGTCCCAGTTCTCGCGGATCGTGCTGGCCGCAAGTTCCCCGAGGCGCGAAGTCAATTCTGCGCTCGTTTCCAGGGGATCTATCCGCGTTCGCACCTCGCCGGCGATCGGGCCGGTATCCAAGCCAGCCTCCATCTTCATAATGGAGACGCCGGTCTCCCGGTCGCCCGCCATGATAGCGCGCTGCACAGGCGCCGCGCCGCGCCATCGCGGCAGCAAGGAGGCATGCAAGTTGAAACAGCCGAGGCGAGGGAGCGCGAGAACCTGGGCCGGCAGCAACAAACCGTACGCCGCGACGATGGCGAGATCGGCGCGCAAATCGGCGAGCATTTGCAACGCGCCTTGATCCCGTAGCGTCGACGGCGCCTCGACGCGAAGGCGCAAGTCTTCAGCGGCCAGGTGAACCGGAGTCTTCGGTGAGGTCAAGGCCGCGGCGCCCGCCTTGACGTGGCGGCTTGGTGAGCACCGCAACGATCTCGCAATCTAGGCTTGAGAGCGCCCTCAGCGTCGGGACCGCGAAGTCAGGCGCGCCCATGAAGATGACTTTCATGACGGCGCGGATATCATCCTGTCGTAGAACGGTCAAAAGCGACGCCGCCGGCCGGCGTTTGGGGACCCATATGCCCGACAGCACGCAACGAATGTCCCTGAGGGTCTACTATGAAGACACCGACTTCACCGGCCGCGTCTATCACGCGTCCTACCTTCGCTTCTTCGAGCGCGGTCGGACGGAATGGTTGAGAGCCTTCGGATTCCGCCACAACGCCTTGGTCGAGGCGAGCCAGATAACGTTTGCCGTAACGAAAATTCAGGTGGAGTTCGTCGCCGCCGCCTTCATAGACGATCTTCTCGAAATCGTGACCGAGTTGCAGCCGGCGCGTGGACCTGTCCTGAGCTTTCAGCAAACCGTCGCCAGAGAGGGTGCGGCTTTGGCAAAAGGCGCAGTGGAAATTGTCGCCATCAGAGGAAATCGCGCGGTGCGGCCGCCGCGCGAAATCCTCGCGGCGTTGACGCGCGTGGCTCGTCCGTAACTCACGCGCGCCTCTGTAGCGCCGCCCCGGAATGTCGTCGCTATTGAAGTCTCCTTGCGTGGGTAGATGCGGGCGAACAGCCCCTCGCTCGGCTCCATCTCTTAGTTGAACTCAAAGAACCCCGCCTATTCCATAGAAGACCGCCTGATTGCGTCGAATGGCGTCGATCTGCGCAGGCGATAACGTCTGTCTGGCGATCACGACTTCGCAAATATCGCCAGGCCAGCCGAAGCCACCCGCCGCGTTGTTTCCGATAATCAGATTGTTCAGGTCGCTTATCGTTCCCGAAGGTTGGGTTGCGCTCTGATAGGATGCCGCCGCGCCGTTCACTCCGAGAGCGGGAACATTCGACAACGACGCATAGCTGTAAGCGACGTCGACTATTTGGCCGCCGCTTGATGCCATCAGAGCCGACGACACCCACGCGCCGTTGACGCCGGTGGCGTCGAGCGTGAATTGGGGATATCCAAATCCCAACGCGTAGGCGCCAGAAATCTCCCAACCCGCGCCGCCCGCCAACTTGGAAAGCAGTCGCATGGAGTTGGTGATGGTCGCCGTTCTGTTCGTGACCACGGATGCGAAGCCGCCCGAAGCGAAAACGCCATTGGTTCGGACGCTCGACGACTCTCGTGCTCTTGGCACTGCTGTTCCCAATTGGCCCGCGCCTGTTGCAAGGCCTCGCGCTCGGCGGCCAACTCGGTCTCGGTGCGCTGCAAGGCCTCACGCTGAGGACCGAAGTCGGGCACCGCGGTTGCCAGCGGTTGTGCGGATTGCTCAAGGCTTTTTTCGAGTTCGATCTGGCGAGCCAGTAATTGGGCTCGTTCGACTCCCAGGCCTGCTGCTCGCGATGCCAATCCTGACGAGCGGCGTCCGATTCGAAGAGCTGGCGCTCGATCAGTCGTTCGCGCTGGTCAAGATCGAGGTGCAGGAGCCGGCTCTCTTCCTGGTCCACGTCCAGGCTCTTGCGCAGCGTATCCAACTCAGCCGACTCGCGTTTCAGTTGCTCGCGAAGCGCGGCCGACTCCGCCTCCCAGGCTGTTCGCTCAATGTTCCAAGCCGCATGACGCTCCGACATTTCAGTCGCCCGCGATTCCATCTCGTGGCTGCGTGCGTCGAGCGATTGCCGTTGGGTCTCGAGAGTCGCGGCCTGTTGGCTCAGCAGCGCCGCTTGTTCCGTGTGTTGTTTTTGAGCCTGCTGTTGTTCAACGATCGCCTGCTGGCGTTGGCGGTCGAGCTGCTGCCGCTCTCGATCGAGGTCGGCCAACTGGGCTTGCAGTTGTCGTTCGTGCCGTTCGAGCTCTGCGCGTTTTTGCCGTTGAGTTTCGTCGGCTTGCTGCTGCTCGTGGACGAGTCCTTGGCGTTTATTCTGCAGAGCGGACGATTCGACCGACAACTGTTCCGCCGTAACGGCTAAATGTCGCTCGCGCTGTTCCAGGCGAGCCGCCTGGAACTGGGATTCCGTCTTCCAGGTTGCGATTTGTTCGACCGCAGTTCGTTGTTGGGTTTCCAATTCGAGGCGCAAACCGAGCCACTCGTTGCGCTCAGCCATCAGCCGCTGATTCGACGCCTGCAACTCTCGGAGCTCGCTAGTCTGTTGTTCGCGTTGAGCGTCGAGTTGGGCCAGCCGTTGCTCGCTTTTGCGCCAACGTGCCAAGGCCCGTCGCAGCCGGCCTCGCCCTTGTCGCTGAACCCGTTGAAGCCGAGCAGTCAGCTCTTCCAGGGCCGCAGGCTCAGCTCGTTGCGATACCATCTCGTGACGCGCCACCGCTTTTCGCGGAGGTAGGAGGCCGCTGCCGGAAAGGACTTCGACCTCGACCGAGCCGAGCGAGAGTCGGTCTCCGGTGGCCAGTTGCGCGTCGGCGAAGACCTCGTTGTTCAGACGCAAATCGGCCGACCACCGCCGCACGATCGTACGGTGCTCGCCGCGCAGAATCAGACAATGGACAGGTTGAACGCCGCGCCCCTGAACGCGAAGTGTGCAGTCAGGATCGGAGCCCAGGGTGCATTTTGGCGCGTCGAGGCGAACGACCTCACCAGCACGGCCTCTAACCAAGACCCGGAGCGCCAGCTCGCCGGTTGGGAAACCCAAAAGCGGGTCCGCAGGAGTGCTCAAGGTCGACAAAGCCATTGGTGATTCCGGGTTGGCAGGCGTGGATTGCTGGCGAGGTCAGGCAGTCTACGAGACCGCGCGGAGGTTCTCCCGAGTCATGTAGCTTATAGCTGGCAGAGGGTCAAAGATCGGCCCGGCAATATGTTGCGAATCGCGCCAGGCGGTCCCGCGGCAGGCCGGCTGGCACGGGCTTCCCCCAGCTTGTAGGGGGAAAGCAGGTCCGGATTCCGAAGTTCGCGCAAAAACGGCTGCATGTTTTTGCCGGTTCTGTCGATTATCCCATACGTTTCCGGGACCGTACCCAGTGGCAGGCCAACAGCCAGTGACTTGGGGAATTAGACACCACCGACAAAAGTGTCCGAACTCGAAGGCCCGCGGCCCCGAGAACGACGCGGCCTCGGCTGGTCGCCGCCCAACGTAGCGTAAAGCGTCGGGACGGAAGCACTTGGAATTGAAATCGTCGCACAACGCACACGCCAAAGAGGCCCGATAATTTTCGGAACCTCACGTCGGTGCGCCACGTACTATAGTTGTTCTGCGTCGTGTGGTTGAACGGGAGTGGCCGGCCGACACGACGATGGAATAAGCAGTGGAGCAAAGGGTTTTTAAAGTCACAGTTCGACGGTGGTCTGAAGAGGGTCGAAGCCCTCGCTGCGGCCCAAGATCGGACATCCAAGGGTGAATGAGCTATGGCACGCAAAGACGCAATTCTGAAGATGCGCGAAATTCTGGTCCTGCGACGCGATGCGCTCCGCAAGGCTTTGGCCGGCGACTTGAGTCTGCTCAAGGAGCTGCGCGAACAGACGGCGGGCGACGTGGTCGACTTCGCGCTCGATTCGGCGCAGGACGAAATCAATTCGCAACTGGCCGAAGTCGAAAGCCGCGAATTGGCGAGCATCGAAAACGCCTTGGAACGGATGCGGACCGGCCATTTTGGCGTCTGCGAAGGTTGCAGCGAGCGAATTCCGATGGCTCGGCTGAACGCCTTGCCGTATGCCACGCTGTGCATCGAATGCCAACGGGAGAGCGAACGCTACGGCACGTCCGGCAGCGGCGACGCCGACTGGGGTCGCCTGATCGACAACGGCGGCGGCGACAACGAACTTGTCGATCAACGACCTGGAAATCGACGTTTCTTGATTTCTGGCTCGCCGACGCGCAAAATGCTAGGGTTTCATGGAGAAACCGCGGTCTTCGCCCACCGGGCAGAGACCGCGGTTTTTCTGTGCCTGGGCTGAGCGGTGCAACCACGCCGCTCACCACAAAAGCCCCCAGCCCGGTTTCGTCTGTTTTCGCTCGCGGCCAAGGAGTTACGTTCATGGGCGCGCCTTGCTCACCCCCGCCTACCCATCACGAGCCCAGGATCGCCTGGGCCTTCTTCCTAGCCGTGGGCTGGCTGGCCATGGCGCGCCCACCAGCACCGGCCCAGACGATCGTCGGATCGAGCCTCGAAACCGAATGCCGGCCGCCGAGCAGCGCAACAAGATGTATGCCTAGCTGTCGCGCGAAGTCGACGAACTCGAGCGGCATCGCAAGATTCTCAAGACGGTCGTCAAGCTGGTCAGCCCGACGGTCGTCCATATCGAGGCCGAGAAGAACGTGAAACGGCCACCAAGGGCTATGCCCGCAGCCGCTCATCGAAGAGGCCGGCTCCGGGGTGGTCGTCGAGCTCAAGGGCAAGTTTTACGTGCTGACCAATCGGCACGTGATCAAGGACGCTCAGTTGCAACGACATCAAGATCCGCTTCGCCGACAATCGCGTCATCAGCCCGACGAAGGTCTGGAGCGACCAGGATACCGACATCGCCGTGATGGCCGTGTCGCTCCCGAAGTTGACGTCCGGCTCGGCTGGGCAATAGCGAACAGGTCGAGATCGGCGACTTCGTGCTGGCCGTCGGCAGCCCGTTCGGCCTGAGCCATTCCGTGACCTACGGCATCATCAGCGCCAAGGGGCGGCGCGATCTGGAACTGGGCGACGGCGGCGTCCGTTACCAGGACTTCATGCAGACCGATGCCGCCATCAATCCCGGCAATAGCGGCGGCCCGTTGATCAACCTGCGCGGCGAGGTGATCGGCATCAATACGGCCATCGCCAGCAATTCAGGCGGCAACGAAGGAATCGGCTTCAGCATTCCCATCAACATGGTGATGGTCATTGCCCGCCAGTTGATCGATCACGGCACCGTCAACCGGGCCTATTTGGGTGTCTCGCTCGATTCGAAGTTTTCGGCCGACCTTGGCGGCCGAGCTGGGCTTGCCCCGTTGCACCGGCGCACGGATCGTCGAAATCAAGCCGGGCTCGCCTGCCGAGCACAGCTCAACTGCAGGTCGGCGACGTCGTCGTGCAGTTCAACGGCATCAAGGTCGAAGACGACACGCACCTGGTGAACATCATCAGCTTGACCGAGGTGAACGCCGAAGTGCCGGTCATGGTTTATCGCAGTGGCAAACCGATGTCGTTGACGGTGCGCGTGGGCAGCAAGCCGCGAAATTAGCGCAGGATCGATGACACCACCGTGGTTCGCCTGCGACAGGCACGAACCGAGGCGTTAACTGTGCATGCGGACGACTTCGTCGCCGGCGGCGATGATCTCAGCTTCGGCCGCTGACAACTCTTCGAGCCGCTGCTGCACTTGCTCGGCCGGCGCGAACATGCGTGCCAAGCGCACATAGGTCGCATGGTGTCGGGCCTCGGACTCGAACAGACCGGCGTAGAAGTCGGCCAGCGTTCGATCTTGAAGATGATCTTTGAGCAAGGCGAACCGCTCACACGAGCGGGCCTCGATCAGCCCGGCCACCAACAGGCGATCCACGGCTTTGCCGGGCTCCAGCTTGCGCACCAGCTCGCCCAGCTTCTGGCCGTACTGACTCGGCCGAAGACGACGGAAGCCGATGCCGCGCGACTCCAGCAGACGAATCACCATGCCAAAGTGCTCGAGCTCTTCGGTCACAATGGCCGACAGCTCGTGGACCAACTCCACCCGATCGACATAAGCAAAGATCAGGTTCATGGCCACGCCGGCGGCTTTCTTTTCGCAGTGCGCGTGGTCGATCAGCACGTCTTCCAGATGCTCTTCGACCTTGGCGAGCCAGACGGGCGCGGTGGGCGTATGGAGATTCAGCATGCGACCCAAAATACCATAATCGTTTGCCGAAGAATAAGGGGCGTTCTGGTCGCCCGCTATATCCTGACCGGCACGACTACAGCGATTCGGGCAAGCCCTGCTTGTAACGCTCGGCGATGAGGTACATAAACCAACCGGGAATGGCCCGTTTCAATCGCCACCAGACACGCCCTTTGCGCGGAAGCAGCACATACAGCTGTTTCTTGCGCATCGCTCGTATGGCCGCGTTCGCTACGTCGGCGGCCGTGAACGTGGCCCGCTCCATCGACAACTCGCAAACGAGCCGCTCTTCTTCACGAAAAAATCGGCCGTTGTCGTTGAGATTGGTTTGAAAGAAAGAAGGACAGAGCACGCTCACGCCGATGTTATCTTTGGCCAGCTCGGCGTAGAGCGTTTCGGAAAGCGAGATGATGGCCGCTTTCGACAGATTGTAAGCGGCCATGGTCGGAGCCGAGACGATGCCCGCCAGGCTGGCGGTGTTGATGATATGGGCACCGCGCGGGTTGCGCTTCAGCCAATCGACAAACGTGTGAACGCCGTAGATGGTTCCGTACAGATTCGTATGGAGCAGCCAGTGCCAATCGTCGAGAGCATAACTGCCGACTTCGCCCGAGCCGGCTACGCCTGCGTTGTTCACCAGCAGATCGAGTTGCGGCCAGTCCGCTTCCAAACGCGTTCGCAGTGCCGCCCACTGGTCAGCCTGCGAAACATCCACCGCTTCGGTTTGGCCCGAGCCGCCGGCGGCTTGTACCTGGCGCAGAGTTCGGCATTGCCTGGGTCGTCGATATCGACCAACGCCAGATGCCAACGATCGCGAGCCAGCCGCAAGGCCAGCGCTCGGCCTAGCCCGCTCGCCGCTCCGGTAACAATTGCAGTCGACGAGTCGGGGGCGGCGCATTCATCTCCACTACCAGGCGAGGGCGTTAACGATTCAACGGATCGGCCGGATTCATGGCGACGCCGACCTTCTTGCCAAAGCGGTACTCGACTGTTTCCTTCACCTGGCCAGACGGTTCCCAGAAGGTCCACAGTCCGTTGCGTTCGCCCTCGGCATATTCGCCTTCGGACATCTTCTGGCCGTTTTCGTACCACTCGACCCATTTGCCGGCCGCCAGACCATCTTGCGACTGGCCGTAGAGCTTCTTCTTGCCGTTCTCAAACCAGCAGCGCTCGATCCCATGAGGCTTGTCATCGAAGTACGTCATCTCGCCGGCCTTTTGACCGCTCTCATACCAGGCGATCGCAGAGCCGTGCTTTACGTAGTTGCCATCGGTATCGAGCCGCACCTGCCGGCGAACCCGAACCAATTTGCCGAACATCTCGAGCTTTCCTTCAAACTCTTCCGGAGCATTATCCGCTCGTTCGTGACGATGATCACCACCGAGGGGCCAGTTGCCCATCTGCCCACATCCCACGGCCACTAATACCACGGTCGTCCAAATCGTCCATTTCATGCCTGGGCCCTCCATGTCCCTCTGCAAGATCGGTATTTGCGTGGGCCGCATTCTAACCGCTGTCCGGCGACGGGGGCGAGAGCACTTCGGTGGGCGAGATCAGGCCCCAAGAACACAGGAAAACGGAGATTGCGCACAAAAACCCCGGCGTGTTGCCGGCGGTCTTGGTTGGCTCGGTCATCCCTAACGATAGCAAGTGGCGGCTCAATTAGGCTTGGGA
>CAWIEP010000007.1:0-54078 GCA_963835115.1 uncultured Pseudomonadota bacterium
CTCCCGCCGGTTGCAGATGCACGTTATTGATCGTCAGCAGGTTCTGCAGCTGAGAAATGATGTTCGAGACAACCGCGCTTGGATCGACGCCGTTCACCACGATGCCGCCGGTCGCGGCCGTGATCCTTGTCGCCTGCCCCGGTGTTCCTCCCGGCGCTCCGCAACTCGCGTAAGCAGAATTGAGCAGACCTCCTCCCAAGTTTGTCGGATCGTCATTGAGGCCGTTTGTGTATCCCGAAACGTCGTTCAGGCTGATCGCAAGGACGGTAAAGCCGCCGCCGGCGAGCTTCGCCGTCACCGAGGCTTCGGTGATGTCATATCCGACCCCGCTCGCCGTGGCGCAGATGGGGTCATGGCCGGGCGCATCCCCGAGCCAGACGACGATGTGCTTGACCCCTGGCCGCCAGCCGATCGTCGCCGAAGACGCAATCTGGTCGAGGGCGTATAGCTGCGCCTCGGGACCGTCGCCGCCGCCTATCGCGACCCACGAATTGATCGCTGAGGTTACGGCGGCCTGAGTGGGCGTGATCGCCTGCAAGTTCTTGAATGCGATGTCGCCCAGGTTGACGAAGTCCTGGTACTCGCCGACGCCGAACTGCAATCCTGGGTTGCCGCCCAGCGCGGCGAAAATCGCGCTCGCGCCGACCTGCACTGATCCAATCGCACTCGACATGCTTCCCGTATTGTCAGCCAGGAAATAGATATCGGCCGCCGCGACAGCGGCGGAGGGTGGGATCGTAACCGTGATGGTCTCGCGCAGGCTGTCGCACTCGCCCAAACGCAAGTTGTTCGCGGCCGGGTCCACGGTGACTTTTGCCGCGCTCGTGATGTGACGCGACACAGGCTCGATGCGCGGCCGGAACAAAGACCTGCGCTCGGCGCCAATCTCAACGGCGTTGCCGGCGTCGTCCAGGATGATTTCTACCGGAGGCGCGTTTCCCTGGTCGAGGGCGACGGCAAGGAAACGATGAATGGGGTGACCGTGTGTGGGATGCCGGTCGGTGTCCGCGCCGACGATCCGGTGCTTGCGGCGACCGAAATGCTTTTCGAAATGCCGTCGTGCGGCTTCCGTCGCTTCTGATGTTGCGGGCATGATTGTTCTCCGATGCCTAGGCCTCCTTCGACCTGCCGAATGAGATACAGCGCGCATCCCTGGCCAACCCGGTTGTCGTTAGGATGCGGGCGCAGTTAGTGCGCAGGGGTTGCGAACTCCGTCATGAATCTGTCGTCGCTTTCGAATTCGACGACCTCGACATGCACGCGCTCCGTCTTGTTGGCGCCGATCACGAGGATGTCTGGCAAGTAACCGCCGTTGAAATCGGCAGTCACGGTGTAGGGCGTAGTCCCGTGCGCCAGCGGGCCGGTCCAGCCCATCGCGTCAACGGCCAATCCGCCGACGAAGTGCGGATCGCGCCTCAGCTGAAATCCGAAACTGAAGTTTCGCGCGTGACCGCGAACGGTGACCCGGAAGAATCCCGGATGCCCAGGTCCCGCCCAGAAATACTTGGCATGCGCGCTATCAAAGGGTTCAGACTGAAAGAACGGCATGGTTATACTCCCTGTTGCGAGGGTGAAGCTGAAACACGTTGCCGGTATCGTGCACCGGTCAACGCTCATGCTTACGCAATTGTTACGATCAAATTTCGCTAAGCGGGTAGAATAGGTTGCGAGTTAGTTCCTTTTTCACAAAAAAGTGACGCTGTTGCTGAGCAGTTCCACAAAGTGTGGCAAGGTTAATTTGGCAAGTGCGGGGATGTGAGAGTGCGGCGACATGATACGGATTGCGAAATTGCCGCAGCGGTTTCTCGCCGATCTTTCCAAGGCGCGCTGGCTTACCAAGCTGGAGGTTAGGAGTTGCGCCATCCGTCCTGCCCGCGCCGTTGCGCCGCGAGCGCGCTAACCGATTGAAGAAACGCCGGTTCAGCCAAGGCGGCCGACGTTCTTCATCCCCTTTGGCAGTCGCCTTGAGTTGCAGAAAAGGGCGCCTAAACCGCTGAAATCGCGACTTTGGCTCCGGTTTCGCCGCCGCTCCCCCAAAACCGCGCGCCGGCCCGTCTTGACATCGCCGCCGCCGCGGCTATGAAGCCGTCACGCGCGCGTCGGGGCGACCCGGGCGCCCTTTTCTTTTTCCGTACGGGTTCCAGTCATGGCCAAGGCCGCCTCGCTCAAAATCAAGATGCTCTCCACGGCCGACACCGGCTATTTTTACGTGACCAAGAAGAACGCCCGCACCAAGACGGAAAAATTCACGTTCAAGAAATACGACCCCGTCGCGCGCAAGCACGTCGAGTTCAAGGAAACCAAGATCAAGTGAGGCCGCGCGGACTGAACCCGTAGGGCGCCTTCGGGCGCCTTTTTCGTTTGAGGGCCCCATGCCAGACGCCGCCAGCCACGACAAGCTGCTGATCGTCGATTTCGGCAGCCAGGTGACGCAACTCATCGCCCGGCGCGTGCGCGAGGCCGGCGTCTATTGCGAGATCGTCCCGTTTCAAAAGGCCGAGGCCGCCTTCGCGGCGATGAACCCCAAAGCCGTCATCCTTTCCGGCGGCCCCGCCTCCGTCCCCGACCAAGATAGCCCGCGCGCGCCCGAAATCGTGTTCACGTCCGGGGTGCCGGTGCTCGGCATCTGCTACGGGCAGATGACGATGGCCGCGCAGCTTGGCGGCAAAGTCGAGAGCGGCCACCACCGCGAATTCGGCCGCGCCGAGGTCGAAACCCTGGCCAAGAGTCCGTTGTTTGAAGGCTGCTGGGGCGCCGGCGAAAAGCACGTCGTCTGGATGAGCCATGGCGACCGGATCACGGCGTTGCCGCCGGGTTTTGAGCGCATTGGCGTCTCCGAAAACGCCCCCTACGCCGCGATCGCCGACGAGACGCGGCGCTATTACGGCCTGATGTTCCACCCCGAGGTCGTCCACACCCCGGACGGCGGGCGGCTGCTGAGCAATTTCGTCCACGGCGTCGCCGGCCTCAAGCGCGACTGGACGATGGCGGCCTTTCGCGCCGAAGCGCGCCAGGCGATCCGTTCGCGCGTCGGCAAGGGCCGCGTGATCTGCGGCCTCTCCGGCGGCGTCGACTCGTCCGTCGCTGCGGTGCTGATTCACGAGGCGGTCGGCGATCAACTGACCTGCGTGTTCGTCGATCACGGTCTGATGCGGGCCAACGAAGGGGCCGAAGTGGTCGGGTTGTTCCGCGACCATTTCAACATCCCGCTCGTGCATGTCGAGGCGGCGCAAGAATTCGTCGGCGCGCTAGATGGCGTCGACGACCCCGAGACTAAGCGCAAGACTATCGGCCGGTTGTTCATCGAGACGTTCGAGCGCGAGGCGGCGAAGATCGCCGCCGATGGCCGCGGTCCCGTCGAGTTTCTGGCGCAGGGCACGCTCTATCCCGATGTGATCGAAATTGGTGTCGTTCACCGGCGGTCCCTCGGTGACGATCAAGTCGCATCACAATGTCGGCGGCTTGCCTGAGCGCATGAACATGCGGCTCGTCGAGCCGTTGCGCGAACTGTTCAAGGACGAGGTGCGCGCGCTCGGGCGCGAGTTGGGACTGCCGCCGGCTTTCGTCGGGCGCCACCCGTTCCCCGGCCCCGGTCTCGCCATTCGCATTCCTGGCGCGATCACGTCCGAAAAGCTCGACATCCTGCGCAAGGCGGACGCGATCTATCTGGAGGAGATCCGCGCCGCAGGGCTCTACGATCACATCTGGCAGGCTTTCGCGGTGCTGCTGCCGGTCAGAACCGTCGGCGTGATGGGCGACGGGCGCACCTACGATCACGTCTGCGCTCTGCGCGCGGTGACGTCGAGCGACGGCATGACGGCCGATTTCTTTCCGTTCGACATGGCGTTCCTGGGGCGCGCCGCGACGCGCATCATCAACGAGGTGAGGGGCGTCAACCGCGTCGTCTACGACGTGACGTCGAAGCCGCCGGGCACGATCGAGTGGGAATGAGGGGGGACGGCTCGATATAAATCAATAAGTTATGCTGCTCATGGGACGGTCGCAATTTCTGGAAAACGCGCCGTAAGGGGTAATTTTTAGCCTGTTCGGCGCATTTTTCGCGATAGAACCGGTGAGCCGCGCTGGGTCTTGAAATGGCCGGGCATTGGCCGTACATTGAGGCAGGAGAATCGCCATGGCAAACGTAGCCTCGAAATCGGCCCGCGGCCGCACCCGCGCGCAGCGTCTTGAGACGCGGGTGACGGCGGAGCAGAAGAAGCTTATCGAACATGCCGCCGCCCTCCAGGGACGGACGGTCACGGATTTCGTGCTGACCAGCGTCCAGGATGCTGCACGGCGGGCGATTGAGGAACACCAACAGATCGAACTGTCGGTGCGCGACAGCCAGGCGTTTGTCGATGCGCTGCTGAATCCGAAGCCCGTCAACGACCGCCTGCGCGACACGGTGCGCCGCTATCGCGAAGCCACCGGCGTATAGCGGTCGGTGGCGGGCGCTCCTGAGGGACGCTTCGGGTCGAGGCGCTCGGTCCGCAGCACGATCGCAATTCATTCGTCAGCGGCGTCGAACCGCTCGATCGTTATCTTCCGGAGCCAGGCCGGCCAGGACGCCCGCAAGAACATGGCGGCGCCGTTCGTGCTCGTGCTGCCGGACGGCGCCATCGGCGGCTATTACACGCTTTCCGCGACGGGCGTGAAACTCACCGAGTTTCCGGCCGATATCACCCGCAAACTTCCGCAGCTATCCGCTCGTTCCGGCGACGCTCTTGGGCCGTCTTGCTGTCGACCAAAACTATCAAGGACGAGGCTACGGCCGCTTCCTGCTCGCCGACGCTCTGTTTCGCGCAGTCCGTAGCGAGATCGCGTCGTTCGCCATTATCGTCGACGCAAAGGATGAGGCGGCGCGCCGCTTCTATGAGCGCGAGAGCTTTTTGCCGCTTCCGGAGCAGCCGCTCAAGCTGTTCCGACCGATGGCCGATATCCGGCGGCTGTTCGATGGACCCTGAGCCCGAAGACCTGGCCGAGTTTTTTCGGACCAGGAGGATTGGCTTCTGCCGCTGTCTCGAGCCGACGATGCAATGCGGCGAGCCCGCGATCCGCGCGCATTCGATCCAGAACCGTCAGACCATCGCGCTGCTTGAACAGGACAATCATGTGCTCGCTTGGCAGCCGAGGAAGAGCGATCCATCAGAGCGGGCCAAGCGTGGCAGGGACATCACAACCGTGCTACGGGAGCTGACGGTCTTTTTTCTCGCGCCCCTCGGCTGCACTCGGCCAAGCAAACTGGGAATGTGGGGAGTGGAAGAGGCAGTCTTGGAAGGCTCAAGCGTGAGTACGTGCCCGATTGATACTGATGGTCGCCGCCCATCGTCCTGGGCCAAGTGACGATCCATATTGTTTCAATCCTCGATGCCAAAAAAGGGAAAGTTTTCGTCATGACGAAAGTGCGCGTTGCAGGCTTTTCGATCTCGCTCGACGGTTTCGGAGCAGGGCCTGAGCAAAGTCTTGAAAATCCGCTCGGCAAGCGCGGGCGGGAACTGCACGAGTGGATGTTCGGTACGCGCATGTTCCGGGCAATGATCGGTAAGGACGGCGGCTCGGACGGCGTCGATCAGGCCTACGCACATCGTTCAATGGACGGGTTCGGCGCGTTCATCCTCGGCCGCAATATGTTCGGGCCGATCCGCGGTCCCTGGCCGGACGAGAGCTGGAAGGGCTGGTGGGGCGACAATCCGCCCTATCACGCGCCGACCTTCGTGCTGACGCACCATCCGCGCGATCCGATCGAGATGGACGGCGGCACCACCTTCATCTTCGTGACCGACGGTATCGAGGCGGCGCTGGAGAAGGCGAGGCTCGCCGCCAAGGGCCGTGACGTGAAGATTGGCGGTGGCGTCGAGACGGTGCGTCAATATCTTCGCGCCGGTCTGATCGACGAACTGCATTTCGCTTTGTCCCCGGTCGTGCTCGGGCAGGGCGAAGCGATGTTCGCGGGGATCGACCTGCCGGCGCTCGGCTACCGCGTCACCGAACATCAAGCCACCGATCACGCCACCCACATCGTTCTCAGCCGATAGGGGTCCACCGAAGGGGCTGACCTGGATAGTTGTAGTGAGCGCGGATCATCGAGAGGTCGCGACCAATTCATCGCTCGCAACCGAGGCTGCGAAAAAAGATCGTCAATCCCCTCAGAAATAGCGCCTGAACATGAACTGGCTGCACGACTTCGCCTACTTTTGCGGCGGCGCCTTTCTCGCGAACGCGGTTCCGCATTTCGTCAGCGGCGTGATGGGCCGACCGTTTCAGACCCCGTTCGCCAACCCGCCGGGACAAGGTCTCTCCTCTTCGACGGGAAATGCGCTGTGGGGATTTGCGAACTTCGTCATCGCCTATCTTCTCATCGCCCGCGTCGGAAACTTCGATGCGCCGCGCCACCGACAACATTGTCGCCTTGGGCGTGGGCGTTCTGCTCATGGGCCTTGTGGCCGCCCGCACGTTCGGGCGGTTCCATGGCGGCAATTCGCCGCTGGCTCGTGACGCCATGGCCAAGACCACGCGCGATGTCTGATCCCGCCGACAGTGCCCGCACATCCGCAAGCGTCGCCACCGCCTGGATCATCCTCGCCAACAAGCCAATCTATCCGCTCTATGTCTGGTGGTTCGCCGGCGACGGCGTGCTGGCCTCGACGGCGACGGCGCTGACCGCGCCGCTCTACGCCGCCGTCATCCTCATCGCCCGGCGTTGGAGCTTGGCCGCCCGCGTCGCGCTGCCGCTCTTCGGCCTCGCCGACACGCTGTTTGCGATCAAGCTCTTTGGCGAAGCGAGCGGGACCGAGCTTTTCCTGTTGCCTTGCGCCTTGTTGGCGGTTCTGGCCTTCGGCGATGGCGAGGTTCGCTGGTCGCGCGGCCTCGCCGTTCTGATCGGCGCGGCCTTTGCAGCCTCGCACGGCCGCTTCGGCGCGCCGCTGCACGAATGGTCGGCGCCGGCGCTCGCGCGGCTCGCCTCTGTGAACGCCTACGCGGTCGCCTCGCTCAGCGTCTTCATCGCTTGGCGCTTTCCGCGCGGCGCCTAAATCTCGGCCTCATCCGACGCGTCATGTTTCATCAGCGCCGCCGCCAGGGTCCGCGTCACCTTACGCCCCTGCGCCAGCGCCTCGGCGTCGAGCGCGTCGACCAGCGCCCGCGCGTCCCCGAGCGAGCGGTCGAGGCGGCGGGCGATGAAGGCGGCCACCGACGGTTCGACGTCGATCTGGCGGTCGCTGAACAATTTTACCAACACCGCCTCGATGAGCGCCGGCTCCGGCGGCGCGATCTCGACAATCGGGGCCAGTCGCAGGCGCGAGGTCAGGTCGGGCGTGCCCAGGCCCCAGCGGTCGGGCGGCGCTTGCGCCGTCATGAGAATGGCTACGCCGCGCGCGCGCGCCAAGTTGAGGAGATGAAAAAACGCCGCCTCCGCGTCGCCCGCCCGATCCGCGTCGTCGACGACAAGGGCCGGGCGGATGGACGGTTTGCTGCGGATCGAGGCCGCCAAGCTCGCGGCCGCGGAGCCTGTGGCGCCGGCGAGGCGCCGCGAAGATGGCGGCGAGATGGCTTTTGCCGGAGCCCGGCGGCCCGGTCAGCAGCATCAGCGGCGCGGGCCATCGCGGCCACGCCTCGATCAGCGCCAACGCGGCGGCGTTCGACGGGCTCGCCAGGAAATCCTCGCGCGCAAAACTCGGCTCGTGCGGCAGCGGCAACGGCAGTTGGCGAGACGCCGGTCAAGCTCCGACCGCGGACCGGCCGCGATAAAACGGGCTGCGCTGGTAGCTGCGGATCAGGTGGCGCAAGATCACGCCGAGCGCCGCCGCCGTCGGCACCGCCACCAGAAGCCCGGTGAAACCAAACAATTCGCCAAAGGCGAACAGCGCGAAGATCAGCCAAACCGGGTGCAGGCCGATCGAATTCGCCGACCAGTTTCGGCGAGATCACATAGCCCTCAAGAAGCTCGCCGGCGCCGATGACCGCGAACGCGAGCGCGAAGAGATGCATGTCCGGAAATTTCTGTACGATCGCCACGCCGAGCGCCAGCACCAGCGCCGTCAGCGAGCCGAGATAGGGAACGAAGCTCAACAGGCCGCCGACGACGCCAATCAACAGCGCGAAATCGAGGCCGATCAGCGTTAACCCGATGCCGTACCACAGGCCGAGAAACAGGCAGACCAGGAATTGCCCGCGCAGGAAACCGGCCAGCGCCGCGTCGATTTCGCCGGCGATCTGGCGAAGCTCGGCGCGATGGTCGCGCGGCAGCCAGGAATCGAGGGTCCCGACCATCGTATGCCAGTCAATCAGGAGATAACACGCGACCACTGGCGTAATGACGAGAAAAGACAACAAGCTCACCAACGCCGCGCCGCCGACCGCGAGTTTGCTCAGGCCCGCCAACAACCAGGCGCCGCTTTGGCTCACCAGATCCCCGACCGCCTTGTGAATCTGATCGGGAGTGAACGCGTTGCCGAGGCCGAACTGCTGCAACCAGGGGCCGCCGTACCGCGTCATCAGCTGCGAGCCTTTGGTGGCGATCAGCGATTGCAGCATATCGACGTAGCTTGGAAGTCTTGTCGAAAACAACGCGATCTGGCGCGCGAGCGCGGGCGCAAGGGTCACGCCGGCAAGACCGACGACGCCGACAAAAGCTAACAGAATGGTCAGCGACGCGGCGAGCCGGCCAAACCCAAGGCGCTGCAACCGGTCGGCGACGGGGTTGAGCAGATAGCCGACCGCGATGCCGGCCGCGAACGGCGCCAAGCCCGATCCCAGCGTGTTGACGACAAGCGCGATCGCTCCAATGATGATCGCCCACAGCGTGAGCTGACTCTGAAACGGAATAAACCGCGTCGCGCGCGCCGGCTCGATCAAGTCCCATTTGCCGCCCCAGGGGTCTTTGAACACCGCGACGACGCCGTAGTCTTCGCGGCGCGCGCTTTCCAGGAACTCCACGCCGTTCTCGCGAAAGCGCGCGAAGTCGCGGACGAAATCGTCGGTCTCCAGAAAATAGCCGACGCGTCCGCCGCTCTGCGCGCCGACGGCGGCGAGTTGCCGCTCGCCCTCGGCCTTGGCGATGATGAACCGCGCGCCTGCGCCCGAGTCGGTCCCCACGACCACCCACCGTTTGCCGGGCGCCAGCGGCCGATCCTCCAGCACATTGAAGCCGAGACAATCGCGGAACCAGGCGATCGCCGCGTCGTAATCCGGCGCCAGGAACGCAACGGCGGCAAGGCTATGCGCCAAACGGTCGAACTCCCCTCGAAAAGCGCTTGTCGTATAGACCCACGCGCCGCCCGCCGTCGAGATGGCGGACCGCCGGTGAATGGCGTTGACATCGAAGCCGCCGCCCCTGAAAAGCGGCGGCGGCGGAATCCAGGGAGCGCCTGATGAGCCAAGCGAAGCGGGTCGAAGCTGGCGAAGCGCACGGCGCGGCGACCGCCCTATCGTGAGCGAAGCGTTGGCGCTGCTGGCCGACCCCACCGCTTGGGCGGCGCTGGCGACGCTGGTCGTCATGGAGCTGGTGCTCGGCGTCGACAATCTCGTGTTTCTGGCTTTGGTGTCGGCGCGCGTGGCTCCGCCGCGCCGCGCCGCCGCGCGGCGCATCGGCCTTGCCGTCGCGCTCGCGCTGCGGCTTGCGCTGCTCGGCGTGATCGCGGGACTCGTCAGCCTGGTTTCGCCGCTCTTTTCCCTGTTCGGGCACGGGTTTTCGCTGCGCGATCTTGTGTTGCTCGGCGGCGGCTTCTTTCTCCTCTATAAGGCGACGCAGGAAATCCATGACCATGTCGAGGGGCGGCTCGACGAAAACGGACCGGGCGCGCCGCCGATCGGCTTCGCCTCGGCGATCGCCCAGATCGTCGCGCTGGACTTGGTCTTCTCGATCGACAGCATAGTCACCGCCGTCGGCATGACCGACCATTTCCTGATCATGGCCGCCGCCGTCGTTATCGTCATCGCGCTCATGGGCGTGGCGGCGGGGCCGCTGTCCCGATTCATCTCGTCGAACCCGACGCTTGTAATGCTGGCGCTGAGCTTCCTGATGATGATCGGCATGGTGCTGGTCGCCGACGGCTTCGGACTGCATGTGCCGAAGGGCTATATCTACACCGCGTTCCTGTTCTCGGGCGCCGTCGAGGCGCTGAACGCGTTGCGGCGGACCCGCGGTCGGCGCGTAAATCCCGGCGGCGACGGCAAGCCCGGCGGCAACGGTTTGTGAACGGAATATTTGTAAACACTTCGGGAGGCGAAACCGGGGAGCCGCTCGAAATGACCGATCTCGCCGCCCCTGCCTTTGCCCGAACGCGGACCGGATCGAGCCGCGCGCGCGCCTATGTCAGGCTCGCCGCCGCCTATCTCGTGGTCTACCTCGCGCTCAATGCGCTGACGGACCACCGCAGCCTCAACGGAACCGCGATCACCCTGTGGAGTCCGGATGACGCGTTGAGCGTTCTCCTCCTCATGGAGTTCCTGGACCTTTGCGCCGGTTCTCTGGCTGGCGCAGATCGTCGTCGACCTCATGTTCAACCATGTCGGCCGATCCCTCTCCGCTGACATTATCGCGCAGACCGTTCTGGCGGCGGGCCTTTGTGGGTTGGCCTATACGTTGCGCGCCCGATTTGGCGTCAACGTGCGCGCGTTGCGTCCACGCGATCTCATCGCCCTGACCGCGGTCGTGCCGATCGGCGTCGCGCTTGTCGGCCTCTGCTATTGCGGCGCGCTGCTTCTCGTCGGCCAATTGGCGCCGGCGGACGCCCTGTCCACCTACGCCGGCTACTGGATCGGCGATGCGGCGGCCATGTGCGTCATCATTCCGGCGGCGGGCGCCCTGTTCCGGGGGATCGTCGCCGAGCCGTGGCGAAAGGCGCAAGCCGGCAACGCGCTTTTTGTGTTCGCCGTCACTTTGGCTTTCGCCGCGCTGGTGGTGCTCGCGAGCACGTCGAGCGTTGAGAGCCGTTACGTTTTCAACCTGCTTTACCTGCCGATCCTGCTCATCGGCATGAAATATGGGTTTGACGCCGGCGCGCTGGCGCTGCTCCTCGTCCAACTGCTGCTGCTGGCCGCGCTTGACTATTTCAAAGTCAGCGACAGCGAATACTCCGCCTACCAGATTTTGATGTTCATTCTGGCGATCTCGGGCCAGGCGCATCGGCGGCACATTCACGGAATGGGAGTCGGCCACCGCGGAATTGCGGCGGCAGCAGGCCGACCTCGCCAAAGTGTCCGAGCGCGCGACCAACGCCGCGATGGCGGCGGCGATGAGCCACGAAATCAGCCAGCCGCTCGCCTCCATTTCGGCCTACCTGTTCGGCGCGCGACGCCTCCTGGAGACGGGGCAGGGCGCGGACAGGGCGCTGGCGGCGCTGCGCAAGGCGGAGGGCGAAGCCGCGCGGGCGCGCCGGATCATCGAGCGGTTGCGCGACTTCGTCGCCAACGGCGTGACGCCGATGGAGCTGCTGGATCTCAACGAGCTCGTGGAGACCATCCTGCGCTTGCAGGCCGACGCCGCGCGCGAACGCGGAGTGTCGCTGTATCGCTCGCCGGGCGAAGGGCGACCGCTCATGCGTGCGCGCCGACCGCATCGGGATCGAGCAGGCGATCGCCAATCTCGTGCTCAACGCCATCGAGGCGGCGCCGGCGAAAAATGGCGAGGTCGTCCTGTCGCTGACAAGCGCGCGGCGGCAAAGCTGCGGTCGAGGTCGACGACAACGGCGTCGGCGTCGCGCCGGAGATCGCCGAGCGTCTGTTCGAGCCGTTTGAGACGACGAAGCCGCGCGGCATGGGCCTCGGACTGCCGCTCGCCAAGGAAATCGCCGTGCGCCACGGCGGCGCGCTGAATTGGCGGCCGCTGACGCCGCAAGGAACCCGCTTCGAATTGGAGCTGCCGCTCGCATGAACGCTTCCGCCGCTGGCAAACGCCGAGTTTTCATCGTCGACGACGAGCCGGAAATCCGCGACGCGCTCGCCCTCGCGCTCTCCACCGCTGGCGTCGAGACCGAGGAATATGCGTCCGCGGAGGGGTTTTGGGAGAATGCGCCGCACGACGAGCCCTATTGCGTGCTTCTCGACAACCGTCTGCCGGGGATGAGCGGCGTCGAGTTGCTGCCACGCATCGTCGAGCGATCCCAGCAGGCGGCGGTTATCATCATGACCGGCCACGGCGACATCCCGACCGCGGTGCAGGCGATGAAACTCGGCGCCTATCATTTCGTCGAAAAACCGTTCGACGCCGAGAGCCTCATTGCGGTGGTGGAGGAGGCGCTTGGCCGCGCCGAGCGGCAATCGGAGCTTTACGCCGAAGGCGCGGCGTTCCGCGAGCGTCGCGCGACGCTGACTGAGCGCGAGGCGGAAGTGTTCGATCTTCTGGTCGAAGGCTGCGCCACGAAGACCATCGCCGCCCGGCTCGACATCACCGTTCGCACCGCCGAACATCATCGCGCCGCTGTGCTGCGCAAGTTCGACGCGAAATCGATCTCGGCGCTCATGCGAATGGCGCTTGCAAGAAACGAATCCTGACAAGCGCCCGCGTAAACGGAAAATTGGACGCCGATGTGTAACACAGCATCAACCCACAATTCCTGCGCGGCTGGGTAGTCTCAACAATTTCGGTTCGAGCCGATGCAGGGTAATTTGCCATCCGTAGGCCGCAGTCGTCGATGGAGCCGACGGCTGCAGGTCTTGGGGTCAAATTAGGAGCCATTCCATGTTGAACCGAGTTCAAAAATTCCTGGTCGACGATCGCGGCGCCACCGCTATTGAATATGCCTTGATGTCCAGCTTGATCGCGCTCGCGCTGGTCACGGTTTTGGGGCAACTCGGCGCCAAGCTCAGCTCGGAATTCTCGGAAGTCAGCAGCGCCTTGAAATGATCGCGGCGACACGCGCGCGCGCTTCTCTAGGCGCGCGCAGTTAAGCTCGTTTGCATTTGAACGCCTGAAATGTCGAAGCGTTTACTGTCGTCCAAGCTGCGGCGAGGTTCGGAAATCAACTTTCCTCCGCGTTAACTGGTGAAACTCCAAGATTTCCGTATCGCCGCCGCGATAAAGGAAGGCGAACGCCAGGAGTTTCAACCGATGCGCCGGATCAAAGCCTTTTTCGTCGACGACGCTGGCGCCACCGCCGTGGAATATGCGCTGCTCTGTTCTTTGATTGCACTCGCGCTCGTCGTCGTATTGGGCCAGCTTGGCGGCCAGCTCAGCGCGGAATTCTCCGAGGTCAGCAGCGCGCTGAAGTAAAGCGGTACCAGCGGCGTCAGTTCAGAGCGAAAAACTGACGCCGCAACCGCAGGCGGCGACCGCGTTCGGGTTCTTAACCTTGAACGCGCGGCCCATGAGATCGTCGACGAAATCGAGTTCGGCGCCCTTGATCATCTCCAGCGAGACCGGGTCGACGACGACGGCGACGCCGTCGCGCGTGGCGACGAAATCGTCGTCGGCGCGCGCTTTGTCGACGTCAAACGCATATTGAAAGCCCGAGCATCCGCCGCCTTTGACGGAAATCCGCAGCGCCGCGCCCGGCTCGTCGGCGAGCACCTGGCTCAGCTGCCGCGCCGCTTTGGCGCTGATGGTGAGGGCGGGGCTCTCGCTCATGTCGTGTTCCCGGAGTAAAGGCTTGGGCTTAACATAAGTCGGCGCGGCCGCAACCGCAACCGTCAAGCTCGCATGTTGGCCCCGAATTATCCGCCCCGTTCCCCGCTCGCCGCCGATCCCCGCCGTTCGCGCGGCCGATGGCGGCCCGAGCCGGATTCGCCGACCCGCACCGCGTTCCAGCGCGACCGCGACCGCATCGTCCACTCCACCGCGTTCCGCCGCCTCGCCCACAAGACCCAGGTGTTCGTCCACCACGAGGGCGATCATTTCCGCACCCGCCTGACCCACACCATCGAGGTGGCGCAGCTCGCGCGGGCGCTCGCTCGCGCCTTCGCGCTCGACGAGGATCTCGCCGAGGCGGTCGCGCTCGGCCACGATCTCGGCCACACGCCGTTCGGCCACGCCGGCGAGGACGCGCTCGACGCCTGCCTCGCCGCCTTCGGCGGCTTCGATCACAACAGCCACGGGCTGCGGCTCGTCACCGAACTGGAGCGGCGCTACGCCGAGTTCGACGGCCTGAACCTGTGCTGGGAGACACTGGAAGGCCTCGTCAAGCACAACGGCCCGCTGATCGACGCTGAGGGGCGGCCGGCGCCGCGCTGGCGCGAGCGCGGCCTGCCCGAGGCAATCGTCGCCTATAACCGCGCGCCACGATCTGGCGCTCGGCGAATATCCCGCGCTGGAGGCGCAAGCGGCGGCGCTCGCCGACGACATCGCCTATAACGCGCACGACATCGACGACGGCCTGCGCGCCGGCCTGTTCGGCCTCGAAGAGATCCGCGACCGTCCCCTTCGTCGGCGCCCTGCTCGGCGAAATTAGGGCGCGCTATCCCGGGCTCGAGCGACTCGCGGGTCATTCACGAACTGTCGCGCCGGGTCATCACCCGCTTCGTCGAGGACGCGGTGCTCGCCACCCAGGCGCGGCTGGCGGCGCGGGGAATCGAAACCGCCGAGGAGGTCCGGCGGGCGGGCGACGCGATGGTCGCATTTTCAGCGCCGATGGCCGCGGCGGACCGCGACATAAAGACATTCCTGTTCGCCCGCATGTACCGCCATCCCGAAGTCAACCGCATGCGCGCCGGGGCGGACAAGGTCGTACGCGGGCTCTTCGCGGCTTATGTCGAACGTCCGCAGGATGGCGCCGGCGTTCTGGGCGGCGCGGGCGGCGGCGATCGGGCCCGAGCGCGCGCGTCCGCGGATTACATCGCCGGCATGACCGACCGGTTTGCGCTCAACGAATATCGCCGGCTCTTTGACCCGCCGGCTCTTTGACCCTGAAGCGCGCTTGCGATAAGGCCCGCGCAACTTTCACGGGAAAATGGATGAACGTTTTCGCCGACTTCGCGGCGCGGGTCGCCTCGGCTGCTGACCGAGGGATCGCGGCCGGCGCGCTGCCGGCGGGGCTCGATCTCGGCCGCTTCGTCGTCGAGCCGCCGCGCGATCCCGCGCATGGCGATCTCTCGACCAACGCCGCGATGGTTTACGCCAAGGAGGCCAAGGCCGCCGGCTCGAACCCGCGCGCGCTCGCCGAGGCGCTGGCCGAGAGCTTGCGCCGCGGCGCCGACGTCGCAGCGCCGAGGTCGCCGGGCCCGGGCTTCATCAACATGCGCCTGAAGCCGAGGCGTTCGACGCGGTGCTGCGGGCGGCCTTGAGGCTGCGGCGACGATTTCGGCCGCGGCCGGCGATCGCGGCGAGGGCCCGGTCAACGTCGAATATGTCAGCGCCAATCCGACCGGGCCGATGCATGTCGGCCATGCGCGCGGCGCCGTGTTCGGCGACGCGCTGGCCAATCTCCTGGCCTTCGCCGGCCGCAAGGTCACGCGCGAATATTACATCAACGACGCCGGCGCCCAGGTCGACGTGCTCGCCCGCTCGGCCTATCTGCGCTACCGCGAGGCGCTCGGCGAGGAGATCGGGCCGATCCCCGAGGGGCTTTATCCCGGCGACTACCTGAAGCCCGTCGGCGCAGGCGCTGGCGGAGGAATTCGGCGCGCGGCTGCGCGACATGCCCGAGGCGAATGGCTGCCGCTGGTGCGCGACGCGCGCCATCGCCGCGATGATGGCGATGATCCGCGAGGATCTGGCCGCGCTCGGCGTCGGCCACGAGGTGTTTTCCTCCGAGCGCGCGCTGACCGGGCAGAGCGGCGACCGGGTCGCCGCGGCGATCGCTTCTTTGCGGGCGAAGGGCCTCATCTACGAGGGCCGCCTGCCGCCGCCGAAGGGCGCGCCGGCCGACGATTGGGAGGACCGCGAGCAGACCCTGTTCCGCTCGACCGAGTTCGGCGACGACGTCGACCGGCCGCTGATCAAGTCGGACGGCGGCTACACTTATTTCGCCAGCGACATCGCCTATCACTAGGACAAGATCGACCGCGGCTTCGCCAGCCTCGTCGACGTCTGGGGCGCCGACCACGGCGGCTATGTCAAGCGCATGCACGCCGCGGTGCAGGCGCTGTCGGACGGCCGCGTCGACCTGGAGGTGCGGCTCTGCCAACTCGTGCGGCTGATGCGCGCCGGCGAGCCGGTCAAAATGTCGAAACGCTCCGGCGACTTCGTCACTTTGCGCGAGGTGGTGGACGAAGTCGGCGCCGATGCGGTGCGCTTCATCATGCTGATGCGCAAGAACGACGCGACGCTCGATTTCGACCTCGCCAAGGTGATCGAGCAGAGCGCCGACAATCCCGTGTTCTACGTGCAATACGCGCACGCCCGCGCGTCGAGCGTGGCGCGGCAGGCGCGGGCGATCTTTCCCGACATCGACGTTTCGATGGCGGGGCTGGCGCGCGCGGATCTTGCGCGGCTCGTCGACGAGGGCGAACGGGCGCTCATCCGCAAAATCGCGGAGTTCCCGCGCGTCGTGTCGCAGGGCGCGGAGGCGCGCGAGCCGCATCGGGTGGCGTTTTTCGCCCATGAATTGGCCACACAGTTCCATTCTTATTGGACCCGAGGAAAAGAACATTCGCATTTGCGGTTCGTTAACGAAAAAGATCGAAGTGTAACCGAAGCGAGACTCGCGCTCGCGGCAGGCGTCCGGCAAGTGTTAAGGTCGTCGCTTGCCGTTTTGGGCGTGGGCGCGCCCGAGGAAATGCGCTGACCGCGGTGCGAGGGCCCGATCGTCGCGCGCGGCTAGCGGTTGGACGCCTGCCGCGCCCGACTCTTGGGCGCGCGCCGTTGTTTTGGCGAGGACGCAAGTGAATATGAACAGCGCGAAGCCCAAGCCAGTCGCGGAGATCAATCTGGAAGAGTTCGAGCGCCGGTTGCGCGCCTCCGTCGCCCCACAGGCCGGAGTTGAAGACCCGCTCGCCGAACTCACTCGGCTCGTCGACACCATCGGCCTGGAGCGCGCGCCCTCGGAGCGCGCGCTTGAGATCGAACGAGCGTTGAACCTCAAACCAAAACCGGAGCTGCGCATTGCCCCGCCGCTGCCGCGGCGAGCCCCTGACCCCCTGCCGCGCCGCGCGCCCGATCCGCCGCGTGCGCCGAGCCGGCCCCGCCGCGAGCGACCGAGCCGGTGCCGCCGCGAGCGACCGAGCCGCTGCCGCGAGCGGCCGAGCCGGCCCCGGCGGTTGCGCCTTCAGAGCCGCCGCCGCTCACCGCCGGAGAGCCCGCGCGCCGCCGCCGCTCGCGGACGCGGAGCCGCCGTTGCGGCCTTCGTTCGACTCCGAGGATATGGATTCGAGCGCCATTGCGCCGCCGGCGCCCTCGCTCGCCGAACCCGAAGACGACGCCCGGATCGTGCAGGCCCCGGCGCGCGCGCCCCATTGGGGCATGAAGATCGGCGGACTGATCAGCGCCGCGGTCGTGCTGACGGGCGCTTATGTCGTGTTCAAGGTGGGAGCCCACTCGCATTCGGGCGCGCCGCCGCTGATCCTGGCCTCAACCGCGCCGACCAAGGTGCCGCCGCCGAGCGAAGCGACGGTGCGAACGCCGAACGAGAGCGGCGCCTTGCTGACGCGCGATAGCGCGCAGCCGACGCCGACGCCGCCCAAGCTTGTCGATACGCCCGAGGCGCCGGTCGATCTCTCGGCCCGGCCGGAGCCGTCCGCCTCGATCCCCCCGCCGTCGAGCGAAAGCGCCGACGCGCTCGCGCCGACGGCGAGCGAAAGCGCCGCCTCGGCCCCGCCGTCGCCGGAGGAAAGCGCCGCCACGCCCGCGCCGACGGCGAGCGCCGTCGCCGCCGTCCCCGCGCCGGCCGCGAGCGTCGCCGCGCCGGCCGATGGGTCGCCGGTAGCGCTTTCCTCCGACACCCCGATCGTGACGGCGATCGGCCCCAAGGAAACGCCGGTTTCGCCGGTCGGCGACGATCCGAGCCGCGTCAAGACGATTTCCGTGCGCCCGGACGGCACGCTGATCTCGTCCGGCTACGAAGCCGCCGCTCCCGCCGCCGAGGGCGCCGCCGGCAGCGCCGGCGCCGGCGCTGAAACAGACGGACGCGGAGGGCGAAGCCGCTAGCCCCCCGGTCGATCTGCCGACGAAGCTTTCTCCGCCTAAGAGCGCAGCGCGCGTCGTCTCGAAGACCGAAACGACCGCCCCCGCCGACACCGGCTCCGGTCCCGCGCCGACCGCGCCCAAGCCGAAGAAGCCAAAGCCTGTCGCCGAGGCCGACACCAACACCAACACGAACACCGACGACGCGGAGGCGCAGGCGCCGGCCGGCGGCGGCGGCTTCGCCGTGCAACTGGCTGCGCCGAAGAGCGAGAGCGAGGCCAAGGCCCTCATCAAGCGCTTGCAAAGCCGTTTCGCCGACGCGCTCGGCGGAACCGCGCTCGGCATGCGCAAGGCCGAACGCCATGGCGAGCCCATCTATCGCGTGCGCGCGCTCGGCCTCAGCAAAGCCGACGCGGCGGCGATGTGCGCCAAGATCAAAGCGGCCGGCGGCGATTGCTACGTCGCCAAGAACTGACCGGAATCCAATGCGCGCTTTTGTTTGCGGCTGCCTGGGAACGCGCCTTGCCGCCGAGGAGCGGGCGTTTATCCGCGAGGCCGATCCCTGGGGCTTGATCCTGTTCAAGCGCAACGTTGATAGCCGCGAGCAACTCATAGCCCTGACGAGCGAATTCCGCGCTTGCGTCGGGCGCGACGATGCGCCGGTGCTGATCGATCAGGAGGGCGGGCGGGTGCAGCGCCTCGGGCCGCCGAACTGGGCGGCCTATCCCGCCGCTCAGCGGTTCAGCGCCGAACTCGGGCCTGACGAAGCGGCCGCGGCGGTTCGGCTGGCGATGCGGCTCATCGCGCATGATCTGCGCGAAGTCGGCGTCACGGTCGATTGCGCCCCGGTTCTCGACGTCGCTGACGCCGCCACCCATGCGGTGATTGGCACGCGCGCCTATAGCCGCGATCCCGCCCGCGTCGCCGCGCTGGGTCGGGCCGCGATGGCGGGGCTGATCGGCGGCGGCGTCGCGCCGGTCGTCAAACACATTCCCGGTCATGGCCGGGCGCGGGCGGACAGCCATCTCGAACTGCCCGTCGTCGAGGCGAGCCGCGCCGAACTCCAGCGCGACTTCGCGCCGTTCCGGGCGCTTGCCGATGCGCCCGCGGCGATGACTGCGCATGTCGTCTACACCGCGATCGACGCCGAGCGCCCCGGCACGACCTCGCCCAAAGTGATCGGCGACATTGTGCGCGGCGAAATTGGATTCGACGGGCTTCTGTTCAGCGACGATCTCTCGATGAAGGCGCTTGGCGGACCGTTCGGCCCCCGCACCCACGCGGCTTTTGCAGCTGGGGTCGACGTCGCCCTGCATTGCAACGGCGACCTCGCCGAGGCGCGCCCGGTCGCCGAGGCGGCGCCAGCGCTTGTCGGCCGCGGGCTGGCGCGCGCCGAGTCGGTGCTGGCGATCATCTCGGCCGGCGCGGACGACTTCGATGTCGAGGAAGGGCGCGCCCGGCTGGACGCGATGTTCCCGCCGGCGTGAGCGGACGTCCCTAAAACTCCATCTCCAACCGAAGTTTGGCGGCGGAGCGGGTGAAATCCGCGAGATTGAGCGCGCCGGCCTCGCCGCGCGCGCGGCCGGCAAGTTGCTGCGTCCAGGCGCCGGAGAGGTCGACCTTTTCAGTGATCTGATAGTGGAAGGTGGGGCCTAGAAAGAACGCGGACCCGCGCCAGGACTGTCCCGCCAGCCCCTCGAACTGGCTCAGCACGTCGGCTTCCGCGCCGATCATCGCCGCCGGCGTGAACCGCCAGGACAGCGCGCCACTCGCGGTGAGCGACGACGCGCGCATCCACGCCGCCCCGTCGAGGCGCTGAACTTCCGGGGCATAGGAAAGATTGAGGGCGGCGTAGAGCCGGCGGGCGATCGGCTGCGCGTCGAGCACGAACAGAAACGGCAGCGAAAAATCCTGCCCTCGCGCGCCGCCCTCGAATTCGCGCGTCCATTGCGGCGTGACGGTGAAGGTCGTCTGCACGCTCCAAGGCCCCGCGCGCGGCGTCAGAAGGTACCGCCATTCGTTCGATAGGCCGCTGAAATCAACGCCGGAATAGTTCTCAACCCCCGGCGCGTCGCGGATCGATTGGCCGAGACCATGCGCGCCGAATTCGACGCCGAGGCGCGGCGTCGCCGTCATCTCGTAGATCACCTCCTGCTCGACGAGAGCGTAGCGCCCCGTCTGCTTGAACAGCGAGGCGGTGGTCTCCAATTCGATCGAGCGGTCGCCTGTGTCGCCGACGTCGGCGCCTTCCAGGAAGCCGAAAAGGTTTTTGGTGTCGAGCCGATAGAACGGGTCGGAAGCGGGCGTCGCTGCGTCGTCGTCGGCGCGCGCGGTCGAGGCGCAGCCCAAAAAGGCGACTACCGCCAGCCCCAAGAGAACGCGGCCCATTCTTCCCCCCGCCCGGAGATCTTAGGCCAAGGCCGCAGCCGACACAACCGCTAACGCACCGCGTAGGCGTCGTAGACGACCGCGTCAGGCCGCCGTATCGCGCTGCCGACGCCAATGACGCGATTGAGCCACCCGAATTTGGGCGAGGCGGTTTCGAATTGCAGAGTCACGCGGAAATAATAGCGCGCGGGGTCGACGTCTTCGCCGCTCGCGAGCGCGGCGAGCGCATCGGGCGAACCGTGGCGAAACCCCCGGGTTTGCAGATAGGCGAGCGCGCCGTCGGCGAGCCGCAGCAGATAACGGGTGTCGATGATGGCGGCCCCGTCCGCGGTGACGACCTGCCAGTCGGCGCCATTGTCGAGGATTTCACCGTTGAGCAGCGGGCCGTAAAATCGGCCGCCGGTGATTGGAATGATGCGCCGGCGCCCGAGCGCGGAAGTCTCGCCGAGCTCCCACGGCGGCGCGGAGAGCGCGACCTCGAAACGCGCCATCAGCTCCAGGCTCGGCGCCGGCGGGGCGGCTTGGGTCATAGCGGCTCAGACCCCCCTGAGACCGCTGGTGCTGCCGAGATTGACGTCATAGGCGCTCTCGTGCTGCCCGTTCAACATCGCCCAGATCGTCGTCGCGCCTGTCGTCGTATTCTGCCAGACGATGTCCGACGTGCCGATGCCCCAATAATCGCCGGTGGCGACCACGCTGGCGCCGGCGAACACGCCGAGGTCGACCTTCGAACCGATGGAGCCGTTCGACATCAGCCATTCTTGAATGTGATTGTTCGCGTTGTTTCGCCACAACAGGTCGGTCACGCCGTCTCCGTTGAAATCGCCGCTGCCGAGATAAGTGTAGTTGGCCATATCGGCGAGCGGATTCGAGCTGGTGTGCACGCCCTTGGTCATCATCCAGTCCCAGACCGCGCCGGTCGTGCGCTCCAACACCAGGTCGCTCGTGCCGTTGCCGGAGAAATCGCCGGCGCCGATGAAGGTCCAGCCGGGTTTCGCGCCCAGATAATCGCTGCCGTAGTTCTGGCCGCCGCCCATCAGCCAGTCCCAGGTCGTGCCGGTCGGCGTATATTCCCAGACGATGTCGGCGACGTCATTGCCGCCGAAATCGCCAACCGTCGCCGTCCAGCCAAGGAGGTTGCCGTAGTGGATCGCCTGGGTCTCGGCGCCGTTGCTCATCAGCCACCCCCAGGTATCGCCGGTGGTGGGATTCATCCACAAGAGGTCGGTTGCCCCGTCTCGATTGAAGTCGCCGTCGCCGACGATCTGATAACCGGGCGCGCTCCCGAGACTGACCGTCCCGGTGTGGACGCCATTGGCGAACTGCCATTCTGTGATCGCGCCGGTCGCCGTGTTCTGCCAGATGAGGTCGCTCGTTCCCTTGCCTTCGAAATCGTCGGTCTGCGCCTTGCGTTCGAAGCCGAGGGCGTTGAGCTCGCGCAGGTCCACCTGTCCAAAGTCGTTGGCGACGCCGAGGTTGGCGATGGCGTTGTTGGCGTCGTTCGGGCCGCCCTGCAACCAATCTCCGGGGTCGGAATTCGTCGTGTCGAAATTTTCGAGATGGGTCACGCCCCCGTCAAGCGAGAAATACGCCGGCGAACCGGTCACGTCGGACTGCAATTGCCCCGGAGCGCTGTAGCGGTAGAGGTCGAGGAGACCGCGCGTCGAGCCTTCGCCGAGGTCGGAAATTCGACCCATGGCGTGGGTGATTTCGTGCAACGCGACGCCGATGAAATCCCATTGCTGCCCGACGCCGCGCTGAAACGGGTTGAAATCGAAGACGACGCCGCCGGCGCCGTTCCGTTGGAACCCGACCGAGCCGTCGGTCGCGGTATTGCCGGCGGCCAATTGTCCCAGCGCCTTTTGCTGCGCCGAGGCTATGTCGATGGAGTTGAGGGACAAACCGAGATCGTTCAGAATATTGGAGAGACCCAGGCGCTGATCGGGCGAAGTCAAATCCGCGGACAAGACCTGCGTCGTCTGCGCCAGGCTCCAAAGGGCGTCGTCGTCGGGGCCGCCCTCCGCGCCCGACGACACCGCGCTGCTCTGGCCGTCCTGCGTGATTTCGCCGTAACCGATCTCGATGTTGATCGTGATGGGGTTGGCGAAGAGATGATCGAGATAGGATGCCGCGACGTCTAAGGCCTCGACCATGCCTGTCGGCAGGGAATTGACGGACTGGTCGAAGGTAAACTCGATTTGCATCCGAATCCTCGTCTTACGAAGCGGTAGTTGACGACCGTTTTGTCGACAATGTGGCGTTTGCTAACCCGCGCAGCGGCCATTATAGCGGGCCGACGAACAAAAGCTTACGCCGGCCCGTTTCGGCGAGTGAGCGAGGAGACCGCTGTGATTGACGTAACTTTTCCCGACGGGGCCAAGCGCGCCTACGAGGCCGGCGTTACCGGCGCCGACATCGCCAAATCGATATCCCCCTCGCTCGCCAAACGCACGGTCGCCATGATCGTCGACGGAGCGTTGTCCGATCTCGCCGACCCCATCGACAGGAGCGCCCGCGTGGAGTTCATCTCCCGCGACGATCCGCGCGCGCTCGAACTCATCCGCCATGACGCTGCGCATGTGCTGGCGGAAGCCGTACAGTCGCTGTGGCCGGGCACGCAGGTCACCATCGGCCCGGTGATCGAGAACGGGTTCTATTACGATTTCTTCCGCAACGAGCCGTTCACGCCCGAGGAGTTTCCGGCGATCGAGAAGCGCATGCGCGAGATTATCGCGCGCGACTCCCCGTTCACCAAGCGGGCGGTTTCGCGCGACGCGGCCAAGGACCTGTTCGAGAGGAAGGGCGAGGCGTTCAAGGTCGAGCTGATCGACGCCATTCCCGCCGATCAGGACATAAAGCTTTACGCGCAGGGCGATTGGTTCGACCTCTGCCGCGGCCCGCACATGACGTCGACCGGAAAGATCGGCGAGGCGTTCAAACTGATGAAGGTCGCCGGCGCCTATTGGCGCGGCAACTCCAACCGGCCGATGCTGTCGCGCATCTACGCGACCGCCTTCGCCAAGCGCGAGGAGCTCGACGCCTATCTGAAGCAGCTCGAAGAGGCGGAGAAGCGCGATCACCGGCGGCTGGCGCGCGAGATGGACTTGTTCCATTTCCAGGAAGAGGGGCCGGGCTCAGTGTTCTGGCACCCGAAGGGCTGGACCTTGTTCCAGATCCTCATCGCCTATATGCGGCGGCGGCTGGCGGCGGACTACCAGGAGGTCAGCGCGCCGCAGGTGCTCGACAAGCATCTCTGGGAGATTTCCGGCCATTGGGGTTGGTACCGCGAAAACATGTTCATGGCGCGTCCCGCCGGCGAACTGGCGGAGACCGAAGACGAACGCATTTATGCGCTCAAGCCGATGAACTGCCCCGGCCATATCCAGATCTTCAAGAACGGGCTGCGCTCCTATCGCGAACTGCCGCTTCGTCTGGCCGAGTTCGGCGTCGTGCATCGGTACGAGCCGTCGGGCGCGCTGCACGGCGTGATGCGCGTGCGCGCCTTCACACAGGACGACGCGCATATTTTCTGCACCGAGGATCAACTGGCTTCGGAGTGCCACAAGATCAATGAGCTGATCCTTTCAGTCTACCAGGATTTCGGCTTCGACCGCATCGTGGTCAAGCTGTCGACGCGGCCGGAAAAGCGCGTCGGCGCCGACGCGTTGTGGGACCATGCGGAAGGCGTGATGCTGCGCGTGCTGGAGGAGATCAAGCAAAAGCACGGCAACATCGTGACGACGGCGATCAACCCCGGCGAGGGCGCATTCTACGGGCCGAAATTCGAATATGTGCTGCGCGACGCCATTGGCCGCGACTGGCAATGCGGCACCACGCAGGTCGATTTCAACCTGCCTGAACGTTTCGGCGCCTTCTACATCGCCCCCGACTCGAGCAAGACGACGCCGGTGATGGTGCATCGCGCGATCTGCGGCTCGATGGAGCGTTTCATCGGGATTCTCATCGAGAACTACGCCGGCCATTTCCCGCTGTGGCTCGCGCCCGTGCAGATCGTCGTCTGCACGATCACGCAGGAGGGCGACGACTACGCGCTGGAGTTCGTGGCCGCAGCGCGCAAGGCTGGCTTGCGGGTTGAAAGCGATCTCACGAACGAGAAGATCAGCTACAAGGTGCGCGAGCACTCGCTCAGCAAGACGCCGGTCATCGTCGCGGTCGGCAAGCGGGAGGCGGCGGAGCGCACGGTTTCGGTGCGCCGGCTCGGCTCGAACGCGCAAACCGCGCTCGGCTTCGAGGCCGCCATCGCCGGCTTCGTCGACGAGGCGACGCCGCCGGACCTGAAGCGCGGCGCTGCGTGAGCGCCGCGTTTCCTCATGCTGTCACGAGGGGCGCCCAATGAACATCACCCTTAACGATGGCCGCGTCATCCCGCAACTTGGCCTCGGAGTGTGGCAGACGCCGGCGGCCGCCACCGCTGACATCGTCGCCGCGGCGATCCAAGCCGGCTACCGCCATCTCGACACGGCGGCGATCTACGGCAATGAAGCCGGGGTAGGGCAGGGCCTCGCCGGCGCCGCCCGACCGGACGTCTTTGTCACAACCAAGGTTTGGAACGACGCGCAAGGCTACAACTCCGCACTGCGCGCCGCTCGCGACAGCTTAAATCGGCTCAAGCTCGATTACATCGATCTCTATCTCGTGCATTGGCCGGCGCCGCGGCGCGGGCTTTATGTCGAGACCTGGCGCGCGCTGATCGCCTTGCGCGAGCAGGGTCTCGCCAAGTCGATCGGCGTGTGTAATTTCGGCGTCGACCAACTCGAACGCCTCATCGGCGAAACCGGCGTGACGCCGGCGATCAACCAGATCGAGCTGCATCCGCGCTTTCAGCAGCGGGCTTTGCGGGAATTTCACGTCACCCGCGGAATCGCGACCGAATCCTGGGCGCCGTTGGGCCGCGCGCGTCTGTTCGACGATCCCGTGATCGCTAAGCTTGCCGCCAAACATCGCCGCACGCCGGCGCAAATCGTCATCCGCTGGCATCTCGACGAGGGGCTTGTCGCCATTCCGAAGACGGCGCGGCGCGAACGGCTCACGGAAAATTTCGATGTGTTCGGCTTTGCGCTCGATCCGCAAGACCGCGCCGCCATCGCCGCGCTCGACCGCGCCGATGGCCGAATCGGTCCCGACCCGATGACGGCGGCGTTCTGATGCAGGAAGTCGTCTTCGACATCGGCAACGTGTTGCTGCGGTGGGACCCGCGCAACCTCTATCGCTCCGTGTTCGCCGACGAGGCCGCGTGCGAGCGGTTCCTGAGCGGTCCGTTGGCGATGCCGTTCATCGTGGAGACCGACGTGGCGCAAAATTTCGCCGGGGCGATCGCCGCGCGGGTGAAGGCGCACCCTGAGTTCGCACGCGAACTGCGCCTGTTCGACGCGCGCTGGATCGAAACGCTCGGCGGCCCGATAGACGAAAATGTAGCGCTGCTTCGACGCCTCAAGGCGAGCGGCGCGCGCGTCCATGCGCTGTCGAATTTCGCCCACGAGAAATTTGCGCTCGCAGCCAGCGCCTATCCATTCCTCACGCTGTTCGACGTCGCAGTGATCTCGGGCCACGAGGGCGTGGCCAAGCCCGACCGGCGCATCTTTGATATTCTGTTGGAAAAGGCCGGCCGGCCGGCCGGCGACCTGCTGTTTGTCGATGATTCGCTGAAAAACGTCGAAGCCGCGCGGGCGCTCGGGATCGAGGCCATACTTTACGCGCCCGGCGTCGATCTCGCCCGCGAATTCGCCGTT
This sequence comes from uncultured Pseudomonadota bacterium, assembly GCA_963835115.1. GTDB lineage: Bacteria > Pseudomonadota > Alphaproteobacteria > Rhizobiales > Beijerinckiaceae > Roseiarcus. Next base: position 26,131 of record CAWIEP010000007.1, read on the forward strand.
CGCTCGCTCTTGCCGGCCTCTGCGCAAGCGCCGCATTGACCCGGAACCTCGATGACGCCCGCCTTGGCCACGAAGCCCGCGGCGCCGGCCGCCCGGTCGACCGCCGCGCTCAACCCCTCGTCCTCGATCTCGACACTGAGCCCGCAAGTCTCGCAACTCAGCATGACGCCGCGATGCGCGTGGTCAAAATGCGCGCAAGGCGCAAACGCGTTGCGGCTTTCGATGCGATGCAGGAAGCCGTGCGCGATCAGGAAATCGAGGGCGCGATAGACGGTCGGCGGCGCGATCGGCTTGTTTTCGCGCTTGGCCAGCGCTTCGATGATCGCATAGGCGCCAAGCGGCGCCGCGCGCTCGGCGATGATCGCCACCACGCCGGCGCGGGTGGGCGTCAGCTGCAACCCCCGATGCGCGCAGGCCTGCCGGACCTGATCGGCCCAGTCTGGCGGCGCGACGTGCTCGTGGGAGGACATGACGCCCCCTAACATAATTCGCGCGGTTGCGCTTGCCAGGGCGTATGTTATAATGTAACAGCGTTCGGCGAACGGAGAAGGCCGCCCCATGAAATCCCTGGTCTTGTCGCTCGCCGCGCTTTCCCTTTGCGGTTTTTCGGCCGCAGCCGATCCGGTCCACGTCGTCGCGGCCGAGAATTTCTATGGCGATCTCGCGCAGCAGATCGGCGGCGCCCATGTCCAAGTGACAAGCATCCTGACCAACCCCGACCAGGACCCGCATCTGTTCGAGGCGAGCCCCGCCACCGCAAGGGCGATCGCGGCGGCCGACGTCGTCATCGCCAACGGCGCCGACTACGATCCCTGGATGCAAAAGCTCATCGCCGCCACGACTGCGCCAGGGGCGCAGGGAGATCGACGTCGGCGAGCTGATCGGCGTCAAGCCCGGCGACAATCCGCATCTCTGGTATGCGCCGGCCAACATGAGGGTGGCCGCCAAAGCGCTCGGCCAGGCGCTCGCTGCCGTCGACCCCGCGCACGCTAGCGATTATCGAGCCAACGAAGCCGCGTTCGAAACCTCGCTGAAAGGCGTTGACGACACGCTCGCCGCCATGCGCGGCCGCTACAAGGGCGTTGCGGTGGCGGCCTCCGAGCCGGTGTTCGGCTATGCGGCTGCGGCGATAGGGCTCGACGTGCGCGAACAAAAATTCGCGCTCGCCGTGATGAACGACACCGAGCCCTCGCCATCCGACGTCGCCGGCTTCGAGCGCGACCTCAAGACCCGCCAAATCCGTGCGCTGATCTACAATTCGCAGGCCAGCGAGCCGGCGGTCGAGCGGCTCGTCGCCATGGCCAAGCAGAGCGGCGTGCCTGTCGTCGGCGTCACCGAGACCGAGCCGCCGAACCTTCGCTATCAGGATTGGATGAAGGGCGAACTCGACGCGCTCGACCATGCGTTGGGCGCTAAGATCAATTGAGCGCGCTCGCTTTCGAGGCCGTCACCGTCCGCCTCGGCGGACGCGACATTTTGCGCGACGCGACGTTCGCCATCGAAGAGGGCGAGTTCGTCGGCATGCTCGGCGCCAACGGCGCCGGCAAGACGACGTTGTTCCGCGCCGCGCTCGGCCTCGTTCCGCTGGCGGCCGGGAGCATCCGCATATTCGGGTCGCCGCTTGCGCGCGGCGTCGGATACATGCCGCAGAACCGCGGCTCGGTGTTCACTGCGCGGCTCACCGGGCATGCGATGATCGCCATCGCGGCGATGGGCGGACGCTTCGGATTTTCACGGCTCGACAAGACGACGCGGCGCGAGATCGATTGGGCGCTCGATCAGGTCGGAGCGCGCGAACTCGCGCGCGAGCCGCTAGCCGAGCTTTCAGGCGGCGCAGCGCCAGCGTTTGCTGCTAAGCCAGGCGCTGCTCGGACGCCCGAAACTGCTGCTGCTCGACGAGCCGCTGATATCGCTCGATCCCGCCCATCAGCATTCCGTCATCGAGATCGTCGCGCGGTTGCGCCGCGACCTCAAGGTCGCGGTGCTGTTCAGCGCGCATGAGCTGAACCCGCTCATCAATTCCATCGACCGCGTGCTTTATCTGGGGCAGGGCGCGGCGGCGCTGGGGACGGTCGACGAGGTCGTCAATTCGGCGACGCTGTCCAGGCTCTATGGCGCGGAAGTCGAGGTCGTGCGCGTGCGCGACCGTGTGTTCGTGATGGCTGGCGGCGTCGAGATCGAGCGCGATGCGCACCTTCACGAAGGTCACGAACATACGCATTAGGGCGGGGCGGCTTTGCTTGAATATGATTTCATGCGCATGGCGTTCGCGGCTGCGGGCGCGGCTGCGGTGCTTTCGGGCGCGGTCGGCTATTTCCTGGTGCTGCGCGGCCAGACATTTGCGGGGCATGCGCTCTCGCACGTAGGGTTCACGGGCGCCACCGGCGCGGCGCTGTTCGGCCTGTCGCCGCTGGCGGGGCTCGTCGCCTTTTCCGCGCTCGCCGGCCTCGTCATGGGTTTTATCGGCGAGAAATGGTCCGAGCGCGACGTCGCCATCGGCATGACGCTGTCGCTGGCGCTGGGCCTGGGTCTGCTGTTCCTGCATTTCTACACCTCCGCCGCCGCGCAGGCGACGGCGCTGCTGTTCGGCAACGTGCTCGGCGTGGATGCGGTCGCGCTCAAAACGCTGCTGGCGCTCGCCGTCGCAAGTTTGGGCGCGCTCGCCTGGATCGCGCGGCCGCTCACTTTCGCGAGCCTGCAGGCGGAGTTGGCGGAAGCGCAGGGTTTGCCGATGCGCGGACTATCGGTCGCCTTTCTCGTTATCGTCGCGGTGGCGGTTGCGGAGAGCGCGCAGATTGTCGGCGTCTTGCTGGTGTTCACGCTGATGGTCGGCCCCGCCGCCGCATCTCGCAATCTGACGCGCAGCATTGGCGCGGGGGTGGCGCTGGCCGCCGCACTGGCGTTGGCGGAAGCCTGGGGTGGGCTTACGCTGTCGTATTACACGGATTGGCCGGCGAGTTTCTGGATCTCGGCGTTGTCCGGCGTTGTGTATTTCGGCTCGTTGGCGCGGGCTTGAGAAGGGTGCGCGATATGCGCGCCTTTTTCTCTTGCCTCCAATGGCGCTATAATGGGGCATGGACAAATCTGTCGTAGGCGATCCCATACTCGCCCGTTTTCGGGCGGCGCTCGATCGCGCCTACGGACGTCGCGTCGAGCGGGTGGTGCTGTTCGGATCGCGCGCGCGCGGCGACGCCCGTCCCGACTCTGACTACGACATCGCTGTGTTTCTTCGCGATATGGGAGATCGCTGGCGCGAACTGGACACGCTCGCCGATATTTCGACCGAAATCGTCTATGATTTCGGGAGGGTCGTTCACGCGATGCCCTTTCCCGCCGACGGCTACGACCGCCGAACGCCGATCATGCACGAAGTTCGTCTCGACGGCGTCGACCTATGAAGCCGGAAACGAGCGAATTCCTGGCGAAAGCGCGAGAATTGGTCCGCCGCGCTCCCGCGTTGCTGGCTCAGGAATTTACGGACGAGGCCGGCCGGGCCGCATATTTTGCGGGTTTCCACGCCGCGCAAGCGCTCATCTTCGAAAAGACGGGACGCTCTTCGAAGACACATAGCGGCGTGCAAGCGGAATTCGCTCGGCTGGTCAAGAACGACCTCGTCGTCGACCAGGAACTGCGCGCGTTCCTCGGTCGCGCCTACAATCTAAAGGCGGTCGCCGACTACGAGGCCGGTCCGGGTTCGAAAGTTTCGACCGCCCGTGCCGCGGAGGCTAAAACGTCAGCGACCCGGCTCGTCGAAACCATCGAGATGCTGATGGGCTCATAACAAAGCTGTGGCGTCGCAATTGAATCCTCGCTCAAATCGGCCGCAGCAGAACATGCTTCTTGCGGCCGAGCGACAGTTTTACGACCCCTTCGCGCAAGGCGTCGCGGCCGATCGTCGCCTTCTCGTCGCTGAGCGTCTCGTCGTTGACGCGCAGTCCGCCGCCGCGAATCTGGCGGCGCGCCTCGCCTGTCGAAGCGACCAGACCCGCGCGCACAAAGGCTGACAGCGCGCCGAGGCCCGCGTCAAATTCGGCCGCGGGCAGGTCAACGCTCGGCAGGGATTCGGCAGCCACGCCCTCCTCAAACGTTTGTCGCGCCGTCTCCGCGGCGCCCTGAGCCGCTTCCCGCCCGTGCAGCAGCGCTGTCGCCTCGGTGGCCAGCGTCTTCTTGGCCTCATTGATCTCCTGGCCCTGCAACGCCGTCAGCCGGGCGATTTCATCCAACGGCAGCAGCGTGAACAGCTTTAGGAACCGCTCGACGTCGGCGTCGTCGGCGTTCCGCCAGAACTGCCAGTATGCGTAGGGGCTAAGCATCGACGCGTCGAGCCAGACTGCGCCCGCCGCCGTCTTGCCCATCTTGGCGCCGGAAGCCATGGTGATGAGCGGCGAGGTCAGCGCAAAGAGCTGCGGCGTCCCGAGGCGCCGGCCGAGGTCGGCGCCCATGACGATGTTGCCCCATTGATCCGAGCCGCCCATTTGCAGCACGCAGCCGAAGCGGCGGTGGAGTTCGACGAAGTCGTAGGCCTGCAGGCACATGTAATTGAATTCGAGAAAGCTCAACTCCTGATCGCGTTCGAGCCGGAGCTTTACCGAGTCCATCGACAGCATGCGGTTGACGGAAAAATGCCGGCCGACGTCGCGCAGGAAGTCGACGTAGTTGAGCTTGGTTAGCCATTCGGCGTTGTCGGGCATCACGGCGTCGGTCTTGCCCTCGCCGAAGTTCATGAACCGGGCGAAAACCTTGTTGATGCCGGCCTTGTTGGCCTCGATCTCCTCGACCGTCAGCAGCTTGCGGCTCTCGTCCTTGCCGGAGGGATCGCCGACGCGCGTCGTGCCGCCGCCCATCAGCGCGATCGGCTTGCCGCCGGTCTTTTGCAGCCAGCGCAGCAGCATGATCTGCACCAGCGAGCCGACATGCAGCGACGGCGCGGTGCAATCGAAGCCGATATAGGCGACGAGTTCGCCCGAAGCGCGCTTTCGCGTCGAGGCCGGCCCAGTCCGAGCATTGATGCACGTAGCCGCGCTCCCGCAAAACGCGCAGGAAATCGGATTTCGGCTCGAAGGCGTCCACGGCTGCCGCTCCTTATGACGGAGCGCTCCTTTAAGGGGCGAAGCGCCGCTCGCGCAACTCACGAGCCCCGCTTTTGCGACGGCGCCGACTTGAGCGCGTATCGCCGCCGCGCTACGAAAAACCGCCGGGGCCGGCGACGACGCCCCCAACAAGAGCTGGCGATGACGAACGCCGAATGGCCGCAGCGGCCCGATTTGATTTTCGATATCGGCGTTTCCGACGGCGTGGATACCCAGTTTTACCTGGAGAAAGGGTTCACTGTCGTAGGGGTCGAGGCGGATCCCTTGATGTATACGAGCCTTATCAACCGGTACAAGGAAGTCTGCGCCGCAGGGCGATTGACGATGCTCAATCGCGCAGCGTCCTCGACGTCGGGCGAAAGATTGCGGATCTTCGTTCACGCTCGGCATCAGGGGCTGTCGGGCGTCGCGAAACGCAGGGACGTCCCCGACAGTTACTCCGAGTTTGACGTCGCGACGGTGGATTGGCGGGAGCTGCTTGAGCGCTTCGGAATGCCGCGCTACGTCAAGATCGACATCGAAGGCGGCGAGCCGCCGTTCCTAGAAGGAATGCGGCGCAGCGGCGCGTTTCCGGAATTCGTTTCGGTGGAATGCTACCGGTTCGAAGTCGTCCAGGCGCTCGTCGACATGGGCTACAGCCGTTTCGCGCTCGTCGACCAGCGGCCGTTTCAGTCGGGCGGCGCCTATGTGTTGCCGCCCGATCAGAAGGAGGGCCGGCGCCTCGCCGCGTTCGCGTTTCGCCACAGCAGCGGCCCGTTTGGCCTTGACGTCTTTGGCGCGCACGAGGTCGTTGACGCGAGCGGCGTTCGCGCCGCCTGGCAGGTCGCAGCGAAGTGCTTTGCGACGACCTGGTACGACTGCCACGCTTGGCGGCCTGTGACGTGACCCGAGTGGGCCTCCCGAAGAAACCGCTTCGCAGCCGCCCAGCAGAAACAATTTGGCGGCCGCGACCGGCGCGATGCCCGTGAGGTCGCCGCCGAACTCTTGGCCGACGAGGCCGCCGCCGATGGCGATCAGCGCGGTCGCCGGGGCGGCGGCGGCGAAAGTTCCGGTCCCTGGTCCGGCCGGGGCTCGAACCGCGCCGAGGCGGTCGCCGGCGCTCCGGCCCCGCGGGCGGCCATCGCCCGACCGAGCGCCATCAGCGGGAAATAGTGGCGATAGAGCCGTAGCGCAGCATGAACGCGCGCGAGAGTTCCGGCCCCTGCATCAGCTTCTTTGGCAGGTTGGGGTCGGTCAGCTTGATCGTCTGGCCGACGCCATAGCCGGGAAAGCCCGTGCCGGTAAAGTGCGGCTCCTCCCAGGTTCCGTCGCTCTGGGTCTCGATCAGATAGACGAAGCCGCGCTCGATCGCCTGCGCGTCCCTGGGCGCGGTTGACGGCCAGCAGCGCCATCAGCGCCCAGGCGGTCTGCGAGGCGGTCGCGGCGCCGCGGCCGGCGCTGGCGAGGTCCATGTAGGAGGCGCAGCTTTCGCCCCAGCCGCCGTTCGCCTGCTGGCGCGCTACGAGCCAGTCGCAAGCGCGCCCGATCTAGGGCGCGCTCATATCCTCGCCGATGGCGGCGAGCGCCGGCAGCGCCGCCGCCGTGCCATAGACATAGTTGACGCCCCAGCGGCCGAACCAGGGGCCGTCCGGCTCCTGCTCGCGCCTGAGGTAGTCGAGCGCGCGCGCCATCGAGGGATGCTCGCGCGAAATCCCGAGCTTGGCGAAAGCCTCCACGACATGGGCGGTGACGTCGACCGAAGGCGGATCGAGCGCCTCGCCGAAATCGCAGAACGGGATTTTGGTCAGGATTTTTTTGTCGTTGTCCTTGTCGAAGGCGCCCCAGCCGCCGCCGCGGCTCTGCATCGCGATCAGCCAATCGACCGCGCGAGCGATCGCCTCGTCGATGCCCCGGGCCTGGAATTTGGGATGATGGCGGAACGGGGCGAGCGCGATCAGCGCGACCGCGGTGTCGTCGATATCGGGATAGGAGTTGTTGGCATATTCGAACGCCCAGCCGCCGGGCTCGACGTCCGGCAGCTTGACGCACCAGTCGCCCTTGACCCGGACCTGGCGGTCGAGCAACCACTCCGCCGCCTTCTCGACCTCCGGCGCGTAGTCCGCGGACAGCCCGGCGTCGTCGAAGGCGAGCAGAGTCAGCATCGTGTCCCAGACCGGGGAGTTGGTGGCCTCGATGAAGGTCGCGTCGCCCTCGTCCCAGCGCCAGGCGGGATCGTCGAGGGCGGCGAGGCCTTTGGCGAGCACGGGGTGGTCGAGCGCATAGCCTTCGACGTGCAGCGCCATCAGCGCTGTAGATCCACGGCGGCTGGATGCCGCCCCAGGCGCCGTCGGCGTCCTGATGGCGGACGATCCATTCGAGCGAACGGGCGACGGCGGCCGGGCGCCAGAGGCTCAACCCGTGGCGCGCGCCGAAGTTCTGCAGGTGGTGCAGCGCCTTGTCGGCCCAGCGGAAGAAACGGTCCCAGCCGCCGGCGTCGGCCTTTTTCGGCAGGTCATAGTCGAAGGCGGCGCGCCCCGCCGGAAACAGCGCGTCGAGGCGGTTTTCGGGCGGCAGCGGGCGGCTCGGGCGGCGGGCCGAGAGCAGCGCGATCGGCATCAGCGTCGCGCGCGCCCATTGCGCGAAATTGTAGATCGAGAACGGGAACCAGAGCGGAAACCAGATCACCTCGGGCGGCAGGTTGGGCGTCTTGTCCCATGGCCATTCGCCGATGAGCGCGAGCCAGTAGCGGGTGAACACGCGGATGTTTCTCAAGCCGCCCTTGGACTCGATCCACAGCCGGGCTTTCGTCAGCGCCGGCTCGTCGTCTTTGCAGCCGAGCGAGCGCAAGGCGGCGTAGGCCTCGACGGTGGCGTTGATATCGCCGTTGGCCGCGTCGTGGTAGATCTGCCAAGCCCCGTCGGGGCGCTGGGTTTTGCGAAGCGCCGCGCCAAGACGGGGGCGCAAGGGGTGGTCTTCCAGACCCAGGAACCACAGCGCCAGGCACCATTGCGCCTCCATGCAGGCGTTGGAGTTGGCGCGCGCGACCCAATGGCCGTCGGGCTTTTGGTTGGCAACGAGCCAATCGGCGGCGGCGCGGGCGCTGGCGGCGAGCGCGGCGTCGAAATTATCGGCGGGGGTCACGGCGTTCATGGCGGGCGGGGTATGCCAGATCGGGCGCGGCGCGGGAAGCGCCGGAACTCTTGCGCCCGCCGTTCGTTGCCTCGCCGGACCCGCAGACCGCCGCATCGACATCGTCGTCGCGAACGAGAGCCAATGAATGTCGGCTATCGATACCCTTGCAAAATTCCATCTATTGTCCATCTATAGACCATCCATACGGATGGAGATGGCCATGGTGGACAACGTTCTCGAGTTACGGCCGAACATTCCCGCGAAATTTCCCGACAGCGAAAAAATCACGGTCAACCTGGGGTTTGTCGATCTCGGACGCATCGACCTCATGGTTCGCGACGGTTTCTACAGCAGCCGCGCCGACTTCATCCGGACCGCCATTCGCAACCAGCTCGACCGCCAGGAAGAGTCGGTTCGTCAATCCTTGGCGCGTCGGCAGTTGAAGCTGGGGCTGTCGCATTACACCCGGCATGATCTCGAGGCCGCGCGTGACGCCGGCGTTCCTCTGCAAATTCAGGTGCTGGGTCTCGCCAGCATCGCCAGCGACGTCACGCCCGAGCTCGCCCGCGCCGCGATCGCCTCCGTGCAAGTTCTCGGCGCTTTTCAAGCCAGCCCCGCGGTCAAGACGGCGCTGGCCGACCGGACCGTTTGAACCCCCGCGTTCCGCACAGAACGGCGCAACAGAGTAAAACTATGAACATGAACGCCTTTTCGAAAATCGACATGCGCGAGGTCACCCGGCTCACGCGGGCGGGAAAGCTCGCCGAGGCGATGGCGCTGCTGCGTGGCGACGACGCGGCAAGCTCTCCTCCCGACGCGTGCGCCGTCTCGAGACTCCGCGACCAACACTGGTCGGACGCCGCTGCTCGACATGACGGCGCCTGCGGTCCCCGGCGGCGCGTGGACGACCGGTCCGCGCCCGGCGCCGACGCGGCCCGGCGCGGCGATGCAACCCGAAGAGAATTCGCAGCCGGTCCCATTTCCGGCGCTCGGCTTGTTGCGCGGTCGCCGTCCGGTCCTGCGCCGCTGGCCCGCCGCCGTTCCCGACGGCGCCCGGTTCGAAGAACGGGGATTCGCGAATGAGGCAGGCAGCCTCACGTACAAAATCTATGTCCCCAGCCGTTTCGAGGGCCAATCGCTCCCCGTCGTGCTGATGCTGCATGGCTGCACGCAAGACCCCGACGACTTCGCTGCGGGAACCCAGATGAATCAGGTGGCGGAGGAGCGCAACTTTCTGGTCGCCTACCCGCGTCAGCCGCAAACCGCGAACATGCAAAAGTGCTGGAATTGGTTCGACCCGGCCAACCAGAGGCGCGAAGGGGGCGAGGCTTCGCTGATCGCCGGCGTCGCGATGCAAGTCGTCGAGGAGTTCTCCGCCGATCCCTCGCGCGTCTACGTGGCCGGACTCTCGGCAGGCGGCGCCGCGGCGGCGATTCTAGGGGCGACCTATCCCGACGTGTTCGCCGCGGTCGGCGTCCACTCCGGACTTGCTTGCGGGGCGGCCAGGGATATGCCCTCGGCCTTCGCCGCCATGGGCGCCGGCGGCATCGTTCGGGCGAGGGCTGGCGCTGTGGCGCCCACGATCGCCTTCCACGGCGACGCCGACCGCACAGTCAATCCGATCAACGGCGAACATGTGATCGCGCAGGCGAAACGCGACGCGGAGTTCAGTGAGACGGTAAGTTATGGCGAGTCCAAAGGCGGCGTCGGTTACACGCGGACCGTGCACCGAGACGCCGAGGGGCGGGGCGTGCTTGAACATTGGGTGTTGCACGGCGGCGGACACGCGTGGTCTGGCGGCGGTCGCCGCGGCTCGTTCACCGACCCGCGCGGCCCCGACGCCAGCCGCGAGATGATCCGCTTTTTCTTGGCGCACAGAAACGCCGGGGCGTCGGACCTAGCGTGATCGGGGGGCGCTCGCCGTTTCAGGGCGCCACGTAAGTGATGGTGGTTTGATTGCCGGAAAATGAGGCTTGGAAGCCGGTCGCGTCGTATTGCCCGACCAGCCGGATATCTTTGACCGCCGAGCCCTCTGTAAAAACCAGAGAACCGCCGGTTCCAAGGTTATTCGGCTCAAAGTCCTTGTAGGTCCAATTGGAAGAGTCAACTCGAATTTCGTCGTCCGCGCCAAAATCGGAGATTTGGCCGTAAAATTGAACCAAATCGTCCAACAGCAACGAGGGAGCGGTGTCCACCGGCAGGGTGGGGAGGTTGAATTCCAATGTCTGACCGGAGCCGACGCGAGATTCGGCGAGTACGGCGCCGTTTCCAATCTTGATAGTGCCTATTCCAGTGACTGTAGTGTTAAAGACGAACGCATTGAACCCAACCTCTTCTATCAATCCGTTATTGACGATAGGGATATCAAAATCGGTCCCTTGACTATCTGTAAACGTGCCCAAATTCACGAATGTTGCGTTGGCATTCGATTCAAAGAAGATTGCGGGTCCAAGCCCGACGTCGTTCCAGTTCGCGCCCGGCAGGTTGCGAATGAACACATTTCCGGGGTCGTTTGGATTCGCGTGAAGGCCCTCGCCTAACCTGCCGCCCATCGTGATCATTCCGGCGTTGATAAGGGTCGTATCCCCTTCGAGCGAGATATCGACGAAACGGGCGCTGCCGGCTATGACAACGACCCCGGAGCCGGAGATAGTGGGCACGTTAGTCTGCCCGGATGTGTCCGTCAGAAGCAGGCGCCCGCCGAGCAGAGCCACAGAGGTGATGTCTGCGACAGACGAGCATATGACTCGCCCAACAATATTGGCCGTTCCTGAAACCGTGAACTTCGCAACTGAAATCTTCGTCCCGATCAGGGCCGCGTCGTTCGCCAAGAACGACCCCGCTCCGGTCACCTCGCCGAGCAGTCGCGTGACGGCATTGAATTGCAGGGTTCCAGTCTCAGCTTCGACATCGCCGAAATTCACAAAATTCGTGTCGACGACGTTGGTCCCTGTGTTGTTTGTTTGCTCAAACAAACCGAAATTGACAAACCTCGAATTGGCGTTGCCGTCAATCTCCCCATTCTTTTCGAGATCCCATGTCGCTCCTAAAAGATTGCGAATTGTCACCGCATCAGGAATGGACGATCCCAGCGCGACGACCCCGCCGTTTTGTGTGACGCTCGCCGCATTGACCAACCTGACGGCGTTTTCGAGCGTCAGGCCGTCGTCGATTTCGAGCGGCCCGCGCGCCCGCAATTGACCGGCGAGCGCGAGGGCGCCCCCGTTCAGAATATCGTCGTCGCCCGCAAGCACCAGTCGGGCGTCGGCGGCGATGTTGAACAAAGCATCGTCGGCGACGATGTCCTCCGGATAAACCGTGTAATTTTCGATATTCACGGTTCCGGTTATGACCTGTGCGGTCATCGTCGCCCCCCATCGTATCGAATAGATTGGGCGTGACGTTACCGCATAGGAATTGCCAGATCTACCTAGTCCCGATGTTTCCGAATTACTGTGTCATTTGCGCTAGCGGAACCGGGTTATGACCCCTGCAACTGTCCCGCCGCCGCCTTCACGTCCGTAAACCCCGGCAGCCGCGCGCGGTTGACCGCGAGATGCCGGCCGAGCAATAGCGCCTTGGCCTCGCAGTCCGCCCGCGCGCGAGCATCTTCGATGTGCTCGAACTCCGCGATATGCGCGAGACCGAGTATGCGCCGGTGCATCTCGACGCCAGCAAAACCCAGCGCATCGACCCAGATGTCCTGCAATAGCGCGCTCAGCGCCTGCTCGGCGGCGAGGGCGTGGCCCTGGTCCTCGTAGAGCGCGCTCGCGAACAAAATCCCGGTCCGCTCGGTGCGCCACAGATGCGCGAATTCGGCGCGGAAGCGGTTCCAGACCCCCTCGGCCACGTCGAGCGTCCAGCCGCGGAAATCGTCGCGCTCGCCGGCGCGCGCCTCGTAGCCGGCTTGCGCGAAATACGCCATCAGGAAGTTGGCGATCAGCATGCCGACGTCGAAGCCGAACGGCCCGTAGATCGCAAATTCAGGGTCGATGACGCGCGCCTCTCCTTCATGCGCCATGATCGAGCCGGTATGCAAATCGCCATGCACCAGCGTTTCCGCGTGGTTGCAGAATTTCAACTTCATCTGCTGGGCGGCGACTTTGAGATCGACGTCGGCGCGAAGCTCGGCGACGAGCCCGTCAAGCTGCGGGCTGGTGTGCCGGTTCAACGGCGCGGCGAAGTACGGGTCGGTGAAGACCAGGGATTCCGTGATGTCGGCGAGCGAGACATTGTCGGCGAACAGCGCCAGGTCCGCCTTGCGCTCGGCGGTTTTCATCGAGAGGTCGGAGCCGCGAAACAGGGTGCGGGCGAGAAAATTCCCGAGCTGGTCGGCGAGTCCCGCGTGTTTGACGCCCGCCTCCAGATCGCGTCGCAGAATCTTGTGCGGCGAGAGATATTCCATGACGATGAGCGCCTGAGCCTCGTCGAAATGAAACACCGCGGGGACGCGGCCGGGATCGCGCCGCGCTTGCCTGGTCAGCGCGTGATATTCGAAAAACGTGCGTTTGAGCGGCAACGGCCAAGAATTCGCCGACGAGGCGCACGTAAGGCAGCGCCTGCTTGACGACGACGCCCGCTTTTTCGCCCTCGACGATGAACACGAGATTGAGATTGCCGTCGCCGACTTCGCGCACCCGCCAAGTTTCCGGCGGCGAGCCGAGCCGGTCGGTTAAGCGCGCGCCGAGCCGCAGGGGCAGGGCCTCCGCGGTCAGGGGTTGGTAGGGCGTTTCACTCATGAGATCGTTGTCCGCGACGCGCCCTTGACACGCGCCGCCGCCCATGATGGCGCAGGCGCGACCGCATCGCAACGCTAGCTTCGGGAGGACATTCTGATGACCGCCATCGCCTTCATCGGTCTCGGCAACATGGGCGGCCCGATGGCCGCCAATCTCGTCAAAGCCGGCCATTCCGTCGTCGGCGTCGATCTCGTCCCGGACCTGCGCGCGGCCGCGGCGGCGGCGGGCGTGAAGATCGCCGAGAGCGCGGCGGCTGCGGCGGCTGCGGCTGATGTCGTCGTCACCATGCTGCCGGCGGGCAAGCCGGTGCTCGCCGTCTGGGGCGAATTCGGCGGCGAAGCCCGGCGCCCTTTGGATTGATTCCTCCACCATTGACGTCGACAGCGCCCGCAAGGCGCATGCGATCGCGGCGGCCAAGGGGGTGTTGTCGGTGGACGCGCCGGTTTCCGGCGGCGTCGGCGGAGCCAGAGCGGCGACGCTTACGTTCATGTGCGGCGGCGAAGGCGCAGCCTTCGCCGCCGCCAAGCCGATCCTCGAACAAATGGGCAAGCGCATCGTCCATTGCGGCGCCGCTGGCGCCGGCCAGGCCGCGAAAATCTGCAATAACATGATTCTCGGCGCGACCATGATCGCCACCTGCGAGGCCTTCGTGCTGGCCGAAAAGCTGGGCCTCTCGGCGCAGGCGCTCTACGACGTCGCCTCGACCTCGTCGGGGCAAAGCTGGTCGCTAACGAGCTATTGCCCGGTCCCCGGCCCAGTCCCGGCCTCGCCCGCCAACAACGCCTACAAACCGGGCTTCGCCGCCGCGCTTATGCTGAAAGACCTGAAACTTGCGCAGGAAGCCGCGCTCGCCAGCGGCGCCAACACCCCGCTCGGCGCCGCCGCCGCCCAGCTTTACGCCCTGTTCAACGCCGCCGGCGGCGCCGGGGCGGATTTTTCCGGGATTATCGAGTTTTTGCGCGGCCGGGCTTAAGGCGTTCTGGCGCGGCAGGTCGCAAACACCAGACCGCGCAGCCACCGATGCGCGGGGTCGGCATCGAAACGGGGATGCCAAATCTGCGACACCGTGATCTCGCGCGTTGGCGTCGGCAGGTCGAAGCTGGTGAGCCCGGGAGAGGCCGTTTGCCGGCTTTCGACATAGGAGCGCGTCGCCAGCCCGATCAAGTCCGAGCCCGCGACCACCGCGAGCACGGCGGGAAAGTTCGAGACATAGACGGCGATATCGCGCGTCAGCCCGAGCGCGGCGAGGGCTTCGTCGACGGGGCCGGTCAGGCGGCCGCGCCGCGTCGCCACGACATGTCGGGCGGCGGCGAAATCGCGCACGCCGATGTCGGCTTTGGCGAGTAGCGGATGACCGGCGCGCGCCACGCCGACGAACGAGTCGCGAAACAGCGCCTGCGTTCTCAATTCCGGTCCCTGTTCGCCGAGGACGCCGATGTCGAGATCGACAAAACCCTCGCGCAGCGCCCGCACGTCCTTGTCAGGCTTGGGCGCAAAGCGCAGACGCGCGCGCGGCGCCTGACGTCCCGCCGCCGCGACGAGCGACGCAGCGAAAATCTCGACAAACCCTTCGTTGGCGCGGATAGTGAACAGGCGATCGATGTCGGCGGCGTCCAGGCTCGGCGCCGGGCGCAAGGCGGCCTCGGCGGCTTCCGCCGCCGCGCGGACATTTTCGCGCAGGGCCTCGGCGTGCGGCGTCAACGCCATGCCGCGCCCGGCGCGCGCCAGCAGGGGATCGCCGGTGGCGGCGCGCAAGCGCGCCAGCGTGCGGCTCATCGCCGATGCGCTTAGCCCTAAGCGCCGCGCGGCCGCGGCGACGCTGGCCTCGGCGAGCAGGGCGTCAAGCGCGGTCAGCAGGTTGAGATCGGGGCGGGGCATGGCGGCTCGGGCAAGGCGTTGCGTGCAACGTCTTCGTTACCGCCGCGCGGCTTCCGCCCCAAGGCTCAACCGCCTATTTCGGGCCGACACAAGCGAGATTGTTATGTCCGAAAATCAGATTGAGGCCCGCGCGGCGGGTTCCGACACTGCGCCGCGCGAGACCCAGCCGGTGCGGCTGGGACTCGCGCTGACCGCGATCTATTCGGCGCTGACGCTGGTCGCGCTCGACGGCGCGATCGTCAATGTCGCGCTGCCGACGATCGCGCGCGCCCTGCACGTCGGTTCGGCGGCCAGCGTCGCGGTGGCGACGAGTTATCAGCTCGCCGTGGTGATCTCGCTACTGCCGTTCGCCGCGCTCGCCGAAAGTTTTGGCCCGCGACGGGTGTTCGTCGGCGGCGCGACGGTTTTCATAGCGGCTTCCGCGCTGTGCGCAGTTTCGACGAGCCTGCCGATGCTGGTCGCGGCGCGCTTCGCGCAGGGACTCGGCGGCGGCGCTATCATGGCGATCTCGGCGATGCTGCTGCGCTTCACGATGCCGAAGGAGCGCTTGGCGCAGGCGATCGGCTGGAACGCGGTGGCGGTGGCGCTCGCCGGGGCCGCCGGACCCTCGGTCGGCGCGCTGATCCTGTCGACGGCGGGCTGGCCGTGGCTGTTCGCTGTCAACTTGCCTATCGGCGCGTTGGCGCTGGTCGCCGCCCGCGCGCTGCCCGCCGTGCCGGGAACCGGGCGCGGCGTCGACGCGCTGAGCGCAGCGGCCTCAGCCGGCATGTTCGCCATGTTCTTCTTCGGGGCCGGCAAGATTTTCGACGCGCCGCGCACCGGCGCGGCGCTCATCCTGGCCGCGGGCCTTTGTCTTGTCGGCCTGATACGGCGTGAGCGCGGACGGCCGGCGCCGCTGGTTCCCGTGGATTTGTTCGGCGAGCGCACGTTCCGGCGCACCGTGCTGGCCTCGGCCTGCACCTTTGCGGCGCAAATGCTGAGTTCGGTCGCGCTGCCGTTTCATTATCAGGTCGCGCTCGGGGCGAACGTGATCGCGACCGGCCTCTATATGACGGCCTTTCCGATTGCGATCATCGTCGTCGCCTCATTCTCCGGCCGGCTCGCCGCGCGACTGAGCGCCGCGCGGTTGTGCGCTTTCGGCACCCTGTTATTCGCCGTCGGGCTCGCGGCGGCGGCGGCGGCGCCGGCGCGCCTGGGCGTTGCGCCGATACTTGCCGCCGTCGCTCTAGCAGGCTTCGGCTTCGGCGTGTTTCAGCCCGCCAACAATCGCCAGCTATTGCTGTCGGCCCCGAAAGCGCGCAGCGGCGCGGCGGGCGGCGTGCAGGGGACGACGCGGCTGTTCGGACAAACGCTCGGCGCCACGACGATGGCTACGCTGTTTCATCTGGCGGCTGGAGACGCCGCGCCGCGACTCGGGCTCGCCGTCGCCGCAGGTTTCGCGCTCGTCGCCTCCGCCGTCGGCTCGGTCAACGCCCGCGCGTCGGACTAATGGGCGGCCGGCGCCGGTCCTCCCAGTTTCACCTTGCGCAGCAGCAGCGCCAGCGGGATCGCGCACAGCGCCATCAGCATCAACACCCAGAACACATCGACATAGGCGAGCAGCGACGCCTGGTTCTGCACCTGCTGGCCGATCCAGCCGAATGCCTGCGCCCTCGCGGCGCTCGGTGAAGCGCCCATGCCGGAGAAATAATGCGTCGCCTGATTGACCGTGTTTTGATAGGGGATCGAGGACGGGACCGTCCCTTCGGCCAGCCGACTCTGATGAAACTGCTCGCGATGGGCGAGCACGTTGGAGGCCAGCGAAACGCCGATCGAGCCGCCGGTGTTGCGCGCCGCGTTCAGTAGCGCCGAGGCCGAGTCCGTCTGGTTCTTTTTCAACCCATAGTACGACGCCGCGGTGATCGGAATAAATATGAGCGGCAGGCCGAGGCCGATCAGCATGCGGGTCTTGGCGAAGAACCAGAAGCCGACGTCGCTGTTGACGGAAGTAAGCCAATACATCGAGGCGGCGCAGATCGCCGCTCCCGTGGCGATCAAATATTTGGGTTGCACACGAGCGCTGAGCTGGCCAACCGCCACCATCGCCGCGACGGTCACGAGGCCGCCGGGAGACAGCGCCAGGCCCGCCCAGGTTGCGGTATAGCCGAAGTCTTCTTGCGTGAGCTGCGGCAGGAAGTTGGTGGTCGCCAGCAGAATGGCGCCGGTCGCCCCCATCACGACGAAGCAGGCGCCGAATTGGCGGCTGGCGATCATGCGCATGTCGATCAGCGGATCGCGGCGGCTGAGTTCCCACGGGATCAGCAACAGAAAGCCGCAAGCCGACAGTACGGAGGCCCAGACAACGAAGGAGGAATCGAACCAGTCGTCCACCTGTCCGCGATCCAGCACGAGTTCGAGCGCGCCGAGCGCCAGCGCGACCAACGCGAAACCGATCGCGTCGAAGCGAACTTCGATCTTTTCATGCTTCTCGTCGATCAACGCCGAGATCATCGCCATCGCAGCGAGGCCGACCGGACCGTTGATGAGAAAGCACCAGTGCCACGACCAATTGTCGGAAAGCCAGCCGCCCAGCGTCGGTCCGACGACCGGGGCGACCACCACCGCGACGCCGAACAAGGCGAAGGCCTGGCCGCGTTTTTCCTGCGGGAATGAATTTGCCAGGATCGACTGCGCCACCGGCACCATGCCGCCGCCGGCAAATCCCTGGAAAATGCGGAAGATCAACAATTCGTCGAGGCTGGTGGCGAAGCCGCAGGCGACCGAACTGACGGTGAACAGGCCCAGGCACAGAATAAAGAACCGCTTGCGCCCGAACAGCTTGGCGAGATAGCCGGACGCAATGACGATGATCGCGTTGGCGACGAGATAAGTCGTCACCACCCAGGAGGATTCATCCTGGCTGACGCCCAGGCTGCCGGCGACATAGCGCAGCGCCACATTCGCGATCGTCGTGTCGAGCACCTCCATGAAGGCGGCGATGGCGACCACGACGGCGATCAGCCAGGGATTGACCGGCGCTTTCGCTCGCGCCGGGGCGAGGCTCACGGCTTCCTCCAGGCGCGCGCCTTGCCGACCATCCGCTCCCAAAGCGACGGGCTAGGGTCGACGCGCACGCTCGGCTCGACCGACATGCCGGGGCCGAGCGCCACGTCGGCGGGGGCATTGTCGAGCACGATCTTCACCGGCACGCGCTGCACGATCTTGACGTAGTTGCCGGTGGCGTTCTCGGCGGGCAGCAGCGAGAAAGCGGTGCCGGAGCCCGGCTGCACGCTCGCCACATGGCCTTTCCACACGTGGCCGGGATAGGCGTCGATGCCAATTTCGACCGGCTGCCCCGGCCGCATCCGTTCGAGCTGGGTCTCCTTGAAATTGGCGATCACCCACTTTTCGTCGGGGACGAACATCGTCAGATCGGTGCCGGGCTGAGCGAATTCGCCGGGCGCGGCGGTCAGCTCGACGACGCGCCCGGGTTCGCTCGCGCTGACCGTTGCGTAGCCGACATTGAGCGTGGCCTGCCGCCGCTGCGCCTCGGCGACGGAGAGATTGGCCTGCGCGCTGAGAAGCTGCGCCTTCAGGGCCTCGAGCTGCCGCTCAGCGACGTGCTCGGTGGCCTCGGCGCTTTTGACAGCCGCGTCCTGCTGACCAAGCTGGGAGGTGTATTGCTGTGCATTCTGCACGGAGCCGGCGCCCTTTTGGGCCAACACTTCATAGCGGTCGGCTTGCTGCTGAGCGAAGGCGAGCGCGGCCTTGGCCTGATCGACCTGCGCCTTGCTCGCCTGAATCTGCGCCGCCTGCACGTCGCGCTGCGCCTCGACATTGTCGATGCTCGCCTTGGCGGCGGCGACCTGCGCGCTGGCCTGATCGAGCGCGGCCTGATAGTCGCGGTCGTCGAGCTTGGCGATGACGTCGCCGGCGTTGACGTGCTGGTTGTCGGTGACTGGAACGGAAGCGACATAGCCCGTTATCTTCGGCGCGATCGCGGACTGCCGCGCGGCAATGAAGGCGTCGTCTGTGGTTTCGAAATGGGAGGAATTGTCCCACCAGACATAGCCCGCCCCGGCCGCGAGCGCCGCCGTCGCCACGAGGCTCGCAGTTAAAAGCGGCCGACGGCGCCAGAAACTGCGCTTTTCGACTGCCTGGGGTTCGGCCGGCGCGGATTGCGGCTTCTCCACCGTTTTCAGCGGCGGCTCCGGCTTCTTGTCCGGCCCCTGCGGGGCCTTGTCTGCGACGGGCGCCCGCGCTTGCGCGGAAGCGAAGCTCGGACCCTCGTCGACCGTGCGCTCCGCCAGTCCGCTCTCGGAAATCTCGCCGTCGAACATGTCCCCACTCCTGCCGGGATCGCATTGCTGCTTTGCGGAAGATGGTTCGCGCGGATACGAAATCAATATCGAAACGGAACGGTAACGTTCTATTTACAATCCGATTGTGCGCGCCTATCTTATTGTTCAGACGCCGGGCGGCGAGGAATGTTCCCAGTCCGCAGGAGGACAACATGGAGCTTGCGAAAATCACGGAATCGCGCCAGCGGCCTCGTGTCGGGCGCCCGCCGAGCAAACTCGCCGGCGAGGTCGAAACGCGCATTCTCGACGCCGCCGCGAAAGTGTTTCTGGAGTGCGGGTTCGACGGCGCCAGCATCGGCGAGATCGCCGAGATCGCGCGCGCCGGCAAGCCGACTATTTATGCGCGCTACGCCGACAAGGAGGCGCTGTTCGGGGCGGCGTTCCTGCGCCGTCTGACGGCGCGCAACGCGCGGCTCGAGACCCATCGCGCCGAAGGCGAGACGGTCGAGGAGCGGCTGACGAGCATCGGCGTCGCGCTCATCGAGGAAAGTCTCAACGAGGATTTCATCGGTCTCATGCGGCTGGCGATCGCCGAGGCGCGGCGGCTGCCGGACATGGGGCTCGTGCGGCAGTGCCGCGAGCGCGGCGGGCGTTCGGTGGTGCGGCTGCTGGTTGAGGGGGTAGGCGAGCCGTTCTGGTCGGACACCGACGATCCCCGCGCGGTGAAGGCGGGCCGTCTGTTCGCCGAGAGCGTGCTGTTGCCGTTTCTCATGCGCGCGGTGGCGCACGAGGATTTAAGCGTCCTGCGCAAGGAAATTGCGCCGCATGTGAAGGACCGCGCGAGGTTCTTTCTCGCGGCGCTGCGCAACGGCGGCCTGGGATAGGCGTTTAGTTGAAATCCGCCGTCGTCAGCGTACCCGTCGCGGCGACGAGACGGATGACGAGATCGGCGCCGGCTTGATAGCCGGCGGTCCCGTTGGCGTCGACGACGAGGAGGGTCTGCCCCGCAAGCGTACCTGCGGAGGCCGTGAACAGCACGGCGTCATGCGAGCCAAGATTGCCCGCGGGCAGGTCGGCGGCGAGGTCGGCGTCGAACGTCGCCGTCGAAAGCGCGCCCGTCGTCACCGCGCTGTTGACGGCGGCGATGGACTTGGCGGCGCCCGAGACGTCGAACCGGTCGACGCCAAAATTGAAACCCGAAATCGTGTCGTAGGTCGACCCCGTGGAATCGTGGGCAACGTGATAGCCGAAAATGTCCTTTCCGCCGCCCGCAGTCAGGATATCGGCGCCGTAGCCGCCCCAGACGGAGACCACGTTGGAAGCGTTCGTAACGCCGGCGTCGCTGATCGTGTCGACTAGGTTGTTGCCGTTGACGGTAAGCGATCCGCCCGCCGCGCCGACGATGGAGTCGGTCAACGTCAGGATGTTTGCGCCGTTGGCGAGGTTGAAGGTCTCGACGCTCGACACATGCGCGAATTGGCTGGCGCTGAAGTTCCCGACGGCGGAGAAGGTCAGCGAATCGTCGCCGTCGCCGCCGAGCACGACGGTTTGCGCGGTGAGCCCACCAGCAGTGAAGGTGAAGCTGTCGTCGCCGGCTCCGCCTGAGACGTATTTGGCGCCTTGGGTGGTTAAATTGAAAATGTCGTCGCCGGCGCCGCCCATGTAGCGTCCGTCCGCGCCAGCGCCGTAGATGGTTCCGGTGGTCGCGCCCGCCTGGCCGCGATAGACGTTGCCGGTTCCCGTGAAATAGACGCTGCCGTCGATGAGGCCGCGATTGACGACGACGTCCGCGACGGCCGCGAGGTTGAGATTTCCGGTGAGCGTCCCGATGTTTCTGACGCTGGCGCCTGACGCGCCTAATGTGACGTCGCCGAAGATTTCGCCACGGTTGACGAATGTCATTGCCCCGCCCGCGCCGTCGTACACCGCCTGACGCGCGTCTGCGTTGAGCACGCCGGAAGCCGTGTTTATGAACGTGTCGGACGAACCGGTCCCGCCGGTAAAGCGCACGGCGTAGCCAGTGGCGCCGGAGGACAGGTCGCCGGTGTTGCGGAGGAATTCGTTGGTGTTTTGGAATTGCACCTGACCGACGAATTTGCCGGTGTTGTTGAGGCTGGAGCCGCCGCCGAGCAGGGCGGCGCCGTCGATCTCGCCGTGGTTGGTGACTTCCACCGCGCCCAGGGTGTCGTTGATGGCGTCGTCGAGACCACTTGCGGTGATGACGCCGCCGACCTGGTTGACAATCCAATTCGGATTCCCGGCCGCCGTCATGGCGATGGTGTGGAGGGCTGCGGAAATGTGGCCGCTGTTATTGAGAAAGAGGCCTCCGCCTGCGACGTCGATAGCGAATTGGCCGGTCACCGAAATCGTGCCGGAATTGGTGATCGTGTCGCCGCCGCCGCCGAGATCGATCGCCTTCGTCACCCCTTGTATGAGGCCGCTCGACACGATCGTCGCGCCTCCGATGGGCGCGTGGATGACGTGCGCGGTTCCCGTGCCGCTGATCGTTCCGGCGTTGTTGAGCTGAAGGCCGGCGCCCGCGCCGTCGATGGCGATTTGCCCGCTGATGACGCCGGAAGCAGCGTTGACGATGACGTCGTTCTGGGCTGCCACGGACCCATTGGCCAAGTAGATCGCCGTGCCGCCGCCAATTTGCCCGGAATTCGAGATTTGCGCGGCGTTGTCGGAGACGGCGATGCCGTCGGTCACGCCATATATGTATCCTGCGTTCGAAACGACTTGCGGTGAGTTGAGGTTTGCACAGTAGAGGGTAACTGCGAAAGTCTCGCCCGTCACCGAGCCGTGCAGGCCCACATTTACGCCGAAAATGCCGGCATCGTAGTTTGCGCTCACTCCGACGGCGCCGGCCGCATATCCCTCGACATCGACCAAATCGTTTGTCGGTGTCGCCCCGCCTGCGCAATAGACGGCGGTGCCGCCTTGCGCGGCGACAACGGAGACGTTGGGCACGATCTGAAGAACCTCGTCATCGCCGAGGGTGACGGCGGCGAAAGAGGTGGAAATGATGTCGGAGCTGACGAGTACGTAGTTTGTCATGAATCTCCCCCCAAATCGCTATTAAACTTTGGAAGTTAGCCGAAAAAATCCGCCGCCCCTGCAGGACAATCTCAATATATTTAATTTCGTTGTAAAGTAATAATTTATATTTCGGGAATTTTTTCTGCAACATAATCAAGCCGATATGCGCCGCGCGCGGCCTAATTCCACATCGCCCGCATCCGCGCCTTCAAGTCCACCCGCGGCCCCTCGCGCGCCGGCTGGACCGGCGGCGCCGCGACCGCCGGCCAAGTGACTTGCACGAAATGCTTCAGCGTCGAAGTGGGCAAAAAGCGCGTGCGCGCGGCCAGCACGTGGCGGTCGCCGTTGCGTGGTTGGCCGTGGACATGGAAACGGCGCGGCACGATCAGCTCCAAATCCTCCTTGGCTCGCGTCATCGCGACATAGAGCAGCCGGCGCTCCTCCTCGATCTCGGCGCGGGCGCCCGTCGCGAGATCGGAAGGGATACAGCCGTCGACGCAATTGAGCACGAACACGGATTTCCACTCCTGCCCCTTGGCGGAATGGATCGTCGACAGGATCAAATAGTCCTCGTCGCGCAGCGGCGGGCCGGCTTCGTCCGAAGTCGCGTCGGGCGGATCGAGCGTCAGTTCGCTCAAAAATCGTTCGCGCGAGGGATAGGTCTCCGCAATGCGCTCCAGCGCGTCGAGATCGGCGGCGCGGGGCGCGATGTTGTCGTAACTCTCCTCGAGCGTCGCGCGCCGCCACGCCAGAATTTCCGCGAAATCGCTGGGCCAGGGCAGGGCGCTCGCGCGCTGCACGAGGCCGACGAACTCGACGAAGGCAGCGCGGGATTTCGTCGGCGCGGAATAGGCGGCAAGCGACGCGAAAGCGTCGCTTGCCGCCGCCGCAGCGACCATTTTCTCCGCGTGGCCGGGGCCGACGCCCGGCAAAAGTTGCAGGACGCGAAACCCGGCGACCCGGTCTCTGGGATTCTCGATGAAGCGTAACGTGCTGAGCGCGTCCTTCACATGCGCGGCGTCGAGAAACTTGAGCCCGCCGAATTTGACGAACGGAATGTTGCGGCGCGTCAGTTCCAATTCCAGCGCGGCCGAATGGCTGCCGGTGCGGAAAAGCACCGCCTGCGATTTGAGACTCGACCCCGCCTCGCGGTTGGCGAGCACGCGCGTCGCTACGTAGCGCGCTTGGGCCGTCTCCTCATCGACATGGACCAGCAGCGGCGGCGCGCCTCCGGGCTTCTCGGTCCACAGGGTTTTGGGCAGCCGTTCCGGGCTCAGCGCGATGACGGCGTTGGAGGCGGCCAGGATCGGCGCGGTCGAACGGTAGTTGCGCTCCAACGCGACCACTCGCGCCGGCGGATCGAAATTTTGCGGAAAGTCGAGGATGTTGCGCACATTGGCCGCGCGAAACGAATAAATCGACTGTGCGTCGTCGCCGACCACCGTGAGGCCGCGCCCGCAGGGCCGGATTTTTAGCGCGATCTCGGCTTGCAGACTGTTGGTGTCCTGGTACTCGTCGACGAGCAGATGATCGAAGCGCGCCGCGATCTCCGCCGCCAGCGCCGGCTCCGCGAGCGCCTGCGCCAAGTAGAGCAGGAGATCGTCGTAATCGAGCACGCTTTGCGCTTGCTTGGCCTCGACATAAGCCGCGAATAGCTGCGTCAGCGTCGTCTCATGCGCCGCGGCCCACGGGAAATGCCGCTGTAGCGTCTCGTCAAGCGTCGCGCGCGCATTGACGGCGCGGGAGTATATCGCCACGCAGGTCGCTTTTGCGGGAAAGCGCGTGGCGCTTTCGGAGAGCCCGAGCCCGTGGCGGGTCAACGCCATCAGGTCGGCGCTGTCCTCGCGGTCGTGGATCGTGAAGGCGGCGCTCAAGCCGATCCGCTCGGCGTACTCGCGCAACAGCCGCGCGCCGATGGCGTGGAACGTGCCGGCGTATTCCGGCGTCGCGGCGGCGGCGGCCTCGGGGCCGAGATCGCGCCGCAGCAGGTGCTCGACGCGGCGGTTGAGCTCCGCCGCCGCGCGGCGCGAAAAGGTCGCCAGCATGATGCGCTTGGGGTCCACGCCGCCGAGCACGAGATGGGCGACGCGATGCGCCAAGGTGTTGGTCTTGCCGGAACCTGCGCCGGCGATGACAAGCAGCGGCGTCAGGCCATCGTGCGCGACGGCGGCGGCCTGTGCGTCGTTAAGGCCTAAGTCGCGAATCGGGGCGGCGGGCATGGCGCGAGGGAAGCCTGTTTAGGCTTTGTTCGCAAGGGTGGTTGGGTGTCACCTTCGCGTTCGGTCAAGCCGCGTGTCGCAAGCGGAGCTGCGCAATTTGCGCGGCGTAAATGGCTCGGGAGGCAGCGGCCCTCGTTGCAGCGGCTTGGCAATTTTTACGCGCTAGCGGTTGCTGAAAACTCGGCGAGCGGTCTAGTTGTTTGCCGGTTCTTGCACCGCGGCGGCAATCACCGCCGATAGGACGAGCGGCGCGGTATGTTCGCAGCGTGGCGCGGGCGCCGCATGGTCGGCCTCTGGCTCGGAAAGCCCGAATAGCTGCCAAACATCCATCCTCTTCGACACTGGGATCATTTTTAAACGGGCGGCGGCGGGGGGCGCTCGGCTCTCTTGAGGCCATCCCAGAGTCGCCGGACGCTCCCCGAATTGGCTCTTCCGATCCCGCCCCGCCGCTTCTGCTTTCGTTGCGTCCGCCGCCGTGTTAACCCATGCCCGGCCGCCTCCGAGGTGCGGCGCGCGACGAGGCGGCATGGACGACCACAGCAAGACGAAGCGCGCAGTCACCCAAAGCGACGCGGAAGCCGCCGTGCGCGTGCTGATCGAATGGGCCGGCGACGATCCCGACCGCGAGGGTCTCAAGGACACCCCATCCCGCGTCGCCCGCTCCTATGCGCAATTGTTCGCCGGATATGATGAAGACCCCCGCCAATACCTCGAACGCACGTTCGAGGAGACCGGCGGCTACGACGAACTGATCGTGCTCTCCAACGTGCGCGTCGTCAGCTTCTGCGAGCATCACATGTTGCCCGTCATCGGCGTGGCGCATATCGGCTATCTCCCGAGCGATCGGGTCGTCGGCATCTCAAAACTCGCCCGCGTGGTGCAGGGATTTTCGCGCCGCCTGCAAATTCAGGAGAAACTGACCCTCGACATCGCCGAGACGATCCAGGACGTGCTCAATCCGCTCGGCGTCGGCGTGCTGATCGAAGCCGAACATTCCTGCATGACGTTGCGCGGGGTCAACACGCCGGGTTCAAGGCTCTCAACGAGCCGGCTGCTCGGGGCGATCCGCGACGATCCGCGCACCCGTAGCGAGTTTTTGCGCGCGGTCGGCGGCTGATTGAACTTTTTGCGACCTGGCGCGTAACTGCGTGATGGACGGATTGAGCATAGAGGGTTTTGCGATCGTATCGCGCGACGGCATGCTCGCCGGCGCCGACGGGGTGATGCCGAACTCCCTGAAGTTCAAGACTGACCTCGACTTTCTCGACCGATCGCTAGACGCGGCGGCTTTGCTTATCCATGGACGCAAGAGCCACGAGGCGCAGCCGAATTCAGACCAACGCCCTCGATTGCTGTTGACGCGCTCGGCCGGCCCGTTCTCGATGCAGCCTGTAGAGCCCAATGTCTGGCGTTGGAACCCCGATGTGACGCCCTTGTCCGAAGTCTGCCGGGCGCTCGGCGTCGCCTCGGGCGTCGTCGCCATCCTTGGCGGCACGGCGGCCTACGATATGTTCTTGCCGGTCTACGCCAAGTTCCATCTGTGCCGCGCCCGCAAGGTCGAACTGCCCGGCGGGGTTCCGGTGTTCCATAAGGTGGGCGAGGGCCGTCCGCCGGAAATCGTCTTGCACGCCAACGGTATGGAACTCGTTGCGGAGATTACACTGGATGCGGAGCACGACCTTCGCCATCAGACATGGGCGCGCGTTTAAAGGACATGGGACAAAAGGTCCGCCCCATGCTGCACGGACGATGCCACTGCGGCGCCATTCAATTTGACGCGCCGGAAAACGCGGTCTTCCGGACGATCTGCCATTGCGAAGATTGTCGCCGACAGTCCGGGGCGCCGTTTCTGGCCTGGGCCATGTTTCCCCGCGAAGCGGTAGCGGTGCGTGGCGAACCCAGGGTTTACGCCTCCTCGGCGACGGGACGCCGCTCCTTCTGCGGCGAATGCGGAGCGGGCCTATTCTTCTCCAACGCCGCTTTGGAAGCCATGGGCATGATGCAAGTGCGCATCGCCGCGCTCGATCATCCGGAAGCCGCGCCGCCTATCGCGCAGGTGCAAACCGCCGAGCGAATCGGATGGATCGACGAAATCGCCGAGTTGCCCGCCTTCCCGCGGTTTCCGTCGTCGTCCTAAAGACGCCTCACCGCTCCCGCGTGCGCATGCTGTCGTGCCAGCGGTGCAGCAGCACCCACGACAATCCCGTGAAAAACAGGAAGATCAGGATTCCGGTGATCGAGATGAGAAACAAGGCCGCAAACATACGCGGAATCTCTAGCCGAAAACCGGACTCCACGATGCGGTAGGCCAGCCCCGAGCCCGAGCCCGCCGACCCCGCCGCGATCTCCGCCACGATCGCCCCGACCAGCGCCAGACCGCCGCCGATACGCAAGCCGCCGAGAAAATACGGCAGCGCCGCCGGCAGCCGCAACAGCCGCAGTTGCTGCCATCGCGAGGCGCCGTAGAGTTCAAACAGGTCGAGCAGATTGTGGTCCACCGAGGCGAGACCGAGCGCCGTGTTGGAGAGGATCGGGAAGAACGCCACCAGAAACGCGCACACTAGCACCGCCGCGCCGGACGACAGATAGACCAGCAACAGCGGCGCAATCGAAATGACCGGGGTCACCTGCAAGACGACGGCGAAAGGGAAGAAAGCGCGCTCCAACGGCCGCCACAGGTGGAACGCAAGCGCCAGCACCACGCCGCCGACAATCGCCGCAAACAGCGCCTCGAGGGTCGTCGACAGCGTGACGAGCAGCGAAGCGAACAGCGTCCGCCAGTCCTCGACCAAGGTGTAAATCACCATGCTGGGCGCGGGCAGCACGAAGGAGGGAATGTGATCGAAGCGAACGAAGGCCTCCCAGGCCAGGATCGCGATGATCAACATCAGGGCGGGAAAGAGGTAGTCTTCGACGGCGTCTCAACTCACGGCGGCCTTTTCTCAGAACGGATCAAGCGCATGTCGCCGCGCCCATCGCGGCTTGCAGCGCGGCCGAGGCTTCGCGCACGCGGTCGGCGTAGTAGGGTCCGAGCCGATATTCCTCGTCGCGGATGGCCGTTTGTGGGTCGATTTTAAGCTCCGCCACCACGCGGCCTGGACGCGGCGCCATCACGCAGATGCGGCTCGACAGGAACACGCTCTCGTAAACGGAATGCGTGACGAAGACGATCGTCGCGCCGAGCGCCGTGTGCAGCTTGAGGAGATCGTCGTTGAGCTTGGCGCGCGTGATTTCGTCGAGCGCGGCGAACGGCTCGTCCATCAGCAACACCGAGGGCTTCATCACCAGGGCGCGAGCGATCGACACGCGCATCTTCATGCCGCCGGAGAGTTCCCGGGGAAACGCCCCCTCAAAGCCGGTCAGTCCGACATTGGCGAGCGCCTCTTCGACGCGGTCCTTGGCGTCGGAACGCGATACGCCATTGAGACGCAAGGGCAGCCAGACATTGTCGAACACGTCGGACCAGGGCGCGAGCGTCGGTTCCTGAAATACGAATCCGAGGTCGCGTTGACCGCGCCAGGTAATCTTGCCGCCGCTGGCGTCCATCAATCCGGCGACGATACGAAGCACCGTCGACTTGCCGCAGCCCGAC
>CAWIEP010000008.1:0-15808 GCA_963835115.1 uncultured Pseudomonadota bacterium
GCGCTCGCCCTGGTCGGAGGCGACGCGCGCCTTCAGGAGCAGATCGTCGAACTCCTTGTTGCACCATTTCGTCGCGTTGCTGTCGCCGGGTTTGCCGCCGGGGCAGCCGCGCAGGAAGAAGAAATTGTCGGGATCGCCGTTGTCGCCCGTCCAGCCATATTGCGACGTAGTGGGATCGCCGGCGGCGACGCGCTTGCGATATTCGCCCCACTCGTAGGTTTGCAATTTCGCGTTGACGCCGATCTTGGCGAGATCGGCCTGCATCATTTCGCCGATCCGCTTGCCGTTGGGGTTGTAGGGGCGCGACACCGGCATGTACCAGAGGTCGATGTCGAGCGGCGTCTTGACGCCGGCCGCCGCCAGCATCTGCTTGGCCTTCTCGGGATCGTAAGGCGTCTGCGCGACGTCGGGGTTGAACGCCCACATGGTGCGCGGGATCAGCGTCGCGGCTTTCTCAGCGGCGCCGAGATAGACGTCCTTGACGATCGCGTCGCGATCGATCGCCATGGCGAGCGCCTGACGGACCTCTTTCTTGTCGAACGGCGGCTTTTGCGCGTTGAACGCCCAATAGGCGACGTTGAGACCCGATTTGCTGATCACGCTTAGCGAAGTGTCCTTCTTCATCTCCGCGAGATCGGCCGGGCGCGGATAGCCGTTGACGTGGCATTCGCCCGCCTGGAGCTTGGCGAAGCGCGCGGTGGCGTCGGGCGTAATGGCGTAGACGAGGTCGTCGACCAGCGCCTTCTCGCCGTAATAGTCGGGATTCTTCTTGAAGCGGATCACCGCGTCTTTCTGATAGGAGACGAAAGAGAACGCCCCAGTGCCGATCGGGATCTGATCGAACTGCTCGGGCGTGCCCTTCTTCAACAGGAAATCGGAATATTCGGCCGAAGCGATCGAGGCGAAATCCATCGCCAGATTGGCGAGGATCGCGACATTGGGCGATTTCAGATGAAAGACGACGGTGTAGTCGTCCTTCTTCTCGATGGACTCGAGCAAAGCCGGCATGTCCATGTCGTTGAAATAATCGTATTTGGCCGCGGAAACCTTGTAGTAGGGATTGTCGGTCTTCCACTGTCGGTTGAACGAGAACAGCACGTCGTCGGCGTCAAAATCGCGCGTCGGCTTGAACTCCTTGTTGGAGTGGAATTTGACGCCCTTGCGCAGATGGAAGGTGATGGTCTTGCCGCCGTCGGCGATCTCCCAACTCTCCGCGAGGCCGGGCACGACCTCCGTTGTGCCGCGCTTGAACTCGGTCAGCCGATTGTAGACCGGCCGCGCCGCGTCGAAACTGGTGCCGGTGGTGTTGAGCGCAGGCTGGAAATTCTCGGGGCTGCCTTCGGAGCAGTAGACCAGGGTTTTCGCGCTGGCCCCGCTCGCCAGCGCGACGCTGAGAGCCAAGCCCAACCAAGTCGATCGTTTCATACGCTTCTCCTCAGACGCTCCCGCCGAGGGTCAGCAAAGCGCGTTTTCCGCGCGCGCGCAACAAGGCGCCGTAGCGCCTCAGCCGGCGCCGCGGCCCTTGGCGCGCGGTTTCGCCTGCGCCGCTTTGGCTTGCGGCTTCGCCGCCGGTTTCGCGGCCGCCTTCTTGACCGGTTTCTTGGGCGCCGTCGTCTTGCGCGCCGGATTGGCCGGCCGTCCCTCGCGCTCGGCGATCAGTTCGACGGCGTCGGCGAGCGTGATCGTCTCCGGCGATCGCGATTTCGGGATCGTCGCGTTGACCTTGCCCCATTTCACGTAGGGTCCAAAACGCCCGCCCAGAACATTGATCGCGCCGCCTTCCGGGTGCTCGCCGAGGAGACGCCCGCCGGGAACGACGCCCGCCGCCTTGGCTTTGAGCGCCTCCAAAGCCTGCTCCATCGTCACCTCGTCGGGATTGGCGCCCTTCGGCAGCGTGGCGTTGAGCTTGCCGTGGTTGATGTAAGGCCCGAAGCGCCCTGACTTGACGGAAATCGCGCCGCCTTCGGGATGGTCGCCGATCACCCGGCCGGCGCCCGACCCGAACCGCGCGCTCGCCCCGCTCTCCTTGGCGACGATGAGGTCGATGGCGCGATTGCCGCCGATCTCCAGGACGTCGTCGTCCTTGCCGAGATTCGCATAGGTCTTGTTGTGCTGCACGTAGGCGCCGTAGCGGCCGATGCCCGCCACGATGGGCTCGCCGCTGTCGGGGTGACGGGCGACCTCACGCGGCAGCGCCAAAAGTTTGAGCGCATGCTCCAGCGTGACGTCGTCGGGCCTCAGCCCCTTGGGCAACGAACTGCGTTTCGGCTTTTCGCCCTCGCCAAGCTGCACATATTCGCCGAAGCGGCCCTTGCGCAGCGTTACGGGCTCGCCGCTCTCGGGGTCATTGCCGAGCACGCGCACGCCCGGCCGCTCCCCCTCGGCGGCATCCAATCCCGTGGGCGACATTACGCGGGTGAACTTGCACTCGGGATAGTTGTTGCAGCCGATGAAAGCGCCGTGCTTGCCCAGCTTCAGCGAAAGTTGGCCGCGCCCGCAAGAGGGGCAGAGGCGCGGGTCGCCGCCGTCGGCGCGCGCCGGGAAGATGTGCGGGCCCAGCACCTCGTTCAGGCTGTCGAGCACCTGGGTGGTGCGAAGGTCCTTGATGTCGACGAGCGAGGCGGAAAAATCGCGCCAGAAGTCGCGCAGCAAGTCCTTCCAGTCGATTTCGCTGTTGGAGACCTTGTCGAGCCGCTCCTCGAGATCGGCGGTGAAGTCGTATTCGACATATTTGCCGAAAAACGCCTCCAGAAACGCCGTGACAAGCCGGCCCTTGTCCTCCGGAAACAGCTTTTTCTTGTCGAGCCGCACATATTCGCGGTCGCGCAGCACCGCCAGCGTCGAGGCGTAGGTGGAGGGACGGCCGATGCCCAGCTCCTCCATGCGCTTGATGAGCGAGGATTCGCTGTAGCGCGGCGGCGGCTCGGTGAAATGCTGGGTCGTCTCGATGCGCTCCTTGGCGAGCCGGTCGCCCGCCTTCATCGGCGGCAGGCGGGCGGAGTCCTCCTCGGCCTCGCCCTGGGCGTCCGCCGCCGGACGGGTTGAGTCAGTCTCGTCTCGCCCCTCCTGGTAGAGCGCGAGGAAGCCGGGAAAGCGAATGACCTGCCCGGTGGCGCGGAAGTCGAGCTTTCGCGCGCCCGCGTCGGCGACGATGTCGACCGTCGTGCGCTCCAGCTCCGCGCTCTCCATCTGGCAGGCGACCGTGCGCTTCCAGATGAGATCGTAGAGCTTGAACTGGTCGTCCTGGAGATGCTGCTCGACGTCGCCGGGTCGGCGGGTCACGTCAGTCGGGCGGATCGCCTCGTGCGCCTCCTGCGCGTTCTTCGACTTCGCCGTATACTTGCGCGGCGCGGCGGGGACGTAGGCGTCGCCGAACTCGCGACCGATCATCTTGCGCGCCGCCGTCACCGCCTCCGGCGCGAGGTCGACGCCGTCGGTGCGCATATAGGTAATAAGGCCGACCGGGCCGTCGCCGATATCAACGCCCTCATAGAGCCGCTGCGCGATCTGCATGGTGCGCGCCGGCGCGAAGCCGAATTTGCGCGAGGCTTCCTGTTGCAGCGTCGAGGTGGTGAACGGCGGCTGCGGGTGCCGCTTGACCGGCTTCGCCTCGACCGAGGCGACCGCAAAGCGGGCGTTCGCCAAAGCCGTTTCAAAGGCCCGCGCGTCGTCGCCGGAGCCGACATCGAGCCGGCCGATCTTCTTGCCGTCCGCGCCGACGAGCCGCGCCGTGAAGCCGGCGTTGGCGGGTGTTTTAAGGTGAGCGACGATCGACCAGTATTCGCGCGCGACGAATTTCTCGATTTCCAGCTCGCGGTCGCAGACGATCCGCAACGCCACCGACTGCACCCGCCCCGCCGAACGCGCGCTCGGCAGTTTGCGCCACAGCACCGGCGACAGGTTGAAGCCGACGAGATAGTCGAGCGCGCGACGGGCGAGATAGGCGTCGACGAGCGCCTGGTCGATCTGGCGCGGGTTGCGCATCGCCTCCTGCACCGCCTCCTTGGTGACGGCGTTGAACACGACCCGGTCGACCCGTTTGTCGCCGATGAGTTTGTTTTGTTTCAGAATTTCATTGAGATGCCAGGATATCGCCTCGCCCTCGCGGTCGGGGTCGGTGGCGAGAATGATGCGGTCGGCGCCCTTGACGGCGCGGCCGATTTCCTTCAGCCGCTTCTCGGCCCTTTCATTGACCTCCCAACGCATCGCAAAATCATTGTCGGGGTCGACGGAGCCGTCCTTTTCAACGAGGTCGCGCACGTGTCCGAAAGACGCGTAAACGTCGTAGTCCTTGCCGAGATACTTGTTGATAGTCTTCGCCTTGGCCGGCGATTCGACAATGACGACCTTCATGCCCGCCCGTCCCGTTGAGAGCGGCGCATATGGGGCAAGGGGCGTAAAATCACAAGCCGGGCTTTGTACATTCGCAGATAGTGATAACAGTCCCGGTTGATTCCGCGTGGGCGGGCGCGCAAAAGGCCAATCGTTGGAATCGGAGCCCCGCTATGACCCCGCGCCTGCAAGCCGCGATGGCGAAACTGCCGCTGGTGGCGATCCTGCGCGGCGTGACGCCGGCCCAAGCCCCCGGCGTCGCCGAGGCGCTGCTGGCGGAGAATTTCGATCTCATTGAAATCCCTTTGAATTCTCCCATGCCCTACGAGAGTATAACCGCCATCCGGCGGCTCGCGCCGCCGCACGCCCTGGTCGGCGCGGGGACGGTTCTGAGCGTCGCGGAGGTCGAGGCGGTGGCCAAGGCCGGCGGCGACCTCATCGTGACGCCGAACACGAATACGGACGTGATCGCACGGGCGAAGGCGCTGGGGCTCGTCTGCCTGCCGGGCGCAGCGACGCCGACCGAGGCTTTCGCGGCGCTGGCGGCGGGCGCCGACGGGGTCAAGGCGTTTCCCGCCGAGATGATCTCGCCCGCCGTGGTCAAGGCATGGCGCGCGGTGCTGCCGCGCGAAGCGCCGATCCTGCCGGTCGGGGGGATCACGCCCGACAACATGGCGGCTTACGTCCATGCCGGCGCGTCGGGTTTCGGGCTCGGCTCCGCGCTTTATAAGCCCGGCGACGCGCCGGCGACGACGCGCGCCAAAGCGGCGGCGTTCCGCGCGGCCTGGGCGCGGATTTCCGACTGATGGCGAGTTCGGCCGGCTGGCGGCCAAACCTTCGCGCGGCCTGGGCGAACGTCGTCGGCGAACCGGCGCCGTCCTCTGCGGCGCCGGCTGTGATCGACATTGTCGGCCCGGTGCCGGACGCGACCCGCCAGCGCCTCGCGGACCTTCGCGCCGAGACGCCCGTTCCTGAGGATCGGATTGGCAAGTCGCTCAGGATCGCGCGCATCGACGATCCCGCCTTCGGCAAGAATGCGGTGCTGTCCTTGTCGGACATTCGCTGGCCCAACAGCATCCGCTATGGATTTGTCGAACTCGCCGACGCGATCGTCACGCCGTTCGGCTTTCTTATCAAAGACGGCGCCCTCGTCTTCAACACCCAGATCTTGCCGAACGGCTGGATGAAGGGCGGGCTCGGCGGATCGCCGGAGATCATCCGCAGAATTTTCGAGCACAACTTCATCCACAAACTCGACGTCTGGCGAGAAACCTGCCTGCTGAGCGTCCCGAGCGATATCGAGGTCATCGAGGCGCCCGCCTTTCTCTTCAATTCACGGCTGACCTGGGCCAATTTCGCACATCTCGTGCACGACACGCTGATCCAGACGCCGACGTATCTGGATGCTTGCGCGCATGCGGGCGAAGACCTCACGCCTTTGCTTGTCGGTCCCGGCTTCCGCTACCCCGCCGCGCCGGAAATATTCGCCCGTTCGGTGGGCGCAAGGCCCCCGCGGTTCCTGAAAAATCGCTTCTATCGCGTGCCGCGCCTGTTCGTCCCGACGACGCATTTTTCGCCGTCGAACGACGCCATCGCGCGCGGCGCGGTCATGCGGCTGGCGCAAAACCTGTCCGCGGCGCTGGCGGAATACCGGACCCCGGCGAAGCGCCGCATCTTCATCTCCCGCGAAGACTCCAGCCGCGGCGACGACCGCGAGCCCCGCTTCGCCAACGCGGAGGCGCTTCAGCAAGCGCTGTCCGAGCTTGGCCTCGAAACCGTCGTCGTCAGCCGGCTCGGGGTTGAGGATTATTTGCGCACTCTCGTGAATTGCGAGCTGATCGTGGGGCTGCACGGCGCTGGGTTGATGAACGCCGTGCTGTGCGAGAACCCGAGAGTGCTGGAGATCAACGTTCCCGGCTATCCCGATTGGCGCTCGCTGTCGCTGTTCTACGAGACCGGGATGGGCGCGCCGTCCCGCCGCGTCGTCATGCCGCCGCCCGAAAACGGCGTCGCTCGCTACGACATCCCCGCCATCGTCGAGGCGTGCAAGGCGCTGCTGGCGACGCCGACGCCGAAACGCGATTGACGGCGGCCTCTTGCCCGACGGGCGCGCTTCCCCTATAGAGCCGCGTTTCCCGCCGTTTCCGACACCCCTGGAGGCGAGGCGGGATGATTTTAAAGGAAAACACGACATGGCGGCGATTAAAGAACTCGCGGCCGTGACGCGTAGCGGGACAGGCAAGGGGGCCGCCCGCTTCGTTCGTCGCGAGGCCCGCGTACCCGGCGTTATCTATGGCGGCGGTGAAAAACCGGAACCGATCTCGGTCGATTTCAAGGATCTCAACAAGCACATCTACGCCGGGCGGTTCCTGACGACGATCTTCGAACTCGATATCGAAGGCCGCAAGGAGCGCGTACTGCCGCGCGACTACCAGCTCGACGTCGTCAAGGACCGGCCGATCCACGTCGATTTTCTCCGCCTGCGGGCGGGCGCGCGAGTGCGCACCGCCGTTCCGATTCACGTCGTCAACCGCGACGCGGCCCCCGGCGTGAAGAAAGGCGGCACGGTCAACCTCGTGCGTCACACCCTGGAACTGCTTGCCCCGGCCGACAACCTCCCCGAGGCGATCGAGGTGGATCTGGCCGGCCTGGACTTCCACGACGCGGTGCATATCGCCGACCTGAAGCTGCCGGAGGGCTGCCGCCCGACGCACACCAAGGGCAACCCGACGATCGTCACCATCGTGCCGCCGAGCACCATGCCCGAGGAGGCGAAAGCCGAGGGCGACGCCCCCGTGACCTCGGCTGCGGCGCCCGTTAAGGCCGCCGCTCCCGCCAAGGGAGCGCCCGTCGCGGCCGCCCCGGCGCCGAAGGCGGCCGCGGCCGCCAAGCCCGCGGCCAAGAAGTAGCGCGCCGCTTCGCGCCAACGCGATAAAGCTCGCCCGCGCTTGCGCGGGCGGGCTTTTGCGAGGGGCCAGTCATGTTGCTGATCGTCGGCCTCGGCAATCCCGGCGCGGCTTACGCGCGCAATCGCCACAACATCGGGTTCATGGCGGTCGATGCGATCGCCCGCGAGCACCGCTTTCCGTCATTCCGCTCCCGCTTCCAGGGCGCTATCGCCGATGGGACGATCGGCGACGTGAAAGCGGCGCTGCTGATGCCGCAGACCTACATGAACAACTCGGGCCTCAGCGTCGGCGCGGCGATGCGGTTCTTCAAGCTCGAACTCAAGGCCGTCGTCGTGGTGCACGACGAACTCGATCTCGCGCCGTCAAAGGTGCGGATCAAGGTCGGCGGCGGCAACGCCGGGCATAACGGCTTGCGCTCGATCACCGCCCATATCGGCAACAATTACAAGCGTGTGCGCCTCGGCATCGGCCATCCCGGCGTGAAGGAGCTGGTGCATCCGTTCGTGCTCGGCGATTTCTCCAAGGCCGAGATGGGCTGGGTCGCCGCGCTGTGCGAGGCGGTGGCGCGCTCGGCGGCGCTGCTCGCGCGCGGCGATGACGCTACGTTCCAGAACAAGGTGCATCTGGCGATGGAGGCCGCCGGCTTCGCCGGCGAGTTCCCGCTAAAGCGCATTGCACTGGGATTGATGCGGCTTTTTTCATTCCCGCGACGCTCCGATTCACGGAACGCCGGTATTGCAGGAATCGACCTGTCCGCTCTCCATTCCCGTCATCAACCACTTTTGCCGCATCGCCGACGAGCCATGGGTGAAACTGTCGGGGACGGCGTAGCCGCGCGCGGCCTTTTGCAGGGTGTCGTCGCCGATGGCTTGCGCGGTGGCGACGGCGCGCGCGATGTCGTTCTGGTCGATCAGGTTCCATTTCTTGTTGGCGTTGGCGGCCCAGACGCCGGCGAAGCAGTCGGCCTGCAATTCAATCCGCACCGAAATCGCGTTGGCCTGCGTGCGCGAGCCGTTCTGCTTGGCGTCGTCGGCCCGGCCGAGAATACCGAGCAGGTCTTGCACGTGGTGGCCGACTTCGTGGGCGATCACATAGGCGTAGGCGAAATCGCCGCCGCCGCCGTATTTCGTCTGCATCTCGTTGAAGAACGACTTGTCGAGATAGACCTTCTTGTCGACCGGGCAGTAGAACGGACCCATCGCCGCCTGCGCGCCGCCGCAGCCGGATTGCGTGGCGCCGGAGTAGAGCACCAGCGTCGGGTTGACGTAGCGGACGCCTTTCTGCGCCGGCAGGATTTCCGCCCACACCGCCTCGGTCTCGCCGAGCACATGCCGCACCAGACTGTCGGTGCGGCTGTTGAGCGAGGCGCGCGGGGCGGGCCGGGCGCTGGTCATTTGCTGGCCGCCGCCGTTGCCGGTGACGACTTGCGCGCCGTTGAGCAGCACCGCGGGATTGATGCCGGTGAAATAGCTGATGATCAGTACGATGACGATGACGCCGATGCCCATGCCGCCAGTGCCGAACGAGGGGCCGCCGCCGCCGCCCATGCCGGCGCTCACATCGCCGCGCCGGTCTTCGATGTTCGAGGACTCCGGGGTGTTCTCCCACTGCATTGTCGTCGCCTTCCCGATGTGCCGCGCGTGTTTTCTAACAGACCCTAATTTACGCCGATAGGGCGTCGTCGTTCCCGTTCGCCTCCAGCCGCGCCAGCGCCGTGTCGACAACGTCGGCGGGCCAACCGGACGTCAGCGCGCGCAACCCGGCGACGTCGCCGGCGAACAGCGCCCGCGCCGCGTCCTCGAAATGCGGGAGATCGCCGGCCATCGCCGAAAGCAACCGATAGGCGGCGTCTTTCGCCCGGGCGGCCTCGGTCGCGCCTTGGTCGGCCGCGCGCGCGGCGTCGATGAGCCGGCGCAGCGCCGCCGAAGCGCCGCCGCGCTGGCGCGCGAGCCAATCCCAATGCCGCGGAAGCAACGTCACTTCGCGCGCGACCACGCCGAGTTTCGGCCGCCCAGGCCCGCGCCCGCTTTCGCCGTAGCGCGCCGCGATCTCATCGTTCGAGCCGCGCAGGTCGAAATCGACCTCAGCGCCCGTCTCCAAGTCGAAAGCGAGCAGCGGTCCCGGCACGGCCTTGGCGGCCTTCAGCGCGAGCGCGACGTCGAGTCTGGACCCGAAGGCAAGGCGGCTCGAGCCTTCGAAGGCGACAAATCGATGCATGGGATCTCCTTGACAGGATATTACCCGGGCGATATCACGGTGTCAATTATACCCGGATATAACCTGCATGAACCGCCGCGCCGCCATCGCCGCCTACAAGGAGCGCCAATCCGTCGCCGGCGTGTTCGCGCTGCGTTGCGCAGCGACGGGCGAAGTCTTTGTCGGCGCGGCGCTCGATATCGACAAGGTGTTCAACCGTCTTGCGTTTTCGCTGCGGTCGGGCACGCATCCGCGCCCTCCCTTGCAGGCCGCCTGGGCGGCCCACGGCGAGGCCGCCTTCGCATTCGAGGCGCTCGAGCGCCTGCCCAAGGCGCCCTCGCCCTACGTCCGTGACTCGGCTCTGAAAGAACGGCGCGAATTTTGGCGCGCAAAGCTGCGCGCGTGTCCGGCGTGAGGCGTCAATCGCCAAGGGTCTCGGCGGCGGCGCGTTTGTGCTGGAGCAGCGCCATCAACCGGCGGTCGCGCCAGTCCTGGCGCTGGCCTAGCCCTTCCTCCGGCGTCCGAGCGCGCCGCGACGCTTCGATCTCGTCCAACACCGGCCCTGCCCAATCGGACGCGGCCCGTCGCAAACATGGTCTTGTAGACGCCCTG
The DNA here is from genome assembly GCA_963835115.1 of uncultured Pseudomonadota bacterium. Classification (GTDB taxonomy): domain Bacteria; phylum Pseudomonadota; class Alphaproteobacteria; order Rhizobiales; family Beijerinckiaceae; genus Roseiarcus. Next base: position 10,050 of record CAWIEP010000008.1, read on the forward strand.
ATAGCGCGCGACGTAGTCGCGCACCCCCTTCGGCGCATTCAGGTCGATAGTCTCGAACGGCCCCATGAACGACCAGCGCAAGGCCAGCCCGTCCTTGATCGCGACATCGACGTCGTCGGCGCTGGCGAGCCCCGCCGCGACCAGCCGGAACGCTTCCTCCAGCAACGCCCCTTGCAGGCGGTTGACGACGAAGCCGTCGATCTCGCGGGCCATGACGATCGGCGAATGGCCGGCCGCGCGCATCAGCGCCGTCGTGCGCGTCACCGTCTCAGCCGCCGTCCACGGCGCCGGAACGATCTCGACGGCGGGAACCAGATGCGGCGGATTGATGGGGTGGGCGACCAGGATGCGCGCCCGCCCGTGCAAACCCTCGGAAAACGCCGAGGGCAAAATCGCTGAGGTCGAACTCGCCAGCACCGTCTCCGGCGCGGCGAGCGCGTCGAGCCGCGCGAACAGTTCACGCTTGACGTCGAGCCGCTCCGGCGAATTTTCCTGAACATGCGCGGCGCCGTCGAGCGCCTCTTCCAAACGCGCAACGGCGACGATACGGGCGAGCACGACTTCCGCCGCTTCGTCGAGAAGTCCGTTCAGGCGAAGCTCCGGCAGCGTTTGCGCAATTGCGGAGATCGCCGCGCCGGGCGCCGAAGCCTCGACGTCCCACATCGCGACCTCGTGACCGGCGCGGGCGAACGAGATCGCCCAGGCTCGGCCGATGAGCCCCGCGCCGACGATTGCGATCTTGCCCATGGTCCCTCCCTTTTGCTCACCGCGTTCTGGGCTTACGTTAAGCGCAGTCTCAAACGGAGCGGTGGTCATGTCGAGCAGGGCCTACAACATCCAGGTCGACGGCGCGAGATATGGCGTCGGCTTCGGCTCGGCGCTGGCGATCGCGATCTCCTACGTCAACAACCACTCGATCTTCTGGGCCATCGTCGACGGGGTGCTCGGTTGGATCTACGTGTTGTATTTCGCGCTGTTTCGTGGCTGAGGCGGTTCCGGTCAAGCCGCGCCCGCATCAAGGTGCGTCGAGCTTCTGGTCGGCGGCCGTGGACGGGGGCCGCCGTTTCCCAATCATGTCAGTCGATGATATCGGAGCCATCCGATTTCATACGGGCGAGACCGTCCTTCATCTGCTGTAGCCGTTCAGGCGGGTGCCCTTGCCACTTCGTAACTTCGGCAATGACGCGTAGCGGATCGCGGGAGCGATAGGACAGCGTCGGGTTGCCGGGAAACTTCTTATCCGTCAGGTTGGGATCGTCCACGATCGGCCCGGTTGGCTCCACGACATAAATCCGTTCTTGCCCACTGCCGGCCGCCAGCTCAGCGCCCCAGATCGCAGCATCCAGCGTACCCGCGAAATATACCCAGGATAGCGTCCTGACCTTGGTAAAGTTGGATTGGTGGCCGACGACAATCAGGTCTCCGGGTTTTAGGTCGGCCCGCGTCCCGTGGAAGAACGATTGTGAAAACATGCTGGCGGAAGCTGACATAGGCGCGCGGCTCTTTTGATGTGAACTGAAGATCATCGCCACGGCGCAAGGACAAGCGTGAAGTTCCGCCCTCAATATCCGATGCGTGTGCGCACGGTCTGGCCATTGCGTGAGATCGTGAGATCCCACGCGCGGCCGTGCTGAGCGGTCGCGTCTACGAGGTCATGGGTGTCGTGAATGGCCGCGTTGTTGACGCCGAGGATGACGTCGCCCTTTTGCAGTCCAAATTGCGCCGCCGGCGACTCGGGGGCAACATCCGCCACCACCACGCCCTGGCTGACCCCGAGCGCGCTCGCATCGAGCGATAGCTCCTCGATCACCGCCGGCGACAGGTTCATCACTTCGGCCCCCTGCAGCGGCGAACGGCTGCTCAACCGCACTTGGCTGCGCGGCGTGGTTTCCGGGGGTTCTCTCAGCTTCAGCGGCAACATAATGCTCTTGCCGCCGCGCAAGACCGACAGCGAGGCGACGCCGCCGACCGGCTTGACCCCGATGCGAAATTCCACGCCGGCGGAGTTGTCGACGGGCTGGCCGTCGACGGCGACGATCACGTCGCCGCGCTTCAGACCCGCCTCCGCCGCCGGCGCCCCGGACTCCAGGCTCGCCACCGCGGCGCCGACAGGCCGGTCGAGACCGAACGAATCCGCGATGTCGCGGGTGACGTCCTGCAATTTGGCCCCGAGATAGGGCCGTTTGACCGTCGTGCCGCCGGCCTTCGCCGTCGCGATGACGCTCTTGACCATGTTGACAGGTATGGCGAAGCCGATGCCCATGCTGCCGCCGGAGCGCGAATAGATCGCCGAATTGACGCCGACCAGGCGCCCCCAGGTGTCGACCAGCGCGCCGCCGGAATTGCCGGGATTGATGGCGGCGTCGGTCTGGATGAAGAAGCCGTAGTCGTTAACGCCGATGTCGGTGCGGGCGAGCGCCGAGACGATGCCCTGCGTAACGCTCTGGCCGACGCCGAACGGATTGCCGATGGCGATGACGAAATCGCCGACCTCCAGCGAATCCGAGTCGCCGAGCGCGATGGCCGGGAACTCCGTGTCGCCCTTGATTTTCAGCACCGCCAGGTCGGTGCGGGGATCGTCGAGCACGATCTTGGCCGCGTATTCGCGTTTGTCGGCGAGCGCGACCTTCATATCCGTCATGCCCGCGATGACGTGATGGTTGGTCACCACCAGGCCGCTGGGGTCGACGATGACGCCGGAGCCAAGCGATTGCGCGACGCGCCGGTTCTGCTCGCCATCCGATTCGCCGAAGAAATGGCGGAAGAAGGGGTCGTCGAACAGCGGATTGCGCGGCATCGTCTCAACGCGCGAGGCGTAGACGTTGGCGACCGAAGGGCGCACCTTGGCGACCACCGGCGCGAAGGAGAGATGCGCTTCCGCAGGGTCGTGCGGAACGACGCGCTCGTCGGCGCGGGCGCCGACAACGAACGCCAGCAACAGGACGAACCACCAGCGAGCCAATCGCGCCTCCTTGCGTTTGCGGGCCCCCTATAGGCCGGCGCGAGCGGCCAAGCCAGACGCGCGGCGGACTTGCCGGCCGCCGATTTAATGTTGGCGGGGCCTTGCGCGGCGGGAGAGCGGCGCCAATGTCTCACGCGCAGCCGGGCTCAAGCGCCGCGGCGGCTTTTCGGGAGGCTCTTTATGAGCACGACACAAGGCGCGTTTGACAATAACGCGGGCGGCTTCGGCGGGTCGCCCTGGTCGCGCGGATGCGCGGGCGGCCGCTGGACGCCGGTGGAGTTGATAGCCATGGTCCTCGGATTCATGGTGTTTTGGCCAATCGGGCTGGCGGTTCTCGGTTACAAATATTGGCAGCGCAAATCGGGCGGCCCCGATCTGCAGACGGTGGCGACGGGGGCGTTCACGCGCGCCCGCTCCGCGATGAGCGGCTTCCAGGCCGGCGCGCCATCGGGTTGGGCGGGTTCCAATTGGGCGCACGGCTTCACCGCCTCGACTGGCAACGCCGCGTTCGATTCGTGGAAGCGCGACGAGCTTTCCCGCCTCGAAGCGGAGCGCCGGCGGCTCGAGGACGCGCACCGTGAGTTTGCGGAATGGCTCGACACCGTGCGCAAGGCCAAGGACCGTGAGGAGTTCGACCGGTTTATGAGCGAGCGGCGAGCCAAAGGCGTTTGACCGTTCCGGCGCAGCCGGGCGGGTGAAAATAAGCTCCGTCGGGCGCCGCGCCCGGCGGAGTTTTTTTTGCGTTTCCACCTTCAGCCTACAAAATCGGCCGCAAGCGGCCGGACTGCTCGAAGAACTGACCCAGCCGGGCGCTGATGCGCGGGTTGAGCAGCCGAAGCCGCGTTCCGGCCTGCTCGAACAGTCCCGCCTTGCGCAGCGCCGACCAGGTCTTGATCGTGTGCACGAGCGACAGGCCGAGCGCGTCCGCCACGTGTTCGCGCCGTAGCGGAAAATCGAACGCGTCGACATCGACCAGCCCCAGGCTTTTGGCGCGTTTGAACAGGGCGACGATCATCGACGACATGCGCTCAGCCGCCGAAAGCTGACCAACGGCCGTCAGGTTGTCGTCGACCATGCCCTCCTCGCGCGCGCCGAGCCAGGCGAGTTGAAAGGCGAGTTCCGGCGTCTCCTGAAAGATGCGCCAGACGCGCTTACGCGGAAAGACGCAAAGCACGATGTCGGTCAGCGCCTCTACGCTGTGATCGGCCGCGCTCAGCATCGAGGCCTGGAACCCGATGAGGTCGCCCGGCAGAAAGAAATTGAGAATTTGGCGGCGCCCGTCGGTGAGGGTGCGGTGACGGAACGCCCACCCGGAATAGAGCGTGTAAAGTTCCGCGCTTTCGTCTCCGTCGCGAAAAAGCTCGGCGCCGGCGGCGACCCGATTTTGCCCGAGCCGGGTTTTTTGCGTCCATTCGACTTCTTTTGGCGTCTTTTGAAAGAAGGCCGGCCGCTGACGTAGCGGGCAAGTCTCGCAAGCGGGCGGTGCATTTCGCGTTTTGTCGAGCGCCAAGGCGAGACTTTAGCCTGATTGATCGTTTCCCAACTTTCCTTAACACGGCCAAAAGTCAACTTCCTGGCCTCGTCCCTGGCGGCGCCGTTGCCGGACGGCGCTAGGGCGCGCCGCTCAGCAGGCGCTCGACGACGCGACGAAAGCTCTCGAAACCGAAGGGTTTCGCAAGGAAAAGGCCGGTGGCGAAGGCGGGGTCCATCATGGCGGGATCGTGCCCGGTCGCAACAACGAACGGCGCGCCAAGCTCGGCCAGCCGGCGGGCGACCGAAACCGTGGTGTCCATTCCGAGACTGATGTCGAGAATAGCCGCGTCGAGCGGCTGTTCGACGAGCGCGAGGGCGGTCGGGAGATCGGCGACGGGCCCCACGACGCTGTGTCCGAGGTCGTCGAGCCAGTCGGCGATGGTCATCGCGATGATCGGTTCGTCGTCGACAACAAGGATTTGCGCCATGGTCGGGCCTTTGCACGCGCCCGAAGCAGGCGGCTGGCCTTCTCCATTCCACGAATTGCGGCGCGCTACGCTGTCTTTTGACATGTCGGATTAGGTGTTTGCCGCTGGAGCCGGCCATTGTCGGAGCCGCGCGCGTGAGCGGCGCAAGGCGACTTTCAGACTATCCCTGGTCGCGGCTCTGCGCTATCCGGCGTCGACATATCGGGGGAGGGGCGTATGCGGTTGAGCCAGATCACCGACGAAAACGGCAAGCGCGCGCTTGTGACGACGGCGCGCGGAGAAAGCCGGCTGGTGAAGGGGGCGCGCACGACGCTGCAACTCGCCGAGGCCGCCATCGCCGCCGGAACCACGCTGAAGAAACTCGTCGCCGAGCGCGGCGTCGGCAAGCCGGTCGATCTCGCGGCGTGCTCGCCCAGATGGGCCTGCACCTGGGCATGGAAGTCACCGGCTGGCCGCCGGAAAACATCGAGGAACTCGCGAAGAGGTTTCGAGGAGCATTACTAGAAAGGCGGAATAGCGAAATGGCGAGTAGCGAATAGTTCCATTCGCCATTCGGTACTCACCATTCGCCAAACAACAAACGACCGTACCGTGGCACGGCGGCCGTAAAAACAGGAGACCGCCATGTATCACGGACGCGGCCAAGCGCCGCTTCAACCGCACCGCCGAACATCGCAAGGCGATGTTCGCCAATATGTCCCAGGCGCTGATCAAGCACGAGCAGATCCTGACGACTTTACCGAAGGCGAAAGACCTGCGCCCGGTGGTCGAGAAGCTGGTCACGCTCGGGGAGAAGGGCGACCTGCAACCTCGCCGCATCGCGATCTCCCGCCTGC
>CAWIEP010000009.1:0-95728 GCA_963835115.1 uncultured Pseudomonadota bacterium
ACGCGCGGGCGCGGATCGCGCACCGCCTTGACGGCCGCGATGTGGTGTCCATGCACGAGGCGCTAGATCTCGACCGCTTCGCCTCGCCAGTGGTCAAAGCGATGCTGCCATTCCGGATGCCCCGCGCGCTTTATTGACCGGCCTTTTCCCGCTGCGCTTTCTCGCGCGCGGCGTTCTCGGTCGGCCTTGACGCCTCTGGTCACGAGCTGCCAGACAGGAACACCAGCACGACGCCGAAAGCAGGCGCCATCTCGACGAGGCCATAGGATTGCGGCATTCATCTGCCCAACTGCTCGGCGCGCTCCAGCCGCTCGAAGATTTCCAGCACGCGCACGGCGCGCTTCAGAGAGGCGCGCCGACCGGGAAGGCGATGGCGCGCGACCGCGTCGATGAGAAAAGCGGCCGCGGCCAGCGGCGGGCGCCGGCCCGCCACGAGAAGCGCGGCGGCCCGCAATCCGGCGCGTGCGAGCAGCGCGAGCTTGCGGCGGCGCGCCGACGCGGGCGCGCGCCGTCACCAAATCGTAGCCGCGCCGCGCCACTTCGCGGCCGATCTCGGCGTAGATCGAACGCCGCGGCGAGGATGGCGGGACGGCAGGCGGCGGCAGCCGCGCGATGCCCTCGCGGGCGCGAGCGTAGAGCCGGTCGGCCTCTTCGAGCAGGCGAGCGCGATCACTCGGCGAGCGCCGGGCGAGGGCTGCGGGCGCGGCGAGAAAGGCGTCGGCGATCGAGGCCGGCCTCCTCGAGCCATTCGAGCGGCAGATAGAGGCGGCCCGCGCGCGCGTCCTCGCCGACGTCGCGCGCGATGTTGGTGAGCTGCATCGCGACGCCGAGATCGCAGGCGCGCGCCAGCGCATGCGGATCGCGCACGCCCATCAGCAGCGTCATCATCACGCCGACGGTGCCGGCGACGCGCGCGGCATAGGCGTGCAGGTCCTCGAGCGTGGCGTAGCGCCGGCCCTCGCAGTCCCAGCCCGAAGCCCTCGAGCAGCGCGTCGGGCAGCTCGCGCGGAATGTGATGGTCGCGCACGAGATCGGCGAAGGCGCGATCGGCGGGATGGTCGTAGGGGCGACCCGGCATAGGCGCGCATCGAGCCGCTTGCTGAGCCGCGCCAGCGCTTCGGCCTCGCCGCCCTCGAGATCGATGGCGTCGTCGGAGAGCCGGCAGAACGCGTAGAGCGCGAAGGCCGGCCGCCTGACAGCCGAGCGGCAGCAGCCAGGAGGCGGCATAGAAGCGTGCGCGAGCCGGCGCGGATCGCCGCGCGGCAGGCGCGGTGATCGGCTCGCTCGCGAACGGGCGCTTCAGACAAAGGCATTGGCATGCGGCGCCACCTTGTCGAGCACGCGGGCGGAGGACAGCACGCCCGGCAAGCCGGCGCCGGGATGCACGCCGGCGCCGACGAGGAACAGGTTCTTCACGTCCTCGCTGCGGTTGTGCGGACGGAACCAGGCGCTTTGCGTCAACAGCGGCTCGAGCCCGAAACCCTCGCCGTGCGTCGCGTTGAGCCGGTCGCGGAAATCGAGCGGCGTCGCGACTTTCGAGACGACGATATGTTTGCGAGAGGTCCGGCAGCAGGTTCGCCTCCAGCCAGGCGGCGATGCGTCGGCGATAGGGCTCCGCCTCGACGCGCCAATCCTGGCCGCCCTGCAGGTTGGGCACCGGCGAGAGCACGTAGAACGCATCGCAGCCCGGCGGCGCGAGCGCGGGATCGGTCGCGGTCGGGCGATGCAGATAGAGGCTGAAATCCTCGGCGAGCGCTTTGCGCACGAAAATGTCCTTCAGCAGCTCGCGGTAGCGCGGGCCCATCAGGATCGTGTGATGGCCGATGTCGTCGTAGCGGCGGTCGACGCCGAAATACCAGACAAACAGGCCCATCGAATAGCTGCGCGCGGTCGAGCTTGGCGTCGGTCCAGCGCCGGCGCGGCTCCGGCGGCACCAGATGGCGATAGGTCCAGGCCGAATCGGCGTTGGAGACGACGATGTCGGCGGCGATGCGCTCGCCGCTCTGCGAGCTCCACGCCGTTCGCCGCGCCGTTCTCGACGAGGATGCGCTTGACGTCGGCATTGCAGGCGCACTGCGTCCGCCCTGGCCCTCGATCAGCTCGCACGAGCCCGCGCACCAGCGCGCCGGTGCCGCCGATCGGCGAGTGGACGCCGAACGTCTTTTCGAGAAAGGCGATCAGACAATAGATCGACGACGCGCTGAACGGATTGCCGCCGATCAGCAGCGGATGAAAGCTGAACACCGTGCGCAGCCGTTCGTCGCGGAAGAAGCGCGACACCAGGCCGTAGACGCTGCGATAGCCTTGCAGCCGCAGCAGGTCCGGCGCGATGCGCGCCATGTCGAGGATCGAATCGAACGGGCACGTCGCCGAGCTGTTCGAAGCCGATGCGATAGATCGCCTCGCTCATCTCGAGGAAGGCGTCGAAATGTTCGGCCTCGCCGGGCGAAAAGCGCTCGACCTCGGCGCGCATCGCGTCGCGGTCGGCGCGAATAGGCGAAGGTCGCGCCGTCGGCGAAGCGGATCTTGTAGAACGGATCCATCGCCTTGCAGTTCGACATCGTCGCGCATGCGGCGGCCGCAGAGGCGCCAGAGCTCCTCGAACAGGAACGGCGCGGTGACGATGGTCGGGCCGGCGTCGAAGGTGAAGCCGTCCTGCCGGTGGACGTAGGCGCGCCCGCCCGGCGCGTCGAGCCGCTCCAGCACGGTGACGTCGATAGCCGCGCGCGCCGAGCCGGATCGCCGCCGCCAGGCCGCCGAAGCCGGCGCCGATGACGATCGCCGTCGGCTTCCGCCGCGCGCCGCCGCTAGATCCCGGGTCGGCGGGCGTAAACATAAATTGACACTATATGTGTCCAGATTTTTGTTCAAGGGTGTCGTGACAGCCTGACATTCCCGGGAACATTCGGCGCCCTGCAACGTTGCGCCAATGTGGAAAACGGGGAACGCTCTCATGGTCGCAAGGCGCATCTGTCTGGCGGTGAATCACCGTCTTGGCGCTCGGCTTCGGCGCGGCTGAAACGCACGCCCGGACGACGCCGACCTCGTCAAACGCGGCGAATATCTCGCGCGCGCCGGCGACTGCGTCGCCTGCCACACCAGCCCGGCGGCGAGCCGTTCGCCGGCGGCCTCAAGCTGGATACGCCTTTCGGGCCGATCTACTCGCCCAACATCACGCCGGACCACGAGACCGGCATCGGCGGCTGGAGCGACGACGAGTTTTATCGCGCGCATGCACGAGGGCATCGGCAAGAAGCGGCGAATATCTTTATCCCGGCCTTTCCGTTCCCCTGGTACACGAACGTTTCCCGCGACGACGCGATCGCCATCAAGGCCTATCTGTTCGCGCAGAAGCCGGTGCACGCGCCCAAACAAGCCGCCGGGACTTCGCGTTTCCCTTCAACATTCGCGAAGCGCTGCTGACCTGGCGCGCGGCTGTTCTTCAAGGACGGCAAGCCGTCGAGCACCGCCCCAACCCGCGGACAATTTGGCGCGCGGCGCCTATCTCGTCGAGGGTCTCGGGCATTGCGGCGAATGCCACAACCGTCACAACGTGCTCGGCGCCTCCGACTGGAGCGGCAAGTTCGAGGGCGGCGAGATCGAGGGCTGGTATGCGCCCAACATCACCTCCGACGGCAAGCCAGGGCGTGGGCGCGCTGGAGCGAGGACGAGATCGCCAAATATCTGAAGGCGGGCGTCGCGCCGCACAACGGCATCGCGCTCGGGCCGATGCAGGAGACGATCGACGACAGCCTGCGCTATCTCACCGACGAGGACCTCCACGCGATCGCCGCCTATCTCAAGTCGGTCAAGCCCAAGGAGACTTTCGCCAACAAGCCGAGGGCGGCTTCGCGAAGACCGGCGCGCCGGGCGAGGCGCTTTATCAGGAACATTGCGCCTCCTGCCACGGCCTCAAGGGCGAGGGCGTCGCCGGGCCAAGTGCCCGTCGCTGGCGCACAACGGAGCGGTGCAGGCGCGCGGGCCGGAGGATGTCATCCGCGTCGTGCTCGGCGGCCTGACCGCCGAGCATGGCCTGGCGCCCATGCCGGCGATCGGCGCCGACCTCTCCGACGGCGACGTCGCAACCATCGCCGACTACGTGCGCAACAATTTCGGCAACGCCGCGCCCGCGGCGACGAAGCCGTCGCGAGGTCGCCGACATTGCGCGCCAAGAACTCGTACGCCGATGCTGGCTGCGCGCAAGTCGAAGGACTGCGACAAGCCGACGACGGCAGGAGGTGAAGGCGCTCGTCGCCGACGGCTCGATGGACAAGATTGTGCAAGGGCAGTCCCGTCGAACTGCTGCCCTCCATCGACGCGCTCGTCGGCAAGCTGAACCCGGCGAACTCCAAGCAGGCCGACTCATTCGTCGCCGATCTCACCGGCGCCTATTGCTCGGCCTTGTTCGACAACGGCGCGGAGAAGGGGTCGAAGCGCGCCAATGAACTCGGCCGCTTCGCCGCGCTCGACATACAGCCAGGTGCAGTCCAGGATCGCCCGGTGACGACTCCGGCGAGGAGACCAGGCGGAGCCGGCGCAACTCGCCGGCAAAGATTCTCCTCATCTTGAGAAGCATGAGCAAAAGCAGGCCGCCGACGCCAAGCAGATGCCGGCGCGCGTGATCCACGAGGTGTTGCGCGAGGAGGGCGAGCACGAGTTGCGACGGCCGGTGGGAGCGCTGCTTTGGTCGGGACTCGCGGCGGGATTGTCGATGGGCTTTTCCTTCCTGACGCTCGCCTTGCTGAAGAGCAGCATGGCTGGAGATCCCGCGGCCGAAGTCGTGGCGCCGATCGGCTATTCTGTCGGCTTTCTCATCGCCGTGCTTGGCAAACAGCAATTGTTCACGGAAACCACGCTGACGGCGACGTTGCCATTGTTTCATCATCCGACGCTCAACGGTTTTGGCCGACTCGGGCGGATGTGGATTGTCGTGCTCGCCACCAATCTCGTCGGCACCATCATTTTCGCCTGGCTGGTTTCCCGGCCCGGTTTGATCCAACCCGACGTCGCGCAGGCGTTGATGGAGACCGCCCGCGACGCCTTCAGCGAAAATTTCACAATCGGCCTGCTTCGCGCGATGTTTTCGGGCTGGCTCATCGCGCTGATCGTCTGGCTGTTGCCGGCGTCGAAGACGGCGGCGCCGTTTGTCATCGCGGCGCTGACTTACGTGGTGGCGCTTGCGGGCTTCCCGCACATCATCGCCGGCAGCACCGAGGCGGCTTACGCCGTGCTCAACGGCGGCGAGACCTGGGGCGATTATCTCGTCAGTTTTCTCGCGCCGACGCTGCTCGGCAATCTCATCGGCGGCACGGCGCTCGCGGCGCTGCTCAATCACGCCCCCGTCGCGCATGACATGGCCGCGCGCGAGGAAGCGCGGGCCTGAACAGCCGTTAAGCTTCAATCAGGCCGGCGTCGACCGCCGCCGCGCGAATGACGGTGGCGACGCGCTCCGGCGCTTCCTCATGCGCGAGATGGCCGAGACCGGCGAGCCGCTCGATCCGGGCGTCTGCCATGCGCGTGGCGACTTTGTCGGCGTTGTTCGGCCGGATTGCCCTGTCGTTAGCGCCGACCACCAGCAGCGAGCGGCAGCGCAGGCGGGCGAGGTCGTCCGGCGTGCGCGAAAGATCCCAATTCGCCATCATCGCCAGCGCGCCCGCGCAATGGGCGGGGTTTCGCATCAGGCGCGCGTAAAGGTCGAGGCCGCGGGCGTCGAGTTTCGTGCCCATGCCGGCCAGCATGTTGGCGACGGTGTTGCGGTCGGCGCTCCAGGCGAACAGGCGCGGCGCGAACGGATTGACCAGCAGCAGGCGGGCGACTGCCGGGAAACACGCCCGCCGCGATCCCTCGGAACGGCAGGAAGGCGCCGTTGATCGCGACGAACAGATCCGGCGTGAGCGCTCCCTCCGCGATGAGCCGGGCGAGGATCGCGGCGCCGGCGGAATGGCCGACGACCAAACGCGGCGCAAAATCGAGTTTTGTCGACAGCGCCGCCAGCGCCCGCGCCATGCCCGGCAGCGAGAGATCGGGCGTCCGCTGCGACGTGGTGAAGCCGTGGCCGGGAAGGTCCGGCGACATGCAGGCGAAAATCGCGCGCCAGCAACGGCGCCAGCCCGCGCCAGGAATGGGTCGCCCCCGCCGTGCCGTGGATCAGCAGCGCCGGCGGCCCGTCGCCGAGCTCTTGCACATGCCAGCGAAAGCCGCCGGCCTCGACGAAACGGCTCGCCTCGCGCAGCGGCCAATCGGCGCCGTCGCGCTGGAAATCGAGGCGGCTCACGAGGGGCGCGCGCCGCGCACGGCGGCGTTGACCCTGCCCGCGTCGGCGCAGCGGCAACTTGACGTAGCGCGCCGTTCATCGCCTCGGCGAGCGCCGCGCGCCGGCGTCGTCGTCGCGCGCGGAGGCGGCGCTGGTGTCGATCGCGAGCGCGGCGAACTTTGCGGCGCGGATGCGGCGCGCGGCGTCGAGCGCGTCGCTCATCGCCTGCGGCCGGCCCGGGCGCGCCGTCGCGGCCGATATTGGCGCGGCCGTCGGTCATCAGCACGATGAGCGGCGTCTGGCCCTTGCGGCGGCTCGCGTCGGCCAGCCCCAAGGCGGCATCGAGGCCGGCGGCGATCGGCGTGCCGCCGCCGCCGGGAAGTCCCGTCAGCGCCTTGCGCGCCCGCGCTGTCGAGCGGGTCGGCGGCAGCACGATTTCGCCGGTCTTGCCGCGAAAGGCGATCAGCGCGACATGGTCGCGCCGCACATAGCAATCGGCAAGCAGCAGTTCGATCGCGCCCTTGACCTCGGCGAGCCGGTTCATCGCGAGCGAGCCGGAGGCGTCAACCACGAAAATCGTCGTCGCGCCGCGCCGCTGGCGATAGCGCACGATACGAAAATCCTCGGGTCTGACGATCACCAGGCGCTCGGGGCGCTGCGGGCTCTCCGCCTCGCGCAGGCGCCGCCAGGGCGCCGCCGCGCGCAGCGTCGCGACCAGCGCGAGCCGGCCTTTGGCGAGCGATCCCGGCGCGCGCATCCAGCGGCCGGCCGCGCGCGTGCGAATAAGTTTCCTCGCCTGATTTGCCGTCGTCGCGCGATGCGCCGTTCGCGGCGCAAGGCTCGCGGCGAGGCTCGCCAGCAGGCCCGCCGGAATGGCCGCGCGCGCCGCCTCCAGCACCTGCTCCTCCAGTTCGCGCGGGCGACTTGTCTTCGCCCGTCTTGCGCGTCTGGCTCGGGCTCCCGCGCCTCGGGCTCGGGCGGCTGGCTCGGGCTCCGCCGGCACAGCCGGGTCGCGCGCGGACCCAGCACGAGCGCGGCGGCCAGCTCGACGTCCTCGTCGTCGGTTGTGCGCGCGCCGCGCAACGCCGCCAGCGCACGCGCCGCCCGCAGCGCAAACAACGGCGCGCGCAGCGAGGCGACGCCGAGCTCGGCGGCGATGGCGACCAGCGTCGCGATCGCCGCGTCGGTCCGCTTCGACCTCGGGCAGAAGCCCGCGCGCCGCCGCGAAATCTCGTCCGGCGCGAACAGCGGCGGCTCGATGTCGCGCCGGCCGATGGCTTCGAGATCGACCCAGAAGGCCAGCCGCTCGGCGAGCGCCGCCGGCGTCGCCTCGTCATCGATGCCCTCGTCGAGCGCGACGAGCCCGAACCGCGCCGGCCATAGTCCGCGACAGACCGTCGCGCTGCAACGCGACTTCGCCGCGATCGAGCGCCGCGCCGAGCCGCGCGGCGACCGAACCCGTCATGCCGCTCGGCCATCGCGACGGCGATGACGCCGCCGTCGCGCGCAAGCCAGCACGCCGCGTTTCGGCGACAGGCTTGCCGGCGCGCAAGGTCGCGGCGACGTCGAGGCCGCCAATCAAGCCGGTCGTCGGCGATCTGCGGCGGGAATGCGGGTCAGCTGACGCGGCGCGAGCTCCGCGGCGAGCCGCGCCATGCAGGCGTCGCGCACCGGGCCGGCGCTCGGCGCGCAGCAGCAGGCCAGAGCCGAGCGGATCGAGCGCAAACAAGGTCGGCCGCGAGGCTCGCGCGCCGCCAGGGCGTGGCGATGGCCTCGGCGACGCTCATGGCGCAAAAACTTCGGCGAGCGCGCGCTCGACGCGCGTCGCCGAGCCGGAATCGTCGAGCGGGTTGCGGCGCAGACGGTGGCTCAGCGCCATCGGCGCGACGCGCTTCAGTTCGGCGTCGCCGACCTCGCGCCGCGCCTTCCAGCGCGGCGTAGGCGCGCGCGGCGCGGATCAGCGTCAGTTCGCCGCGCAGGCCGTCGGTGCCGAGCGCCAGGCAGAGCCGCGCCGCCCGTTCCAGCGCCGCGTCCGGCGTTTCGATCTCGCGCAGATGCGGGCGCGCGCGCGCGGTGATCTTGCGCGCGCAGTTTCTTCTCCTCGCCCGCCCAGCGTTTCATGAAACGCCTCGGGGTCGCGTTCGAAGGCGTCGCGCCGCTTGACGACCTCGATGCGGGTCGCGCATGTCCTGCGGCGTCTTGACGTCGACGGCGAGGCCGAAACGGTCGAGCATCTGCGGGCGCAGCTCGCCCTCTTCGGGGTTGCCGCTGCCGATCAGCACGAAGCGCGCGGGATGGCGGATGCTGAGGCCCTCGCGCTCGACCAGGTTGACGCCGGAGGCGGCGACGTCGAGCAGCAGATCGACGAGATGATCCTCGAGCAGGTTCGCCTCGTCGATGTAGAGGAAGCCGCGATTGGCCTGCGGCGAGCAGGCCCGGCTCGAAATGCTTTTCGCCGGAACTCAGCGCGCGCTCGAGATTGAGCGCGCCGACGACGCGGTCCTCGGTCGCGCCGAGCGGCAGGTCGACGACGGGCGCGCCGCGCAATGCCGATTTCGGCTTCGCCGCCGTCGCGGCATGCGCCGCAGAGGCGCGGCGGGCGTGCTCCGGCTCGCAATTATAGGGGCAGCCGACGACGACGCGGATTTTTGGCAGCAGCGCCGCCAGCGCCCTGACCGCCGTCGATTTGCCGGTGCCGCGGTCGCCGAAGGCGAGCACGCCGCCGACGGTGGGGTCGACCGCGGCGATCATGAACGCGAGTTTCATGTCGTCCTGGCCGACGATGGCCGAAAAAGGAAAAGAGATCGCCATGCCCCGCGCGGCCCGTTGATCGCCGTCCATATGTCATCGGAAGTGGACAGTTGGCAATCGCTCTGCGCTCCCACATCCGTGCGACAGCGCGCCGCGCCGTGATGCTCGGGTCGCAATCAGTCTGGGCCGGCTCAATGTTTCTCGAACGCCTTCGCGACGCTGCGGCGGATGCGCCACAGCCCGAGCGCGACAAGCAGCGCGACGACGGGAATGGCGACGCCCATCGCCAGCGCGGGATCGACGTGCGCCCCATCGGCGTCGAGGCCCTCGGCGGCTTTGCCGACCAGGGAGACGATGTAATAGGTGATGGCGGCGACCGAGAGCCCTTCGACCGTCTCTTGCAGGCGAAGCTGCAATTGCGCGCGCCGGTCCATCGAATCGAGCAGCGCATGGCTCTGCCGCTGGCTCGAAATCTCCACCCGCGTCGACAGCAGTTCGGTCGCGCGCGAAATGCGCGCCGACAGCGTCTCCTGGCGCTCGACGACGACGCGGCAGGTGCGCATCGCCGGCGTCAAGCCGGCGGTCGAAGAATTCGCTGAAGGTCGGCAGGCCCTCGAGCCGGTCCTCGCGCAATTCCTCAAGGCGTCGCTCGACCAGCTCATGATAGGAGGCGGCGGCGGCGAAGCGGAACTGGCTTGCCGACTGCAAGCTCTCCATGCGTCGCGGCGAGCCGCGTCAGGCGTTCGAGCAGCGCCGGCTCCTCCGCTTCCTCGGCGCTGACCAGCGCGGAGGTCGCGTCGCGCAGATCGCTCTCGAGCGCATTGAGTTCGCCCATCCGCGCCCGCGCGACCGGGAAGGCGAGCAGCGCCAGCATGCGATAGGCTTCGATCTCGACGAGCCGTTGCAGGTTGCGGCCCGAGCTGGCCCGCCGTCATGCCGTTGTCGAGGATCAGCAACCGGCTGAAACCGTCGTCGCCGATCAGCGAAATCGGTGAACGCCGCGCCGCGCCCGTCCGAGATCAGCGCGCCGACCAGCTGCTCGCGCGAGGCGAGCCGCTCGGCGAGCAGATGCGGCCTTCGGCGGCCAGTCGGCGGCGGGGATGATGGCGACATGGATCGGCGCAGATCGTTTCGCCCGCAAGCTCCGAGAGCCAGTCGGCGCCGGCGCTCTCGATCGCGCTTTCCAGGAACGGGTCGCCCGCGCCGCCGCGGCCAAATCCGGGCACGATGATTTTCACGCGCAGGAATTCCGTGTGCCGCTCGGCTTTCAGCCGGTAGCCGCCGAGGTCGGCGCTGTAGTGCAGCGCCTCGGGCGTCGGCGGCGTCGCGCCGCTGTCGCGCCGCGACTGCGCGCGATCGTCCGCCAGGACGCCGCGCGCTGCGCCTCGTCGGCGAGCAAAGCGACGAACGAAACGCGCGCCGGCGCGACGATGCGCTCGGGCGGGCGGGCGTGAACCTCGTCGTTGAGGCGTCGCCGCAAGGGATGGTCGGCGCGGCAGCGCGAAGCGGTCCGGCGTTTCGCTGTTCGTCAAGACCTGGTCCCGTTCCGCCCCGGCGCGGCGGATCGAAGCAACGCCGCTCCCGCAGCCGCGTCAAGGGGACTCTCACTCCGCCGCCTTGCGCATCTCCGGGATAGACGCAGGCGGGCTCCGCTTTGGCGCTCGGACGGCGCAGCGGCACGATCTTGGCGTCGACGAACGGCAGCTGCCAGCGTCCGCCAGACGTCGACCAGCGCCTCGACGAGGTCGGCCAGATGCGCTTCGGTGTGGCGCGGCGTCGGCGTGATGCGCAGCCGCTCGGTTCCGATCGCGACGGTCGGATAGTTGATCGGCTGGATGTAGATCGCATGGCGGCGCATCAAGCAGGTCGCTCGCCGCCTTGCAACGCTCGGCGTCGCCGACCATCAGCGGCACGATATGCGAGGGGTTCTCGAGCACCGGCAGGCCCGCGGCCTGCAGCGCATGTTTGGTCGCCGCCGCCATGTATTGATGGCGCGTCGCGCTCGACGCCCGACGCCTTCAGATGCCGGACCGCCGCGCGCGCGCCCGCCGTCACCATCGGCGGCAGAGTGGTCGTGAAGATGAATTGCGGCGCGTAGGAGCGCACCGCGTCGACGATCTCGGCCCTGCGCCGCGATATAGCCGCCGAGCGCGCCAAATCCCTTGGCGAGCGTGCCCTCGATCACGTCGATGCGATCCATCAGGCCTTCGCGCTCGCAGACGCCGCCGCCGCGCGCGCCATACATGCCGACCGCATGGACTTCGTCGATGTAGGTCATCGCGTTGTATTTCTCGGCGAGGTCGGCGATCTCGGCGATCGGCGCGATGTCGCCGTCCATCGAATAGAGGCTCTCGAACACGATCAGCTTGGCGCGCTCGCGCGGCTGCGCCGCGAGCAGGCGTTCGAGATCGGCGACGTCGTTGTGGCGGAACACTGTCTTTTCGCAGCCCGAGCGCCGCACGCCTTCGATCATCGAATTGTGGTTGAGCGCGTCGGACAGGATCAGGCAATTCGGGCAGCAGCGAGGCGATGGTCGAGATGCCGGCGAGATTGGAGATCCAGCCGGAGGTGAAGACGAGCGCCGCCTCCTTGCCGTGCAGATCGGCGAGCTCGCGCTCGAGTTCGACGATCGGGTTATGCGTGCCGGAGATGTTGCGCGTGCCGCCGGCGCCGGCGCCGTGCAGGCCGATCGCGGCGGCCGCGGCTTCCAGCACCGTGCGGGTGGCCGCCCATGCCGAGATAGTCGTTCGAGCACCAGATCGTCACGTCGCGCGGCGCCTCGCCCGCGTCGTCCGGCCGCCAGAGCGCGAGCGGGAAAGCGCGCGGCGTTGCGCTCCAGATTGGCGAAGACGCGATAGCGCTTCTCGTCCTTCAGCTTCTGGATCGCTGCGGCGAAATGCTGGTTGTGGTTCGTCAGCGATCGCGCTTCATCTCATCCCTCCAACCGCCGGATTTCCCGGCTCTTTCACGCCGCGCAGTTTTCCAGCGCGGCCATCAACCGCTGGCGGTCGAAACGGCGTCCCGTCGCGACAATCAGCGGCTCTTGCAAACGTTGCGGCGCAAACGGCGTCATGCGCGCCCTGCGGCCGTTGATTTCGAAGGCGATCCAGTGCGCCTTGGTGCGCATCGCCCCCTTGACGGCCTCGACCTCGCCGAACGCGCCGGCGGCGACCAGCTCCAGCACATGCGCGAGATGGCGCGCGTCGCACAACGGCCGGCAGCGGCGCGGTCCAGTTCTCCGAGCCGCCGGCGCGGCGCGTGCTCGGAGAAGATTTTCGAGCGCGGCGAACTCGCCGTCGAGCACCGCCGACAGATCGGCCGTCGCCTCGCCGCGACATCGGCCCCCACAGCGCGTTGGCGTTGAGCGGAACGACCAGGAACCAGTGTTCGGCGACGGCGAGCGCCATCAGCGTGCCGAGCATGGTGAAGCCGATCGCGTCGAAATGCGTGGTGGCGTCGATCGCGCGCCGGCGAGCCACACGGTGACGACCGTCGAGATCGTCACCGAGAACGGGAAGAACATGTTCATCGGCCGGCGCGTCATGTAGCTCGCCAGATAGCGCAGATGCTCGCGGCAGCATCTCCTCGCCGAGATTGGGCACGCCGAAGAACACGTTGAGCTTGGCGCTCTCGTGCATCCACCACAGCGTCACATAGGTCCAGAAGCCGAGTTGGTTGGCGCGGCCATGCGTGATCGCCAGCAGGACGCACCGCGCCGACCAGCGCGAACATCTCGTGATAGAGGCTCGTGCGCACCGCCTCGACGAAGCGCGTCAGCCCGCGCAATTCCGGCGGGCAGGCGTCGCGGCGCGGCCCGGTGACGAAGCCGGTGTAGAAGCTGACGATCTGCCAGCCCCAGCAGATGAGGCCGTAGGAGAACGCGCCATAGGCCGCGCCGGCGATGCGTATCGTCGGCGGTGGCGGCGAGGCCCCAGAGCGCGAAGGCGACGAGGACCGTCGCGCCGGCCATCGTGTAGCGAAACGTGCGCGGCGGCAGATTGTCGACGTAGAAGATCGCGCCGGTGCTGCCCCACCAGAGCGCGAGCGTCGCGAGAATCGGCAGCCCGTAGTCGGTCATCGCGTCCGCTCTTACCAAACCGGTTCGAGGCGGATGTCGGCCGGCAGCGCATGGGCTTTGGCCGGGATCAGATAGAGCCGCGCGAACGCCAGCGCCGCGGCGCCCACATAAGCCGTCTTCTTGATACGGCCCCAGAGGCCGCCTTGCGCCTGCGGCCTGCTCGATCTTCTGCGCGATGCCGAGCAAGCCGATCGAGGCCCGGCTTTGAAGGCGGGATGGTCGAGATCGAGCGTCAGCGGGAAGGTCTGGCGCGAAATCTCCGAGCACAGCCGGAACACGCGGAAATCATAGTCGCTCGGCGCGATGCCGACCGCCTTGTGGAAAGCCGGGCGGCAATGGTCGCGCACGTACATGGTGGCGAACACCGCGAGCAGGAAGAACTTGATCCACCAGACATTGACGCCCTGCGTCAGCTTCGGGTTGGCGCGCATCAGCAGCGCGAAAGCCTCGCCGTGGCGGAACTCGTCGTTGCACCATTTCTTGAACCATTTGAAGATCGGATGGAAGCGCCGCTCCGGGTGCTGTTCGAGCAGCCGGTAGATCGTGATGTAGCGCGCGTAGCCGATCTTCTCCGAGAGATAGGTGGCGTAGAAGATGAATTTCGGGCGGAAGTAGGTGTATTTCTTCACCTTGGTGAGGAAGCCGAGATCGACGCCGATGCCGAAATCCTTCAGCGTGTCGTTGATGAAGCCGGCGTGGCGCGCCTCGTCGCGGCTCATGAAGGTGAACAGGTCCTTGATGTCCTTGTTCTTCGCGCGCTTCTTCATCTCGGCATAGAGCACGCAGCCGGAGAATTCGGCGGTGATCGAGGAGATCAGGAAATCGCGGAACTCCTTGTCGAGTTCGGGCTCGCAGCGCGAACGCCTGGTCGAATTCCTCGTTGCGCACGAAATGGCGGCGGTTGGGATCGGCGCGCATCTCTGCGATCAGCTTGTCCCATTCCTCGCGCACGGAGCTGACGTCGGTGCGGTCGAGTTCCGCGAAATCGGTGGTGTAGAAGCGCGGGCTCAGCACCGTGTTTTCGTGCGCGAGGCGGGTCGCTTCGGCGGTCTCGACCTTGCGGACGGGCGCGTTCATAGGAACCTCCGTTCGGTGAAGCTGACGTCGTAGAGTTCGGTGAGTTCGAGATTGCCGAGCGAGCCGCGTCCAGAGGCGTTCGAGCGCGCCGGCGCGCGTCACGACCGCCGTGCGGCGCACGACGATCTTGTCGCCGTAGGGCGGGCGCTCCGGCGCGTCGATCACCTGGACTTCGTCGCCGGGCTCGACCACGAAATCGCCGTCGAGCTCGACATGGGCGTGCAGCGATTCCGGCGTGTTTTCGATTTCGATCGTGCAGGGGAATTCGAACCGCCGCCGGCCGAGCGTGGCAAGCCAACTCATTTGGCTTCTCCCTTGGCGAGAAACAGTTGCGCGAAAGTCTTCGGCCTGGGTGGGGCCGAAAGCGTCGAGATCGATGCGGCGGCCGGTCGCCTCGTCATGCAGCGACAAGGTGCCGTCGCGTCCAGCGCGTCAGCGTGAACGGCATGCGTCCGTCCGATGCCGTCGCGCAGGCGCTCGTGCGCGAAGCCGCGCAACGCGCTGCGCAGGAAGCCGTTGGTGCCCGGCGCGACGCGGTAGATGCAGGGCGCCGTCGCCGGCGTCGCGGACCAGCGACGCCGCCATCGTCGCCGTCGACGAAGTCGAGATGGAGAACCTGATAGGCCTGCTGGCTCGGCATGTGCACGTCGCCGACGCCGGAGTTGCGCGCCGAACAACGTCGCGGCGAGCGAGAAGGCCACAAGCGCGCCGGCGCCGATCAGGATTCCGCGGGGAACGCCTTGCGGCTTGGACTTGCAGCGGCTTGGTTCATCGGGGCTCCCCTTGTTCAGGCGGCCGCCGTCGCGACGCGGCCCGGCTCGCCGGCTTGTGACTGGCGCGCGCGTCGACGTGGTCGCGCGTCTGGCCCGCGGCCTCCGCCAAGCGCGCGGCCCGAGCGTGTCGGCGACCTCGCGGGCGCTTGCGATGCAGCGCAGCGCCGGTTCGGGCTTGGTGAAGCGCAGCGGACGCGCGCTCGGCCACAGCGCCAGATAGGGAATGCGCTGGCCGGTCACGAGGCCGACCGGTCACATCGCCCGTGCCGTCGGCGAAGGCGCGCACGTTCGCCGAGGCGATCTGTTTGAACGGCACGTTGATGAACATTGGCAGCGCGATGCCGGTCTTGATGACGATGCGCCGCTCGGTGACGACATAGAGCGTCGTGCGCGCGCTGAGCCAAGCCAGGAAGGCCGAGGATCGCCAGAGCGGCCGCCCCGAACCCGAGCGTGTGCAGCGCGGAGACGAAACCCGACGAAGGCGCCGTCGCTGGCCGTGCGGCTGACGAAGTTCCACACCGTCATCACGCCGAACCAGAGCGCCGACCCAGTCGGCGCGATAGGCGCGCCGCCAGAGGCTGGTCGGCTCGGGCCGGCCGAACCACAGCACGCGCTCTCCGGGCGGAATGTCAGCCGGGAGCAGCTTTTCGAGATTGACGGCCCTCATAGCAGCGGCTCCGCGCGCGCCGGCGTCGCATAGAGCGTGCCGCCGCCGAAGAACGCGGCGATCTTCTCTTCTTCCTGCATGGTCACGGAGTCGGGGTTCTTCAGATCGCGGCGCGTTGGCGAACTGGCTCGCCAGTCAGCGCCGTTGACCGTGACGGTGCGTGCGCTGGAAGTTGACGTCGGCGAAATGGACGGGAACGCGATCACCGACCTCGCCGCTTTCAAGCGCGACCTCATAATAGCGCAGCCATGCTTTCGGAGCGGTCGACCCAGATGTCCTTGACCGTTCCGGCGGCCTTGCGGTCGCCGCCGATCACGGTGAAGCCGAGCGGATTGCCGCCCTCCGGTGCGACCGCGTAGTTGGTGGCGACGCGCAGCGGCGCGATCAGATCGTGGCCCTCGGCGGTCTTGTAGGGAAGTCGGGCCGCACCGCCCAGGAGCCCGGGCCGACGCCGGCCAGCAGCGGATCGCCGATCGGCTCGATACGGCGCGCCCGGCCATGGCTCGGTCTTGGCGGCGTTGAGCGGCCGCGCGTCGGGTCTGATAGGTCGGGCGCCCGCACCGTCGAGCCGTCGGCGAGGCGGAAGGTCTTCGGCTCGGGAAGAAACAGCCAGCCGCGCGGCTTCACGCCGCCGTCGGCTTCCGGATTCGAGCGGATAGCCTTCGCGGCGATCTTCCTGGCGCAGATACCAGATGAGCCCGGCGAAGAAGAGCGAAGAACGCGTAGAGCACGATTTGCGCCACATCGAGATGGCCGAATGGCTCCGCGGATCATGGCAAACCTCCGGGGTTGAGACCGGTATTGAAGGCGCCGCCGAGCGCGAGCTCGACGGAATAGGCAGCTGCCTGCGCGTCAGCGGACCGATCGCGACGATCGTCGCCAGCAGCAGCAGAATTTCGAGCGCCGTAGACGAGGGTGAAGCCGGTGACCGGATCGGCGAGCGCGTCGCCGAAGGCGCCGTTGACGGCGAGCGCGCTGCCCGACGTCGTTGATGAGGCCGCGACAGCGCGATGGCGAGGCCGGCGGCGGTCGCCTGCGCGGCGCCCCAGGCGCCCAGCGCCAGGCCGCGATCTGCCGGCCGCGCCGCCGCCATCGAAGCGGTCAGCGTGCCATGCGCGAACAGGCCGCCGCCGAGGCCGATGAGGCCGACGCCGATGCCGAACACCTCGGCCGATTCCAACGGCGCCGCGAACATCACGAAGGCGAAGGCGATGACGCCGATCAGCGCGCCGAAGCCGGCGACGCGATGCGGGTCGGCGCCGCGATTGAGCCGGCGCGCCGCCAACCACAGGCCGATGCCGCCGCCGATGCGCCAGCATGGCGGTCAGCGCCGTCGTGGCGCCGACCGGCAGTTTGAGGATCTTGCCGCCGTAGGGCTCGAGCAGAATGTCCTGCATCGAGAAGCCGGCGGTGCCGAGCGCGATGGCGACCAGGCGGCGACGCGTGCGCGCCGAGCTGCGAAAATCGTCCCAGGCGTCGCCGAAGCCGATGCGGCGCTGGCCGGCGACCGGTCTGCATGTTGCGCGGCTCCTGCTTCCACAGCGCGATCGAGTTGAGGACGACGGTGACGACCGCCGCGCCCTGCACGACCTGGATGAGCCTGACCTCGCTGAAGTGGCGCAGCAGCACGCCCGAAGACGAGCGCCGAACGCCGCCATGCCGACCAGCAGCATCGCGCACAGCAGCGCCACGACCTTGGGCCGCGCGCGCTCCGGCGCGAGGTCGGTGGCCAGCGCGAGGCCGACGGTCTGAACCGTATGCAGGCCGCAGCCGACCAGCAGGAACGCCAGCGCCGCGGCGACGTCGCCGACCCACATCGGCCCGGTGCGTGTCGCCGGAAAGGATCAGCAGCGCGAACGGCATGATCGCGAAGCCGCCGAACTGCGCCATCGTGCCGAACCAGATGAACGGCACGCGCCGCCAGCCGAGCACCGAGCGGTGATGGTCGGAGCGGAAGCCGATCAGCGTGCGCAACGGCGCCGACAACAGCGGCAGCGACAGCATCAGCGCGACGATCCAGGAGGGCACGCCGAGTTCGACGATCATCACCCGGTTGAGCGTGCCGATCATCAGCACCGCGGCCATGCCGACCGTCACCTGGAACAGCGACAGCCGCAGCAACCGGCCGAGCGGCAACTCCTCCGTCGCCGCATCGGCGAACGGCAGGAACTGCGGCCCGATCCGCATGAGGCCATTGATCGAGGGCGGCGCTGGCGCGGTTCATGGCCTTAGCGCCTCCATCGCCTGCGAGATGTAGAAGCCGCGTCGCGACGCGATGGCGTGCGCGCGAGGCGCCAGCCTTGCAAGCTCCGGTATGCTCCGCGCATCGCCCGCGCGAGACGGCGCTGGGAGATCGGCGCGATCGCCGGCGCGCGGTCGCCGCGCGGGAACAGCCGGCCGACCGTCATGCATCAGCGTCAGCGCGGGCGTGCGCGGCGCGACGGTGAACACGACCGCATGCGGCGCGTGCGCTGCGAGCATCGCAAGCGACGCGGGCGATGTCCCTGCCGTCGTAGTGAATGAGGCTGTCCATCGCGACGACATAGTCGAACTGGCCGAGCGCGGGATCGAGCATGTCGCCGACGCGCCAATCAATGACCCGTCGCCGAGATCGGCCTGGCGCGCGCTCGCGCGCGAGATTGACGAGGGTCGGCGAAATGTCGATGGCGACCACGTCGGCGCCGCGCTGCGGCGAGCTCGACCGCGAGCGCGCCGGTGCCGCAACCCGCATCGAGAATGCGCGCGCCGCGCAGATCGTCGGGCAACCAGGAGAGCAGCGTACGGCGCATCTCGTCGCGGCCGGCGCGCACGGTGGCGCGGATGCGGCCGACCGGCTCGTTGGAGGTCAGCCGCTTCCAGGCTTCGACCGCGGTGCGGTCGAAATAGGTGCGCAGCTCCTCGCGACGGTCGAGGTAGGTGGCGTCTCGACATCAATCAAACCCCAGGAATTCGAAGAGGTCGCGGTCCTTCATCGGCTTGGCCTCGATCGGCCGGGAAGCCGCGCCACAGCCGGTCGGCGAGCGACATGATATTCGTTCTGCACCGCCTCGATCTCGGGCGTGGCCTCCATCTCGAACAACGTGCATTTCTTCAGCCGGCTGCGGCGCACCGCGTCGAGATCGCGGAATATGGGCGACGCGCTTCAGGCCGGTTTCGCGGCAATAGCGGTCGACCTCGTCGGAGCCGTCGCTGCGGTTGAGCGATCACGCCGCCGAGCCGCACTTCGTAGTTCTTCGCCTTGGCGTTGATCGCGGTGACGATGCGGTTCATCGCGAAGATCGAGTCGAAATCGTTGGCGGTGACGATCAGCGCGCGGTTGGCGTGCTGCAGCGGCGAGGCGAAGCCGCCGCAGACGACGTCGCCGAGCACGTCGAACACCACGACGTCGGTGTCTTCGAGCAGGCGATGCTCCTTGAGCAGCTTGACGGTCTGTCCGACGACGAAGCCGCCGCAGCCGGTGCCGGCGGGCGGGCCGCCGGCCTCGACGCACATCACGCCGTTGTAGCCTTCGACGACATAATCCTCGGGCCGCAGCTCCTCGACATGGAATTGCACCGCCTCCAGCGCGTCGATCACGGTCGGCGCCAGGCGCTTGGTCAGCGTGAAGGTCGAATCGTGCTTGGGATCGCAGCCGATCTGCAGCACGCGCTTGCCGAGTTTGGAGAACGGCGACCGAGAGGTTGGACGACGTCGTGCTCTTGCCGATGCCGCCCTTGCCGTAGACCGCGAACACCTTCGCGGTGCCGATATCGACTGTTCGGGATCGAGCTCGACCTGCACGGAGCCCGGCAGGCTGGCGATTTCTGAGTAGCGATGATTCATGCGACCTCCGCGATCACGCCTTCGAGGCGGTCTTCCATTTCGTCGCCGGCGTCTCTGAGCGAAGCCAGCGTCTCGGGATCCGGGTTCCAGTAGCCGCGCGCGTGCGCCTCCAGAAGCCGGTTGGTCATCTTGGCCGAGGCGGTCGGGTTGAGGCGCGGCGAGCCGCTCGCGCATCTCCGGGTCGAGCACGAAGGTTCGGGTGATCTGCTCGTAGACCCAGGGCTCGACCTGTCCGGTCGTCGCCGACCAGCCCATCGTGTTGGTGACATGGGCCTCGATCTGGCGCACGCCCTCGTAGCCGTGCTTGAGCATGCCCTCGTACCATTTCGGGTTGAGCATGCGGGTGCGGGTTTCCAGCGCCACCTGTTCGGTCAGCGTGCGCACCATGCCCTCGCCGCTTGGTCTGGTCGCCGATATAGACCGGCGCGACGCTGCGCCTCTGGCGCGCTTCACCGCGCGGCTGATGCCGCCGAGCGTGTCGAAGTAATTGTCGACCGTGGTGACGCCGAGTTCGACCGAGTCGAGGTTCTGGTAGGCGAGATCGACGCGTCTGCAAGCACGCTGTTGAGCAGCTCCGTGCTGCTGGCATCGGCGCGCCCGCGCGGCCGTAGGCGAAGCCCTTGCGGCGCGTGTAGGTCTCGGCGAGTTCGTCCTCGTCGTCCCAGGCGCCGCTCTCGACGAGGTTGTTGACGTTGGAGCCGTAGGCGCCGTCGGCGTTGCCGAACACCCGCAGCGCCGCGGTCTCCAGGTCGCCGCCGTGCTCGGCGACGAAGGCCAGCGCGTGCTTGCGGACGAAGTTGCGCTCCGACGGCTCGTCGGCCGAAGCGGCGAGGAACGCGGCTTCGGCGAGCAGCTTGATCTGCAGCGGCAGCAGGTCGCGGAAGATGCCGGAAAGCGTGATCACGACATCGACGCGGGGATGGGCGAGCCGGTCGAGCGGGATCAGCATCGCGCCGGCAAGCCGGCCGTAGCTGTCGAACCGCGGCGCTGCGCCCATCAGCGCCAGCGCCTGCGCGATCGGGCCGCCTTCGGTCTTCAGATTGTCGGTGCCCCAGAGCACCATCGCGATGGTTTCCGGGAACGCATGTGTCGTCGCTGAGGTAGCGTTCGAGCAGGCGCGCCGCCTGGCTGCGCGCCGTCCTGCACCGCGTAGGCGCTGGGGATGCGGAACGGATCGAAGCCGTGCAGGTTGCGCCCTGTCGGCAGGATTTCCGGCATGCGCAGCAGGTCGCCGCCTGGCGCCGGCCGCACGAAGCGGCCGTCGAGCGCGTGCAAAATCCCGGCGATCTCATAATCGCGCGAGAGGAAGTCCGAGGAGCTTGCCAGCGCGCGCAGTGTTTCGCGGATTGCCTCGTCGCGCGAGATGCAATCGACGGGCACGCCGCTGACGAGCGCCATCGCCGCCTCGCGCGGCAGCCGGACGCCCTTGGCGGATTCCGCCATCGCCAGCAGCATGTCGACGCGCTCTTCGTTGGACAAAGGTTCGCCAACGACATGGAGGCCGTGCGGGATCAGCGTGTATTCGAGCTCCAGCACGGCGTCGCCAAGCGCGAGGATTTTGGCCTCAGCGTCCGCATTCCAGGCCGGGGCCGCCGCAGCGAGGTTCAGTTCGGACGCCTGCAATTGCAGGATCGCGGCCAATTCCACGCGCTCGTCTTCCGCGTCGGGCGCGCACTGCCGATAGCGGTCGAGCGTCGCCTTGAGATCAATCAGACCGCGATAGAGTCCGGCGTTGGCGACCGGCGGCGTCAGATAGCTGATGAGCGTCGCGCCCGCGCGCCGCTTGGCGATGGCGCCCTCGGACGGGTTGTTCGACGCGTAGAGATAGAGATTGGGCAGATCGCCGATCAGCCGATCGGGCCAGCACGATTCGGAGAGGCCGGTCTGCTTGCCCGGCATGAACTCCAGCGCGCCGTGGGTGCCGAAATGCAGTACGGCGTGGGCGCCGAAGTCTTCCTTGATCCAGCGATAGAACGCCGAGAAGGCGTGCGTCGGCGAAAAGCCGCGCTCGAACAGCAGCCGCATCGGATCGCCTTCGTAGCCGAAAGCGGGCTGAACGCCGACAAATACGTTGCCGAAACGCTCGCCGAGCACATGGATCGAGGCGCCGTCGCTCTGCTGCCGCCCGGGCGCCGGACCCCATTGCGATTCGATCGGTTTCAACCAACGTTCGCGACGAACGTGGTCGTCGGTCGGCACGCGCGCATGGACATTGGCGAGCGCGCCGAAGCGAGCGGAATTGCCATGGAGGATGCAGTCTCTGAGCGCGTCGACATCCGCGGGCGGCGTCGACGGAGTAGCCGCCCGCCTGCATCGCGACGAGCACCCGGTAGCAGCGACTCGAACACGGAGAGATAGGCCGCGGTGCCGGTGTTGCCGGCGTTCGGCGGGAAGTTGAACAGGACGATCGCGACCTTGCGCTCGGCGCGTTCGGATCGGCGCAGCAACGCCAGCTTCTCGACGCGCGCGGCCAGAGCCTCGGCGCGTTCCGCGCAAACGTGCATGTCGCGCAGGCTTTCCGAACGAGGGAAATGGCATTGGCGCGCGCAGCCGGCGCAGGTTGTTCCGCCCTCGGCGCGCCCGCCGAAAACCGCCGGCCCCGTGGAGCCGTCGAGTTCGGGAATCGCGACCATGATCGTCGATTCCACCGGCAGCAGGCCGCGCTCGGACTCCTGCCATTGCTCCAGCGTCTGGAATTCGACGGGATGCGCGGCGACATAGGGCACGTCGAGCCTAGACAGAATTTCTCCGCCGCCTTGGCGTCGTTGTAGGCGGGGCCGCCGACGAGGCTGAAACCCATCAGCGACACCATGGCGTCGATGGTCGGGCGCCCGTCGTCGAGGAAAAATCTTCTCGATCGCGGGGCGCGCGTCGAGCCCGGTGGCGAAAACCGGGACTACCCGCAGCCCGCGCGCCTCGAGCGCCGCGATCATGCCGTCGTAGTGGCCGGCGTTGCTGGCCAGCACGTAGGAGCGCATCACCAGCAGGCCGACCGTCGCCTTCGGCCGACCGCCGTGCGCCGGCAGTTGGTCGAGCGTTTCGGCGATGCGGCCGGGGAAGCGCGGATGATAGACGCCGACCTCAGGATATTCGGTCGGCGGCAAGCGCTTTGGTGGCGCCGCGCAGATGCCGCCGGGGGCCGTCGGCGTAGCGGTCGACCAGGCAACGCACGAGATTGGCGATGTTCTCCTCGGAGCCGGCGAGCCAATATTGCAGCGTCAGGAAATAGGCGCGCACGTCCTGCGCCGTGCCGGGAATGAAGCGCAGCAGTTTCGGCATGCGGCGCAGCATCGCCATCTGGTTGGCGCCCGCGCGCCGAGGTCTTGTCCTTCGCGCCGCGCAGCTTCTTGAGCAGGGCCATCGGGCCGCTCGCCGGCGCGCTCATGTCGAACTTGCCGATGCGGGTGAGCTTGGTCACTTCGCCGGCCGACATGCAGCAGACCATGGCGTCGCAATGGTCGCGCCGGGCTTTCAGCGCCGGCAGCAGCGGCAGAAAATGCTCCTCCAGGAACAGCATCACGTTGATGATGATGTCGGCGTCGGCGATATCGGCGAGGCAGCTCTGGAGCCGCGCTGGATCGGCGGCGAATTCGGCGGCGGCATGAACATGAAGCCGCAATCCGGGAATGTCTTTCGCCAGGGTCAGGCGCGCGCGATCGGTTGCGCTCGCGATATGCGAGTCCATCGTGACGATCACGACCTTCACGGCCGTTTCTTCAGCGGCCGTAGTGGGCTTTCGCATCGTACAGCGTCCCGACGGTTATGGTGGTCAGTCCGCGCTCGCGCGCGAATTTCTCGGTGTTGCCGCGCGCTTTGCCGCGCACGAAGAAGGGAATTTTCTTCAGCTCCTTTTCCGCCTCCTCCGACCAGTTGACCGCGTCCGACGATCGGAGCCCTCGCGGGTCGCCTCGGCGGCGCGCGCGCTGCGCCAAGATGCGAAGGCCCGGCGCTTTCGTGGAACTCCGCATCGTCGCGGAACATGCCGAGCAGATGCTCCTCGAGGCCCATCATCAGCGGGTGAACCCAGGCTGTCGAAGATCACGTTGGCGCCCTCGAAACCCATTTGCGGCGAGTAGCGGGCCGGAAAATCCTGCACGTGGGTCGGCGCCGAGATGACGGCGCAGGGGATGCGCAGGCGCTTGGCGATGTGGCGCTCCATCTGCGTGCCGAGCACGAGATCGGGCGCCGCGGCGGCGATGGCGGCTTCGACTTCGAGATAATCGTCGGTGATCAGCGCCTCGACATTGTGCAGCTTGGCGCGCTCGCGCACGTTCGCGCGCGAATTCGCGGCTGTAGGTTCCGAGACCGACGACGTCGAAGGCGAGTTCTTCGCGCGCGATGCGCTCGGCGGCGAGCGCGTGGGTCGCGTCGCCGAAGATGAAGACGCGCTTGCCGGTCAGATAAGTCGAATCGACCGAGCGCGAATACCAGGGCAGGCGCGAAGCCTCCTCGGCCGGGCGGGCGTTCGAGCCCGCAAGCGCGACGACCTCGGCGATGAAATCGCGCGTCGCGCCGACGCCGATCGGCACGGTCTTGGTGTAGGGCTGGCCGTGCGCCTTCTCCAGATATTGCGCCGCCGGCAGCGCGATCTCGGGATAGAGCACGATGTTGAAATCCGCCTCGCCGAGCTTTGTGAGATCGACCGGCGTCGCGCCCAGCGGCGCGCTCACGCCGATGTCGACGCCGAGCGAAGTCAGCAGCTTGCGTGATTTCCTTGACGTCGTCGCGATGGCGGAAGCCGAGCGCGGTCGCGCCCAGCAGATTGACGAGCGGCCTGCGCGCGCGCGCCGCGCTCGCGACGCGGGCCGGCGAGCGTGCGCACGAGCCGATAGAACGTTTCGGCCGCGCCCCAGTTTTCCTTCTTCTGATAGGCCGGCAGTTCGAGCGCGATGACCGGGATCGGCAGATCGAGCGCGCGGGCGAGGCCGCCGGGATCGTCCTGGATCAACTCCGCCGTGCACGAGGCGCCGACGATCATCGCCTGCGGCCGGAAGCGCTCGTAGGCTTCGCGCGCGGACGTCTTGAACAGTTCGGCGGTGTCGCCGCCGAGATCGCGCGCCTGGAAGGTCGTGTAGGTGACCGGCGGCCGCGTCGGGCGGCGCTCGATCATCGTGAACAGCAGATCGGCGTAGGTGTCGCCCTGCGGGGCGTGCAGCACATAGTGCAGCCCGCGTCATGCCGGTGGCGACACGCATGGCGCCGACGTGCGGCGGTCCTTCGTAGGTCCAGAGCGTCAGCTGCATGGCCTAGACCTCCAGCCGCGCGCGGCGCACGAGCGGGCGCGCGAACAGCTCCGCGAGATCGCCGGCCTGTTCGTAGCCCTGGATCGGCGTGAACAGGAGTTCGATCGACCATTTGGTCGGCAGGCCCTCGGCCTCCAGCGGATTGGCGAGGCCGAGGCCGCAGACCGTGAGGTCCGGCCGCTCGGCGCGGCAACGGTCGAGCTGCCGCTCGACGTCCTGGCCCTCGCAGAGACGGACGCCGGCCGGCAGCAGGGCGAGTTCCTCGGCCGAGAAGCTGGCGGTGGATGTAGGGCGAGGCGACTTCGAGCGGCCGCATGCCGAGTTCGCGCGACAGGAATCGCGCCAGCGGAATTTCGAGCTGCGAATCGGGGAAGAAGAAGATGCGCTTGCCGCGAGAGTTCGCCGGCGTAGCGCGCGAGCGCCTTTTCGGCGCGCGCGCGGCCCGGGCGCGGTCACGGCGTCGAAGCGCGCGGGCGGCAACGCCGAACGCGTCGGCCGCCGCTTTCAGCCAAAGCGTCGTGCCTTCGGCGCCGAGCGGGAAGGCGGCGTCGAGCCGCTGCGCGCCGCGCGCCTCCAGCGCGCGCGCCGTCTCGGCGAGAAAGGGCTGCGCGAGCAGCACGCGGGTGGCGGGGCCGACCGGCGGCAACTCGCCGGCGCGGCGCATCGGCAGGAAGCGCACGTTGCCGAATGCCGAGCTCGGCAAAGAGGCGCTTGAACTGGTCCTCGACGACGTCGGCGAGCGCGCCGGCGACCAGCAGCGAGGGCTCGGCGCCGGCGGTTTCGGCGGGCAGTTCGCGCGACGAGCGCGGCCAGGCAGGCGTCTTCGCCTTCGGTGAAGGTCGTCTCGATCGCCGCTGCCGGAATAGCTCAGCACGCGCACCGCCGGGGCGTGGCGGCGATCGAGCCGCTGGGCGGCGCGCGCCAGATCGATCTTGATCACTTCCGAGGGGCAGGAGCCGACCAGGAACAGCAGCTTGATGTCGCGCCGGCGCTCCAGCAGCCGCGCCGTGACGCGGTCGAGTTCGTCGTCGATATCGGCCATGCCGGCGAGATCGCGCTCCTCCAGAATCGCGGTGGCGAAGCGCGGCTCGGCGAAGATCATCACGCCGGCGGCCGACTGGAGCAGATGGGCGCAGGTGCGCGAGCCGACGACGAGGAAAAACGCGTCCTGGATCTTGCGATGCAGCCAGACGACGCCGGTCAGCCCACAAAACACTTCGCGCTGGCCGCGCTCGCTGATGACGCGCGCCTCGGCGGGGGGCGCGGCGCAGGCGGAGAGCCCGGCGCTCACGACGACGCCCCCGCGAGCGTCAGGCCGCCCGCCGCCTGCAAGCCGGGCCGCGCGCAGCTTCAGGACGAACTGTCCGGCGTTGACGACATAGGCGGAATAAGCCGCCAGCGCGATCGCCATTTGCGCGCGGGCGCCGAGGGCGTGGCTGACGAGCGCCGCGAGATAGGCGGTGTGCAGCGCCAGCACGAGCATGCTGAACACGTCTTCCCAGAAGAACGCCGCGGCGAACAGGTAGCGCCCGAACACGACCTTCTCCCAAATCGCGCCGGTGATCATGATGGTGTAAAGCGTGAGGGTCTTGGCGACGATCGAGAGGGTCGCGGCGGCCTGACCCTGTCCGGTTGACAGGAAGCGCACGACGAGCGCCAGCGAGACCAGAAAAACCAGGAATTGCACGGGCGCGAGCACGCCCTGGACCAGGGTCCATGGCGAAGCGTCGCGCCGCTCCCGCTGCTCGGCGGTGTAGAGCGGCTTCGATCGCACTGTTGTCGATCGATCTGCGCCCATAAACTCCATCTCCAATCGGCGGATCGCCTGCCGCGCCAACGGCGAGAGCTGTCGCCTTGGCCGCGATCCTAGGTCGCGCGGTTCGCGACTGTCAAGTTGAATTGACGTCTAGACAGAAATACATTTATGTGTCTCATTACGCCGCCGGAGCGTAGTTCCGGCAGCCTTCGTTGGGCTGCGCT
This sequence comes from uncultured Pseudomonadota bacterium, assembly GCA_963835115.1. Taxonomy (GTDB): domain Bacteria; phylum Pseudomonadota; class Alphaproteobacteria; order Rhizobiales; family Beijerinckiaceae; genus Roseiarcus. The sequence continues at coordinate 26,645 of CAWIEP010000009.1, forward strand.
TCCGGCGACGAATTTCGAGAACGCGCCTAGGCGCCATGTTTTCGGGGGGCGGCATGCACGAATGGGGAGGTTCCGCCTCGCTATCCAGTTACAGCCCCGCCGTGACGGAAGATGGCCCCCACCCGGGTCGGCGCTTCGAGCCGGGTCGTGAGCGCCTTGCCGACATTCTTTGCGACGAATTGCTGCCCTGCGTCATGGCCAGGCCGGGCGAAGCGGCGGCCGATCCGGTCGCGGCGTCGACGCTGCGCGCCGATCCCGACGGGCTCGCGCGCTGCGTCCTTTCCGACCGAATGGCGGAAGCGCGTCAAACGATCGAGGCGCGGCTTCGCTCGGGCGCGACCGCGCAGAGCGTGGCGCTCGAAGACATCGGGGCGGCGGCGCGCCGGCTCGGCGAGCTTTGGCGCGACGACGATTGCGACTTCTTCGCGGTAACCTTCGCGGCGCGGGCCTTGCAGCTGTTGCTGCGCGACGTTTTGCCCGACGCGAGTCTAGCGCCCGCGCAGCGGGCGCCCTCGATCATCCTCACCCTCGCGCCCGGCGAGACCCATGAACTCGGCGCCGACATCGTCGCGGGCCTGTTTCGGCTCGCCGGCTGGCGCGCGGAGCGTTGCGAAATGCGCGCCCTGCCCGACGCGCTTGCCAGCGAGGCGTTTGACGTCGCCGGCTTTTCGCTGAGCTGCGACCGATTCGTCGCGACGGTTGCGGGCGCGATCGCCGAGGCGCGGGCGGCTTCTCGGCGGCGCGGACTGACGATCCTCGTCGGCGGACCTATTTTTGCTTACAAATCGAGGTTGGCGAATTCGCTGGGGGCGGATATCTCAGCTTCGCGCGGCGACCTCGGCGCGCGCTGGCCGCAGCGGTTGCAAAGGCTGCTGCGACTGTAACGGGTTAGCGTCATATCTAACGGTCCGCGACTTAAGTCGGCACGGAGGAGAGCGGTTTTTGATCGACGCGGTGGCCCCTTCGGCGCCCAAAGCTCGCTTCGCAGCCGCCATGGAGCACCTGGCGGGGCTCGATGTCGATACGGCTGGCGCGCTGGTCTCGGCGGCGGCCGACGTGTCGCTGATCGTGGACGCCAAGGGCGTCGTCCTCGATGTCGCGTTTGGCGACGCGGAGCTCGCCAAATCCGCTTATCGAAACTGGGTCGGGCGCCGCTGGGTCGACACCGTCACCGACGACACGAAGCCGAAGATCGAGGATCTGCTGCGCGACGCCAATGCGCGTCAGCCGACGCGCTGGCGCCAAGTCAATCACCCGGCGCCTGACGGCGGCGACCTGCCGGTGCGCTATTGCGCGATGCGGTACGGCCCGCACAAACGGATCATCGCGATCGGGCGCGATCTGCGGGCGCTGGCGGGCTTGCAGACGCGGCTCGCCGACGCGCAGCAAGCGATGGAGCGCGAATACGCGCGCATCCGCAACGCCGAGAAGCGCTATCGCCTGCTGTTTCAGCTCAGCTCCGAACCGGTCGCCATCGTCGAGGCCGGCAACCAGCGGATCGTCGACGCCAATCCCGCGGCGATTGCTCTGTTTGGCGTTGAGGCGCGTCGCGTTCCCGGTTCGAATTTCGTCGAACTGTTCGCGCCCGCAAGCCGTCAAGCGATTCATTCCTTCATCGCCGCCGCCCGCGTCGCGCCGCGGGTCGACAACGTGTTGGCGGAACTGGCCGACGGCAAAACCCGGGTGTTGCTCTCGGGCTCGCTGTTTCGCCAGGACAGCTCGGCGCAATTGATCGTGCTGCTGGCCCGCGCCGAACCCGGCGCCGGGGTCCGCAGCGAACAGGACGCTCGTCTGCTGCGCGTCGTCGGCGCCATGCCGGAGGCGTTCGTCGTCGTCGATTCCAGCCGCCGCATCCTCAGCGCCAACGCGGCCTTTCTCGATCTCGCCCAGATCGGCGCAGAAGCCCAGGCGCAGGGCGAACTGATCGAGCGCTGGATCGGGCGCCCGGCGTCGACGTCGACGTGCTGTTCGGCAACCTGAAGACGCACGGGGTCGTACGGCATTTTTCCACCGTCGCGCGCGGCGAACTCGGTTCGAGCGAGGACGTCGAAGTCGCCGGCGCCGCGGCGCCCGGCGACGGCGAACCGTGTTTCGGCCTTACGATACGCGCCACCGGCTGGCGCGCCGGGCGCGAACGTCTGGGCGGACGCGAGTTGCCGCGCACCGTCGAGCATTTCACCGAACTGGTCGGCCGCGTCCCACTTAAAAACCTCGTGCGCGAGACCACCGACCTGATCGAGCGGCTTTGCATCGAGGCGGCGCTCGAATTGACCAGCGACAATCGCGCCTCCGCCGCCGAAATGCTGGGCCTCAGCCGGCAGGGTTTTTACGCCAAGTTGCGCCGGTACGGGCTCGGCAATCTCGACGACGACGACGGCGCCGAAAGCGTTTGAACGGTCCGGGCGCGCCATGGCGCCGGGTCGTCGGTTCCGTTCTTGATCGTCAATCGCACTTGACAGTTTTTTGTGTCAAGTCTAGCGTAACGCCATGCGCAGGTCCGTCCCCGCCGCCGTTCTTAGGCCGCCGAAGCTCATCGTCGGTTTCGCGCAGCTGTCGACGTTCGCCCGCCGCGCCGGTTCAGGCGGCGCATGAGCGAGACGACCCTGCCGTGGTCCCAAATCCTCCGTTTGGGCCTTGTCCAGACCGCGCTCGGCGCGGTCGTCGTGTTGATGACGGCGACGCTTAACCGCGTGATGATCGTCGAACTCGCGCTCCCGGCGCTGGCGCCGGGACTGCTCATCGCTACGCTGCATGGCGTGCAGATTTTTCGCCCGGCCTGGGGCTACCGTTCCGACATCGGCGGCCGGCGCGCGCCCTGGATCATCTTCGGCATGGCGACGCTGGCGATCGGCGGGGTGATCGCAGCGGCGGGCACGGCGTGGGCGACCCGCACCGCTGCCGGCGGATTGGCGGTTGCGGCGCTGGGTTTCCTGCTCGTCGGCGCCGGAGCCGGCGCGGCGGGCACCAATGTGCTGGCGACGCTGGCCGCCCAAGTGGCGCCCGCCCGCCGGGCGGCCGCGGCGACGATGGTCTGGGTTATGATGATTTTCGGCTTCGCGCTGACCGCGCCGCTCGCCGGACATTTCCTGGACCCGTTCTCGCCGGCGCGGCTTGTCGCCGTGGTCGCTGTCGTTTGCGGCCTCGCCTTCTTCGTCGCGTGCCTCGCCATCTGGGGCGTCGAGACCTCGTCGGCGCCTGGCGCCGCGTCGCGGCGGCCCCAATTTTCGCGCCGCCTTCCGTCAAGTCTGGTCGGAGCCGCTGGCGCGCCGCTTCACGATCTTCATTTTCGTCTCGATGCTCGCCTACAGCGCGCAGGAACTGCTCGTCGAACCCTATGCGGGTCTCGTCTTCGGCTTGGCGCCGGGGGTCACCACCAAGCTCGCCGGCCTCCAGCACGGCGGCGCGCTCGCCGGCATGATCCTCGTTGGGGTTCTGCGCCTCGGCGGTCGGCGGTCCCCGGCTCGGCGATCTCCGGCTGTGGACCGTCGGCGGCTGTCTCGCCTCGGCGGCGGCGCTCGTGGCGGCTCGCCGCGGCCGGGCTCCAGTCCGCGGGCGCCGAGGCGCTTCGCCTGGCGGTGTTTTGCGCTTGGGCTCGGCAATGGCGTTTACGCCGCCGCGGCGATCGGCGCGATGATGGGATTGGCGGCGCAGGGCGCGCGCCGCGCGAAGGCACCCGCATGGGCCTGTGGGGCGCGGCGCAGGCGCTGGCGCTCGGCGCCGGCGGTCTCTGCGGCAGCGGCGCTGGTCGATCTCGCGCGCTCCGCGTTCGGCTCGCCGCTGAGCGCCTATACCCTCGTCTTCGGCGTACGAGGCGCTCGCCTTCGTCGGCTCGGCGCTCGATCGCGGCGCGTCTGGACGGCGACGCGCGGACGCCGAGCGCGCGCGAACGCGCTCGGCGAGCGTGGCGCTGCAGGTTCATTTTGAGGGAGGCGAACATGGTCGGCCGATCCGCGTTTCGACGTCGTCGTGGTCGGCGGCGGACCGGCCGGCGCCGCCGCCGCGACCGATCTCGCGCGGCTCGGGCCGCAGGGTCGCGCTGCTCGACAAGGCTGGCCGCATCAAACCCTGCGGCGGCGCGATCCCGCCGCGCCTGATCCGCGATTTCGCCATTCCCGCGCATCTGCTGAAGGCGCGCGTCTCGAAGGCGACGATGGTGTCGCCCAAGGGCGAGCGCGTCGACATGCCCATCGAGGGCGGCTACGTCGGCATGGTCGACCGCGCCGAATTCGACGAATTTTTGCGCGTGCGCGCCGCCGAGGCCGGCGCCGAGCGCGTCAGCGGCGCCTACCAGCGACTGACCCGCGACGCCGATGGAACCGTCGTCGTGCGCTATCGCCCGAAGGGCGAAGCCTACGAAACGGAGCTGCGCGCCCGTTTCGTCATCGGCGCCGACGGCGCGCTGACGGAGGTCGGCCGCCAGGAGATCGCCGGCGCCGACCGCACGCCGTTCGTCTTCGCCTATCACGAGATCGTCGAGACGCCGCCGGAGGCGCCCGGACCGCTGCGAAATCTACTATCGCGGCGCGCTGTCGCCCGATTTCTACGCCTGGATTTTTCCGCACGGCGCGACGATGAGCGTCGGCGTCGGCTCCGCGCAAAAGGGCTTTTCGCTCAAAGACTCGGTCGCGGATCTGCGCGGCGAATCCGGGCTTAAGCCGATGACGACGGTCCGCAAGGAGGGCGCGCCGATCCCGCTCAAACCGCTCAAACGCTGGGACAACGGCCGCGACGTCGTGCTCGCCGGCGACGCCGCCGGCGTCGTCGCGCCGTCCTCGGGCGAGGGCATCTATTATGCGATGCTCGGCGGCCGCCTGGCGGCCGAAGCGGTCGACGAGGCGCTGCGAACCGGCGACGCGCGCGCGCTGGGTTCTGCGCGCAAGCGCTTCATGAAGGCGCATGGCCGCGTATTCTGGATTCTCGGCATCATGCAATATTTCTGGTACGCCAGCGACAAGCGCCGCGAGCGCTTCGTCAGCATCTGCCGCGACCCCGACGTGCAGCGACTGACCTGGGAAGCCTACATGAACAAAGAGCTGTCGCGCCGCGATCCGCTGGCGCACGTGCGCATTTTCTTCAAGGACCTCGCGCATCTGCTGCATCTGGCGACGCCATGACGCTGGTCGCGGCCGCCAATTGGCCCGAGATCGGCGTCGCAGTGGCCGGCGTCGTGTTCGTCGCCTTCGCGGGCGGCGTGACGACGGAGATCGGCCCCTGGTACGAAAATCTGCGCTTTCCTAGGCTGCGCCCGCCGAACTGGCTGTTCGGGCCGGCCTGGACGCTGATCTTCGCCTTGATCGCCACCGCTGGAGTGATCGCCTGGAACGCCGCGCCCGACGAAGGCGCGCGGCGCGCTCTGATTGCGCTGTTTGCGCTCAACGGCCTGCTCAATATCGCCTGGAGCCCGCTGTTCTTCAGGCTGAAGCGGCCCGATTGGGCGTTCCTCGAACTGATCCCGTTCTGGTTGTCGATCCTGGCGTTGATCGTTTTCATCGCGCCGTTCTCGGGCCGCGCCGCGGCTTTGCTTGCGCCCTATCTGGCGTGGGTCACGTTCGCCGGCTGGCTCAACTGGCGCATCGTTCAGCTCAATGCGCCGTTCGGCCGCGTCGCCGAACATCGGCGCCGATGAGCGCCGCGAGCGCGTTCGACCCGCGTTGGCTCGATCTCGCGCTGGCCTTGATCGCGCTGGAGGGCGCGGGCCTGCTTGCTTGGCGTCTGGCCGTGGGGGAGGGGCCGAGGCCCGGAGCGCTGGTCGCCAATCTGGCCGCAGGGGCGTTCCTGCTGATCGTGGCGCGGGAGTTGGTGACCGGCGGCGGCGCGCTCGCGACCATCGCCGCTTTGACGGCCGCGCTGGTCGCGCATGGGTTCGATCTCGCGAGCCGCTGGGAGCGCAAGCCGAAGGTCGATTCCCGGGCGCCGGCGGCTCCCGCCCGACAGTAGCGGCGCGCGGGGCAAAATGAGAAAACCTTGCGCTCTTTTGTCGCCGCGCGACGGCGGCGCAATATTTTTTTACTTCTATTCGCAAGGGCCGCGCGGCGCGGCGGTGGGTCGCGCAATTCCTAGATTTGAAACAGATTTTCATGCGGACGCCCTGCGTCGGCGCGCGCAAATTGGGCGAAAATGCGACTGACAACGCGTCGTTACAGGCCCCATTTGTGTCAGCCTGACTTTACTCCTCGCGCAACATCGGCTTCAATGCCGCGCAGATAAGCCACGATAAGAATGGCTCGGGAAGCGGCCCAACGGTGTGTAATCCGGGAGGGGGCGATGGTTAGCGATGGCGCTGCTGATGATTGTCATGTCCCGCAATTGGGCGTGGGGATTGCAGACGGCAAAGACGACCGGCGCGAGGAACACGCGGCTCGCGCGGCGGTGAGGAACGCGCGCCTGCGCAAGGTGGTGTGCGAGCATATCGTTCCGCACCTCGCGCTTATTCATCGCGAGTGGTCGAAGAGCGCCGCGGCCGAGCCGCCGACCGCCGACGACATCAACGCATTCGGCATGGCCATCTTGGGGTCCGATCCGGAGGCCGCCGATCGATTGTTCGAGCGCCTGCGCGAACGCGGCCTGACCATCGACGAATTGTTCGAGAATTTGCTCGCCCCGACGGCGCGTCGGCTCGGCGAACTCTGGGAGCAGGACATCTGCGATTTCGTCGAGGTGACGATCGGCGTCAATCGCCTGCGGATCATGCTCGAAACCTATTCGAGCGCGCCGACCCAGGCCAGCGACCCGCGCCGCCGCGCGCTGTTGATCGCGCCGCCGCAAGAGAGCCACCGCTTTGGCCTCGACGTCGTCGCCACATTCCTGCGGGCGTCCGGCTGGGACGCCATCGTCGACATCGGCCTGACGCCGCAAGAAAACGCCAAAACCGCCGCCGGAAGCTGGTTCTCGGTCGCGGGCGTCACGGTCAGCAAGGACGCCAACCTGATGATGGCCGCGCGCGCCATCGAGGCCATCCGGCGCGCTTCGCTCAATCCCTCGATCGCGGTGATCGTCGGGGGCTGGGGCTTGCGCGGTCGGCCCGACCTCGTCGCCCGCATCGGCGCCGACGCGACCGCCGAAGACGGGCCCAGCGCCGCGCTGGTCGCCGAGCGGCTTTTCATCGCACAAGCCGCCTCGCTGCACCGCAGGGCGTAAGGCGGTCGGCGACGCCTCGCGGCGTTGGCTCCGTTACGGCTTGCGGTCCCGCGTCGGCGGCTCCAGCGTCAGCCGCTCCAGCACTTCCGCGCTGCGCTCGACGGCGCTCCGGATGCCGTCGAGCAGTTTGCGCATGCTCGCGGGATCGGCGGAATCGGTGACTTCCAGCGCCGCCAGCTGCGCATTCTCGATCACTTGCGCAATGAGGCCCTGCGCCTTCAATTCGGCGCTGGTGTCGAGGCGCGCCGAGATCCGGCGACGGCTGCCGACAAGGCTCTCCTGAAAGCGGCGGCGCGCGGTTTCTGCGGCTCGCCGCTCGGTGAGATCGGTGAATATCAGCACGTAGCCGAGCACGCGTTCGCCGGGCGCCGTGATGGCGTCGGCCCGCACCCGCAGCGGCACGATGCGGCCATCGTGGGCGCGCAGCGACAAATCGGCGCCGAAGCCGCGCCGCGTCTGCTTGAGCGATTTCAGCGGTCGCGCGAGATTTTCCGCGTCGGCGAAATAGGCGGGAAGATCTTCGAGGCGCGCCAGCGTCCCCGGCCGCGCCCCGACGAGCGTCTCGAAGGCGGCGTTGCTCTCCAGCAGGCGACCCAGGGAGTCGGCAAGGATCACCAATTGTTCCGAGGCTCTAAGGCCCGAGGAGACCTGGTCGAGCTGGTCCTTTGCGATGACGATCTGCACGGCGCGGAATTGGGTGATCACATCGGTGACGCTTGAGCCGATCATGCGGGCGGTGGCGATGTCGCCGCCCGTCCAGGGATCGGACCTGCCTTCGACAACCTGATGCCATTGCGCGAACGATCGCCGCGGCGAGAGTTCGCTGGGATCGTCGTCGTCGGACGGCGACTTGAACGGCTTGCCGCCCCAGGTGATCGTGCGCATCCGCTCGCGCCGGAACCAGATCAGCAATTCGTTGCCGTCGCCGGAAACCTGCGCCGCCGCAACGCCCGCCGCCGCTCCCGTCAGCTCCGCGAATTGCGGCGCCTCGGCCGCCAGGCTTGCAGTCGCATAAAATCCGTCGACGAATTTTGGCCGCAGCCACTCGGCGAGCGCCCGGATCTGTTCGGTGCTCGGCGCTTCGCCAATCGTCTGAATCCGGCCCTCGAACACCAGCGCGGCGCCGCTCGCGCCGAGCGGCAGCAGCAGCGAGCGCGCGCCGTCAAACAGGGCGCCGCGCCAGTCGCCGTCGCGCGAGAGGCTTTCGACCATTCTCTGCTCGAGCCGCCGCGCCGCCAGCTCGCACTGGCCGCGCGCGAAACTCTCGAGCGCGGCGATCCGCGTGCCGACCGCCTCCGCCGATGCAGCTCGCAAACCGAACGCATCTCGAACGGCAGGAAGCGCGGCGAATAATGGTGGCAAGAGACGAGTCCCCAAAGCTTTTCGCCGACCATCAGCGAAACCACCAGCGTCGCCGACACGCCCATGTTCTTCAGATATTGAACGTGGATCGGCGAGGCGCTGCGCAGGAAACACAGCGACATGTCGAGCGCCTCGCCGGTCAGCGGCGAAATCGCTGGGCTGCATCGGCGCGGGCGCGTATTGCACGTCGGCGAGGATGCGCACGCGATTTCGCACATAGAGCCGGCGCGCGATCTGCGGGAATGTCGGAGGCGGGATAGCGGTTGCCGAGAAAGGCTTCGAGTTCGGGCTTGCGCGTCTCCGCGAAAACCTCGCCGTGGCCCTCCTCGTCGAAACGATAGATCATCACCCGGTCGTAACCGGTGATCTCCTTGAAGATCTGCGCCGTCGCGTCGCAAAGCGAGGCGAGCGAGCCGGCGCTGATGATCGTCTCCAGCGCGCGCTCGACCTCCGCGGAGAGGTCCGCCGCGGGCGCCGCGTCCTCCATTTCGATCACGAGTTCGCCGCCGGCCGCCCGATGCAGCAGCGCCGTGACCATCGCGCCTGGAGTTGGCGAGACGGCAACGCGCGACATAGGGAATGAACTCGGGATCGGCGCGGCAATTCCTGCGCGCGCCGCCAGAGGTCGCCGCCCAGCGCGCGCAGCCGCAGCCCTTGCAAAGGCCGAATCGAGGCCGCAGAAAGGCGCGGGCGTTGGCGCTCGCCTGCAAAATCGTCTGGTCGCTTTCGCGAACGCTGATCAGCGCGCCGTGCGGCTGGATGCAGCCTGCGAGATGAATCTGCTCACGCTCGCAATTCGAAGGTTGGCGGCGCCGAAGGCCGGCGCGGCGGGCAGTGGCTGCGGCACGGATCCTCCTCCCTAGCGGGACGATCTTCGCCGTTGATTCAGGCTTGATCAAGCTTGTATTTTTTCAGCTTAACGTGCAGCGTCTGCCGGCTCAAGCCCAGGTAGCGCGCCGCCAGCGTGCGGTTGCCGCTGCGTTTGGCGAGCGCCTCCTCGATATCGCGGCGCTCGATCGACTCGACCGAGGCCTTGCACGACGGCCTCAAGCGAATCCTTGGGCAGCGCCAAGCCGCGCGCGGGATCGCCAAGGTCGAGGCTCGGATTCGCGACGCGGCCGCGACTCGCGCGGGACTGACGTCGCGCATCAGCAGGCCGATAAGTCTGGGGATGCGGCGTCACGTCGCCGACGGCGGAAATTTCGACCTCGGTCACCGAGCCGAGATCGCCCTCGAGGCGGCAGCGGCAACATCCGCACGCTGCCGTGGCGCTGCACTAGGTCCGCGATGACGCGGAAAGTCCTCGCCGGGATGCGACAGCCAGCGCGCCAGATTCTGGCCGAGCGCCGCGCTCTCGACGCCGACCTGGGCCAGATCGAGGAAGGTCGGGTTCGCCTTGACGATCCCGCCGTCGCGGTCGACGATCACGAAAAGCGTCGGGGAGACGACGCAATATCTGTTCGAGACTGGCGGGCTCGGCAGCCGATTCCGGCGCGGCGTCGAGCGCCGACATTTGCAGCAGATAGAAGGCGTCGGAGTCGCTGGTCGACCATCGAGGCGCGCAGGCTCCATTGCGATGCCGTCGGGCAGGTGCAGGACGATAGTTGGGCGCGCGGCCCTGCGATCCCGCGAGCGCCAGCGCGGCGTCGAACGCCTTGCGGTCGCGCGCGGAAAGATCGGGAAAGAACTCCGCGCCTGGGAGCAGCCCCAGCGCGCGCACGGCGCGAACATTGGCTTCGACGACGCGCATGTTGGAGGCGCGCACCAGCGCCACCGCGTCGTCGGAGGCGTCGAGCACGGCCCGATAGCGTCGCTCGATGTCCCGAAGACGCCAGAAATCCTGTTCGCGCGCCTTCAGCGCATCGACAAGCCGCGCCCTGCAGGTCGGAAACTGTCTGCAGGTTGCGGCCGATGGCGACGAAGCCGGCGTTCTTGCCGAGGCTGACGGTGGTGTATTCGACCGGCAATTCGCGTCCGCTCGGCAGCAGTTGCTGGACCCGGAAGCGCAGCGATTCGCCGCTTTCTCGCGACGCCTCCATCGCTTGCGCGACGCGCTCGACCAGTTCCGGCGGCACCGTGTCGCCCCAGGGACGGCCGCGCCAGTCTTCGATGGCTTCGCTTTCGAGAGAATTCGATGGGGCGACATTCCGGATCACGCCGTCGCGGTCGAGCGTCAGCGTTATATCCGGCCTGTCGGCGGGTTCGTCCATCATTTCGGTCCCAATCGCGCGGGAAAGCGGGCGAGCCCGAGAGATTTGAAAATGGCGGGACCCAAACAATCGCTCGCGGACTGCGCCGAACGCTCGCGCGCGCCCCACGTCGATGGAGCTTAGCCGAGAAAAAGCCAAAAGCAAAGCCGCGGGCCGCCCTAAGCGTCGCGGGTCCCTGTCTGTTTTGCCAGAAACACTCTCACATCGTCGCGCGATTCCGACAACAACTCCCGCATCCGGTCGCGCGCGACATCCGGCGCGCCGCCGCGAATGGCCTCCAGAATAAGGTAATGCTGGCGTAGCCGAGAGTCCTGAATGCGCGCGGCGCCCTCCCAGCTATATCGGAACGCGCAATAGAGCGAAGCGCGGATCAGGCCGCCGAGCGCGCTGAGGAAGGGATTGCCAGTCGCGCGCAGGATGCCCATGTGAAAATCGAGGTCGGCTTCGATGAGCCCGTCGGCGCCGTCCTTGAACCGCTCCATGCGCGCATAGGCGTCGCCGATGCGCGCAATCGTTTCGTGGGATTTCGCTTGCGCCGCGAGCGCCGCGGCGGCGGGTTCGACCATCTGGCGCAGCACGAAGAGATCGGCGATGAATTCGTCCGAGGGCGCGGATTCGATATGCCAGGCCAGCACGTCCGGGTCGAACAGATTCCAGTCGCTCGCGCGCGCGGACGCGCGTGCCGGTTTTCGGACGCGCGGCGATCAGCGCCTTGGCGCTGAGAACGCTGTAGGCCTCGCGCAGCGCCGTCCGCGAGACGCCGAAGCGCGCACACATATCTTGCGAATTGGGCAGCTGCGCGCCAGGGGCGTGCACGCCCTGGATGATCTCGCGACCCAGCGCCGCGGCGACCTGGTCGGACAGATTGCGTTCAATCGCGGCGGGGTCGCCGACAGCGGACGCTCGCGCGTGTCGTCGGTCGATCGGGCGCATCGCCGTCATCGTCGCCTCGCCGCGGTCATGTCGCAGTCCGCGGAGTCTAAGCGAACCCACGAGCCAGCGCTGTAGGACGATGAACACGAACAGCAGCACCCCGCTCGTGATCATGATCCAGGCGCCATTGAGCGAGCCGTTGAAATTGATCAGAGTCGCGATCAAGCCCAGAATCATGCCGCCGAACAACGCCCCGACCACGAGCCCGACGCCGCCCGTCAGCAGCGTGCCGCCGAGCACGACCGCGGCGATCGCGCTCAGTTCCGCGCCGGAGCCGGCCAGCGGATAGCCCGACGAGGTGTAGAGCGCGTAGATGACGCCGCCGAGCGCGCTGTAGAATCCGCCGAGCGCCGTATATCTTGATCGGTCGTGCGCGCGGATCGGCACGCCCATCAGCGCGGCCGAAGTGCGGTCGCCGCCGATCGCGTAGACGTCGGCGCCGAACGCGGTGCAATGCGCGATGACGCACCGCTAGTCCCAGCGCGACCAGCATCACCATCGCCGAACTCGCCAGAAAACCGTCGCCGGGCAGCGGAAGGGCGAGCGCGGCGAAAGCCGCGACGAAGGGATGGCGCAGCGGCAACGAATCGAGATTGACCATGAAGCAGGCGCCGCGCAGCAGGAACAGGCCCGCGAGCGTGATGATGAACGGCTGGATCTCGCAGAAATCGATGATAAAGCCCTGCAGCGCGCCAAAACCGGCGCCGAAAGCGACCATCACCGCGCCCGACGCGAGCGGATGCCAGCCGAGCCGCGTCGAGATTGGCCATCACGACGCCGACGAAGCCGATCATCGAGCCGATCGAGAGATCGATGCCGCCGGACAGGATGACGAAAGTCGCGCCGATCGCGGCAATGATGATGAAGGCGTTGTCGGCGAGGATGTCGCCGAGCACCAGCGTCGACAGGAAATGGTTGTAGAGCAAGCCGCCGGCGACGAAAAGGGCGGCGAACACGGCGATCGTCGCGGCCAGCGGCAGATATTTCTCTCTCATCGGCGCCGCCCTCGCAGCGCCGGCGCGCGAAGGCAGTCCGCGCACCTGCGCCGATTGCAGCAGCAGCACGACGATGACCACCGACCGCCTTGACGACCAGATTGTATTCGGGCGGCAGGCCGCTGGTCAGGATCGAGGTCGTCAGCGCCTGGATGACCAGCGCGCCGAGGACGGCGCCGCCGAGATAGATGCGGCCGCCGGCCAGCGAGCCGCCGCCGATGACGACCGCGAGAATGGCGTCGAGCTCGATATAGAGGCCGACGCTGACGGGATCGGAAGTGTGGGTGTCGGCCGTCAGAATGACGCCCGCCGCCGCCGCCATGAAGCCGCAGACCAGATAGGCGGCGAATTTGATCAGCCGCGCGTCGATGCCCGCCAATTCCGCCGCCCTCGCATTGCCGCCGACCGCTTCGAGAAACAGCCCGAACGCCGTGCGGCGGATCAGCACCCAGAGCGCGCAGTCCCAGCGCCAGCCCGACCACGATGCGCGTCGGGATCCAACCAAGATGGCCGGTGCTGAGGCCTTGCAGCAGCGGGCTCGTGAAGCTCGGATTGGTGCCGCCGAAGAGCGAGATTGATCATCAAGCCGATGCCGCGCCCCGAGACCATCAGGATCAGAGTCGCGATGATCGGCTGGATGTCGAGCACGGCGACCAGGAAGCCGTTCCAGAGCCCGCACACCAGCCCGACCGCCAGCGCCGCCGCCAGCGCCGAATATGCGGATCGCCGGCATGGATGCGCCAGGCGATCGCCGCCCCGGCGATCGCGATGACCGAGCCGACCGAGAGGTCGATGCCTTTCGTGCCGATGACGACCGCCATGCCGAGCGCGACGATCGCGGTCGGCATGGCGCGATAGAGAATGTCGATGAGGCTGCCGAACAGCCGGCCTTCGACGATGCGGACGGCGAAAAATCCCGGCGAGATGATCCCGTCGACAGCGAGGATCAGCGCCAGCGCGACCAGCGGCCAGACCAGGCGTGGGATCGCGCGCCGGCTTTCGTCGCGAGCGGGGGGCGGCGCATAGGGTCTCATGGCCCGGCGATCGTGCGGATGATGGCCGCTTGATTGATGTCGGCGCCGGCGAGTTCGCCGACGACGCCGGTCGCGCAGCACCGCGATGCGATGGCTGACGGCGATGAGTTCCTCGAGTTCGGAGGAGGCGACCAGCAGCGCAAGCCCGTCGCGGGCAAGGCGGCGGATCAGCGCGACGATCTCGGCATGCGCGCCGACGTCGATGCCGCGCGTCGGCTCGTCGAGGATCAGCACGCGCGGCTCGGCGACGAGCGCGCGCGCGAGCACGGCTTTTGCTGATTGCCGCCGGAGAGCTGGCCGACCGGCTTCTCCGCGTCGGGGGTCGCGATGCCGAGCGCCACGATCATCTCGTCGCGCGAGGCGTTGTTGTTCGGCGCGCGACAGCGCCTTCAACCAGCCGCGCTTGCTCTGCAAGGCGATGACGATGTTCTCGCGGATCGAGAGCTCCGCGAATATGCCTTCGGCCTTGCGATCCTCGGGGCAGAAGGCGACGCCTCGGCTCAGCGAAGCGCGCGGCGAGGGGGTGAATTTTTCGCCGTCGATCCGCACCGCGCCCGAGTCGGCGCGCAGCGCGCCGAACACCAGCTTGGCGGTCTCCGTGCGCCCGGAGCCGAGCAGGCCGCTCAAGCCGACCACTTCGCCGGCGCGCAGCGCGAGATCGAACGGCGCCATGACGCGGCTCTTGCCGAGCCCCTCGGCGAGAGGATCGGCTCGCCCGCTCCGCATCGCCGGACGAGTCGCGCAGGCTCTCGACCGCCTCCAACTCGCGCCCGAGCATCAGCGACACGAGTTTTGGCAGCGGGATTTCGCTGGGGCTGCCGATCGCCGACGCGGCGGCCGTTGCGCAGCACCGTCAGCCGGTCGGCGATCGCATAGACCTGATCGATGAAATGCGAGATGAAAACGATGGCGAGGCCGCGGCTTCTGAGATCGCGCAGGATGTCGAACAGTCGCGCCGTCTCGTTCGCGTCGAGGCTGGCGGTCGGTTCGTCGAGCACCAGCACGCGGGTGTCGTCCTCGAGCGCGCGCGCGATGGCGACGAGCTGCTGGATCGCGACGGAATAGGAGCCGAGCGGGCGTTCGACGTCGATGTCGATGCCGAGCCGCTCCACGCGCTCGCGGGCGCGCCGGCGCGCGGCGCGCCAGTCGACGAGGCCGAAGCGCCGCGGCAGCCGGCCGAGCGTCAGATTCTGCGTCACCGACATCGTCGGGACCAGATTGACTTCCTGATAGACGGCGCCGATGCCGGCCGCGCGGGCGGCGGCCGGCGAGGCGAGATGGAGCCGCCGGCCGTCGAGCCGAAGATCGCCGGCGTCGGCAACGGTCGCGCCGGTCATGATCTTGATGAGCGTCGATTTGCCCGCGCCGTTCTCGCCGAGCAGCGCGTGCACCTCGCCGGCGGCGACGCTGAAATCGACGTCGTCGAGCGCGCGCACGCCGGGGAAGGATTTGCGCGCCGCGACGATCTCAATTCGGGCCGTCAATGAGGGCGTTCCTGGCTTGAGGACGCGAGGGAGGGCGCGGAGGGCATCCTTCGGCGCCAGCCGCCGGCGCGACAAAGTCACGCCGGCGGAAGTTCCAAGGCGCCGTCAGTTCAACGGCGTCGCCGCCGTGTGCAGATCCGAAGGGATCACCACCCACTTCGGCAGTTCCTTCTTGTCCTTCAGATATAATTGAGCACGACGGGATAGATGTATTTGCCGATCGCGGAGCGCAGCTCGACCGAGGCGTTGGCGTCGCCCGCGGCGAGCGCTTCCTTCATCGCCGGCACGTAGTCGACCGAGACCATCAGCACGTCCTTGCCCGGCTTCAGGCCGGCTTCCTTCATCGCCTGGATCGCGCCGAGCTGCATGTTGTCGTTATGCGCGAACGAGGCGCAGATGCCCTTCAGATTGTCGGTCGACTTGATGAAGGCCTCCATCACCTTCTTGCCGCCTTCGGTGGTGAAGTCGCCGCTCTGCGTCTTGACGATCTTCATGTTGGGGAAGTTGGAGATGACGGCCTCAAAGCCCTTCTTGCGCTCGATCGCCGGCGCCGAGCCGGTCGTGCCCTGCTCCTCGACGATGTTGCAATTGCCCTTGCTCGCCTGCGGCGAGCCAGGCGCCGGCGAGGCGGCCTTCGAGGTTGAAGTCGGCGGAGATGCGCGTGACGAACAGCGACTTGTCGGCGACGTCGACGTCGCGGTCGGCGAGGAACACCGGAATGCCGGCGCTCTTGGCTTCGCGCAACACCTGATCCCAGCCGGTGACGACGACGGGCGCGATGATGATCGCGTCGACCTTCTGGGCGATGAAGGCGCGCACCGCCTTCAGCTGCTCTTCTTCCTTGCCCTGGGCGTCGGCGAATTTGAGGTCGATGCCTTCCTTCTTCGCTTCTTCCTGCATGTCCCTGGAAAACGCCGGGCGCCAGTCGCCCTCGTCGCCGACCTGCGAGAAGCCGATCGTCACGGCGAACGCCGAAGTCGCGGTCATGATCGCAGCGGCGCCGACAAAGGCGCTAAAAAGCGTCGTCAATCTCAAAGTTTCCTCCCGTGGTGTCGATGTCGCCGGGTTCCCGGATCGGGTCGCGACCGCTTCGCCCAGCTATTATCATACAATAATAATATAGGACGAAAGTCAACCGCGCGTGGCCTCGGCGGCGTCCGACCTCTCGCGCGCAAATCCCGCGCTCGCGCTATGATGCCGCGCCTTGAGCAACGAGTGACGAGACATGAGCGTCGGCGCCGATCGACATAGCGACATCCGCGATGGGGTGCGGGCGCTCTGCGCGCGAATTTCCCGCCGAATATCATCGCCAGATCGACGCCGAGCGCGGCTATCCCGAGGCTTTTGTCGACGCGCTGACCAAGGCCGGCTGGATGGCGGCGCTTGATCCCCGAAGATTATGGCGGCGCGGGGCTGGGACTGACCGAAGCTCAGGTCATCATGGAGGAGATCAACCGCTCCGGCGGCAACTCCGGCGCCTGCCACGGCCAGATGTACAACATGAACACGCTGGTCCGCCACGGCTCCGAGACGCAACGCCAGCGCAATACCTGCCCAAGATCGTCAGCGGCGAATTGCGCCTGCAATCGATGGCGGTGACGGAGCCGACGACGGGAACGGACACGACCGAGCATCAAGACCGACAGCCGTCAAAGCGGCGACCGCTATGTCGTCAACGGCCAGAAAGTCTGGATCAGCCGCGTGCAGCACTCGGATCTGATGATCCTGCTCGCGCGCACCACGCCGCTCGACCAAGTGAAAAAGAAGTCGCGAAGGCATGTCGATCTTCCTCGTCGATCATCAGACAGGCGATCGGCGCCGGCATGACGGTGCGGCCGATCCCCAACATGGTCAATCACGAAACCAACGAACTGTTCTTCGACAATCTGGAAATCCCGGCCGAAAATCTGATCGGCGAGGAAGGCCAGGGCTTCAAATATATCCTGACCGGCCTCAACGCCGAGCGCGCGCTGATCGCGGCCGAATGCATCGGCGACGGCTATTGGTTCATCGACACGCGTTTGCGCCTACGCCAAGGAGCGCAATCGTGTTCGGCCGGCCGATCGGTCAGAACCAGGGCGTGCAGTTTCCCATCGCCGAGGCCTACATCGAGGTGGAGGCGGCCAATCTCATGCGGTTCGAGGCGTGCCGGCTCTACGACGCCGGCGAGCCGTGCGGCGCTCAAGCCAACATGGCCAAATATCTCGCCGCGAAAGCCTCGTGGGAGGCGGCCAACGCCTGCCTGCAATTTCACGGCGGTTTCGGCTTCGCCTGCAGAATACGACGTCGAGCGCAAGTTTCGCGAGACCCGGCTCTATCAGGTGGCGCCGATCTCGACCAACCTGATCCTGTCCTATGTCGCCGAGCATGTGCTGGGCCTGCCGAGGTCGTTCTGATGCGTGACAATCTGCCTCTGTCGGGGCTGACGGTGGTGGCGGTGGAGCAGGCGGTCGCGGCGCCGTTCGCCTCCTCGCGGCTCGCCGACGCCGGCGCGCGCGTCGATCAAGATCGAGCGGCCAGAGGGGGATTTCGCGCGCGGCTACGATCAAGCGGCGGCCGGGCAGTCGAGCTATTTCGTCTGGCTCAATCGCGGCAAGGAATCGGTGACGCTCGATCTCTCCGCGCCCGCCGGCAAAGCCGGGTTGGAGCGGCTCGTCGCCGGCGCCGACGTGCTGATTCAGAACTTGAAGCGCGGCGCGCTGGAGCGATTGGGCTTCGGCTTCGACCGGCTCGCTCGCGACTATCCCCGCTTGATTGTCTGCTCCATCAGCGGCTATGGCGACGACGGCCCCATGGCCGACCGCAAGGCCTACGATCTGCTGATTCAGGCGGAGTTCCGGGCTCTGCTCGATCACCGGCGGTCCGAGCGAACCGGCGCGGGTGGGTTTGTCGATTGTCGACATCGCCACTGGCGCCACCGCCCATGCCGCCATTCTCGAAGCGCTCATCCGTCGCGGCGTCACCGGCCGAGGCGCCAATATCTCCGTCTCGATGTTCGACGTGATGGCGGACTGGTTGACTGTGCCGCTGCTCAACTATGAAGCCGGCCGGTCGCCGCAACGCATCGGCATGGCCCATCCCTCGATTTCACCCTATGGCGTGTTTGCGACCCGCGACGGCCGGCCGCTGCTGATCTCCGTGCAGAACGACCGCGAATGGGCGAAGTTGTGCGCACGCTTTCTTGGGCGCGCGGATCTCGGCGTCGATCCCCGTTTCGCCACCAATGTCGCCCGCGTCGCCAACCGCCCCGAGACCGACGCGTTGGTGGCCGCGGCGTTCGCCGAGCGCGACGAAGCCGAGGCGGTCACCGCGCTGTTGGAGGCGGATGTCGCGTTTGCGGCGGTCAACGACATGGCGGGTCTGGCGCGCCATCCGCATTTGCGGCGCATGTGGGTCGATACGCCGAACGGGCCGGTTTCGCTGCCGGCGCCGGCGCCGCTGTTCGCAGGCGAGCCGCGCCGCTACGGCGCCGTGCCCGGATTGCGCGAGGCGGTCGAGGGAGTTGATCGCCGGGCGTCGTCGGAGCCATAGCACTGCAAAGCTCAGTTATTCGGGTGCTTGCGGCGGCCCGCCCCCGCAGTTCCGAAATGACGGACGCCGTAAGATGTGCAAGGGCCAGGGCGCGCACTATCGGCGCCCGACTTCGGGAGATGGCTTCATGCGAGTATTCGTCACCGGCGCGACGGGCTGGGTCGGCTCGGCCGTGGTCAAGGAATTGCTCGGGACCGGGCACAGCGTCATCGGCCTGGCGCGCTCGGACGCCGGCATGGCGGCCGTCAAAACCGCCGGCGCGACGCCGCTTCGCGGCGACGTCGTCGACCTCGACAGCCTGCGTCGCGGCGTCGCCGAGGCCGACGGCGTAATCCATACCGCGTTCAACCACGATTTTTCGAAATTCAAGGAGAATTGCGAGAACGACGGCCGCGCCATCGCGGCCTTGGCCGAGGCGGCGGGGACGGATCGGCCGCTGCTTGTCACCTCCGGCACGGCGTTCGTGCGGCCCGGCGCGCTCGCCGTCGAGAGCGACGTCCCCGCTGCGACGGCGGATCAGATTCCGCGCGTCGCGTCCGAGAAGGCGGCGATGGCGGCGGCCCGGGGCGGCGCGTGCGTCTCGATCGTGCGGTTGCCGCCGACCGTGCACGGCGACGGCGACCACGGTTTCGTCGCCATGCTGATTGGCGTCGCCCGCGAAAAGGGCGTCGCCGCCTACATCGGCGACGGCGCCAACCGCTGGGCCGCCGTGCATCGTTTCGACGCGGCGCACGTTTACAGGCTGGCGCTGGAAAAGGGCGCGCGCGGCGTCGCCTATCATGCGGTGGGCGAAGAGGGCGTGCCGACGCGGGAGATCGCGGCGGCCATCGGCAAGGGTTTCGGTCTGCCGGTGGTCACGAAGGCGCCGGAGGAAGCGGCCGCGCATTTCGGCTTTCTTGCTACGTTCTTCGGGCTGGATTGTCCCTGTTCGAGCGCGTGGACGCGCGAGCAACTCGGCTGGGCGCCGGGCGAACTCGGGCTGCTCGACGATCTCGCCCGCGGACCCTATTTCGGGCGTTGATGGGCCTTTAACTGTCCGGTCGCCGCGGCTGCCGGGCGGCTCGACATCGAGCGGAGCGCGCGTCGCGCCGCCCGCCGCCGCAACGCCGTCGGCGCGGTTGGTTTGCCCTTGACGTCAGACAGCCTTTCGGCAAAGCCGCGCGCAACAGGCGTTGAAACGCCATCGGCCCGGTGTTCGCCGCCGCAACCTTAATCGTGACACTCTGCTCGGCGAAGTCCCGACGATGACAAGGAAGGAACCCATGACGAACAGTTCGCAGGGCCCTTTTTCGTGGGATGCGGATCTCCTTCTGCGCTTCGACGCCGAACGCGAGCAGGTGGTGCGCGACCTCATCGGCCGCCTTGCAGGCAATCCCGGCCGCATCGTCGATCTCGGCTGCGGTCCCGGCACCTCCACTCGACTGCTTTCCGAACGCTTCGCGCATGCGCGGCTGACCGGGGTCGACATTTCCGAGCCGATGCTGGCCGTCGCCGCCAAGCGGACGCAGGGCGCGGAATTCATTTGCGCCGACATCAACGCCTGGCGCCCCGAGGCGCCGGTGGATCTGGTGTTCGCCGACAGCGCCTTGCAATGGATCGGCGATCACGAGGCGCTGTTTGCGAAATTGATGGGCTGGCTCGCGCCCGGCGGGACGCTGGCCGTGCAGATGCCCGACAATCGCCAGGAGCCGAGCCACGCCCTGATGCGGCTCATCGCCGCCGATGGGCCGTGGGCGGACCGGCTCGTGCCGATCGCCAAGACAAGGGCGGTCATCGCCAATTACAGCGACTATTACCGCTGGCTGCGCCCGCTCTCGGCCACGCTCGACATCTGGCAGACGGCCTATATCCATCCTCTCGAAGGCGTGGAGGCGATCGTCGACTGGTTTCGCGGTTCGGCGCTGCGGCCGTTTCTCGCGCCGCTCGCCCCCGCCGAATGCGAGATTTTTCTCGCCCGCTATCGGTCGGGCCTCAGCGAGTCCTACGAAGCCGAGCCTGACGGCCGGGTGTTATTCGTCTATCCCCGGCTGTTCCTGCTGGCGCGCAAGGCGCCGTAAGCTTGCGCAAGCGCGCCGATCTCCTGCTCGTCGAGCGCGGCGTGTTCGCCAGCCGCGCGCGGGCGCAGGAGGCGATCGCCGCCGGGCTCGTCACCGCCGACGGCGAAGCCGTGCGCAAGGCCGCGCAGACGCTCGACGCCCAGGCTGAGATTGTCGCGCGTCCCGTTCATCCCTGGGCGTCGCGCGGCGGCGTGAAGCTCGCGGCCGCGCTTGACGCGTTCGGGCTTGATCCCTCGGGCCTTTGCTGCCTCGACGTCGGCGCCTCGACCGGCGGATTCACCGATGTGCTGCTGGCGCGCGGCGCCCGCGCGGTCGTCGCCGTCGACGTCGGCCACGGCCAGTTCGACCCGCGCCTCGCGGCGGACCGGCGGGTGCGGCTTCTCGAGGGGCGCGACGCGCGAACGCTGACATCCGAAGATTTCCCGGAACCGCCGGGCGCGATCGTCTGCGACGTGAGCTTCATTTCGCAGCGGCTGGTGTTGCCCGCGGTTCTGCCGCTGGCCGCGCCCGGCGCGTGGCTCGCGAGCCTGGTCAAGCCGCAGTTCGAACTGGGGCCGGGGCGCGTGGTGAAAGGATTGGTGAAAGGCGAGGCGGCGCTGGCGGAGGCGTGCGCGGCGGTGTGCGCAGCGGTTGCGGGGCTTGGCTGGACGCCGCTCGGCGCAATCCCGTCGCCCATTCTCGGTGGCGAAGGCGCGCGCGAATTTTTGCTGGCTGCCCGACGCTAGAGCATTCGGTTTCGGGTTAAATCGGCAGGCATCCGCTCCGCAACCCTCCCCCATAAAAGGGCGTCTCCGCCGATCTCGCCGACAGGGGCCCTATGCCGAGCCGCCGCCCATTTCCGCCAGACGCCGTTCTTCCTCGGCGCTTAGCGGCGCAGCCGGCGCGGGTTTTCGGCGGCTGGCGAACCAGATGCCCGCGGCGCCGGCGGCGAACGCCAGCGGCGCGCTGAACCACAGCAGCGCCGTCGACAACCGAAACGGCGGCTTCAGCAAGATGAAATCGCCGTAGCGCGAGACCAGAAAGGCGCGCACCTCGGCGCTGCTTTCGCCTTTGGCGATCCGCTCGCGGATGAGCGCGCGGATGTCGTGCGCGAGTTCGGCGTCGGATTCGTCGATGGACTCGTTCTGGCAAACCAAACAACGCAATTGCGCCGAGAGGGCGCGCGCGCGCGCTTCCAGCACCGGGTCCTTCAGCATCTCGCTGGGCTGAACGGCGAGCGCCGGGACTGCGACGATCAGCGCCAACAGCGCGAGGCGCAGCGCTCTCATGCCGAGGCGAGCCTCGTCCTGGCTCTGGCCGGGGCCGGCGCGCCGATGCGCAGCCGCCGGTCGGCGAGCGACAGCGCGCCGCCGAACGCCATCAGCAAAGCCCCGAGCCAGATCAGCGTCACCAGCGGTTTCCAGTACAGCCGCGCGGGCAGCGTGCCGTCGCTCGAGACGTCGGAGATCGAGATGTAGAGTTGGCCGAAATGCAGCGTCGCGATGCCGGCCTGCGAAGTCGCCATGCGGCGGGCGCCGAAATTGCGCCGCGCCGGCGTCAGCGTCGTCACGTCCTGGCCGCCCTCGGTGATCTTCATGCGCGCCGCGACCTCCTGATAGTTCGGGCCGGGGACCACGGAGCTGCCTTCGTAGACGACGCTGTAGGGGCCGACCTCCACCGGCTGGCCCGGCTTCATCGCCACAATCGCCTCCGCGCCGTAGCCGGTCGCCGAGAGGCCGAGCAGCAGCACGCCGACGCCGAAATGCGCCATCGCGCCGCCCCAGAACGACAGCGGCAGCCCGCGCGCCCGGCTCAGCGTCGAGCCCATGCCGAGGCCGCTGCGCGAGACGCGGGCGAACGCTTCGGCGAGCGTGCCAAGCATCACGAAAATAGCCAGCGCCGAGGCGATCGGCGCCAGCACCGGGCCGCCTTTGGTGACCGCCAGCAACGCGACCAGCGTCGCTACGCCCCCGGCCAGCGCGACGCTGAGGCGCTGCGCGACGCCGAGGAGGTCGCCGCGTTTCCAGCTCAGCGCGAAGCCGAACGGAGCCAGAAACGTCGTCGCCAGCAGCAGCGTACCGGCGCTCATGTTGAAGAACGGCGCGCCGACGGAAATTTTGGCGCCGGTCAGTTGCTCCAACGCCAGCGGATACAGCGTGCCGACCAGCACCGCCGCGCAGGCCGAGGACAGGAACAGGTTGTTGACCACCAGCGCGCCCTCGCGCGAGATCGGCGCGAACAGGCCCCCCTGTTTCAACATCGGCGCCCGCCAGGCGAACAGGCTCAGCGATCCCGCGATGAAGGCGGCCAGGATGATGAGGATCGCCAAACCGCGCTTGGGGTCGTTGGCGAAAGCGTGCACCGAGGTCAGCACCCCTGAGCGCACCAGGAACGTGCCGAGCAGCGAAAACGAGAAGGCGAGGATCGCCAGAAAGATCGTCCACACCTTGAGCGCGTCGCGCTTCTCCATCACGGCGACGGAGTGCAGGAAGGCGGTGCCGGCGAGCCAGGGCATAAGCGAGGCGTTTTCGACCGGGTCCCAGAACCAGAACCCGCCCCAGCCCAGCGTGTAATAGGCCCAATAGGACCCCATCGCGATGCCGAGCGTCAGGAAACCCCACGCCACCAGCGTGTAGGGGCGAACGAACCGCGCCCAGGCGGCGTCGATGCGGCCTTCGATCAACGCCGCGGCAGCGAACGAGAACACGATCGAGAAGCCGACATAGCCGACGTAGAGCATCGGCGGATGGATCGCCAGGCCGGGGTCTTGCAAGACTGGGTTGAGGTCCTGGCCTTCGAACGGGGCGGGATTCATCCGCGCGAACGGATCCGAGGTCGCGAGCATGAACAACAGAAAGGCCGCGCCGATGAGGCCTTGCACCGCCAGCGCATCGGCGCGCAGCCGCAGCGGCAGGCCGCCGCCGGTGACCGCCACCAGCGCGCCGAACAGCGCCAGGATGAACGACCACAGCAGCATCGAGCCCTCGTGATTGCCCCAGACGCCGGAGAATTTGTAGATCGCCGGCATCGCGCTGTTGGAGTTCTCGTAGACGTTGGCGACCGAGAAATCGGAGGCCAGATGCGCGTAGGCGAGCGCCGCGAAAGCGAAGCCGACGAACACGAACTGCCCGAGCGCGGCGCCGTCGGCGACGCTCATCAGCGTGACGTCGGAGCGCCTGGCGCCCCAGAATGGCACAATGAATTGCAACAGGCTCAGCGCCAGCGCCAGCGCCAACGCGTAATGGCCGGCTTCGACAATCATCCTGCGCCCGTCATTTCTCGCCCTCTTGCCAACGGCCCTGTTTCTTCAGCGCCTCGACGACTTCCTTGGGCATATAACGCTCGTCATGTTTGGCGAGAATTCTGATCGGCTTGCAAGCGGCCCGACGATTCCAGCACGCCTTCGGCGACGACGCCCTGGCCCTCGCGGAACAGGTCGGGGACGCTAGCGAAACATTCGCCCAGGCAATCGACGCCAAGCTTATGGGCGCCGTCGCTGACTTCGAACGTCAGGCTTTGCGCCGTCTTGTCCGTCGAACCGGTCGCCACGAGGCCGCCGACGCGCAGCCGCGCGCCAGGCTCGACCTTTTGCTCGACGATCTCGCTCGGGCTGAGGAACAGGGCGACGCTGCCGCGCATCGCATAAAGCATGAGCCCGATCGCGCCGCCGCCGATCGCCAGCGCGCCGGCGATGAAAGCGAGACGGAACTGTTTTCTCGTCATCTCACAACCTGAGTTCGCGGGCGAGCGCGTCGATGTCGGCGTTGGCGCCGAGGGCCTTGCGCGCCGAAGCCAACGCATCCTTGGCCTTGTCGGGCTCGTGCAACACGGAATAGGCGCGAATGAGGCGCGCCCATTCCCCTGCGTTGCCGCCCTGTTTGGCGAGCCGGTCGGCAAGACCCTGGACCATGGTTTCGATCATCTTGCGCTGATCGGGTGAAAAATTCGGCGAAGCGTTGGTCGGCGTCGCCGCCGGGCCGCCGCCGTTGAGCGCCGCCAGATGCGAGCGAAGCCCGAGCATCCACGGCAAATTGCCGGCGGCTTCAGGCGCCAGCGCCACATAGGCTTCCTTGGCTTGCGCCGTCTTGCCGTCCTGTTCGTCGGCGAGCGCGCGGTAGAATTTCGCCATCGGCGCGTTCGGCGCCTTGTCGAATTCGGCGCGCGCCTCGGCGGTGACGACCCCTTCCGACATCGCGACGAGAGCCTGGCCAAATTCGGCGTGAACGGCCGGCGCGTCGTCGCCGAGCGCGACCAAGCGGCGATAGGCGCCGGCGGCGTCGGCGTAGCGGCCGAGCTCCATATAGATCGGGGCGAGCACCTGCCAGCCGCGACGGTCGTCGGGCGCCTTCATCAGATGCGCCTCGATCTTGGCGACCGCCGCCTCAATGGCGCCAGGCGCCTTCAGGTCCATCTTGCGCGCGGCGAGCGGTTCGTCGGGCAAGTCCGGCTCGCCGACTTTCTCGTAGACGCCGAGCGCCACCGCCGGCACGATGACGAAGATCGCGGCCGCCGCGGCGCGGCGGCGCCCCAGCGCGCTCGACGCCGCCGCCGGCGGCTGATTTTCGCCGACGGCCAGCAGACGGCGCGCGGCCTCGGCGCGCGCGGAGGCCGCCTCGGCGGCCGGCAATTGGCCGCGTTCGACGTCGCGCCCGATTTCATCGAGTTGCGCGCGATAAAAATCCGCTTCGCGGGTTTCCATACGGGTTTCCTGGGCGGCTTGGCGCGCGCGGAAAGCTAGCGGCCAAAGCACAAACCCCATCGCAAGGCCGGTCATGACGGCCAGCGCGATCCACACCATCGCTTCGCCTCTCCCGAGCGCGCGTTCAATCCTGGAATGACGGCTGTTAGCGCCCCCGGCGGCGCGCCACAACAGCCTTCAGCAGGAGGGCGAACCTCAGTCCCTACTGGCAGTTTCCGCTGCGCGCGTCCATTCGATGAATTGTCGCGCCGCCGCCTCGAAGGCGTCGAGCGAACCCTCGGCGCGCGCGAGCGCCACGGCGCCCTCGCAGCCGGCGAGAATCGCCGCGGCGAGCCCCTGCGACGCTGCCGCTTCGACGCCGCCGCGCGCCAGCGCGGCGGCCAACCGCGCCCGCCATTGCGCGAACACCGCGGCGGCCGCCGCCTTCTGCTCCGGCGAGTCCGCCGCCACGGTGACCGCCAGCACCGCGCAGCCGGCGTCGAAGTCGCTCGCCAGCAACAGTTGGCGCCAGAGGTCGATGAAGCCCGCCGCGATTTCCGAGGCCGGCCGACCGTCCAGGCGCGCCAGCCCCGCCAGCGCATGATCGCCGGCGGCGGCGACCGCTTTGAGCACGAGCTCACCCTTGCCGCCGGGAAAATGGTGGTAGAGCGACCCGCGCGGCGCGCCGGAAGCCGCCAGGATCTCGGAAAACGAAGCGCGTTGCAGGCCCTTGCGCGCCAGAGCGCGGGCGGTTTCGCGGATCATGCGCGACTTGACGTCGTCAGCCACACGCGCCGCCTTGACTATGACGACCGTCATAGGACAATAATATGACGTTCATCATATTTAGAGGAAAGCGCCCGCTATGCCCATGATCGACATTTACGCCGTCGCCGGAACGTTCGCAGATCGCCGCAAGCTCGCCACGGACGCCGCCGCCGCGGTCATGGCGGTGGAGCAGGTTCCCAATATCCCGATGTTTCGCCAGAACACGGCCGCCTTCGTCCATGTATTGCCCGCCGACTCAATCGCGAACGTCGACGGCGAGCATAACTACGTGCGGGTGCAGGTTCTAACCAATTCGGGCGCGCTCGACCGCGCCAAGCAGCAAAAGGTCGTGGCCAAGCTGACGGAGCTGGTGGCCGAGGCGGCGGGCGATCCGACGCTGGGGCGGCGCACCTGGGTGCTGCTGACCGAAGCCGCCCCGGGCGGCTGGGGCCTTTGGGGAAAGGCGCACGAAAACGCCGAATTGGTCGAGGCGGCCCGCGCCGAGATCGGCCGTTTGAAAGCGCAGTAGCGCTCATCCCGCGTCGCGAAAACGATAACCGACGCCCGTCTCGGTCGAGATCAGCGTCGGCTCCGCCGGGTTGCGCTCGACCTTGGCGCGCAACTGCCCGACGAACACGCGCAAATATTGCACGTCGTCGCGATGCGCCGGCCCCCACACCGCCGTCAGCAATTGGCCATGCGTCATCACGCGGCCGGCGTTGCGCGCCAGGATCGCCAGCAGATCGTATTCGCGCGGCGTCAGCTTGATCGGCTCAGCCCCCCGCGACACGAGCCGCTTGTCGAAATCGAGCGTCAGACCGTCCGCCACGATCACGGGCGCCGGCTCGACGCCGCCGCGCGCGTGGCGCAGCGCCACCCGGACCCGCGCCAGCAATTCGCCGATGGCGAACGGCTTTTCGACGTAGTCGTCGGCGCCGAGGTCGAGCGCGGCGATCTTCTCGGCCTCGCGGTCGCGCGCGGACAGCACGATGATCGGCGCCGACAGGAAGGCGCGCAGTTTCGGCAGCAGCTCCTTGCCGTCCATGTCGGGCAGGCCGAGATCGAGAATGATGAGGTCGGGCGCGGCGTTGGCGGCGAGCCGCAGCGCCTCCCGCCCGGTTTGCGCGCTGAGCGCGATATAGCCCGACGCCTCCAGCGCGGGGGTCAGGAACCGCAGGATCTGCGGCTCGTCGTCGACCACGAGAATGCGCGCGCCGTTCATGGTTGGCTCCGGGCCAAAGGCAAAGCGATCAGCAGCCGGGCGCCGCGCCGGCGCGCGGCGGGGCTTTCCGCCCAGATGCGCCCGCCCATCGCCTCGATGAGCCCGCGGGCGATGGAGAGGCCGAGCCCGACGCCGATCTTGCGCCCGTCCGAGCGGCCGCCCTGATAGAATTTCTCGAACACCTGTTCGAGCTCGGCCGGCTTGATCCCCGGCCCCTCGTCGGTGACGGAGACAACCGCCTCGGCGCCGACGGCGCGCGCGTGGATCAGCACCGGCCGCTCGCCGCCGTATTTCTGCGCATTGTCGATGAGGTTGAACAACACCTGTTCGATGAGGCCGGGATCGCCCTCCGCGAACGGCAGATCGCGGGCGAGGCCAATCTGGAACGTGCGCTCCGGAAACGCCTTACGAGCGCGCTCGACCGCCGCGCGCACGACGTCGCTGAGATCGACCCATTCGCGCTTCGGCCGCAGGGCGCCGGCCTCGATGCGCGACATTTCCAGGAGATTGGCGATGAAGCGGGTCAGCCGCGCCGCCTCCTCTTCGATGCCGGCGAGCATGTCCTGGCGGCGCTCCGCGGTCAGCGTCGCGTCGAACTGCCGTAAGGTGGTCACCGCGCCGGTGATCGAGGCCAGCGGCGTCCTCAGATCATGCGAGAGCGAAGCAAGCAGCGTCGAGCGCAGTTTTTCGTTGGCTTCGAGCCCGGACGCCTTCAGCGCCTCGCGCGCCAGCGCCGCGCGGTCGAGCGCGATCGCGGTCTGATCGAGGATCAGGTTGAGCGTGTGGTCGACGGTCGGCGCCAGCGGCGCTTCGCGCGCCGCCGGCGAGAACCCGCAGACCGCGACGACGCCGCGCGCGGTGACGAGCGGGCGGAACTGGAAGCGGACGTTCGGCAGCGTGCCGGTGCGCCAGCCCGCCGCCTCGCGCTTTTCGTACGCCCAGCGCGCCGCGCCGGTTTCGCCCGCGTCGAGCGCATCGAGCGGCGGCCAGGCGCTGGCGATGGCCAACTCGCCGTTTTCGGGCGTCAGCATCGTCACCGCCGCCGCCTTCGCCGTCTTCTGCACGAACACCACGGAGGTCTCGACGATCTCTTCGAGCGAGCCTGCGCCCGAGAGCCGGCGCGACAGATCGAACAATGCTTGCGCGCCGCGCTCGCCTTCCTGCGCGATCCGCTCCTGATCCCTCGCGCGGCCGGCGAGCCAGCCGGTCAGCGCCGCCACGGCGATGAACACGACCAGCGAGAAAAACTCCTGCGGCTCGGCGATGGTGAATTGATACACCGGCGGGATGAAGAAGAAATCGTCGGCGAAGAACGACAGCACCGCGGCCGCCAGCGCCGCGCGCGCGCCGAACTGCACGGCGCAGATGAGCACCGCGACCAGAAAGATCATCGACAAATTCGGCAGCTTGATGAACGCGGTCAGCGCTTCGCCGAGCAGCACCGCGCCCGCCACCGAAATCGGCGCGGCGAGCAGTCCCCACCAGTCCGCGCGCTTTGGGCCGACGAAAGATGCGCGCGAGCCAGCCGCGCGACGGCCTCGGCTCGCTGTCGGCGCCCGTCAGCACATGCACGTCGACGCCTTGCGCGTCGCGCGCGAGCCGCTCGGCGAGCGAGGGCGAGAAGCGGCGCCAACGTGGACGCGGCGAACGGCCGACGACGATCTGGGTGAAATTCTCGCGCCGCGCGTAGCCGAGGATTTCCGCGGCCTGATCGCGGCCTTGCAGCCGTTCGATCTCGGCGCCGAGGCTCAGCGCCAGCCGCAGCGCCTCGTCGGCGCCGGCGGCTTCCTCGGCGCCGAGGACGCCGACATGGGCGGCGCGCCAATCGGCGTTGAGCGCGGTCGCAAGCCGGCTCGCCGCGCGTACCACGTCGAGCGAGCGCTTGTCGGCGCCGACGCAGACTAGGATGCGCTCGCCGCTGCCCCAAGGCCCCTGGATGGCGCTCTGGCGCAACTGTTCGACCATGAGATCGTCGACGCGGGCGGCCGTGCGCCGCAGCGCCAGTTCGCGCAGCGCCGTGAGGTTGCGCTTGGTGAAGAATTTTTGCGCCGCGACTTGCGCCGTCTCCGGCAGATAGACCTTGCCCTCCTTCAGCCGTCCGATCAGCTCCTCGGCGGTGATGTCGACGAGTACGAGATCGTCGGCGTCGCGCAGCACCGTGTCGGGCACCGTTTCGCGCACGATGACGCCGGTCACTTTGGCGACGACGTCGGCGAGGCTCTCAAGATGCTGGACGTTGAGCGCCGTCCAAACGTCGATCTTCGCGGCGAGCAGTTCTTCAACGTCCTGCCAGCGCTTGGGGTGCCGGCTTTCCGGCGCGTTGGTGTGGGCGAGTTCGTCAACTATGATGAGTTGGGGGCGCCGGCGCAAAGCGGCGTCGAGGTCGAATTCCTCGTAAAGTCGCCCCTGGGTTTCGATCACGCGGCGGGGCAGCGTCTCCAGGCCGCGCATCAACGCGTCGGTCTCGGCGCGGCCGTGCGTCTCAACGAGGCCGACGACGACGTCGACGCCCTCCAGTTTTAACCGCTGCGCGCGCGCCAGCATGGCGTACGTTTTGCCGACGCCGGGGGCGGCGCCGATGAAGACGAGCAGACGCCCGCGCTGGCCCTTCCCGGCCAGCGCGAGGAGCGCGTCCGGGTCGGGACGCGACGCATCTCGTTCTTCCGACATTGAAGCTGTCTAACCCGCCAAAGCGTGAAAATAAGGTCTCCGCGTTCCGCGCGCCAGGATGTTTCTCGCGCGGCGACGATCTTTACGACTTCCTTATGCGCTCGGGCGTCCTTCCCGATGGATCGCTTACGGCGATTGGCGCCAGAAGAGCGCGCTGAAATCGGAGTTTCGCGATGAGCGATCTTGTTTATCTCGCCGTGGGCGCGGGCGTGTTCGCGCTGATGGCGGCCTATGCGTTCGCCTGCGACCGGTTGTGAGGCTCCTGCCATGCTCGAACCTCTGATCGGTCTCGCCGTCGCGCTCGGCCTCGCGCTTTATCTCTTCTACACGCTGATCCGGCCCGAACGCTTCTGAAAATCTTGAGGACAAACCCATGACGATTGCCGGTTGGGCAGAAATCGCGCTGACCCTCGCGCTGGTTCTCGCGGCCGCCATCCCGATGAGCTGGCTGATCAACTCCGTCTACGCCGGCCGCCGCAACCTGTTCTCGCCGGTCCTGCGGCCCGTTGAGACCGGTTTCTACCGGCTCGCCGGCGTCGACGAAACGCGCGAGCAGAGCTGGCTCGTCTACGCCATGGCGATGCTGGCGTTTTCGGTCGCGGGCTTTGTGACCCTCTATGCGTTGCAACGCCTGCAAAGCCACTTGCCGCTGAACCCGCAAGGTTTCGACGCGGTCCCCTCTGACCTCGCGTTCAACACGGCGATCAGCTTCATCACCAACACCAACTGGCAGAACTACGGCGGCGAGACGACGATGTCGCATCTCACCCAGATGCTCGGCCTCACCGTCCACAACTTCCTGTCGGCCGCCACGGGCCTGGCGATGGCGTTCGCGCTGGTGCGCGCCTTTCAACGCTCCTCGGCGCAAACGGTCGGCAATTTCTTCGTCGATGTGACGCGCATCGCGCTCTACGTACTGCTGCCGCTGTCGATAATCGTCGCCATCGTCATGGTCGCGCTCGGCGTGCCGCAGACGTTGCAGGGCTCGGTCGACGTGACGACGCTGGAGGGCGTCAAACAAACGATTTCGCTCGGGCCGATGGCGAGCCAGGAGGCGATCAAGGAGCTCGGCACCAACGGCGGCGGCTTCATGAACGCCAATTCCGCCCATCCATTCGAAAATCCCAACGCCTGGACCGACCTGTTGCAGATCTGGTCGCTGCTGCTCGTGCCGGTCGCCTCCGTGCTCGCCTTCGGCCGCTCGCTTGGCGACAGCCGGCAGGGGCGGGCGATCCTGTCGACGATGGCCGTGCTGCTGATTGTCGGCGTCGCCGTCATCTACTGGGCGGAAACGGCCGGCAATCCGATGCTGACGGCGCTCGGCGTCAATCCCGCCCAAGGCAACATGGAAGGCCACGAGGTCCGCTTCGGCCAGGCGATGACGGCTTTGTTCATCGCCGGCACCAGCGGCACTTCGACTGGCGCGGTTAATGCGATGATCGATTCGATGACGCCGCTCGCCGGCCTCGTGCCGATGTTCAATTTGCTGGCCGGCTGCATCTGGCCGGGTGGCGTCGGCTCCGGGCTTTACGGCTTCCTCGTCGTCGCCATTATCGCTGTGTTCGTCGCGGGCCTGATGGTTGGGCGCACGCCGGAATATCTCGGCAAGAAAATCGAGGCGCGCGAGATGAAGCTCGCGATGCTCGCGGTGCTGATCTACCCGCTGGTGGTGCTCGGCTTCTCGGCCGCCTCGGTGGAGTTGAAAACCGCGCTCGACAGCCTCAACAACAACGGCCCGCACGGGCTGTCGGAAATCCTCTACGCCTACGCCTCGACCAACGCCAACAACGGCTCGGCTTTCGCGGGGCTCAACGGCAATACGCCCTGGTTCAACACGACGCTCGGCCTGGCGATGCTGCTCGGCCGCTTCGCCTACGTGATCCCGGTGCTGGCGCTCGCCGGGTCGCTCGCCGCCAAGCGGAAAACGGCGGCCTCGGTCGGCACCTTCCCGACCGACGGGCCGTTGTTCGTCTGCCTGCTGATCGGCGTGATCGCGATCCTCTATCTCCTGCAATATTTCCCGGCGCTCGCGCTGGGGCCGCTGGTCGAGCACTTCCTGATGCTCCACGGCAAAACCTTCTGATAGGAGTTTGGTTGATGG
Source organism: uncultured Pseudomonadota bacterium (assembly GCA_963835115.1). GTDB lineage: Bacteria > Pseudomonadota > Alphaproteobacteria > Rhizobiales > Beijerinckiaceae > Roseiarcus. The sequence continues at coordinate 58,806 of CAWIEP010000009.1, forward strand.
CTTTCGCAACTGAAAACCGCGGCATGTTCGATCCAGGGATCGTGTCGCAAGCCGCGCTCGACGCGCTGGCCAAACTCGACCCGCGCAAGCTGGCGCGCAACCCCGTGATCTTCGTCACCGAGATCGTGTCTGTCGTCGTCACCGCGTTCTTCGTGCGCGATCTCGTTCATGGCGGCGGCGGCGCGCTGTTCACCGGTCAGATCGCGTTTTGGCTTTGGTTCACGGTGCTGTTCGCCAATTTCGCCGAAGCCGTCGCCGAAGGACGCGGCAAGGCGCAAGCGGAGTCGCTGCGCCGCACCCGTTCCGACACGCGCGCGAAACGTCTGGTTGACGCCCAATCCCTCGGCGACATTTTCCAGGGCGTTAACGCCTTGGACCTGCGCGTCGGCGACGTCGTGCTGTGCGAAGCGGGCGACGTGATCCCCGGCGACGGCGAGATCGTCGAGGGGTTCGCCTCCGTCAACGAAGCCGCGATCACCGGCGAATCTGCGCCTGTCATCCGCGAGGCGGGCGGCGACCGCTCCGCGGTCACCGGCGGCACCACCGTGCTCTCCGACCGCGTCAAGATCAAGATCACCGCCGCTCCGGGCTCGACCTTCATCGACCGCATGATCGCGCTGGTGGAAGGCGCCGAGCGGCAAAAAACGCCGAACGAACTGGCGCTGTCGATCCTGCTGTCGGGCTTGACGCTGATCTTCCTCATCGTCTGCGTGACGCTGTGGCCGCTCGCCGCCTATTCCGGCAAGACGCTGTCGGTGACGGCGCTGGTGGCGTTGCTGGTCTGCCTGATCCCGACGACCATCGGCGGCCTGTTGTCCGCCATCGGCATCGCCGGCATGGACCGGCTCATCCGCTTCAACGTGATCGCGACGTCCGGCCGCGCCGTCGAGGCGGCGGGCGACGTCGATACGCTGCTGCTCGACAAGACCGGCACGATCACGTTCGGCGCCCGCATGGCCGACGAATTCATCGCCGTCGCCGGCGTCGGCGAACCCGCCATCGCCGAGGCCGCGCTGCTGTCGAGCCTCGCCGACGAGACGCCCGAGGGCCGCTCGATCGTCACGCTGGCGCGCGATCGCTACGCGTCGACGCCAAGGCCGATCCCGCCGCGAGCGTGGTTCCGTTCTCCGCGCAGACGCGGATGTCGGGCGTCGATTCCGGCGGCCGCAGCCTGCGCAAGGGCGCGGTCGATGCGGTGCTCGCCTGGGCGGGCCTAGCCCGCGACGCCGCGCCCGCCGAATTCCGCCAGGCCGTCGAGCGCATCGCGCGCGCCGGCGGCACGCCGCTGGCGGTGGCGGAAAACCGCCGCCTGCTCGGCGTCATTCATCTCAAGGACGTCGTCAAGCCCGACATCCGTCCGCGCTTCGCGGAACTCCGCGCCATGGGCATCAAGACCGTCATGGTGACCGGCGACAATCCGCTGACCGCCGCGGCGATCGCCTCCGAAGCCGGCGTCGACGATTTCCTCGCCGAAGCGACGCCGGAGGACAAGCTCGCCTATATCCGCCGCGAGCAGCAGGGCGGCCGACTGATCGCCATGTGCGGCGACGGCACCAACGACGCGCCTGCGCTTGCGCAAGCCGACGTCGGCGTCGCCATGCAGACCGGCACGCAAGCCGCGCGCGAGGCCGGCAACATGGTCGATCTCGACTCCGACCCGACCAAGCTCATCGAGATCGTCGGCATCGGCAAGCAGCTTTTGATGACGCGCGGCGCGCTGACGACGTTCTCGATCGCCAACGACGTCGCCAAATATTTCGCGATCATCCCGGCGTTGTTTGTCACGACCTATCCCGAACTGAAGGCGCTCGACGTGATGCGGTTGCATTCCGACGGCTCCGCCATCCTTTCCGCCGTCATCTTCAACGCGCTCATCATCATCGCGCTGATCCCGCTTGCGCTGAAAGGCGTCACCTACACCCCCATGGGCGCCGCGGCGCTGCTCAGGCGCAATCTCGCGATCTACGGCCTCGGCGGCATGATCGCGCCCTTCATCGGCATCAAGCTCATCGACTACGCCGTCGCGGCGCTGCATCTGGCTTAGAGGACTCGTCATGTTCGGTCTTATTCGTCCCGCTTTCGTGCTGCTGATTCTGTTTTCCGCGCTGACCGGGCTGATCTATCCGCTCGCCATCACCGGCGTCGCGCAACTCGCCCTTCCCGCGCAGGCCAACGGCAGCCTGGAAACGCGCAATGGCGTGCTGGTGGGATCGCAACTGATCGGCCAGACCTTCGCCAGCGCCAAATATTTCCACGGCCGCCCGTCGGCGACCCAGGGGCCAGACCCCAAGGACGCCAGCAAGACCGTCGACGCCCCCTACAACGCCGCCAACTCCACCGGCTCCAACTTTGGGCCGACTTCGCAGAAACTGATGGATCGCGTGAAAACCTCAATCGCCGCGGCGCGGGCGGCGGGCTGGAAGGGCGTGGTTCCCGCTGACGCGGTGACCGCCTCCGCTTCCGGCCTCGATCCCGACATCTCGCCGGAATTTGCGCGGGGCCAGGTTGACGCCGTCGCCGCGGGGCGCGGAATTGCGCCGGACCAGCTGCGGTCGCTCGTGGAGGCGAGTGTCCAGGCGCCGGCGTTCGGGCTCATCGGCGAGCCGCGAGTCAACGTGCTGAAGCTCAATCTGGCGCTGGACGCGGGCGTCTGGCAAAGCGCGCAGAAATAGCCGCGATGGGACAGGCCGCGCTTCGGCGGCCTGCTTAGCTCAGCCGCCCATTTCGGCCTGGAAGGCGGCGATGCGCGGCGCGATCTGCGAGCGGAATTTCGAGCCGTTGAATACGCCGTAATGGCCGACGTCTTTCTGCAGGTAATGGCGCTTGCGCGATTCCGGGATGTTGGCGCAGAGCTCCTGCGCGGCGAAGGTCTGGCCGACGCCGGAGATATCGTCTTTCTCGCCTTCGACCGTCATCAGCGCGCAGCTGCGGATCGCCTTGGGGTCGACGGGCTGCGCCGCGATGGCGTCATTTCGCCCTTCGGCAGTTGGTGGCGCACGAACACCGTCTCGATGGTCTGCATGTAATATTCGGCGGTCAGATCCATCACCGCCATATATTCGTCGTAGAATTCGCGGTGCTTCTCGGCCGAATCGCCGTCGCCGGACGAGATGGTTGAACATGTCGACATGGGCGTTGACATGGCGGTCGAGGTTCATCGCCATGAAGCCGGACAATTGCAGAAAGCCGGGATAGACCTGCCGGCCGAAGCCGGGATAGGGGAACGGCACGGTTTGCAGGCAATTGTCGCGAAACCATTCGACGCCGCGCTGCTCGGCGAGCAGGTTGACCGCGGTCGGGCTGCGCCGCGTGTCGATCGGGCCGCCCATCAGCGTCATCGAGGCCGGGCGCGCGGGGTCGCCGTCGGCCTCCATCAGCGCGACGGCGGCGATCAGCGGCACGGCGGGCTGGCAGACGCCGATCGTATGCACGCCGGGGCCGAGCAGCTCAGGATTTCGCGGAGATAGTCGATGTAATCGTCGAGATCGAAGCGGCCGACGGCGAGCGGGACCATGCGCGCGTCGGCCCAGTCGGTAATGTAGACCCGATGGGTCGGCAGGAAAGCCTCGACCGTGCCGCGCAGCAGCGTCGCATAATGGCCCGACATCGGCGCGACGATCAGCAGCGTGGGCTGCGTCTCCTGGCCCGGCACGGTCGGCCGGACGAAATGCAGCAGATTGCAAAACGGCGCCGTCCACAACACCTCCTCCAGCACCTCGTGCTCAACGCCGTCGACCGTGACGCTGTTCAGTCCGAACAGCGGCTTGCCGTAGCGGCGCGTCATACGCTCGAACAATTCGGCGCCGGCGGCGATGTTGCTTGCCCGAACGGCGTGGCGGTCAGCGGATTGAACGGGTTGCGGAACAAGAAGTGCGCGGCGTCGGAAAGGGCGCGCGCCGGGACGAGCGCGGCGTGGGCCATCTCGTAGAGCTGATATTGGTAGGCGGTGTTCAGCAACATGAGGCTCCCGTTAATTTCGGCGATCGACGTCGAATTCGGTAGTCAACATACGGTTTACATGGAAACGACACAATCCACATTTTGGGCGTGGCGCCTATTCTTTAGGCGAAACGTGCGGGCGCGTAGAAAGTTTCGTTTCCGGCCTCGTGTAAAGCCCAGGGGCGCAGGCTTTCGGCTGGAGCGGACGCATGCGGCCGACGAGCCGCGCCGTGGTTATTGACGAGGCGCTCGGCGCGGCGGAGAGCCCAAAACGACAAGTGGCGGGGCGAATTTTCAGTCTCTAAGGATTGTGCGGCGACGCTTCAGCATTCGCAATTCGATCGAGATTTGCGATCACCCGCGTGAGTAGGGCGACAAGCTGTGCGGCTTCCTCATCCGTGAAGCCGCTCAACGCCTCGCGGTTACCTTCGAACAGCGCAGCGCAGGCGTCCGGCAAACGCGTCTGGGCGACGCCCGTCAGCGCAATGCGGCTGCTTCGCCCGTCGGTGGCGTCGGGCGTGCGTCGGATAAGTCCGTCCCGCTCCATTCGCACCAACATCTGCGCCATTGAAGGCTGCTCGATCTTCGCGAACCGCGCGAGATCGCGTTGCGTGTCGGCTCGGCCATCCTGAAGCGCAATCAGCACCGGCAGGTGGCCCACGCCGAAACCCAGCGGTTTGAGGCGCGCCTCGCTCAAGCGCGCGAACCCCCGCGCCGCGAGGCTGATCAGGTGTCCTGGCGTGGATAGCACCTCAAACTTCATACCTTCGGACCTCTTGCATAGGCGCCTATTTTGATGCATAGGTGCCTATATACATGGTTGTGGCGGCCGCATGCAACGAGCGCTCGGGCGCGCTTACGCGTTCGAGCGTAGAAGGACCGAGCAGATGGTGAACAACGACGCGCTGGTGCGGCGCCTCTACGAGGGCTTCAACCGACGGGACATCCCGGCCGTTCTGACGCTCCTGGCCGAAAACGTCGACTGGGCGAACGGCATGGACGGCGGGCACGTGCACGGGCGCGAGGCCGTCCGAGCCTACTGGACGAAGCAGTGGGCTGCGATAGCGCCGCAGGTCGACCCCATGCATGTCACCCAGCGGGACGACGGAGCGACCGCGGTGGAGGTCCACCAGGTCGTGCGAGACCTCGAGGGCAAAGTGCTTCTCGATGAGACCGTCCGGCATGTTTTCCAAATCGACAAGGGCCTCGTCACCCGCTTCGACATCGAGAACGCCGGCGGGCTCTCCGCGATCGCTCACGATTAAGCGGGCCCCGGACCAAGTCCGTGGACGGGGTCGGAGACAGGCGCCGCCGCTCACCCCATCGCCTCAGCCAATATCTCATACGAGCGCAGCCGCTCCGCGTGGTCGTAGATCGACGCCGCGACGATCAATTCGTCCGCCCCGGTCTCGGCGATAAACCCGTTCAGCCGCTCGGTCACCTGTCCGCCCGTCCCCACGAAGGCGCATGCCAGCATCCGCGACGCCTGCGCCTTCTCGGCCGGCGACCAGTACGCCTCGATGTCGTCGATCGGCGGCAGTAGACGCCCGCGCGTTCCGCGCAACAGGTTGGCGAAACTCTGCTGCGACGAGGTGAATAGGCGGCGCGCCTGCGTCTCCGTCTCCGCCGCGATCACATGGCAGCCGACCATCGCATAGGGCTTGGCGAGCTGCTCGGAGGGCTCGAACCGCTCGCGGTAGATGTCCAGCGCCTCTTTGAGGTGGTCGGGCGCGAAATGCGAGGCGAAGGCGAATGGCAGGCCCAGCATGGCGGCGAGTTGTGCCCCGAACAGGCTGGAGCCGAGAATCCACAACGGCACCTTGAGCCCGGCTCCGGGCACCGCCCGCACGTGCTGGTTCGGCGCGGGCTCCGCGAACAAGGCTTGCAGCTCCATCACGTCGCGCGGAAAGTCTTGCGCCGCTTCCGGCGGCCGCCGCAGCGCCCGCAGGGTCAGCTGGTCAGTGCCCGGTGCGCGCCCCAACCCTAAGTCGACGCGGCCGGGATAGAGAGCTTCCAGCGTGCCGAACTGCTCGGCGACGATCAACGGCGAATGGTTGGGCAGCATGATTCCGCCGGCGCCGACGCGAATGCGCTCCGTGCCGCCGAGCACATAGGCGATGGCGACCGCCGTCGCCGCGCTAGCGATGCCGATCATGTTGTGATGCTCGGCGAGCCAGTAACGGCGGTAGCCCCAGCGCTCGGCATGGGCGGCGAGATCGCGCGAATGGCGCAAGGCGTCGCCCGGCGTCGCGCCGGCGGCCACGGGGGCGAGATCGAGTATGGAAAGCGGCGTCATGAAGCCTTAGATCGCGACTCGCACGGCCCAGCGCAAGCGGCAGCGCCACGGCCTCCGAGAGAATTGCCGGGAAAGTGAGCGTCGGTTGCCCAAAGACTAGGCACGACCCTGGCCATCCGTCGGAACCCGCGAAGCGCGGCGGGCGTCGGCGGCGCTGGCATAGCCCTTGCTGACCCCTCGTTACGGAGCAAACGGCGGAGCGACATGGCGTCGGCGGGTAATCTGGAACTGGTCAAAGTCTCGAAGCGCTATGGCGCAACGCTGGCGGTGGACTCGATCGACTTGCGTGTGCCCGCCGGGTCTTATTGCTGCCTGCTCGGGCCATCGGGTTGCGGCAAGACGTCAACCTTGCGCATGATCGCCGGCCACGAAAGCGTGTCCACCGGCGACATCCTGCTCGGCGACGCCAATGTGACGGAACTGACGCCGGCCCGGCGCGGCACGGCGATGATGTTTCAGAGCTATGCGCTGTTCCCGCACCTTAGCTGCCTCGACAATGTCGCGTTCTCGCTGAAAATGCGCGGCGTCGATAAGGACAAGCGGCGGGCGAGAGCGATGGAGTTTCTCGATCTCGTCGCCATGACGACTTACGCCGACCGGGTGCCGGCGCAGCTTTCGGGCGGCCAACAACAGCGCGTGGCGCTGGCGCGCGCGCTGATCACGGAGCCGCAGGTGCTGCTGCTCGACGAACCGCTTTCGGCGCTCGACACCTTCTTGCGCGTGCGCATGCGCATCGAACTCAAGCGGCTGCAAACCAAACTCGGCATTCCGTTCATCCACGTCACCCACGGCCAGGACGAGGCGCTCGCGCTGGCCGACCTCGTCGTCGTGATGAACAAGGGCAAGATCGAGCAGGCGGATACGGCGCGCGACGTGTTCGAGCGTCCGGCGACCGAATTCGTCGCCCGCTTCCTCGGCGGCCACAACGTCATCCGCACGCCCGTCGGCCTCATCGCCGTGCGCGCCGACCGCACGCGGGTCGCGCCGGGCGGCGAGGCGGGCGCATTGGCGGCCACCGTCACCGGCGTCGAATATCAGGGCGCAAGCTACGCCGTGGCTCTGGAGGGTGAAGGCGCTTCGGATTCTCTCGGCCATCGTCAGCGACTCCGATTTCATGCGCGCGCCGGTCGCCGTCGGCGATCGCGTTGGCCTCGCCTGGAGCGAGGCGGACATCCGGCCGGTTTCCCCTGCAAACTGAGTTGGCGGGGTTTTGTGGAGGGTATTATGTCTGACACCAACGACACTTCGAGCGGCGTTTCGCGACGCGAAATTTTCAAAAAGGGAGGGGCGCTGGCGGCGGCGAGCGCGCTCGGCTCATTTCCGGCCCCGGCGGTGTGGGCGGCGGAAGAAAAGGTGCTCCGCTATCTCGGCACCGCGGTCAACCAGTCCGACGACATCACCAAGAAGGTGAAGGCCGACACCGGCATAACCATCCAGAATATCGTCGCCTCCACCGACGACGTGACCAAGCGCGTCGTCACTCAGCCGAACTCGTTCGATGTGCTCGACACCGAATATTTCAGCCTCAAAAAGCTTGTGCCGTCCGGCAACATCCTGGCGATGGACGCCAACAAGATCAAGGAATTCAACAACATCACGCCGATCTTCACCAAAGGCCAGTTGCCCAACGGCAAGGTGATTGGCGACCAGGGCACTGCGCCCAAGAAGGTGATGTTCCTCGAAGGCGAGCACTCCACTGCGTTCTCGAAGACGCCGACGGAATGGGTGACGCTGATCCCCACCGTCTACAACGCCGACACGCTCGGCATCCGCCCCGATCTCATCAAGCGCCCCATCCAGTATTGGAAGGAGCTGTTGAATCCCGAGTTCAAGGGCAAGGCGGCGATCCTCAACATTCCCTCGATCGGCATCATGGACGCCGCGATGGTTGTGGAGTTGATGGGCAAATACAAGTATCCAGACAAAGGCAACATGACGAAGGCCGAGATCGACATGACGGTCGGCGTGCTGACGGAGGCCAAGAAGGCCGGACAGTTCCGCGCCTTCTGGAAGGATTTCAACGAAAGCGTCAACCTGATGGCGTCCGGCGAGACGGTCATCCAATCGATGTGGTCGCCGGCGGTGACGGCGGTGCGCTCGAAGGGCATCGCCTGCACGTTCCAGCCGTTGAAGGAGGGCTATCGCTCCTGGGCTTCGGGCTTCTGCATGTCGAAGGGCACGACGCCGAAGCAGCAGGAATGGGTGTACGAGTTCGTCAACTGGTATCTCTCGGGCTGGGCCGGCGCCTATCTCAACCGCCAGGGCTATTATTCCGCGGTGCTGTCGACGGCGAAGGCCAACATGGAGCCCTATGAATGGGCCTATTGGATGGAAGGCAAGCCGGCCGCCAAGGACATCAAGGGGCCCGACGGCTCGCTGCTCGAAAAGGCTGGCGCGGTGCGCGACGGCGGCTCCTACGACGACCGCATGGGCAACGTCGCCTGCTGGAACGCGGTGATGGACGAGAACGACTACATGGTCCGCAAATGGAACGAGTTCATCGCGGCCTAAGCTAAGGCGTCTCGCGCTCTCCCCGCTCCACGCGGGGAGAGCGCGTTCAGGCCTTGTCATCGGGAAGGCGCTTCGTATGACGGAAACCGCGGCGCGAATGCCGGCTGCGGCGCGGACCAGCGCGCCGGCCAAGACGTCGCAAAATCTCGACCGGTTCGGCGTGCCCGGTTGGGTTCAGGCGATGCCGTTCGGCCTCGTGTTCGCGGTGTTTTTCGTCGTCCCGCTGATCCTGGTGGTGATCGTCAGCTTCTGGGACTACAACGATTTCGAGATGCTGCCGGCGTTCATCACCCGCAGTTATACCGAGAGTTTCGACGGCTGTCTGACCAAGCTGCCTGATCTCTGCACGATCTTCAAAACCTATCTTTCGACCGCCAAATTCTGTTTCATCGTCTGGCTGTTGACGCTCGTCATCGGCTTCACGGTCGCTTATTTTCTGGCTTTCTACGTAAAATCGCTGACAATGCAGATGGTGCTGTTTCTGGTCTGCACGATCCCGTTCTGGACGTCGAACGTGATCCGCATGATCTCCTGGATTCCGCTGTTGGGTCGCAACGGTCTCGTCAATCAGTTCCTGGTCCATTCCCACATCGTCAGCCAGCCGCTGGAGTGGCTATTGTATTCGCCATTCTCCGTGGCGCTGGCGTTCGTTCACCTGTTCGCCTTCTTCATGGTGGCGCCGATCTTCAACTCGATGATGCGCATCGACCGGCGCCTGATCGAGGCCGCCTACGACGGGGGCGCGAGCGGCTGGCAGATGCTGACCAATGTCATCATCCCGTTGTCGAAGCCCGGCATCGCCATCGGCTCCATTTTCGTCGTCACCATCGTAATGGGCGATTTCATCACCTTCGACGTGATGGGCGGCGAGCAGATCGCGTCCGCCGGCAAGGCGATCGAGACTCGGCTCAATGCCCTGCAATTCCCGCCCGCCGCGGCCAACGCCGTCATTCTCTTGGGTGTAACGATGATTGTCATCACGGTGCTGAACCGGATCGTCGACATCCGCAAGGAGCTATAGGCCGCCATGAACGAGGGACGCTCGCCCGCCTTCTATGCGCTCGGCCTGTTTTTCGCGCTGTTCGTGCTGTTTCTCTACGGCCCGACGATCATCATTTTCATCCTGTCGTTCCAGGGTCCGACCGGCGGCCTGACCTTCCCGATGAACGGCGTGTCGATGCATTGGTTCGCGAAATTTTGGGCCGGCGGCGGCATCGTCAACATCTGGGGCGCATTGCGGCGTTCGCTGGCGCTGGCGATTGTCGTTATGATCCTTACCGTCGTCCTGTCGCTGCTGGCGGGCCTCGCGTTCCGCAAGCGCTTCTGGGGCTCCAATCTCCTGTTCTACGTCACCATCGCCAGCCTCATCGTGCCCTCGATCGTCACCTCGCTCGGCATCGCGCTGGAATTCCGCCTGATCGACGATCTCATCAAGCACCACGGGCCCGCGTGGATCGCCGACGGATTCCAGACTTCGCTCGGCAATTTCACCTCCGGCCTCGGCGCACACTTGACCTGGACGCTGCCGTTCGGCTTGCTGGTGATGTTCGCGATCTTCAACCGCTTCGACAGCCGCTTCGAGGAGGCCGCGCGCGACCTCGGCGCGACGCCGTGGCAGACCTTGCGCTACGTGATACTGCCGATCATCCTGCCGTCGCTGGTCGGCGTCGGCCTGTTCGGCTTCACGCTGTCGTGGGACGAGATTGCGCGCTCCAGTCAAGTGATGGGCGAGCACAACACCTTGCCCATGGAATTGCAGGGCCTGACGACGACGGTGACGACGCCGGAGATCTACGCGCTCGGAACCGCGACCACTGGCGTGTCGTTCTCGGTCATCGCCATTGCGCTGGTCGCGATCGCTATTCTGCGCGCGCGCCAGTCGCGGCATGGCTCGGATGCGGGGCACGCTTAGCGCTCGGCTATCTGGGGGCGTTAACGGACTTTTAACCACAACGGGATGACTTGGGACGCTGAATTGACGGCGACCTCCCAAGCGTCGGTCGCCGTCCCGGAGCTTCCTGGGACCGCGGGTCGAGCCCGCCTCGGCGCGAATGCGTGGTCCCGGGAACCCAGATCAAGCCTTCAGGAACGGGCAGTGGCCCTGATCGAGCGGGCGGAAGGCGTCGTCGGGCCTGATGGTCGCAACCATCTTGAACGCGTCCCAATCGCCCTTCGATTCCGCCGGCGATTTCACCGCCATCAGATAGACGTCGTGCATGTGTCGCCCGTCGGCGCGAATCAGGCCCTTACCGAACAAGGGATCGTCGGTCGGCATGGCCTTCATGGCGTCGACCAGCTTGATTCCGTCATCGGCGCTCTTGACCTGCGCGTAAGCTTTCATCAGATGCGCCGTCCCGGCATACATCCCGGCCTGCATGTCGTTGGGCATGAATTTCTTCGGGTCCTTGGCCTGGAAACGCTTGGAGAAGGCGCGCGTGCCGTCGTTGAAGTCCCAGTAGAACGGCGTCGCGATCAGCGTGCCGGCGATCGGACCGAGGCCGAGGCCGGGGATGTTGGTGATATTGAGCACGAAGCTCGCCAGCCGCTGCTTGGGCGCAAGCCCGAACTCATGCGCGGTCTTCAACCCATTGTTGAGATCGCCGCCGGCGTCGGCGAAGGCGACGACGTCGGCGCCCGACGACTGCGCTTGCAGAATGTAGCTGGAGAAGTCGGCGGTGTTGAGAGGATGGCGCGCATCGCCCACCACCTTGCCGCCGGCGGCGATCACCGCGGCTGCGCAATTGTCGCGCAAATCCTTGCCGAAAGCGTAATCGGCGGTGATGAAGAACCAACTCTTGCCGCCGACGCCGACGATCGCGTGACCGAGCGCATGGCCGACCTCATAAGTGTCGTAAGTCCAGTGCACGAAGTCCTTGGAGCACTTCGGCCCGGTCATCACCGAGGAGCCGGCGCCGGAGCCGATCACCGCCTTGTTCTTCTCGGTGGCGACCGAAAGCACCGCGAGCGCGACGGCCGAATTCGGCAGATCCATGATAACGTCGACATGATCCTCGTCGATCCATTTGCGCGCGATCGCCGCGCCGACATCGGGCTTGTTTTGATGATCGGCGGAGACGATCTCGACCGGCACGCCGAGTGTTTGCGAATAGTCATCCACCGCAAGTTGCGCGGCGATTACGGAGCCGATGCCCTGATAATCGGCGTAGACGCCCGACATGTCGTTCATCACGCCGATTTTCAGCGGCTTCAGGCCGTCGGCGCGCGCCAGGCGCGGGGTCAGCGTCAGCGCCGCGGTTCCCAAAAGCATTTCTCGACGATTCATCTCATCCTCCCGTTTTCAATCATGGCCGGCTATAGCCGGCTGAGCTTTTCGAGCGTGTCGATCAATCGGCGCCGCTCCGGTTCGCCGACAAGGACGCGGATCGCCGCCTCCTGTTCGGCTTGCGCAATTTGCGCGCGCTCCAGGAGCGCGTGACCCGCCGCGGTCAGCATGAGCGCATTGGCGCGCCGATCCGCGCCCGTGCGCAACCGTTCGGCGAGCCCGCGGCGCTCCAGTCCGTGCATCAGCGCAACGAAATTCGGCCGCTGGACGCCGAGCGCGGCGGCGATGTCGGACTGGCGTCGGCCCGGATTTTCGGCGATGGCGACCAGCGTCGAGAATTGCGCCGGCGTCAGATCGAGCGCGGCGAAGCGGCGCGCGAAATCCTCGAACACAGCAATTTGGGCGCGGCGCAGCGGATACCCGACGATGCTTTCAAGCCGGCCGAGCTTCACGCCGTCGGCGGAGGCGCGCGCTTCGTTGGTCTCAGGGGCGCGGCGCGGTTCAGCCAAGGGCCGTCTCGCTCAATCGGCGCAAAACTTCGTCGGGAATTTTCCGCGCCTTCAGCCGCTTGGGATCGTCGGGGTGCGGACCCGACCACACCCGCGTCTCAAAACCCTCGATGGCGAGCCGTTCACCCTCGGGCGTCGGTTTGAACACGCGATGTTCGATGTCGAAACTGGAATTGCGCAAGGCGGCGACGCGCGTTTCGATGACGATGTCGTCGCCGAAACTCGAGGGCAGCAGGAACTTCGCGCGCGTGTCGACCATGGGAAAGCCGATCATGTCGAACTGGCGCCGGAGGTCGGCCTTCTTCCAACCGGCCGCCTCGAACAGATAGTGGGTCGCGGCGTCGAAGAATGCGAAATAGCGGGGATAGAACACGATGCCGGCGGCGTCGCAGTCGCCCCATTCGATGCGGACTGTACGGCGGTTGGCGAACATCAGCGCAACGCCCGCGCGGCTGTCGATCTCACAGCCGCACTCCGTTCGCGCCGGCTTTCGGCGCATAGAGCGCCTCGACATCCGCGCCGCGATTGGCGAGCAGAAGGCGCTGGTTGAGCGAACCCTTGTCGGTGATCTCGCCGCGATCGATCGAGGGCGGCTCGGTCAGCAAAACCAGCCTGGCGACGCGGGTCGAGGAGCCGGTCGACGCCGCCGCCATCGACTTGAGTTTTGCGGCGAAGGCGGTCTTGACGCGCTCGTCGCGCACGGCCTCCTCGGGCGAAAGACCGGGAGCGAGGCCCGCCAAAGCGGCGATATTCGGGAACACGAGCGCGCCGATGTCGTCGCGATCGTGGCCGGCGATGACGACGTCCTGCGCGAGCGGCTCGAAATGGTTGAGGAACGCGATCCGCAACGGCCCGACGCTGACCCACGTCCCGGTCGCCAGTTTGAAATCTTCGCTGACGCGGCCGTCGAATACGAAGCCCGACGTCCAGTCGCCGGGCTCCGCGAGCTTGAGCGCGTCGCCGATCTTGTAAAAGCCTTCCTCGTCGAACGCGGCTTCCGTGAGATCGGGCCGGCGCCAATAGCCGGGCATGATGTTGGGGCCGCGCAAACGCGCCTCCAGCTTCGTCCCGTTGGGCGTGAGTTTCAGCTCGACGCCGCGATGCGGCACGCCGACGTTGCCCGGCCGGCTCAAGCCCCGCACGTTGACGACGGCGCCGGGGCCGGTTTCGGTCGAGCCAAGCGAGGTCGTCCAGGGCAGCGAAGTTCCCGTCTCGCGCTTGGAAAGCTCATTGTAGGCGTCGAAAATCGGCTGCGACAGGCCGGCGCCGGCGTAGAAGAACATGCGGTTGCGCGAGAAGAAGGTTTTTCGCAGGTTCGCTTCCGACCGCAAATAGGGCAGCAGCTCCTCAAAGCCTTTGGGCACGTTGAAAAAGATCGTCGGGGCGATTTCGCGGAGGTTTTTGACCGTCGTCGCAATTCCGGCGGGCGTAGGCCGGCCCTCGTCGATATAGAACGTGCCGCCGTTGTAGAGGATGAGACCGAAGCTGGAATTCGAACCGAACGTGTGCGCCCACGGCAGCCACTCCACCAGCACCGGCGGCTCGTCTTTGAAGAACGGCAGCGCCTCGCGCAGCATGGCGTGCGTGGAGCACAACATGCGTTGCGTATTGACGACGGCTTTGGGGTGACCGGTCGAGCCGGAGGTCAGCAGGAATTTGGCGATCGAATCCGGCGTCAGCGCCGCACGCGCGGCGCGCGCTTCCGCCGAGATCGGCGTCGCGGCAAGTTCGGAAAACGGCGTCGCGCCGGACTCGGCGGTCTCGACCGCGATCCGCCCGATGTCGCGCGATTTCGCCAGCGCCATTGCCCGCGCATAGGCGCGGGCGTCGCCGGCGAACACCAGGCTCGGCGTCAACAGTTCGACGACGCCTTTCAGCTTGCTCAAATCCTGGCTGATCAGCGAATAGGCGGTCGAGACCGGACAGGTCGGCGCGCCGACCGCCATGCCGGCGAGCGACAACAGCCCGTGCTCGATCGAATTGCCGGAGAGGATCAGCAACGGCCGCTCGGCGCTGGCGCCTTGCGCCAGCAGCCAGGAGCCCAGGCGCATCGTCTGCTCGAGCGCGTCTCTGTAGGTCAGCGTGCGCCAGCCGCCATCTGGCGCGCGCTCGGCGATGAATGGGCGGTCCGGGGCGACTTCGGCCCAATGTTCGAGCCGGTCGATCCAGGTGTCGGCGTAAGGCGGCAGCGGCTCGGCGACGCGCACATAGGCGCCGCCGTCGCGCGAAGCCGTCACGACGGGGGTCAGCGGACCGAACAACGCCATCGTTTCCTCCCGGTTTGCGGCGCCGGTCAGTCCGGCCGCTCGACTTTGGGCGCGCGCTTGTCGAGAAACGCGCGCACGCGCGCCTTCGCTTCCGGCGCGCTCTGCGCCACCGCCGCCATCAGCGATTCCATGACATAGCCGATGCGCGGATCGGCCTCGGCGATGCGCGGCAAAGCCTGGATGACGGCGAAACTGGTCAGCGGCGCGTTGGCCGCCATCTTGTGGGCGAGTTCAAGCGCCTTCGCATAGCCGGCGCCGTCGTCGACCAGATATTGCGCGAAGCCGACTGAGACCCCTTCCTCGGCGCTATAGACGCGGCCGGTCAGCATCATGTCGGCCATGCGCGCGACGCCGATCAACCGGGGCACGCGCACGGAGCCGCCGCCGCCGACGAAAATGCCGCGCTGGCCCTCGGGCAGGGCGTAGAACGCCGAGCGCTCGGCGACGCGCACATGCGCGGCCGCCGCCAGTTCCAGGCCGCCGCCGACCACCGCGCCGCGCAGCGCCGCCACCACCGGCAGCGCCCCGAACTCGATCTTTTCAAAGCATTGATGCCAGGAGCGCGAATGCAGCACGCCCTCATGCGCGTCGCGTTCGGCGATTTCGGAGAGATCGAGGCCAGCGGAGAAATTGGGGCCGGTCGCATGGATCAGCACGGCGCGGGCGTCGGCGGGGAGGTTGGAAAAGACCGCGTCCAACGCGGCGATGGTTGCGTCGTTGAGCGCGTTGCGCTTCTCCGGCCGGTCGACGCCGACGATCAGCACCGGCCCATCGCGCTCGAGCTTGAGCGGGCTTTTCGCTTCAGCCGGCATCGCCTCCCCCCAATGTGATTTTGGTTATATCACATAACTAACGCGCTACGTCAATAAGGGAACGCAAGGCTGACGCGTCGAGCAAAATGCGGCCGGCGCGCGCTGGAACGCCGCAGGCCGTGGCCGACCTCACACGAAATTCGTCGCCGCCAGCGTCCCCGTCGCCCCGGTGACGTTGATGACGAGATCGGCGTTGGCCTGATAGCCGGCCGCGTGATTGCTGTCGATGATCAGGAACGTATCGCCGGCGAGGTTTCCGGCGTTGGGCGTGAACAGCACCACGTCGCTCGCGCCGAGCTGGGCGGTCCCGATCGCCGCCGCAAGGTCGGCGTTGAAATTGGCGCCGCTCGCCAAGGTTCCTGTCGTGACGGCCGCGTTGACCCCCAGGATCGAGCCGGCGGCGGCGGAAACGTCGAAATAATCATGCGCGAAATTGACGCCGGTGATCGTGTCGTAGGTCGGTCCGGTGGAATCGGCGACCGCGTGGTAGCCAAAAGTGTCGACGGCCGCGCCGCCGTTGATGACGTCGGCGCCGCCGCCGCCATAAACCGTCACGTGGTTGGTCGCGGTCGCAACGCCGGAGATATTGATCGTGTCGGCGCCGGTCCCGCCGTTGATCGTCAGCAATCCTCCGTGGGCGGAGGTCGCGAGCGCGTTGCCGATCGTCAGATTGTTGGTTCCGTTGGCGAGCGTGATCGCCGCGATCCCGCGCACATGGGAGAAGTCGCTGGCGGCGATCGTTCCGGCGTTGGAGAATTGCACGGTGTCCGCGCCGGTCCCGCCGAGGATCGAAGTGGCGGCGGTGAGGCTCGACACGCTGAACAAGAAATTGTCGTTGCCCGCGCCGCCGCGCACGGTTTCGTAGAGGGCGCCGACGAAGTTGAAGCTCTCGTTATCGAGGCCGGCCCAATAGACGTTGTTGATGCCGACCCCCGTGATGACGCCGGTCACGTCGCCTAAGGTTCCGTTGAACAGATTGGCGTTGCCGGCGAAAGTCACGTTGCCGTCGATCACGCCGTCGTTGAGCAGGCTTGCGTACTCCGCGCCGAAGACGACCGAGCCCGAAATCGTGCCCCAGTTCTGGATCGAGGAGCCGGTCGCGGTCAGATCGACTTCGCCCTCGATGACGCCGCGGTTGTGCAGATCCTCCTTGTCGAGCGAGGAAGCGTAAATCGTGACATATGAGAGCGAGCCGGCGCCGATCGTGCCGTTGTTGAACAATTGCACGCTGTGCCCGGTGGTCCCTTGACCGTCGTAGACGGAATTGCCTTCGAGCGCCGAGATCGTCCCGAAATTGTAGAGATAGGCGGTTCCGGAGGTCGCGACATCGTAGACGCCATCGGTGGCGCCCTCAATCGTCCCCGCGTTATGGACCACGCCAGCGGCGCCGCCGCTGACGTCAAGCATGAGCGCCGCCGCCCCCACGCCCGATGCGGCCGCCAAAATCTCGCCCGCGTTGAAGATCAGGAACGGTCCGGAGGCGATTGTCAGCGCGTTCATGCCGGAATCGGCGGAGACCACGCCGTTCGCCGTATTGAGGAAATCGGCCGTCCCGCTCGTTTCGCCCGCCAGCGTGATCCAACCCGCGATATGGCCGGAATTGTCGATATACGAGCCCGCCGCGTTGAGGGAGACTTGTCCGTCGATCTCCCCGGAATTGCGCAGCGTGACGACAGTGGACGTATCTCCGTAGATCGCCGAGCCGTCGGCGCCATCGGAGCCGCCTTCGATCAGGCCGGTGTTGAAGATGGTTTCGGCGTGGCCGCCGATCTCGTGGATGGCGTCGAAGACGCCCGCGGCGGGGCCGGGGCCGGAAATGGTTCCGGTATTGTATATAAACCCGTCGTCGCCGGCGCCCGATTGGTCGTAAATCGCATCCTCGGCGTTGCTGCTGATCGATCCGGTGTTGACGATCGAGCCGCCGCCACTGAATAAGAGAATTCCAGCTCCGTCGAGGCCGGAGGCGACAATCTGCCCGGCGTTTTTGATGTCATAGTTGGATGTCGCAAAAAGCGCGTAGTTAAAAACACCCACTTCTGCATCTTGGCTTGACGAAATTTCGCCCGTACTGGTGACGACGATCGTGCCGCTAAATTCGACGCCGCCGTCGATCTTTCCCGAGTCGATCACAAGGTCGGCATTGTTGGTTAATGACACTGAGCCGAAGATCGTTCCGGAATTGTAAAGGCCCGTCACGCCGGAGCTGCTGATCACGGATTGGCCGGCGAGCGGTCCGTTGTATTCGATCGTCCCGGCGTTGACGATCGTCAGGTTCGACTCGCCCAGGGATCGGATGGAGCCCGAGATGGTTCCATCGTTCTGGATGACGTCATAGTCCGAGCCCGAGTTGTCGCCGACAAAGATCGCGGCGCCTGACGACGCCGCTATGACGCCGGTGTTTTCGAACGTGCCGCCTCCAGACCCAGCCGTGTCTGCGAAGCCGTTGAAATCGAGATTGACCGCATTATAGACCGCCTGGATCGTTCCCGCGTTTTCAATGTTGTACGCCCCCGTTTGCACTTCAACAGCGGAGTTGCTATCGCCGAAATTCGAAACGTCGCCAATGGTGCCAATCTGAATCGAAGTTGTGTCGCCGACTGCGCCCGCGAAGGTGATGGCGCTGAGCCCGTAGACGAATCCGTCGATGATCGCTGAGCCGTAGCCGTTGCAATAGATGGGCGTCGAAGCGTTGGTCGTGCCTTCGTCGACGACGTTGACGTTCTGGCCGACGTATATGTTGCCGCCCGAGGACAGGTCTTCGGTGTCCGTGCCGTTGGTGGGCGCCGGACTGGTGAGCAGGATGATTTCGGATTGGTACGCCATCGCCGTCTCCCTTCCACAAGCGGCGCCGAAAACGGCGCAGCGGAATTGGTCGGGCGGCGCTGAGGAATACTTTCGCCCGTTGGACGAACCTAGCGCGGAACTATACCCTCCGCGCGGTTATTTTTGTAATTCAAATAATGGCCGCGACCGCTTTACCGCTCGCTGCGGCGCTCAGCGTCGGGGTCCAGGGCGGCAAGCGGCGCCAGAGGGGGTATAGCGGCGCCCGGAACAACTTTGTCGAGCGCGCCAGCCGGGAATCGCCGGGCGTCAGGCCGACGGCTTGGCGACGAGACTCTTGAGGCGTTCGCCAAGCTCCGTCAGCGCCGCGCCGATCGCCTCGACATGGTGGTCGCGCGACTGGTCCGTCTCGGAGCGCGCCTCATGCAGGCGGCGCTCCATATCGGCGAAGCGCGCTTCGATCGTCGCCGTCAGCGCCGCGAGCCGGTCCTCGAGGCCCTTGAGCGCGCCTTCGGTGGCGCGCCGATGCTCGCCGAACAACAGTTCGCGCACCTGCTCGATCACGGCCGCCGCATCGGGAGCGGCTGCGTCGCCGTTCGTCGCGGGGGCGTGGGTCGAATCGCCCTCGGCGTGTTCGGAATGCGGCGGCGTATTCTCGTTGTCCATCGGGACCTCTAGGGGCGCTTTCGGCGCGAAGATAGCATCGCGAATTTGTCGAAGCTAAGATACCGGGCCTTAACCTTACAGGGCGCTCCGCAAATTCAGGGCGTCTTTTGTTTCCGCCGTTTTGGCTTGGCCTCCGCCGCCGGCCCCGCCTCGGTGACGCGCTTGGCCAGCAGCGCCGCGCGCGTTTGCGCCAGCCGCGACGCGCAAAAGCCGAGCCGCGTCTCGCTGTCGTAGCCCTGGCAGGTGTCGTCGCGGGCGGCGGCGAAATCGTTCTGCTCACGGGCAAGCGAGGCGGCGGCGTCGTCGTCGCGCTTCTCCAGCTCGCGCTGGCTTTCCTGGATCGAACGGTCGGCGGCGGTCCGCGCTTTCGAGATCGCCTTGGCGTCGAGCTCCGAGGCCGCCGGCCCCCACAGACCGCTCGGGCTCGCCTGGCAATCGGCGGCGGCGAACACGCAGGCGGTGCTTTGCGAAGGCACGACCACGCCGTCGTCGACGATGTCGAAGGTCAGCGGACAAGCGGGAATCTCGGCGGCGTAGCGCGGCAGGCCGTCGGGCTCGCCTTGCGCGGCGGCTTCGATCGGCGATTGGGAGACGATATCGATCCGGCATTGCTGCGCGGGGTTGGAGACGACCTCTCCCGGCAGAACGAATTTGACGATTTTCAGCGCCTGACCGTCGCCCTTCGCCAGCTCCAATTCGCCGTTGCGCCCGTTCAGCCGCAACGTCTTGCCGAGTATCGAGGCGGGATCGGCGGCCAGCCGCTCGGCGGGCGCGGGATGGCGGCGCCGTTTGTGGACGGGCTGCGACGCGCCCTCCTGCACAGCCGGACCAGAGGGCTCCGCGCCAGGCAAGGCGAGCTGCGCGCGCGCCTCGCCGAGCGCCCATCCGAGGGCGACGACAAGCACGAGAAGCCGCTTCATGCAACGCATCCCGACAAGCACGATCCTCCGGCCGCCCGCGACCCGAATCGCGGCGGCCCCTCTATAGCGAAATTCCATGGCTTTGAGGGTTTTCCGCCGCCCCGGGCCGCCTTGCGCGGCTTCCGCCCCCCTCCTATATACTCGGCAACTTCGGCGGTAAGGGGGTTAAGCCCAAGATCGGCGAATTGAAACTGAGCATCGGGGACCGGCGCGCGCGTCCTACACCACCTGTTCGCGCGCTCCATGGCCTGGCCGCTTCGGGGCCTCGCGGTCTCGCGAAACATGGGGAACAACAATGGCTAAAGTCATCGGCATTGACCTAGGGACAACCAATTCCTGCGTTGCCGTCATGGAAGGCGCGACGCCTAAGGTGATCGAGAATTCCGAAGGCGCGCGCACCACGCCGTCGATCGTCGCCTTCACCGACGACGGCGAGCGCCTCGTCGGCCAGCCGGCCAAGCGCCAGGCGGTCACCAATCCCGAGCGCACGTTCTTCGCGATCAAGCGCCTCATCGGTCGCTCCTTCGAGGATCCGATGACCAAGAAGGACATGGGTCTGGTCCCCTATAAGATCATCAAATCCGCCAACGGCGACGCCTGGGTGACGTCGGACGGCAAGCCCTATTCGCCCTCGCAGATCTCCGCCTTCACCTTGCAAAAGATGAAGGAGACGGCAGAGGCGCATCTCGGCGGCCCGGTGACGCAAGCCGTCATCACGGTGCCCGCCTATTTCAACGACGCTCAGCGTCAGGCGACCAAGGACGCCGGCAAGATCGCCGGACTCGAAGTGCTGCGCATCATCAACGAGCCGACCGCCGCGGCGCTCGCCTACGGCCTCGACAAGAAGAAGAGCGGCACGATCGCGGTCTACGATCTCGGCGGCGGCACCTTCGACATTTCGATTCTCGAAATCGGCGACGGCGTGTTCGAGGTCAAGTCGACCAACGGCGACACCTTCCTCGGCGGCGAGGATTTCGACATGCGCCTCGTCGAATACCTCGCTTCGGAATTCAAGAAGGAGCAGGGCATCGACCTGACCAAGGACAAGCTCGCGCTTCAGCGCCTCAAAGAGGCGGCCGAGAAGGCGAAGATCGAGCTGTCGTCGGCGACGCAGACCGACATCAACCTGCCCTACATCACCGCCGACGCTTCGGGTCCGAAGCATCTGGCGCTCAAGCTGACGCGCGCCAAATTCGAGGCGCTGGTCGACGATCTCATCCAGCGCACCGTCGAGCCGTGCAAGAAGGCGCTGAAGGACGCGGGGCTGGCGGCCGGACAGATCGACGAAGTCGTGCTCGTCGGCGGCATGACCCGCATGCCCAAGGTGCAGGAGGTCGTCAAACAGTTCTTCGGCAAGGAGCCGCATAAGGGCGTCAACCCGGACGAGGTCGTCGCCATCGGCGCGGCTGTGCAAGCCGGCGTGCTGCAGGGCGACGTCAAGGACGTGCTGCTGCTCGACGTGACGCCGCTGTCGCTAGGCATCGAGACGCTGGGCGGCGTGTTCACGCGCCTGATCGACCGCAACACGACGATCCCGACCAAGAAGAGCCAGGTGTTCTCGACCGCCGAGGACAACCAGACGGCGGTGACGATCCGCGTGTTCCAGGGCGAGCGCGAGATGGCGGCCGACAACAAGATGCTCGGCCAGTTCGATCTCGTCGGCATCCCCTCGGCGCCGCGCGGCGTGCCGCAGATCGAGGTGACCTTCGACATCGACGCCAACGGCATCGTCAACGTGACGGCGAAGGACAAGGCGACCAACAAAGAGCAGCAGATCCGCATCCAGGCTTCGGGCGGCCTGAGCGACGCCGACATCAACCGAATGGTGAAGGACGCCGAAGCCAATGCCGCGGAAGACAAGAAGCGCCGCGAGGCGGTCGACGCCAAGAACCACGGCGAGTTGCTGATCCACGACGCCGAGAAGGCGCTGAAGGAATATGGCGACAAGGTCTCCCAGGCCGACAAGAGCGCCATCGAGGCCGCCGTCGTCGCGCTGAAGACCGCGCTGCAAGGCGACGACGTCGAGGCGATCAAGGCGCGCACCAACGATCTGATGCAGGCGCAGATGAAGCTCGGCGAGGCCATGTACAAGGCGCAGCAGGCGGCGGGGCCGGAGGCTGGCGCCGGCGCGGAGGCGGGCCCGAAAGACGACGTGATCGACGCCGACTTCCGCGAAGTCGACGACGACAAGAAGAAGTCGGCGTAAAGTTTAGCCGCTTCCTTAGAGATCGGCCCCAGGGGAAACCCGGGGGCCGATTTCTTTCGAGACAAGCCCGTCGATACAGACGGAGGTTCGAGCCGAGATCGCGCGGATCGCCGGATGTCTGGCGTCGCCGGCGAGACGTTCTCTAGCCCTTTCGCTCGCCGGCAGCCGCGGCGACGGCGCGCACACAATCTACCTCTACTCTAGGTAAAGCGGGCGCTGCCGCAAAAAAGACCCATTCCCTAAACATTTCTTAACATCTTGCGGCGCAGCGCGCACCGGAGTCGCCGGCGTTTTTACGCTGCTGCGGTAGCAATTAAATCTCGTGCGCTGCAATTCGAAATTTGCCTTGCTTTCAAGCTAGGTTTTCGTGGGGGGATCGATGACCGTTGTAACTTCGACTTTCGACGCCGACAGCGACGGCTGGACAATGGTGGGAGACGTCGCAAGCGACGGCTGGATGGCCACAGGCGGCGATCCCGGGGGTTATTTTCAATGGGTCGACGCCGTGACTGGCGGAGAAGGCCTATACAACGCGCCCGCCAAGTTTCTCGGCGACAAGTCGGCTTTCTATGGCGGCTCCATAACATATGATTTGCAGGACACCGGGAATAACTTGACCGGCGCAGACATAGTTCTGGCTGGAGGCGGTCTTACTTTGTACTATGGCGACGCCGGAACGCCCGGGATTACTCCGGCGTGGGGCACGCTCTCCGCCAGTCTGACCGCGACGGGGTGGACGACGGACGGCACGACCGCCGCGACGGCGCAGCAGATGCAAACCGTGCTGGCCAATCTGACGTCGCTCGAAATTCGCGCGGAATATGTCAATGGCGCGGAATCGGGGGGCCTCGACAATGTCGAGATGAGCACGTCCTCCGTATGTTTCGCGCGCGGGACGCGGCTGGCGACTTCGCGCGGCGAAATGGAGGTTGAGGCGTTGAAGCCCGGCGACCTCGTCCTCACCGCAAGCGGAGATATGCGGCCGGTCAAGTGGGTCGGCCACCGGACGATCAACTTCCGCCGCCATCCCCGGCCGAGCGAGGCGTTGCCGGTGCGGATCGCGGCCGGCGCCTTCGGCCGCGACCGACCCTCGCGCGATCTCTACCTGTCGCCCGCCCATGCCGTCGCCGTCGATCTCGCCGGCGACATCCTCGTTCCGATCGGCCGCCTGGTGAACGGCGCGACGATTGCGCAGGTCGCGGTCGAGGCGGTGGAGTACTGGCATGTCGAACTCGACGGCCACGACATCCTGCTCGCCGAGAACCTCTCCGCCGAAAGCTACCTCGACGTGGGCAACCGCGGCTTTTTCGTCGAAGCTGGCTTGATCGCGCTGCATCCGGCGGCCGAGGCGGCGCCTGGGGAAGTCGACAAGGGCAGGTTCTGCCGGCCGTTCCACGAAGGCGGCGCCGTCGTGAAGGCAATTCGCACGCTTCTTATTGAACGGGCGAAGGCGCTCGGCTGGACTTTGCGGACGACGACTTTCGGCGGACTGCATTTGCTTGTGGACGGCGCGCGCGTGGAGCCGGAGACCTTCGACCTTGTTGCGCATTTCCCGATTTCGCCGGGCGCGCGCGACATCCGGCTTGTGTCCGAAACCTCGCGGCCGGACGGGCATTCGCAGAGCGAGGACGAGCGCGATCTCGGCCTCTGCCTGAATAGGCTTGTCGTCGAGGACCGGTTCGGCGCGACGCGCGAGATCGGACTTGACGATGCGCGGCTCCAAGAGGGGTTCCACGATTTCGAGGGCACGCATCGCTGGACATCCGGGCGCGCGCTTCTCCCCGCCGAGTTGTTCGCCGGCGACGGCTGCGCCTTGCGTGTGCACTTGCACGCGCCCGCGCTGGCGAAATGGGTCGCTCCCGACGAGACGGCGGCTGACGCATCGAGCCGCGCCGAACGCGTCGCGTAAGCGAACGGAGCCCGCCGTCAGCCAGCCTCTGGCGGCGTCCGGGTTCCTGGGTCAGAGCCCTTTTTCGAGAAATTCCCTTGTGCAAGCGCGCTTTCGATGGGCGCGGCGCGCTTGCGCATCCCCCCATTCCCCCCTATCTGCAAGCCAATAACTTGAGGGGCGCCGCGGCGGGCGCGCGACGCTCCCTTTCGCGCGAGACTACGGCGGGCAATGGCCAAACGCGATTTCTACGAAACCCTCGGCGTCGCCAAGACCGCCACCGACGCTGAATTGAAGGCGGCCTTCCGCAAGGCCGCGATGGCATGCCATCCCGACCGAAATCCCGGCGACAAGCAGGCGGAGGCGCGCTTCAAGGAGCTCAACGAAGCCTATCAGCATCTGTCCGACGCGCAAAAGCGCGCCGCCTACGATCGCTTCGGCCACGCCGCGTTCGAGCAGGGCGGCGGCATGGGCGACGGGTTCGGCGCCTCGATGTCCGACATTTTCGACGATCTGTTCGGCGACATCATGGGCCGCCGCGGCGGCCGAAATCCCTCCGGCAAGGAGCGCGGCGCGGACCTGCGCTACAATCTCGAAATCTCCCTCGAAGACGCCTACAAGGGCAAGAACGCCGCCATCAAGCTGCCGACCAGCCTGACCTGCGAGACTTGCCAGGGCTCCGGCGCCAAGCCCGGCTCGAAGCCGGTGACTTGCCGCAGCTGCGCCGGCCAGGGCCGGGTGCGCCGGCAACAGGGGTTCTTCGCCATCGAGCGCACCTGCCCGACCTGCCAGGGGCGCGGCCAGATCATCGAAAATCCCTGCGACCGCTGCGCCGGCTCCGGCCGCATCACGCGCGAGCGCAGCCTCTCGGTCAATGTGCCGGCCGGCGTCGAGGACGGCACGCGCATCCGGCTCTCCGGCGAAGGCGAGGCGGGGTTGCGCGGCGGCGGGCCCGGCGATCTCTATATTTTCCTGGCGATCAAGCCGCATCCGTTCTTCCAGCGCGACGGCGCCGACCTCTATTGCCGCGTGCCGATCTCGATGGTGCAGGCCGCGCTCGGCGGCGAGTTTTCCGTACGAACGCTCGACGGCGGCGACGCGAAAGTGCGCATCCCCGAGGGCGCGCAGTCCGGCCGCCAGTTGAAACTGCGCGCCAAAGGCATGCCGATCCTGCGCTCGCGCGATTTCGGCGATCTCTATATCCAGGCCGTCGTCGAGACGCCGCAGAACCTGACGCGCCGGCAGCGCGAATTGCTGGCGGAGTTCGAGGCCGAAATCCTCCAACAAGACTCACCCGGAAAGCACCGGGTTTCTCGCCAAGATGAAGGAATTCTTCGAGGGTCTGGGATGAGGCGATGAGAGCGCCGACGCAGCGGAAGAATGCGGCCGTCGCGGGATCAGGCGACGGTGAGACGTTCTTGCGCCGCTTTCTCGGCGATCCCAAGCGCACCGGCGCAGTCGCCCCGTCGAGCCCGTTCCTAGCCCGCGAGATGGCGCGCGCCGTTGATCCGCTGACGCCGGGCCTGATCGTCGAACTGGGGCCCGGCACCGGGCCGGTGACCAAAGCGCTGATCGCGCGCGGGGTGCGCCGCGAGCGGTTGCTGCTCGTCGAATTCGATCCGTATTTCTGCAAGCTCCTAGGGGAACGTTTTGCGCTGAGCCGGGTCGTGCGCGGCGACGCGTATGCGCTGCTGGCGGCGCTCGGCGGCCGCATGACGCAACCGATCGCGGCGGTGGTGTCGAGCCTGCCGCTGCTCAACGAGCCGCCGGAACGGCGCTTGCGGCTGCTGGACGAGGCGTTCGAATTGATGGGGCCGGACGGGGTGTTCGTGCAATTCACCTACGGCCTGCGCTCGCCGATTCCGCGCGAGGCGTGCGCTGGCAAATATCTGGCCCGCTGCGGCGCGCCGGTGCTGCGCAATCTGCCGCCGGCAAGCGTCTGGACCTACCGTCGGCGCGGCCGGATGGCGGCGCCGGAGCCCGCCGTCGCACGGCTTATCGAGGAGGCCGAGCGCTTCGGCGCGCGGCTCGTCGAGCGGCGCAAGGCGACCGAGGCGATGCTGAGCCGCCAGGGCGACCGCATGAAAGAGATGCTCAAGCGGCGAGGCGGCGGCCTTCGGCCGCCGTCGCCCCGAGGACCGTCTGTGACGCCCCGCGCGCGCCTGATCGTCGCGCTAGATGCGCCGTCAACCGAGGCCGCGCGGACGCTCGTCGACCGCCTCGGCGACAGCGTCTCGTTCTACAAGATCGGGATGGAGCTGATCTACGGCGGCGGCGGCCTCGACCTCGCCAAAGCGCTGATCGGCGAGGGTCGGCAGGTGTTCATCGACCTGAAGCTGCACGACATTCCGAACACCGTCGAGCGCGCCACGGCGCAGATCGCCCGCCTCGGCGCGACGTTCCTGACAGTGCACGGCTATCCTCAGACCATGCGCGCGGCGCTGGAGGGCGCCTCCGGCTCTGGCCTGCGCTTGCTCGGAGTCTCGGTGCTGACTTCGGCCGACGATGCGGACTTGGCCGAGGCCGGCTATGCGCTCGGGGCCAAGGCGTTGGTCTCCCGTCGCGCCCTGCAGGCGGAGGAGATCGGCCTCGCCGGGCTGGTGGCGAGCCCTGCGGAAGTGGCGAGCTTGCGCGCCGAGGGGCGGCGACTGACGCTCGTGTGTCCGGGCATCCGGCCGTTGGGCGGCGAGGCGGGCGACCAGAAACGGGTGGCGACGCCGGGACAGGCGATCGCCGACGGGGCCGATTATCTCGTGGTCGGACGTCCGATCACGGCGGCGGCGGACCCGCGCGCGGCGGCGGAGGCGATTGTGGCGGAGATGGGCGGGTAGAGTAGAAAATTTGACGCTCCGTCGCTGCCTGCGGGTAGCGCAAAAAAACGCTTTCGCGCGCCTGAATCTTGCCCCAACAGCAACATCCGCTCCGGTCTGGTTGATTGCTTCGCTAGACGGCGCCGCTGCATGCCGGGCTTGTGCGCCGATAACGTTGGGCTTACGGCTCCAACTCGCTATCCCAGTACAGATAATCCATCCAACTTGCATGCAGATAGTTCGGCGGAAACAGCCGGCCGTTCTGGTGCAGGTCGTGGACCGTCGGTTGGTAGGGTTTGCGCGCCGGAAACATGCGCGCGGCGGCCGGCAGCATGTCCGCTTTCCGCAGATTGCAGGCGGAGCAGGCGGCGACGACGTTGTCCCACGTCGTCACGCCGCCCTTGGAGCGCGGGACGACGTGATCGAACGTTAAATCGTCGCGCGCGCCGCAATATTGGCAGGTGAAGCGGTCGCGCAGGAAAACGTTGAACCGTGTGAAGGCGGGGAAACGTGACGGCTTGACGTAGGCCTTGAGCGACACAACCGAGGGCAGCTTCATGCTGAAGCTGGGGCTGCGGACGGCGTAGTCGTATTCGGATACGATGTTGACGCGGTCGAGGAACACCGCCTTGATCGCGTCCTGCCATGACCAGATCGACAGGGGATAATAGCTCAATGGCCGAAAGTCGGCGTTCAAAACCAGCGCCGGGCAGGTTTCCGGCGAAACCGCTTGCACATGAACCGTCAAGAGGCGCTCCGTTCCTCCATGGGTTCGCACACCGGATCGAATCCGGCCCCTGACCAACAGTGTAACCCGACGATGACGGCGTTGTGAAGGCCCGAAATCTCTACGGAATTCCAGCCTCGATGGCCGCCATGTCGTCGTCGGAGAGTCCGAAATGGTGACCGATCTCGTGAATCAGAACATGCGCGACGACTTCTTCGAGGGTGTCTTCGCCCTCGCACCAATAGTCGAGCAGCGGCCGTCGATAGAGCCAAACCATGTTCGGCAGCGCGCCGGTCGGCGCCGTCGCCTCGGCCTGCGCAAGGCCTCGCCCGCGAAACAGCCCCAGCAGATCGAACTCGCTCTGCGCGTTCATCTCGTCGAGCGTCGCCTCGTCGGGAAATTCGACGACCTGGATGACGAGGCCGCCGCACAACGCCCGGAACCGCTCGGGAAGCGCGTCAAACGTCGCTCTGGCGATGGCGTCGATCGCCTCCAGGCTCGGCGCGCGCCAGGGACCGGGGCCGCTCATCCGCTAGGCGGTCGCGACGAAGGCGCGGCGGCGGATGCGCTCCATCGCGCCGATCAGCGCCCGCGTCCGCCCGGTCGCGTCGCGATGGATCCCGGCCGCGCTCTGCGGGAACTCCGAGAGCACGCGGCGGAACGTCTCGCCGGGAATGCGCAGCAGCAGCGTCTCCTTCGCCGCCGCCGCCTCGACCGGCCTTATCGTCTCGACCAGCAGCGCCGCTTCGCCGATCAGCGCGCCGATCCCGGCGCGCCGCTCCGTCGCGTCCTTGCGCAGGACGAGTTCGCCGTCGAGCACGAAATAAGCGTCTTGCGCCGCGTCGCCGGCGACAAACAGGGTCTCGCCGGTCTTGAGCCCGCGCTTCGGGCACGAGAACGCGAGCAGTTGCAGCGCCTCGCGCGGCAGCGCGTCGAACGGCCGGACGGCGGCGAGTCGGCGGACGTCGGTTTCGAGACTCAAGGGCGCCCCGCTTTCATGTTCGCTTTCATGGCAGCAGCTTGTAGCCGCCGCCGTCGGTGACCAGCAGCTGCGCTTCGGCGGGATTGTCTTCGATCTTCTGGCGCAGCCGATAGATGTGGGTCTCCAGCGTGTGGGTGGTCACGTTGGCGTTGTAGCCCCAGACTTCGCGCAACAGTGTCTCGCGCGCGACGCTCTGGCGCTCGGCGCGATGCAGGAAGCGCAGGATCGCCGCCTCCTTCTCGGTCAGCCGAAGCTTGGCGCCGCGGCTATCGAGCAGAATTTTGTTGGCGGGGCGAAACGTGTATTTGCCGATCTGGAACTCGGCCTCGGCGCTGGCCTCGTGCTGGCGCATCTGCACGCGGATGCGGGCGAGCAGCACGGCGAAGCGGAACGGCTTGACGATGTAGTCGTTGGCGCCGGCTTCCAACCCGATGACCGTGTCGGCGTCGGAGTCGCGCCCGGTCAGCAGAATGATGGGGCGCCTGAACCCCTCGGCGCGCAACAAGCGCACCGCTTCGCGGCCGTCCATGTCCGGCAAACCGACGTCCATGATGACGAGGTCCGGCGCGCGGCTCGTCGTCGCCGCGCGCGCCCCCGCGACGTCGGCGGCTTCATCGACGACGAATTCAGGATGCAGGCTCAATTGCTCGGCAAGCGCCATCCTGAGATCCCCGTCGTCGTCGACAATCAGGATCCGCCTCTTCTGTGACATGAGCCCCCTTTATAACTCTGCCGCCTTGGCCGGATATATAGGGCTTCTCAGCCCCAGCACAGGCCCGAAATGTCATTCCTGCGAGAAAACCCGGGTCGATTGCGGCGGCCGCGGCGCGAATCGCCGCAATCGATCCCATAAACGCCGTATTGCATTCACACCTGATTCACAGGAACCAGATCAAATACGGTCGAACCCGTGCAGGAGTTCCGGCATGTCTCGGCCTGCCGCAAAATGGTTGACGGCTTTCAACCAATTCGGTTTGGGCGGCCGCGCCGACGACGCGCTGTCCGCCGGCGATCCGCGCGAAGCGCTGGAGGCCGAGCTGAGCGCCCCCGGCGCCGGGCGGTTGCGCGACGCCGATTTGCCGTCCGGGGTCCAGGCGTTTCGCATTTACTACGATTACTCGTCGGCGCGAGCCGAGCAGCGCGCCAACGCGGACTCTATGCGCGCCGCCGCCGTGGCCATGCCGGCGCCCAATCGACTCCACGCCGCCGCCGGCGGCGGCGGCGGTTCCGACGGACATGATGGCGGCACCCGCCGCCAAGAAGCCGCGCACGCCCGTCGACGAGGCTTTCTTAGCCGAGGCGGCGGCCAGGGCGACGGCGGCTTGCGCCGCGCCGGTCGGTTTCGTCGAGCGGCTCGTCGCCTTCTGGTCCAATCATTTCTGCGTCTCGGCGACCAAAGGCATGGCGGAGCGAACCAGCGCCGGCGCCTTCGAGCGCGAGGCGATCCGCCCGTTCGTGCTCGGCCGGTTCGCCGACATGCTGAAGGCGGTCGAGCGGCATCCCACGATGCTCGCCTTTCTCGACAACGCGCAGTCGGTGGGTCCCAATTCGCCGGTCGGCCGGCGCGCCAAGCGGGGCCTCAACGAAAATCTCGCGCGTGAAATCATGGAGTTGCACACGCTCGGCGTGGATGGCGGCTACACTCAGGCCGACGTCACCGAATTTGCTCGCATTTTGACCGGCTGGACGTTCGCAGGTCGCGAAGGCAACCTTGGCCCCCCGGGCGCGTTCGTCTTCAACGCCCACGCGCACGAGGAAGGCGCCCGTGCGCTACGCGGTCGAACCTATTCCCAAGATGGCGTCGGCCAAGGCGAGGCGGCGCTCGACGATCTCGCGCGGTCCCCGGCGACGGCCCGCCACATCGCGACGAAATTCGCCCGCGCCTTCGTCGCCGATTCACCCCCGCCAGCGGTGGTCGCGCGGCTGACTCCAGACCTTCCAAAGCTCCGAGGGCGATCTCGGCGCGCTTGCGCGCGCGCTGATCGCCGACGAGGGCGCGTGGAGCGCGCCGGCCACAAAACTGCGCGATCCCTGGCAAATGATGATCGCCGCGTATCGCGCGCTGCGGCTCGATCCGGCGAAGCCCGAACGCCTCGTCGACGCCCTCAATTTGCTGGGGATGCCGCTGTGGAGTCCGGGCGGCCCGAACGGCTTTCCCGACACGGCCGACGCTTGGGCCTCGCCCGAGGGGATCAAGACGCGGGTCGAGATCGCCGCCGGGCTCGGGCGGCTCGTCAAGGACGGACCGCCGCCCGGCGATTTGCTCGCGCGCGTCCTGCCGGACGCGAGCGAATGGACGCGGCAAACGGTGCTGCGCGCGGAATCGCAGCCGCAGGCCTATGCATTGCTGATTTTGTCGCCGGAGTTCCAGAGGAGATGAACATGAGAGCCCGCCTGACGCTCAATCGTCGAGAGCTTGTCGTTGGCGCGGGCGCTGCGTTCGCGGCGGCGAACTTGCCGCGCTGGGCGAGCGCGGCCGGGACGCGCGATCCTCGGCTCGTCGTCATCATCTTGCGCGGGGCGCTCGACGGGCTCTCCGCAGTCGGTCCGATCGGCGATCCCAACTACGTCGGATTGCACGGCGAACTCGCTTTGCAACTCGACGGGCCGCACGCGGCGCTGCCGCTCGACGGCTTCTTCGCGCTCAATCCCGCGATGAAGACGTTCGCCCGCCTTTACGGCCAAAAGAAAGGCCTCATCATCCATGCGGCGGCGACCAACTATCGCGAGCGCTCGCATTTCGACGGGCAGGACGTGCTCGAAAGCGGGATGCCGACGCCCGGCCGCACGGAGAGCGGCTGGCTCAACCGCGCAATCGGAAAATTGCCGGTCGGCGAGCGCGCCGCTGGCGGCGCGCTGGCGGTCGGCTACGTGCCGCCGCTCGTGTTGCGCGGTCCCGCGCCGGTTCTCGGATGGGCGCCGGCGGGGCTGCCGCCGCCCAACGACGATCTCGTCGCAAGGCTCGGCGCGCTCTACGATCACAGCGACCCCGCGCTCGCGTGGGCTTTGCGGGAAGGCATGGAAGCCGATCGGCAAGCCAGCGCCATGGCTGGGATGAAGCCCGCCGGCGGGATCGGGCAGATGCGCAAGGCCGCGCAGGGCGCGGCGCGGCTGATGGCGGCCGACGGCGGACCGCGCATCGCGGCGCTGGCTTTCGAGGGCTGGGACACTCATGTCGCCGAGGGCGGCGCGACGGGGCGGCTGGCGCAATTGCTCGGCGGCCTCGACGACGCCTTCGGCGAATTCGAACGCACGCTTGGCCCCGCCTGGGAGCAGACGGCCGTGATCGCGGTCACCGAATTCGGGCGCACGGCGCGGGTCAATGGCAATAGCGGCTGCGATCACGGCACCGCCGCGGCGGCTTTTTTGGCGGGCGGGGCGGTGGCGGGCGGCCGGGTGGTCGCCGAGTGGCCGGGCCTCAAGGCCGCCGATCTCTATGAGAACCGTGATCTCAAGCCGACGACCGACCTGCGCGCCGCGCTCAAGGGCGTGCTCGCCGATCATCTGGGCCTGTCGGCGGCGGCGCTTGCCGACGCGATTTTCCCGGGTACGCGAGACGTGGCGGCGATGAAGGGCCTAATTGCCGCATGAGCGGCGCGCCCGTAGTAACCATTCCCAGATTTTATCCTTAATAATTGTTTAACGCCCCTAGCGTTAAACGCGCCCTGGTGCTTAATATCGCAACGTGATTTTTCGCGGCGGCGGGGCGATAAGGTGCTGAAAGAATTGGTTTCGACTGCCTTCGCCGCGCGCGTTGCGGAATTGCTTGAGCGGGTCGAATACAGACGCGCCGACAATTTCGAGGACAAGGAGGCGATTTACCGACTTCGCTACGAAGCTTACGTCCGCGAAGGGTCCATTGAACCGAACTCATCTGAGATATTCACGGATAGCGGCGATGAGTTGGATAACGCTTGGTTAATCGGTGTTTATATTGATGGGGAACTGGCAAGCTCGATCCGCCTGCATCTCGCCTCGCGGCCCAGCCATTGGCTATCGGCGGCCGAGGCGTTTCCCGATCTGATCGGTCCCAGGCTCGTCGCGGGGGACGTCATCGTCGACGCCACCCGCCAGACGAGCCGATTGAAATTTTCGCGCGTGTATCCGTTTATGCCGCTCGTGACCATGCGCTGCGGATTTCTCGCCATGGAATATTTCGGAGTGGATTTCCTGACGGGCAGTTGCCGCGCCGAATATCAGCCGGCGTTCCGGCGGATGTTCGGTTCCGTGACTTGGGGCGAGCCGCGCTCCTATCCCTTGCTTAACCGCCCTCACGTTTTGATGGCCTATGACTGCAAGGCGAAATGGGCCGCAACGCAACTCCGCTATCCCTTCCTGACATCGACCCCGCAGGAGCGGCAGGCGCTGTTCGGCCGGTCTTCAAACGCTGACGATGACATCTATGCGAAGCTGACCGAGGGCCGGCGAGCGCGTTTGACGCTCGGCAGGCAGCATTCGACGACCAGCGTGGCGTAGGCGTCCAGGGTCGGAGCGGGCACAACGCCGAGTTTTTCGAAATCCCGCTGTTGCCGCCGAAACAGGTCGACACGCATGAGCACGATTTGTGCGCCGGCGGCGGATGCAACGTCGCCATCGGGATCGCCGGGATAGCCTAACCTTCCCATGACGGGGGCGCCAGGATGGCGCGCGCGCCATCGCCAATGCGCAGCGAAGGCGTCAAGACTGTCGAGGTCGACCGGCGCGCCGGTTAAACGCGACCAGCGTTGGAACGCGTCTAACGGCACGCGTTGCCGTTGCGCGGAGACTCCTGCGAAGCCGAATCCCAGATAGACCGCGTCGCGCTCGAGCACGAACTCACGGAAACTGCGCCACCGCGCGAACTCCGGACACTGCCGACGGGCGCGACAAAAATCGGCCCGGTCAAGCCAACTGAGAACAGTGGGCTTAACCGACAAATCCGTGGAACTGGGGTACAACGACATTGACGAAGGGTCCATCCGCTTTGGATAGACCCGCTTTCTTGCACAAATCGCTTTCGAAAATGTCACCGGAAATATCATCGAGTTTAACCCGCGTCGCGGACCAACATCAAACCGCGCATTAACGTCTGCGGAGTACCTTTCGATACGAGGATCGAAAGACGCGTAACCAATGCCAAGCAATCATACGGTTCGAGCCGATATTTACGACCCGATCGACGCTCAAAATCTACTGAGCGACGCGCTCTACGTTGGACCAGGTTCGCTGTTCGTCGGCGCGATGATTACTGCCAGCATTGCTATCATGTGCGCGGTCATCACGCAATCGTCGACGCCGGTTGTGCTGGCCGTTCTCAACCTGTCTGTCTACAGCGTGCGGGCCATTGTCGCCCATCGGCGGTCCCATCTTTCGCGCAAGTTCTGCGATGCAGTGTTCACTGGAAGCGCCGCGGCCCACTTGGTTCTCATCGCCGCGTTAACCTTTTGGGCTTTCAAGACGTCGAACGATCCGGTCGTCCTGACGCTGACCCTGACGGTTTCCATCGTCAACACGATGAGCATCGGGTTGCGGTCTTTCTCGGCCGATAGGGCGGTGAAGCTTCAGATTTTTGCGGCAATCACCCCGGTGGCTTATTTATTTTTTGTGAAGGGCGGCTTTTTTTTCGTAGCCTTTATCACTCAAATTCTTTTAGGTTTTTATGTATATTTCTACTCCGCACGCTTCCGGCAGATCTTTCTGTCGGAATTCAAACATCGTCGCCGCTCTGAAACCATCGCTTCGCGATTCCGCTTCGCCATCGACAACATGTCGCACGGCATGTGCATGATCGACAGCAGTCTGCGGATCGTCGTCTCCAACGCCGAAATGTCCGAATGCTTCGGGCTGCCGGCCGCGCGATCGCTGCAAGGAACCCGCTTCCCTGCGCTCATGCGGCTGGCGCGCCGCTGGGGGGCGTGGAGCCGCGCCGACATCGACCGATTGATGGCGAGTTTCGACGCCACCGTCGCGCCCGACAGCGTCGCGCGGCTCGAGGCCCCGGGCGCGTGGGGCCGCGTCTACGATCTTACGTTGAAGCGCCACGACGAAGGCGGGTGGGTTCTG
This sequence comes from uncultured Pseudomonadota bacterium, assembly GCA_963835115.1. Taxonomy (GTDB): domain Bacteria; phylum Pseudomonadota; class Alphaproteobacteria; order Rhizobiales; family Beijerinckiaceae; genus Roseiarcus. Next base: position 93,445 of record CAWIEP010000009.1, read on the forward strand.
GTCGTCCAGGACATCACCGCCCAGCGCCACGCGCGCGCGGCGCTGGACGCGGCCGCGCGCTTCGATCCCATGACAGGCCTGCCCAATCGGCGCTCGTTCGAGGCGCAGCTCACCGAGGCGCTCGACGCGGCGACGCGGAAGGTCGTGCGCACCGAGGTGCTGTTTCTCGATCTCGACGGGTTCAAGCAGATCAACGACACGCTCGGACACAAGTTCGGCGACCGCGTGCTGGTCGAATCCGCGCGCCGGCTTGCGCGGAGGCGGTCGACGGCGCCTATGTGTCGCGTTGGGGCGGCGACGAGTTCGTCATTCTGCGCTCGGGAACGGTCGACGAAGCGGAGCTGCGGCAATTTGCGCTGCGCCTGATTCGCCGAATTGTCGCGGCCGATGTGGATCGACGGGGCCGAAGTGGTGGTCGGCGCCAGCGTCGGCGCCGCCGCTCTGCGTCGGCGGCGCCGATCGGCATGGACGCGCTGCTGCAACAGGCCGACATGGCGCTTTACGCCGCCAAGCGCGAAAATCGCGGCGGCTATTGCCGGTCTACAGGTCTCGATGAGCGAACAGGCGCACCAGCGCCGCCTGCTCGAGCTCGATCTGCAGGCGGCGCTCGCCGCCCGCACGTTCGAACTGCACTATCAGCCGATCGTCGATATCGAGACCGGCGAACTCGTCAGCTTCGAGGCGCTGGCGCGCTGGCGCCATCCCGTGCGCGGCCGGCGTGTCGCCGGCGGCTGTTCGTGCCGGTGCTCGAAGACCTCAATTTGATGAACGCGTTCGGCGCCTGGGCGCTGCAGCGGGCGTGCGAAGACGCCGCGAAATGGCCGCTGCCGGTCCGGGTCGGCGTCAACGTCTCGACGCGGCAGATCGACACGCTTGGTGGAAAGCGTGCGTCGCGCGCTTGCTTCCTCGGGCCTCGCGCCAGACCGGCTGGAGCTGGAGATCACGGAAACCGCGGCGCTGATGGCCGGCGACAACGTCTGCCGGACGCTCGAGGCGTTGCGCGCGCTCGGGGTCAAAATCGCGCTCGACGATTTCGGCACCGGCTATTCGAGCCTCAGCCATCTCATGCAGTTTGCCGCTGGACAAGGTGAAGATCGACAGAAGTTTCACCCAGGAGCTCGGCAAGAGCCGCAAGGCCGACGTGCTGGTCGCCAATATCGCGCGCATCAGCTCGCAACTCGGAATGCGCGTGACCTTCGAGGGGATCGAGACCACCGAGCAACTCGATCGCGCGCGGGCGATCGGCGTGCGCGCCGAAGGGCAGGGCTGGCTGTTCGGCAGGCCGATGCCGGCAAGCGAACTTGGCCGCCTGCTCGCCGTCGACAAAGCGCAGGCGGTCGCCTGACGAACGGCCGCGCTATTTTTTGAGACTTGCGGTATAGGCGGCCAGAACCGCGGCTTCGACCACCGATAGCTGCATATCCGGCGCCGCCGCGGCCAACTTCACCTGTCTCGCCGCCAACGAAGAGGGCGGCCTCGCGGCCGCCCTCTGGAAGCTTGCGATCTCAAACGCCTCAGCAGCTGTAATACATGTCGAACTCGACCGGGTGCGGCGTCATCTCGAAGCGATGCACGTCGGCCATCTTGAGGTCGATGTAGCTGTCGATGAAGTCGTCGTTGAACACGTCGCCGGCCTTCAGGAATGCGCGGTCCTTGTCGAGATTGGACAAGAGCCTCGCGCAAAGAGCCGCAAACCGTCGGGATCTTCTTCAATTCCTTCGGCGGCAGGTCGTAGAGGTCCTTGTCCATCGCCGGGCCCGGATCGATCTTGTTCTTGATGCCGTCGAGACCGGCCATCAGCATCGCGGCGAAGGCCAGATAAGGATTGGCGGTCGGGTCGGGGAAACGCACCTCGACGCGCTTGGCCTTCGGGTTGGAGGTCCACGGAATGCGGCACGACGCCGAACGGTTGCGCGCGCTATAGGCCAGCAGCACAGGCGCCTCGAAGCCCGGCACCAGCCGCTTGTAGCTGTTCGTGGAGGGGTTGGTGAAGCCGTTGAGCGCCTTGGCGTGGCGGATGATGCCGCCGATGTACCACAGGCATTCCTGGCTGAGGTCGGCGTATTTGTTGCCGGCCATCATCGGCTTCCCGCCCTTCCAGATCGATTGGTGGACGTGCATGCCGGAGCCGTTGTCGCCGTAGACCGGCTTCGGCATGAAGGTCGCCGTTTTGCCGTAGCTCTGCGCGACCATGTGGATGCAGTATTTGTAGATCTGCATATGGTCGGCCATCGTCACCAGCGGGCCGAACTTGAGACCGAGTTCGTGCTGGGCGGAAGCCACC
>CAWIEP010000010.1:0-47682 GCA_963835115.1 uncultured Pseudomonadota bacterium
GTGACCATCTTTTGGAAATCGGCATCACCCGCATGTCTGCCGGCTCCAATACTTCGGTTGGCGGCTATACCCTGCTGAAGAAAAAGTCGCAAGACCCGCAATTTGATATCAAGGATGAACGCTCCGTCGATGAAATCGTCAAATTACTAAAAGCCAAAAACTTTGATCCCGTATTCACCGACTGGCGGCATATTGAAAACAGCTTATGAACATATTTGAACAAGGACTTTTAAAATACCTCAAACCTGAACAATTGGCCCTGATCCAATCCAAAAAAGTCGGCATTGGCGGCGCCGGAGGCTTGGGCTCTAATTGCGCCATGATGCTGGTGCGTTCGGGATTTAAAAATTTGGAAATCATCGACCAGGACTGTGATCGATGCTTCCAATCTCAATCGCCAGCAATATTTCACCGCTGAAATAGGATTGCCTAAAGTCGAGATCGCTCAAAAAACGGCTCTTGGATATCAATCCCGATGCTAATATCCTCATTCATCAGACCAAATGGCATGAAGGCAATGCGGAGAATTTTTTTAAAGGATTTGATTATATCGTCGAAGCTTTTGATGTGACGGACTGGAAATACCGGTTCGTGCAGTATTATGCGCCGCGCTTTCGCGGTGATTGTCAGCGGGGTCGGCATGGCAGGCTTAAGTGAAAAAAAACCCATGACCGTCAAAAAAATGGGCAATGTCTATATCTGCGGTGACCGCAGCACCGACAGCGCCCAAGGCCATCCCCCCATGGCTCCGCGCGTGACCCAATGCGCTGCCATGATGGCGGAGATCATTCTTGATCTGACACTGGGGGTTGTACCACTTCAAAACCCTGATCCACCCTCTGATAATAAACACCGCCGGTGAAAAGATAATGGCACCGTCAAGGCCATGACCATCTGATAATCTTGCGGAATAAATGCTAACCGACCGCGCCAAGTACAGGCGGGAATAGCCATTAATTGATCCTATCAGACCTGCTGATAAAAAACTCCCTCATTATAATAGAATGTTGCTCTCCATTGACCATACACCTTCATAACCCGTCAGGCACAGCAAAGGAGGAATCAACATCTGAATACGGAAAACGACGTCCGTATGCCCATAATAATCTGCGTCGTAATAGTCGAAACATCTCGGCGTATCAAACACATCGATCGCTCTAGTATCTGGCGACTATTAACGGGTTGGTCATAACGCGCCTGTGGGATTGTTTGATGCCATGGTTCTGATGGACGGCTGCTGATGATACACAGGTATTGCCGGTACCTGTTGATGCTGCCCAATCAGTGGCCATTGGCTGTTCTCGGTGAACTAATGGCATCAGACTGATAGATCTGCTGTGAATGGACTTGCATATTGCCCTTATAATCTTGCCATGCAGCTGTCTACTTGGGCTGACTTAGGCAAGAATCATCCGCTTAAATAATGGAGCAATGAATATTGCGTTGAAATTTTTGATAGGTTACCATAGCGCTCCTCTTTTAGCCACTACTTGTACTTTTACCCTTCACCAATTTAGACAAAGCAACTCCTCTGAAAGTTCCATCAGCTAATTGGGACACACAACATATCCGGAATTATTTATTGATAATTCCGGATATATGCCAAATTATAGTTTATGAACGGTATTCGGCGAATAGATCGGTGGATAGATAGCGTTCACCGGTGGATGGGATGATCGCCACAATGAGCTTGCCCTTATTTTCCGGACGCATGGCCACCTTTACCGCCGCTGTCACAGCCGCACCGGAAGAAATACCGCAAAGGATGCCTTCTTCACGGATCAATCGCTTGGCCATGGCAAAGGACTCGTCATTGCTGACCTGGATGACTTCATCAATGAGCTTTACATCCACAATGCTGGGGATAAAGCCGGCACCGATACCCTGGATTTTATGAGGGCCTGGCTGGCCGCCGGACAAAACCGGCGATGTGACCGGCTCAACAGCTATTGCTTTAAACGAAGGCTTGCGCGGTTTGATCACCTGGGCGACACCCGTGATGGTCCCGCCGGTACCGACACCGGAAATCAAAATATCACTTTACCATCAGTATCGCGCCAGATTTCTTCGGCAGTGGTCAGACGGTGGATTTCCACATTCGCCGGATTATCAAATTGCTGGGGCATAAAATATTTATCAGGATCAGAATCCAGGATCTCTTTGGCTTTTTTGATGGCCCCCTTCATGCCTTCCGGTCCAGGTGTTAATACCAACTCTGCCCCCAAAGCGCGTAATAAGGCCCGACGCTCCAAGCTCATGGTCTCAGGCATGGTCAGCATCAATTTATATCCTTTAACAGCACAGACAAAGGCCAGGGCAATACCGGTATTTCCCGAAGTGGGCTCCACAATCACGGTATTGGCCTTGATCTTTCCGGCTTTCTCGGCGGCACGGATCATGTTAAAACCGATGCGGTCTTTGACCGAACTTAAGGGATTAAAGAATTCCAGTTTTGCCACGACCGTGGCCTGACAGCCCTTGGTGACTTTGTTAAGCTTGACTAAAGGCGTATTGCCGATCAATTCTGTGATATCATTGGCGATTTTCATAGACTTAGCTCTCCTGTTTATGTTCTGCTTTCCATTTTTTCAAATAAACCATCAAAAGTGTAATGGCCGACGGGGTAACACCGGAAATACGGTTGGCCTGGCCCTAAGGTGATCGGATTAAAACGGTTGAGCTTTTCTATGATTTCTTTGGAAAGCCCCGGGATCCCTTTAAAATCAAATCCTTCCGGTATGCGGATATATTCGATATGGCGGAATTTCTCCACTTCTTTTTGCTGACGATGGATAAAGCCTTCATATTTGATCTCATATTCAACCTGGGCGATCACCTGGCGGCCTAAATTCTTCAAGGTACCGTCAAAACTCGAGATCATATCATAATTGATCTCCGGCCTTTTAAGCAGATCATACAAGGAGATCGACTGCTTTAAAGGAGCGCTCGCGGCATTCTCTAAAATTTCATCCAATGGTGTGCCCGGCGGGATTTTGGTCGTGCGTAAATGTTCGATCTCATCTTCAATAGCCGCATATTTTTCAATGACCTTGCTGTAATCCTGCTCTGACAAAAGCCCAAACTTAAACCCATATTGAGCCAGACGCTTATCCGCATTGTCCTCACGCACGATCAGGCGATACTCCACCCTTGAGGTAAACATGCGGTAAGGCTCTTCGGTGCCCTTGGTGGTCAGATCATCGATCAAAACCCCGATATAGGATTCATGGCGGCCTAAAATAAACGGCTCTTTATTCTGGACCTGCAAAGCGGCATTGATCCCAGCCACCAGGCCCTGGGCCCCGGCTTCTTCATAACCGGTTGTGCCATTGATCTGGCCTGCTAAAAATAAACCTTTGACCTTCTTGGTCTCCAGGGTCGGCTTTAATTCCGTCGCCGGCACCACCCCATGCTCAATGGAATAGCCAGGACGCACCATCACCGCCTTCTCAAGGCCGGGGATGGAATGGACCATCTCTTCCTGCACATGGGCCGGAAGGCCCGTCGATATGCCGTTAGGATAATAATCAAAAGTATCCAAGCCCTCAGGCTCCAGAAAAACATGATGGGTGGATCTCTCTGCGAATTTCTTTAATTTATCTTCGATGGAAGGGCAATAGCGCACACCCGTGGCCTTGATCTGGCCGGAATACATCGGGGACAAATGAAAATTCGCCCGGATGATCTCATGGGTACGTCTCTGTCGTGCGCGTGATATGGCAAGGCAAAAGTTTTCGGTCTTTGGGGATAAAAGGTGTTCTAAAAGAAAACGGCAAGATGGGATCATCCGAATCCTGGCGCTCCATATCCGTCAAAATCAATGGTGCGTCCATCAAGCCGCGGCGGCGTCCCGGTCTTAAACATCAGGACTTCAAAACCCAAATCACGGATGGACTGGGCCAAGCGATGGGAAGCCTACTTCACCAACACGCCCGCCGGGGGTGATCTGTGTCCCCACATGAATGCGTCCGTCTAAAAAAGTTCCTGTGGTGATAATCACCGTCGGGGCTTGTAAATGCAAGCCGCCGGCGGTTTTAATCCCTTGGACTGCTCCTCCAACCACCACCAACTCACTGACCTTATCTTCAATAACAGTCAGATTCGGCTGGTTTAAAACCACCTGCTTCATATACAAACGGTATTGCTTACGGTCAGATTGGCAGCGTGAAGAACGCACAGCCTGGCCTTTGGAAGCATTGAGCTGGCGGAATTGGATGCCTGTGCGGTCAGCGGCCAAACCCATCTCGCCGCCTAAGGCATCGATCTCCTTGACCAATTGCCCTTGCCCACCCCGCCAATGGCCGGATTACAGCTCATCTGCCCGATGGTCTCTTTGGAAAGGGTCACCATGGCCGTCTTAAGCCCCATGCGGGCCGGTGCCAAAGCCGCCTCAATCCCCGCATGCCCAGCACCTATCACTATGCAATCAAATGAATTCATAAGGCACTAAAATACCTCTAATTTCGACGATTGTCAACACTATTGGATGATCATAGGTTATCACTTAATTTTCCATTATTTTGACCGTAATCCCTTCGAGTTGAAAAGAAGATCGACGCTATCGAAAATGACAAAGCGTGTCTTTGGCCAGCTTAAGGAATGACTATCAGGAGGACTACGAGGACGGTTGGGCGCAGGATTCTCTTACGATTAGATCAGGGGAAAGGATTTTGTGGACCTGGGCTTTTTGTTTGCCGGTCATGATTTCATAAATGACTTTGATGGCCTCTTCACCCATGAAAAACAAAGGCTGCTTGATGGTGGTCAGGCCCACAGGGCCGAAAAGACCTGCAGGGTTATCATCAAACCCGATGATGGAAATATCTTCCGGCACCTTAATGCCGTTTTCCATGGCCACCGAAATAATCTCAAGGGCCATATCATCGCTGGCCGCAAAAATGGCCGTAGGCGGGTTTTCCAGGGAAAAAAAACGTTCTGCGGCCTGACGGGCTGAACGGCGGGAATAATCGCCTTTAAAACATAGTCCGGAGGAGAATCAATGCCATGCTGCTTTAAGGCCTTCTGGAACCCTTCAAAACGGTCTATACCCGCCTGGGTCTGCATATTACCGGTGATGGTGGCAATGCGCTTATGGCCTAAATTAATCAAATATTCCGCGGCCGTAAATCCACCTTTGACATTATCCACCGCGATATAACTGACATCCAAGTCTTTAACAATGTGATTAATGACCAGGCAAGGCGTATCTTCCATGTACGGCGGTCTCAACCTGGGGCAGGTTTTCAATGATGTCCGCGAAAATAAGACCGCCGGCAAAATTGGACCTTAAAGGATTACTTCCATCGGTAATATGAAAAATCAAATCAAGCCTTAGGGTTTCACAGCCATGGCCAATGCCGCGCATCAATTCCACCGCGTAAAAGGAATGGAAGATACCTGGATAACCCGGGATAACAAAACCAATGGCCGTGTTCTGGGTACCTTTGGCCAAACGCTGGGCCGTTGGATTAGGCCGTCGAGACCTCCGCTTCCGAGACATCGCTCGCGCTGGAGGCTGTGCAGGCGCCGGAAGCTTTACAAGCGCCGGAGGTTTTGGAAGCCTCTGAGCTGGAGGCCGTCCAGGCTGAGGCCGCGCCTCAGGTCGAGACGCCCGAGCCGGCGCAGGAGACTGCGCGCGCCATTGTCGAAAGCGGCCCGGCGATATTTGCCGACGCCAAGTCGGCCGGCCCCGCCAAGACCGCCGCCGAAGAGGCGACGGCCGCTGTCGGGGCGAGTTTCGGGGCCGCGCGCGACGGCGTCATCGCCTTCAACGTCAAAGCGATCGAGGCGATCAAGGACGAGGCCGACGCGAATTTGGACATGCTGGCGTCGCTCGCCGGCGCGAAGTCAATCTCGCAGGTGATTGCGCTGCAGACCGAGTTCGCCCGCCAAAGGTTCGAGCACGCCGCCACGCGCGCCAAAGAACTCGCGGAGCTTATGCGCAAGGTCGCTGACGAGACGTCGGCGCCGATCAAGGCGCATGTCGCCAAGACTTTCAAGATCGCGGTCTGAGCGCGCCTTCCACAGCGGGCTTTTATTTGACGACAATTTCCGCGCCTCTGCCCAGACGCGGCGCCAGCCGCCGCATCGCGGCGGCCGGAATGGCGATGCAACCGGCGGTCGGCGACAGATCGGCGCGGGCGATGTGAAAGAAAATCGCGCTTCCCGCGCCCTTCGCGCGGCGCGTGAAATTCTGGTCGAGCACGAAAGTCAGATCGTAGAGCGCGTCCTGCCGCCACATGCAGTCGGTCGCGTCGCGCGAAGGCGCGCGCACCGGACGATTGTAGTTGCGCGCTGGCGGGGTTTTCGCACCAGCCGGAGTCGCGTTTGAGCGGCCGCAACGGCACGCCGCCGGCGGCCGGACGCGGCCGGTCGGGACGATAATAGCCCCACAGCAGAGCAAAGCGGCCGGCCGGCGTGCCGCCGTCGCCCTCGCGCTTCCGCCGCACGACGCCGGCGGGGCCGAGCGCACAGGCGATGCGGAACGGTCCCGCGAGCAACCGCCCGCGCGAGCGGCTCGGTCCCGGCAGCACGCGCAGGGTTCTGAGCCGCGGAACCATCAGCCGGCGGTGACGGTGGTGCGCAGCCGCAGCGGCGCGTCGATGAAGTCCAGCCGCTCGAAGGTCGAGCCGACGCCGCGCACCGTCACGTCGCCGTAGTCGAACAGCCGGCCGAGCAGGGTCTGGTCGACGTCGACGCTCTCGACCTTCTGCATGTTCATCTCGACCGTATGCGTGCGGATGAGGCCGCGCTTGAACACGATGCGCCGGTCGGTGACGGCGATCTCCGTGCTGGCGCACGTCAGAAGCGCGAGCGCGAGCACGAACAGCGCGATCGCGGCCAGCGCGCCGGTGACGGCGAACAGCCAGCCGATCGCCGCCTTGAAGCCGAAATAGGCGCAGACCAGAGCCGCGAGGCCGACCCAATTCCGTGGCTGTAGACGGTCCAACTGATGGTGGTGCGGTAGCGCACCACTTCGCCGGGTTCGAGGATGCTTGTCGACGTAGCTCATGATTTTCATCCCGGCGGCGACGCCAGCGATTAGCGCCCCGACGACGGCTTGTCATCTCGAGCGAGCGTGCGCTGAAAGATCGCCCGCACCCGCGCGCAGGCTCCCGCGAGATCGGCCGTCAGCCGCTCGAAATCCGGCGCGCCGGCCGCGGCGGCGATGCGCGCGCTTGACGCCGGCCGCCGCGGATTGCGGCTCGGCGTCGTCAGGCAGGGTCAGGCGAAGAACCTGCGTGACCGCCGTCATCAGCCGATGCGCTTCGGCAAGGGTCGCGCCGTCGTCGGCCGAGAAGCCCGGCGCGCGCGGCCGTCCGCAGCGTCGCCCGCGTCTCCGGCTGGAGCAGCTCGGGATGGGCGCTCGCGTGCGCCAGCGTCAGATATTGCGCGAGAAACTCGACGTCGATCAGGCCGCCCGGCGCGAGCTTCAGATCGAAGCCGCCCTTGTCGCCTTTCTCGCGCGCGATCAGGGCGCGCATCGCGACGATTTCGCGAGCCAGCTTGGCCGGCTCGCGCGGCTTGGCCAGCGCTCGCGCGCGCGAGCGCCGCGATATCGCGCGCAAGCGAGGCGTCGCCGGCCACCACGCGCGCGCGGGTCAGCGCCATATGCTCCCAGGTCTCCGCCTCCTCGCGCTGATAGCGCGCGAAGGCGGCGAGCGAGGTCGCCAGCGGTCCCTTGCGGCCCGAGGGCCGCAGCCGCAGATCGACCTCATACAGCCGGCCGGCCTTGGTCGGCGCGGTCAGCGCGGCGACGAGCCGTTGCGTCAGACGCGCGTAGTAGAGCGGCGGCGCGCAGCGGCCGGCGCCCGTCCGATGCGGCGACGTCGCTCCGCGAAATCGTAGATGACGATCAGGTCGAGGTCGGAGGCGGCGGTCATCTCGCGCGAGCCGAGCTTGCCCATCGCCAGCACCGCGACCCGGCCGCCGGCGACCGCGCCGTGCTCGGCGGCGAACTCGGCCTCGACCCGCGCGCAGCAAGCTCCGCGACCAACGCCTGCGGCGAGCGCGCTATAGGCGCGCGCCGCCCATGTCGGCGTCGAGCGCGCCGGAGAGCAGCCGCACGCCGATCAGAAACTTCTCCTCCGCCGCGAAATCGCGGGCGCGATTGAGCGCGTCCTCGAAATCGCGCGCTCGGCGCGAGATAGGCCGTCGACCCGCCGCTCTGGCCGCCTCGGCGTCGAGCGAGGTCGCGCGAGCGCCGCGGCGCGGCCGGGATCGATGACCGCGTCGAGCGCATGCGGGCGCTGCGCGACGACTTCGGCGAGCCGCGGCGCGCCGCCGAGAAGATCGGCGAACAATTCGCGCAAAGCCGCATTGGAGCGCAGGATCGACATCAGCTCGACCGCCGCCGGCATCCGCGTCGAGCGCCGGCGTCGAACGCGGCAAGCGCCGCGTCGGGGTCGCCGGACCCGGCGAAGGCCGTCAGCAGGGCGGGCGTCAGCTCCGTCAGCACTTCGCGCGCGCGGGCGCTCTGCACCGCGGCGCGGCGGCCGAAATGCCAGCCGCGGATCGTCTCCGTCGCCTGTTCGGGCCGCGCGAAGCCAAGCCGGCGCAGCGTCGCCAACGTCTCGGGATCGTCGACGACGCCGGTGAAGACGAGACTGCCGGCGGCGTCGTCGAGTTTCGGCGCGTCCTCGAACAAGCCGCGCGTAGTGTTTCTCGACGGCGCGCAGATGGTTGGTGAGATCGCGCGCGAAGCCGGGAGGCCCGGCATAGCCGCAGAAGTGGGCGAAGCGCGCCAGCGCTTCGCTCCTCGACGGGCAGGCGCTGCGTCTGCTCGTCGGCGATCATTTGCAGGCGGTGCTCGACCGCGCGCAGATAGTCGTAGGCGCGCGAAAGCTCGTCGACGGCGCTCGCGCGCCGACCCAGCCTTCGCGCCCAGCTCGCGCAGCATGTCGAGCGTGCGCGAGCCGCGCAGATTTCGGCGCCGGCCGCCGAAGATCAGCTGCTGCGTCTGCACGAAGAACTCGATCTCGCGAATGCCGCCGCGGCCGAGCTTGACGTCGTGTCCGGCGACCGTCGACGCTCTCATGCCCGCGCACCGCGTGGATCTGCCGCTTCATCGCGTGAATGTCGGCGATCGCCGCGTAGTCGAAATATTTGCGCCAGATGAACGGCGCGAGCTCTATCAGAAACGCCTCGCCGAGCGCGAGATCGCCGGCGATCGGCGCGCGCCTTGATCATCGCGGCGCGCTCCCAGTTCTGCCCGAGCGTCTCGTAGTAGAGAGGCCGCGCTCGGCAGCGACATGGCGATCGGCGTCGCGCCGGGATCAGGGCGCAGCCGCAGATCGACGCGCAGCACATAGCCGTCGGCGGTGCGCTCCTCCAGCAGCCGCGCGAGCCGCTGGGCGAGCCGCACGAACAGCGGCCCGGGCGCGGCGCCTTCGGGAATCGCGCGGCGCTGTCGGGGTCGTAGAACAGCGACGAGGTCGATATCGCTGGAGTAGTTGAGTTCGCGCGCCGCCGTGCTTGCCGAGCGCCAGCACGACGAACCCGCAGCCGCGTTCGACGTCGCTCGCGTCCAGCCGCAAGCCGCCCGTCCCGCGCCGCCTCCGACAGCACGAAACGCAACGCGGCGCGCACGGCGGCGTCGGCGAAGCGGGTCAAAGCTTCGGTCGCGGCGGCGACGTCGAAGACGCCCGAGAGATCGGCGAACGCTATCGCCAGAGCGGAGGCGCGCTTGGCGCGGCGCAGCGCCTGCATCGCCGCGGCCTCGTCGGCGAAGCGCGCCTCGGCGAGCCCGTCGACCGCGTCGTCGAGCATAGCTTGCGGCCCCAAATCGAACAGTTTTTGCGCGCGGCCGACGTCTTCTTCAAGCAGCGTGGTCAGATAGGGCGAGTGGTCGCGGATCGCGGCCAGGAGGCGGCGATCGGCGGCGGCGAGCCGCAAGCCGTCGAGCGCATGCGAAGCAAGCCGCGCGTGCGGCCGCAGCGCGCGCGGCGGCTTGAGCGGACCGCTCACGGCGGCGACACCGGCAGGCTTAACCGGACCCTGAGGCCGGGATCGTTGTCGACCAGCCGCACCGTTCCGCCATGCAGCCGCGCCACCGCCGCGACCAGCGACAGCCCGAGCCCGGAGCCGGGCCGCGAGCGTGCGGTTTCCAGCCGCACGAAGCGGTCGAAAACCCGCTCGCGATCCGGCGCCGCGACCCCGGGCCCGCGGTCGGCGACTTCGATGACGACGTCGCGGCCCTCGCGCCGCGCGACCACCTGAATTTGGTTGGCGAACGTCGAGCCCGGCGGCGATGCGCCGTATTTCAGCGCGTTGTCGAGGAGATTGGCGAGCGCCTGCCCGATCAGTTCGCGCCGCCCTTCGAGCGCCAGACCCGGCGCGCATTCGACATCGAGCGCAAAGCCCTTCTCCTCCGTCAGCGGCTCATACAACTCCGTCACGCTGGCGACGACTTCGCCGAGATCGACGCGCGCCAGTCCCGACCGGTCCGCGCCCGCTTCGGCGCGCGCGATCATCAACAGCGCGTCGAACACCCGGATGAGGCCGTCGGATTCCTCGATCGTGCGCGTCAGCGCGACGCGATTGGCGTCGCGGTCGCCGTCGAGCCGCAGCGCCTCCTCGGCGTGGTTGCGCAGGCGGGTCAGCGGCGTGCGCAGATCGTGGGCGATGTTGTCGGAGACCTCGCGCAGTCCCGCCAGCAACTCGCCGATGCGGGCGAGCATCTGGTTGAGGCCGATCGCCAGCCGGTCGAGTTCGTCGCCGGAGCCGTTGACCGGCAGGCGCTCGGTCATATCTCCCGCCATCAGCGCCCGCGCGGAAAGGTTCATGGCGTCGATGCGGCGCAGCACCCGGCGGGCGACGAACAGCCCGCCGAGCGCGGCGAGCGCCGCGAACACCACCAGCGACAGCGCCAGCGTGCGCACCATCACCGCGCCGATGCGGGCGCGGTCGCCGAGGTCGTGGCCGATCAGCAGGCGGAAGCCGTTGGGCAGCGCGAAGACCCGCGCGAGCGCGCGCCGGCGCGACGCCCCGTCGAGCCCCTGATAGCGGGTTTCGCCAAACCCGCTCGTGGGGGTCAGCGTCGTCGGCAACTGGCTGATGTTGCCGACGAGCGGTTCGCCGAGCGCGTCGGTCAGCAGATAGATCGAGCCGCCCGGCGCGCGCGAGCGCGCCGCCAGCACGAGGCCGAGGCGGCGCAGGCCCCCGACTTGGTATTGTTCGATCAGCCCATCCGCCTCGGCCGTGATCGCCGCCCGCGTCTGGTTGTCGGCGAGCTTGATCACCTGCACCGCGACGAGGCCGAGCACCAGCCCGGCGCCGACCGCGCCAAAGCCGAAAATTGCGAGCGTCAGCCGGAAAACGGTGGAGCGGAGGACCCTAACGAGCGCCGTCACGGATCATATATCCGGCGCCGCGCACCGTGTGGATCAGCGCCGCCTCGAAATCGCGGTCGATTTTGGCGCGCAATCGCGAGACATGCACGTCGATCACGTTGGTCTGGGGATCGAAATGATAGTCCCAGACATGTTCGAGCAGCATGGTGCGGGTCACCACTTTGCCGGCGTTCTGCATGAGATATTCGAGCAGCCGATATTCGCGCGGTTGCAGCACGATCTCCTCGCCCGCCCGCGTGACCTTGTGCGAGAGGCGGTCGAGCGTGAGGTCGCCGACGCGATAGACGGTTTCCTCCGGCGCGCCTTTCGGGCGGCGGCGGGCGAGCGCCTCGACGCGCGCCAGCAGTTCGGAGAAGGCGTAGGGCTTGCTCAGGTAGTCGTCGCCGCCGGCGCGCAAACCCTTGACGCGATCGTCGACCTGTCCGAGCGCGGAGAGGATCAGCGCCGGCGTGGAATTGTCTTGCGCGCGCAGGCCCGAGATCAGCGAGAGGCCGTCCATCTTGGGCAGCATGCGGTCGACGACGAGCACGTCGTAGCCGCCCTCGTGGGCGAGGTCGTAGCCCGAGACCCCGTCGGCGGCGTGGTCGATGGCGTGGCCGGATTCGCGAAACGCCTTGACGAGATAAGCGGAGGCTTCCTTGTCGTCCTCGATCAGCAGGATGCGCATGAAAAATGTCCGGACGCAGGAATGCGTCGGTCCTTATAAATGTTGTTTCAAAAAAAGTGAGGGCGGCAAGCCTGAGGGGGTTAGGCTTGCCGCCCGTGGGGCCGGCTGAGCGTCTCGCGGGGAGAGGCGCTTATCGCCAGCCTCGTCGACCTGCCGGATAGGGGCTTCCGGCCGGCCGATGGGGTGAAGTCAGGACGCTTTATTGACCGGCAAAGCCACGAAGCGCACCGACTGATCCGTTCTGACCCGCAACAGCACCGCCTTGTGGCCGGCGCTCTTGGCCTCCGCGAGGGCGGCCGCGACATCGGCGGGTTTGCCGACTTCCCGGCCGCCGGCCGCGATGATCACGTCGCCCTGCGCGATGCCGCGCTCGGCGGCGGGGCTGTCGGGTTCGACCGACAAAACCTTGACGCCGCCGCGGCCCGCCTCAAGCTCAAGGCCGAGCTTGCCCAAATCGTTGCTGTCCACGCCCGTCGGCGCGGGTGCGGGGTCCGCCTCGGCGACTTTGGCGTCCGCCGGCATCGCACCCAGCATCACCTGCACCGTCTGCGCCTTGCCGTCGCGCGACAACGCGAGCGTCACGGTTTTCTTGGGGCCGAAGGCGGCGATGCGGCGGGCGAGGTCGCGCGGGTTGTTGACCGCCTCGCCGTCGACGGAGTTGATGACGTCGCCGACTTTGACGCCGCCGAGCGCGGCCGGCGACTCCGCCGATTCCTTGGCCACCAGCGCGCCGGAATCCGGCTTGACGCCGAGGCTGTCGGCGAGATCGGGCGTCACCGGCTGGATCTCGACGCCGAGCCAGCCGCGCGCCACGGCGCCGTGATCCTTCAACTGCTCGACGACCGTCTGCACCACGTCGCTGGCGATGGCGAAACCGATGCCGACGCTGCCGCCGGAGGGGGAGAAGATCGCGGTGTTGACGCCGACGACCTCGCCCTCGTTGTTGAACGTCGGGCCGCCGGAATTGCCGTGGTTGACCGGCGCGTCGATCTGGATGAAGTCGTCGTAGGGGCCATCGCCGATGTCGCGTCCGCGCGCCGAGACGATGCCGGCGGTGACGGTGCCGCCGAGGCCGAACGGATTGCCGACCGCGATCACCCAATCGCCGACGCGCGGCGATTTGGCGGCGAATTTCACCGGCGGGAAAATCTGCGCCCTCGGCCTTCAGCAGCGCCAAGTCGGTCTTCGGATCGACGCCGATCACCTTGGCTTTGATGACCTTGCCGGCGTCGGTCGTCACCGTCACTTCGCTGGCGTGTTCGACGACATGGTTGTTGGTGACGATATAGCCGTCGGAGGTGACGAAGAAACCGGAGCCCTGCGCCATCTGGCGCTCGCCGTGCGGCCTGGCGCCCTCTTCTTCGTCCGGCATCGGGATGCCGAAGTGCTTGAAGAAGCGGTCGAACGGGCTGCCTTTGGGGAACGGCGCCGGCCGCCCCTCGAACTCGGAATCGTCGTCGGCGACGTCGGAGAGCGTGACTTTCACGGAGACGACGGCGCCTTTGACGCGATCGACGATGTCGGCGAACGAGGCGGGACCCGCGGCCTCGGCCGCGTAGGCCGTCGAGTGGGCGACGACGTCGGCGAGCCCCGCGCCGCCGAGCGAGGCGGCGGCCGCGGCGCCGAGCCAGACGCGGCGCAGCGATCTACGGCTTCTAGGGTTGAAGGAAACCACGGACATGCGTCGCTCCGGCTGTCGTTGCTAAAATATGGGGCGGCGCGGGTTTACGGGGAGTGGCGCGAAGATGAAGTTTTGGTAATGGGGAAGAACGAAGACGCTACTTCTTCTCGATAGAAAGGCCATTCTTTCCGACGTCGATCTCGAGGCGGCCGGTTTGTTGCCGATCTTGATACAACATGTAGCCCATGACCCCGCCCGCCACGATGAGCAGAGAGATAAGCGCATAGAGCGCGTTCCGGCTCATATCGTGCGCCCGGCAAAAAAGACGCGCTCGTTCGTCGCACTCTGCATGGCGCCGCTTGGCCCCTCATGGCGGTCGCCAAGTCTTTTTTGCTGCGGTGCGCCTCCGCCGTTTTCCGGCATCTGCTTGCTCATGACGTCGCGGCTCCTGGGGTCGTGTCCAAGTCAGAACGCCAAGGAGCGCTAAAAGTTGCGTGCGGCCAATAACATCTGATCTGCACTGCCGATCGCGTGTTCGGGAGCCGGCAGCCGCCTCACCTCCCCCCCGTCACCCCAAGCACTCCCCCAAGCGCATCCAACCCAACGCGCAGCCTGTCCGTCACCACCGCGTCCGCCCGCCAGGGCGTGACGATCTCCGGCACAAAGCCGCGGCATTCGCGCACGCCGCCGCCTTCCAGAATCACCCGGTTCAGCACCGGCCACGCCGCCGGCCCGACCTTGTCCTGACAGGCGCGTATCTTGTCGCGCGCGTGCAGCGCGATCTCGCTGACCGGAAGCCCCGAACGCGGCCCGAAACCCGTGGACCCGACGCGGTCGAGGGCGACAGCGCGCAGCGAATCCAACCCCGCGCGCGCGTGCACGCGCCTTAGCGCCTCGCCGATCAACCAGCGCACGTCGTTGAGTTTGGGGTCGTGCGGCGCCAGAGCCCGCGTCGCCCGCATCACGTCGAAGGGGTCGAGCAGCCGGCGTACGCGGCCCGGCGCCTTCTCCGCGTCCTGCCCCACTTCTTTCGCGCGCGCCAGGCGCTCCGGCGTCGCGTCGAGCCTCTCTTCGTCAACCGGCGCCGGCTTTTTCGTCTTTCGCGGGCTCATGACATCAGCTCCGCGCAAAGGGCGGCCGGGGACGTGCACGACGAGGTGGCCTCGGCCGGCGCGAGGCGCTTGGGCGTCGCCGTCGATCGAATCGCCACGTCTGGCGGCGGCTTGCCATGCGCGCGCTTGAGGTCTTTGAGATGGCGCAGGCTCGCCCGCCGCGACTGTTCGCGGCCGGTTTCGGTCTTGCGGTCGCGGGACCGGACCATGATCGCCTCCAGTTTGTTCACTTTCTGTTCTCATTTTGGATACGCCGAAGTCGTATGTCAATAAAATTTCTGAAATTCATAATTGCGCAGCGTTCTGAAAAGCAGAATAGTTAATTTCATGACCGTCGAGTGGATTCGGGAGGGGCTGAAGGAAAAGCGCAAGACCCGCAGCGGTCTGGCGCTGGCGCTCGGCCGTTCTCCCTCCGCCGTCACCGACCTGCTCAACGGCTCGCGCCGCTTGCGCGCCGACGAGATCGCCGTCGTCGCCGAATATCTCGGCGTCGAGCCGCCGCGCCTTGTCGGCGGCGGCCGCCCCGGCCATCCGACCGGACGGGTGTCGCTCGTCGGCTATGTCGGCGCCGGCGCCATCGCGCATTTCTACGCCGACGCGCAGGGGCCGTTCGACGAAGTCGACGCGCCCGACGCGGCGGGAGCTTCGACGGTCGCGGTGCAGATCCGCGGCCATTCGCTCGGCGCTTTGTTCGACAACTGGCTCGTGTTCTACGACGACGTGCGCGACCCCCCCGACGACGACCTCGCCGGGCGCATGTGCGTGTGCGGGCTCGCCGACGGCCGGGTGCTGGTCAAGGCGCTGAAGCGAAGTCCGCAGGCGCCGGGGCTGTGGACGCTGCTCTCCAACACGGAGCCGCCGATCTACGACGTCGCGCTCGACTGGGCGGCTTTGGTGCGCGAAATGCGGCCGCGATGACGGCTTCGGCGCTCGAAATCGCGCGCGCGCTTATTCGCTTCCGTTCCGTGACGCCGGCCGACGAAGGCGCGCTCGCCTATGTCGCCGATCTGCTCGCCGGCGCCGGCTTCGTCTGCGAGCGGCTGCCGTTCGGCGGCGTCGAAAACCTTTACGCGCGCCATGGGTCGGCCTCGCCCTGCCTCGCCTTCGCCGGCCACACCGACGTGGTGCCGCCGGGCGAGGGCTGGCGCTTCGACCCGTTCGGCGGCGAAGTCGCCGAGGGGCGCTTGTGGGGACGCGGCGCGGCCGACATGAAGGGCGGCGTCGCTGCGTCGCTGGCGGCGGCGCTGCGCTTCGTCGCCGCCGGCGGCTATCGGGGGTCTGTCGCCTTCGTGCTGACCGGCGACGAGGAAGGCCCCGCCGTCGACGGCACAGTCCGGCTCGTCGAACTTCTGCGCGCCCGCGGCGAGGGAATCGACCATTGCGTGCTCGGCGAGCCGACCAGCGTCGGCGTGCTCGGCGACACGATCAAGAACGGCCGGCGCGGCTCGCTCACCGGGCGCCTGACAATCCTCGGCAAGCAGGGCCATGTCGCCTATCCCCATCTCGCCGACAACCCCCTGCGCGCCCTGGCCCGCGCGCTCGACGCCCTGCAAGCCGCGCCGCTCGATGAAGGAACGCCCGACTTTCAGCCGACCAACCTCGAAGTCGTGACCGTGGATGTCGGCAATCCAGCTTCGAACGTGATCCCAGGCGAAGTCCGCCTCGTCTTCAACATCCGTTTCAACGACCGCTGGACCCCGGCGACCCTGGAGGCCGAAATCCGCCGCCGCCTCGACGGTTTCCGCCACGAACTGAGTTTCGATCCCACCAACGCCGTCGCGTTCCTCACCCCGCGCGGCCCCTTCACCGAACTCGTAGCCGAGGCCGTCGCCGACGTCACCGACCGACGCCCGAACCTGTCAACCGGCGGCGGCACGTCCGACGCGCGCTTCATTAAGGACATCTGTCCCGTGGTGGAGTTGGGCCTGCTCAGCGGCAACATGCACGGCGTCGACGAATACGCCGCGCTCGACGATCTCGACGCGCTGTCGCGCATCTACGAACGCATCCTGCACCGCTATTTCTCGGGGTAGTCGACGCGTTCCAGATAAAGTCCGTCAGGCGGCGCGACCGGTCCGCAGCGGCTGCGGTCGGCGGCATCCAGCGCGGCGCGCAAATCGGCCGCGCTCCATTTGCCCAAGCCGACTTCGACAAGCGAGCCGACCATCGAGCGCACCTGCCGATGCAGGAACGAGCGCGCGCCGACGTCGAAATGGATGGTTTCGCCCGCGCGTTCGACGCGAAAATAGTCGAGCGTGCGCAGAGGGGAATTCGCCTGGCATTGCGCGTCGCGAAAGGTCGAGAAATCGTGGCGGCCGATCAGCGCCTGCGCCGCCTCGTGCATTGCGTGAGCGTCGAGCGGTTTCTTCACCCGCCACGCCCGGCCGCGCTCGAACACCAGCGGCGCGCGCCGGTTGACGACGACATAGCGATAATGCCGCGCCGTGGCGCTGCGCCGCGCGTCGAATGGATCGTCGGTCGGCGCCGCCGCGACGACGCTGATCCGTTCGTCAACCAGATGCGCGTTGATCGCCTCGCGCAGCCGCCAGCCCGCCCATTCGCGGCTGAGATCGACATGCGCGACTTGTCCCCGCGCATGAACGCCGGCGTCGGTGCGCCCCGCGCCGGCGACCGGCGGCGTCGGCGGGTCAGACGCGCGACCGCCTCCTCCAAGCGCCTGCTGGATCGAGCGCCCATTCGCCTGCCGCTGCCAGCCGGAATAGCCGGCGCCGTCGTATTCGATCGTCAGCTTGTAACGCGGCACGATTCAGATCGTCAGCACGATCTTGCCGAAATGCGCCGAACTCTCCATCCGCGCATGCGCCTTGGCGGCCTGATCGAGCGGAAACGTCGAATCGATGATCGGCTTGCAACCGTCCGGCTTCCAGCAGCGGCCACACTTTTTCGCGCAAATGCTCGGCGATGACCGCCTTCTCGGCGGCCGAGCGCGGCCGCAGCGTCGAGCCGGTGTGGGTCAGCCGCTTCATCATCAGCGGCCGAGGTCGAGCTCGATCTTCGGCCCGTGCAGGAACGCGATCTGCACGATCCGCCCGTCCATCGCCGCCGCCGCATAGTTGCGCGGCGACGTAGTCGCCGCCAACCATGTCGAGGATCACGTCGGCGCCGCGCCCTGGTCGCGGCGCGCGTCGCGGCGACGAAATCCTCGGGTCTTGTAGTTGACGACGACATCGGCGCCGAGCTTGAGGCAGGCGTCGATCTTTTCGTCGGCGCCGACGGTCGTGATCACCTTGGCGCCGAACGCCTTGGCGAGTTGGATCGCCGTCGTGCCGATGCCGGAGGCGCCGCCGTGCACGAGCAGCCATTCGCCGGCTTTCAGGCCGCCGCGGTCGAACACGTTGGTCCAGACGGTGAAAAACGTCTCGGGGATCGCCGCCGCCTCGACCAGCGACAGCGCGCGCGGCGCCGAAAGGGCGTTGCTCTCGTGCGCCAGCGCATATTCCGCATATCCGCCGCCGGGCAGCAGCGCCGTCACCTCATCGCCGACATTGTGCAGCGTCACGCCCTCGCCGAGCGCGGCCACTTCGCCGGCGACCTCGAGGCCCAGAACATCCGAGGCCCCGGGCGGCGGCTGATATTGGCCCTGCCGTTGCAGCATGTCGGGCCGGTTGACCCCCGCCGCCGCGACCCTGATGAGGATTTCGCCGGCGCCCGGCGCGGGCGTCGGCCGTTCGACCAACGCCAGAACCTCGGGGCCGCCGGGCGTCCGAGCGATCACTGCACGCATTTTTTCCGGGATCATCGCGCGGTCCTCGCCTGGACGCCGTCTATCGCGGGAGCGGCGAGAAACGCCGGCAGGGCCTCGGCCCGCGCCGCGAACCCGGCGAGCCGAGGATAAGCGCGATCCGCAACCACATCGGCGACCATGGCTTGCACGAAATTCCAGGCGCAGGCGGCGGCGATGTCGGCATGGCCGAGGTTCGCCTCGTAAAAGCGCTCCGGCGCCGAGGCTTCGAGCGCGGCGAGCCCTTGCCCAAGCTGCCGCGTGATCCGCTCACGCCAGCTTTCGCTGCGCTCTTGCGGGCTGCGCAAGGCGCGCTCGTAGTGGATTTGCACCGCCTTCTCCATCACCGTCAGCGCGCCGCCGAGCGCCGCGAACGCCGGCAGGCCCTGCGGCCTCAAGCCGCCAAGCGCCGGGAAGCGGAGGCCGAGATAGTCCAGAATGACGCCGGACTCGACCAGCGCCGTGCCGTCCTCGGCGATCAGCGACGGCGCCTTCAGCATCGGGCTCAGGCGCGAGAAGCGTCGATATGGCGAAACAGCGAGATCGGTTTGTGGTCGAAGGCGATTCCGGCGCTCAGCATCGCCACCGCGACGCGGCGCACGTAGGGCGAGTCGAGCATTCCGATCAGTTGCATGGCGAGCCCCCAGAGGGAGGCGTTCTAGTCCGCCTAACGGCTCATGAAAAGCCAGAGGCCGCCGTCGGAGGCCGACAACACCCGAATGTTGATCTCGCCCTCGGGATCGTCGAAATCGCCGATCCAGCCGATCTCGATGTCGACGGCGCCGTGCGCGGTTGCGGCTTCGACGCGACCGCGCAGGTCGGGACCCGCCATGCAGGGCGCGACCTCGCGCCAGAAATCCAGGCCCACGGTCGGGCGCCTCTTGCGGCCCGACTGCGTCGCTTCGGTCTGGTTGTAGATTTGCACGGTTCCCTGGGAGTCGAGCTTGACGACGCCGTAGGGCAGCGCCTCCAGCGCGTCGGCGTCCAAGGCCTCGACTTTGCGCGCGAGATCGGCGGCTTCAAACGGCGGAATGTTCACCCGCCGCCCTCATTGAAGGCGACCAGACCGAACAGATAGCCGACGCGGCCGTCGGCGTCGGCGAGCGGCAGCAGCAGGCGCTCGACAACCGAGATCTTGCCGTCGCCCAGCGCGAAGCGCGCGTAATCGTACCCCGGCGTTCCGTTGAGCCGGCGCCGCAGCGCGCGCGCGACGTTGCCCAGCACCTGTTCGTCGCCCGGCGCCAGCGTCGCGCCGACCAGCGGGCGTCCGAGCCGCGACGAAAGCTCCGATCCCGCCCGCACGAACTTCAACTCGGGATCGACGCCCGCGCCGACCGCGATCAGATAGCCGAGCCGCGGCGGATCCTCGCACCACGGGCCCGGGTCGAGCGCGCTGGGAATGCCGCTTGCGGGTTTCCACATATTCGCGCCAGATCGCCATGGCGCCGCGCATCTCCACGTCATGAAGTTTTGCGGCGATCCGCTCGACCTGCCGAAGCGCGTCGGGCGGAGCGGCGAGCGCCCGGCAGGCGGCCGAGTTTCTCGAGCACGGCGCGGGCGAGCCGCGTCTCCGACACAGGTTTCTGCAGCACGGTTTCGTCGCGCGGAATCTCCAATCCCGAACTGCCGGTGACGTAGATCGCCGGCAGCGCCGGCTGCTTGGCGCGCAATTCGGCGACCAGCCGATCGCCGAGGCCGTCCTTCAAATTGAGGTCGGTGACGACCAGGTCGAAATCGGCGTTCGCCTCCGCGCTGGCGGCGGCGATCTCATAGGCCGAGGCCTCGACGACGACGTAGTTCAATTCGCGGAACACGCTCGCCAGATGGTCGCGCACCAGCGGATCGTCCTCGACCAGCAACAGCTTGGCGCCGCCGTGCAGCGCCGGGTCGATCCCCGCGTCGGGCGCCGCGACCGTCTCGCCTTCGACCGGCGAGCGCCGCAAATACACCGTCACGCGCGCGCCGGCGCCCTCTTGGCTCTCCACGAACGCCCGGCCGCCGCAGGCGGCGGCGAGTTCGAACGCGGAAGCGAGGCCGAGCCCCGTGCCCTTGCCGGGCGACTTGGTGGTGAAGAACGGCTCGCCGGCGCGCCGCAGCGCCTCCGGCGACAGGCCGCATCCGTCGTCGGCGACCGACAACGTCACGTAGTCGGCGGCGTCAAGCTCTTGCGGGCGCAACAGCGAGGGGCAATTGGCCAAGCGAACCTCGACCCGGCCGCTGGGCCGGATCGCGTCGCGGGCGTTAGCGACCAGATTGAAAAGCACCGACTGGAATTTCGCCGGCGACCCCAGCACCGGCCACAGCTGGGGTTGCGCATCGAGGGCCAGCGTCGCCTCGCCGCTGACGATGTGACGCAGCAAATGCGCGTCGCGCGCCAGCAACTCCGCGGGCTCGAAAACCTCGGCGGCGTCCTGGTCGTCGCGCGCGAAATCCAACAATTGGCGCGCGAGCGCCGCGCCGCGCTCGGCCGCGCGCTCGACATGGCTGACGATGTCGAGCGCCGTCGGTTCGCTCACCCGGCGGCGCAGCAGCCGCGCCGCGCCGTGCACGGCGGCGAACACGTTGTTGAAGTCATGCACCACCCCGCCGACGAACCGCCCGAACAGCCGCAGCTTGTCGTCGTGCGAAGCGCGCGCCTCGGCGTCGCGCAGCCGCTGCGAATTCGCCTCGAAATCGGCCGACAGCGACAGCAGCGCCCGCCGCTGGCGTTTCAGCGCGTCCTGCATCTCCTGCTCGCGCTCGCGCAGCGCCGTCACGTCGCGCGAGGTGGCGAGCAGGCAGCGCACGGCGCCGCTCTCGTCGACCACCGGCGCGACCTGGACCTCCCACCAGCGCGGCTCGCCCTTGGCGGTCGCGCAAAATCCCTGGAAGGTCGAAATTTCGCCGCTCCTGCCGCGCTCGACGCTGTCGCGCACGAGGCCGCGCTCGGGCTCGGCCCACCCGTCTTCCCAGAGCAGGCCGACCAATTGGGCGGGATCGTCCAGTTGCAGCAGGCGCCGCCCGGCGGGACTGACGGCGACGACGCAGCCCTCGAGATCGATCAGCTTGACGCAATCGCGCGACGTCTTGACCAACGCGACGGCGAGGCTGCGCCAGTGCGACGCGTTTTCGAAAGCTTCATAATCCGCTTCGCCAGCGGGGACCTGGGGATCGAGGGTTATTTCGGTTCCGGGCGCTTGCGGCTCGGCGATCAATCGCACGTCTAACCTTACCTTATGCCGGCGCGGACGCTTGGGCGCGGCGCGCCCCAGCCCGTTTATAGCGGCGCGTGCGTCTTTTGAATATAGGCGGCATTTTCACTTGGCCGGGCGGGATTAATCGACCTGGCCAGGCCTCGCGCCGACGCCGTGCGCCGGGACCGGCGGCGCCGTCGACCTAGCCGTGGGGCGCCGGCGGCCCTATCTAACTCCCGTCCCTCTCACAGGCTCGCTCATGCCCCGCGACGAAGAAGCCAACCGACTTTCCGCGCGCGCCAGCCGCTATGCGCGGCTCGGCGTCGAGGCGGGCGCGTTCGCCGCGCGGGTCGGCGCGAGCCGGCTGTCCGGCGGCGAGCGCGACGACGCGCGCGCGTTCGCCGAGGCGCTGGGATCGATGAAGGGTCCGATGATGAAGGTCGCGCAATTGCTGGCGACCATCCCCGACGCGCTGCCCGCCGATTATTCCGAGCAGCTGATGAAGCTGCAAAGCCAGGCCCCGCCGATGGGCGCGGCGTTCGTTCAGCGCCGGATGCAGGCGGAGCTTGGCCCCGACTGGCGCCAGCGTTTCCGCGCCTTCGACCTCACGCCCGCCGCCGCGGCCTCGCTCGGCCAGGTGCATCGCGCCGTCACGCACGACGGCGCGGCGGTCGCCTGCAAGCTGCAATATCCCGACATGGCCTCGGCGGTGGAGGCGGACCTCTCACAGCTCGGCATGCTGTTTTCGATCCGCCGCCGCATGGGCGCGGCGATCGACACGCGCGAAGTGCAGATCGAAATCGGCGACCGCTTGCGCGAGGAACTCGACTACGCGCGCGAGATCAAACTGGCGGCGCTCTACCGGCTGATGCTGGCCGACACGCCGCAAGTGCGCGTGCCGCGCCCGCATCCGGAATTGTCGTCAAAGCGGCTGCTGACGCTGGAATGGCTCGACGGCGCCAAGCTGCTGACGTTCGAAGCGGCCGAGCCCGCGGTGCGCTCGCGCGTGGCGGAGACCTTGTTCAAGGCGTGGTGGCGGCCGTTCCTGCGCTACGGCGTGATTCACGGCGATCCGCATCTCGGCAATTATTCCGTGGTGGGCGACGGCGAGGCGGTCAACCTCTACGATTTCGGCTGCGTGCGCATTTTCCCGATGCGGTTCGTCCAGGGCGTGTTCGAGCTTTATCAGGCGCTGAAGACGTCAGATCGGGCGCGGATCGCGCACGCCTACGACCTCTGGGGTTTCAAGGGCCTGAAAAAATCTACGATCGAGGCGATGAACATCTGGGCCTCGTTCATCTACGGCCCGATTTTGGACGACCGCGTGCGCAGTTTCGCCGACGGCGTGAAGGCGTCGGAATTCGGCCGCAAGGAGATTCGCGCGGTGATGCAGTCGCTGCGTTCGGAGGGGACGTCGCTGACGGCGCCGCGCGAGTTCGTGTTCCTCGACCGCGCCGCGATCGGGCTTGGCGCGGCGTTCCTGCGGCTCGGGGCGGAGCTGAATTTCCACCGGCTGTTCGAGGAGACCATCGGCGATTTCTCGCCGGAGGTGGTGGGGGAAAGGCAGAGGGGGGCGTTGGAGGCGGTGGGGCTGTGAGTTGTGATTTTCCTGAAGATGAACGCGTGAGCGCCGCCGTCAACGACGTCAAACCGTCCGCCTCGCCCAGCGACGAAGACATCGCGGCGTGGAAGTCTCTGCCGCGCGATGAGCAACTGCGTCGCCTGCGGGAAGAACTCTCGCATCCCGATGCTTGCATCGCCGGACCGAGCGACATGAATGACATCTGGGCCAAAATAAAAGCGCGCCGCGAGCGCGATTGAGCGGGGTGGGCGTTTACAAAATTTCGCCTCGCGCCGAGATGCGGCTGTTGGAAATCGAAGCCCATACCGCCTCGGCGTTCGGCGAATATCGGGCGGACGCTTGCCGGGTTTCAAAATTCATTCGAACTGCTTGCCAATTTCCAATTTCCCTCTCATTGGACGTCCCGCTGACGAGGTTCGTCCCGGATACCGGCGCTTCCGCTTTGAATCCCATATAATATTCTACACGCAGGAAGCGGATCACGTCCTCATCCGCGCCATCGTGCACGCCGCGCAGGACCTTCGGCGGAGCTTGTTCGACTAGTCTGACCCCAAATTAGACTTTCCGAGCGCCGCCTCAATGCGCCGGATAAAACGGTTATCGTCTGGCGTGTCTCTCTCGGCGGTTACAATCAAGAGGCGCGCGGATTGTGTAATACACTCTATGGTTGTATCTTAGCCCACTAAGCGGCGCATCCGGGACACGGAAAACCACCCAACCCCCTGAAATCCCACGATCCCGGACTGTCCCGGCACGCCTCCCGCAAAACCTCGGCGGCTTGACAACCCGCCCGCCCCCTTCTAACGACCGAGCCTCTTCGAACGGCTAAAGCCTTCTCGAAACGCCGACCCTTCCTTCGAGACGGGCGGTCACCGTCCGGCAGCGCCTAGCGCCCCCGGGCGCGTTTCGCGTTGACCCGGCCGCCGAAACCAGGAGCAACCCCATGTTCGAGAGCCTCTCCGAAAAGCTCTCCGGCATATTGGACAAGCTGACCGGCCGCGGCGCCCTCTCCGAGGAAGACGTCGACGCCGCCATGCGCGAGGTCCGCCGCGCGCTGCTCGAAGCCGACGTCGCGCTCGACGTCGTGCGCTCGTTCATCGACCGCACCCGCACCAAGGCGGTCGGCGCGGCGATCGTCAAGTCGATCAAGCCCGGCCAGATGGTCGTCAAGATCGTCCATGACTCGCTGGTCGAAACGCTCGGCACCGAAAGCCAGGGCATCGACCTCAATGCCCCCGCCCCGGTCGCGATCATGCTGGTCGGCCTGCAAGGCGCCGGCAAAACCACCACCGCCGCCAAGATCGCCAAGCGCCTCAGCCGAGCGCCAGAAACTGCGCGTGCTGATGGCCTCGCTCGACGTCAAGCGCCCGGCCGCGCAGGAGCAACTGCGGGTGCTCGGCGAGCAGGTCGGCGTCGCGACGCTGCCGATCATCGTCGGCCAAAACCCGGTCGAGATCGCCAAGCGCGCCGAGAGCGTCGCGCGGCTGCAAGGCTACGACGTCGTCATCCTCGACACCGCCGGCCGCACCCATATCGACGAGCCGCTGATGCAGGAGATGGCGGAGATCCGCGACGCCGCCGCCCCGCACGAAATCCTGCTCGTCGCCGACGCGCTGACCGGCCAGGACGCGGTCAACCTCGCCAAGAATTTCAACGAGCGCGTCGGCGTCACCGGCATCGTCTTGACGCGGGCCGACGGCGACGGGCGCGGCGGCGCGGCGCTTTCGATGCGCGCCGTCACCGGCAAGCCGATCAAATTGCTCGGCGTCGGCGAGAAGATGGACGCGCTGGAGGATTTCCACCCCCGCCGCCTCGCCGACCGCATCCTCGGCATGGGCGACATCGTCAGCCTCGTCGAAAAGGCGGCCGAGCAGATCGACATGGAGAAAGCGGCCAAGATGGCCGAGAAGATGCGCAAGGGCGTCTTCGATCTCGACGATCTCTCCGAGCAGCTTTCCCAGATCGAGAAGATGGGCGGCATGGGCGGCATTCTCGGCATGCTGCCGGGCGTGGCGAAGATGAAGGACCAGATCGCCAATTCCGGCTTCGACGACAAGACGGTCACGCGCCAACGCGCGATCATTTCCTCGATGACCGCGCGCGAGCGCCGCAACCCGCATCTGCTCAACGACGACGCGCGCAAGGCCAGCCGCAAGAAGCGCATCGCCGCGGGCGCCGGCGTGCAGGTCGAGGCGGTCAACCGCCTGCTGAAGCAGCACCGCCAGATGGCCGACATGATGAAGGCGATGGGCGGCAAGGGCGGCAAGGGCATGATGGGCAAGCTCGGCCAGATGATGGGCGTGCCCGGCATGGGCGGCGGCGCATGCCGAGCCCGGAGCAGATCGCCGCCCTGCAAAAGCAGCTCCCCGGCGGGGCGCCTGGAGCGCCGGGCCTGCCGTCCGCGCCGCCGCCCGGCGCGTTCAATCTGCCGCAAAACTTTCCCGGCCTCGGCGGGGCGGCGCCAAAGCTCCCCGGCCTCGGCGGCCTCAACCCCTTCGGCAAGAAGAAATAACCACGCAAAGGAAACCCGCATGTCTCTGAAAATTCGCCTGTCCCGCGGCGGCGCCAAGAAGCGTCCGTTCTACCGCATCGTCGTCGCCGACGCGCGCATGCCGCGCGACGGCCGCTTCGTCGAAAAGCTCGGCACCTTCGATCCCCTGAAGGCCAAGGACGACGCGACCCGCCTCGTGCTCGACGTCGAGAAGGCCAAGGCCTGGCTCGCCAAGGGCGCGCAGCCGACCGACCGCGTGCTGCGCCTGCTCGACGGCGTCGGCGCCGCCAAGCGCGAGCCGCACAGCAATCCCGAAAAGGCCAAGCCGAAGAAGAAGGCGCAAGAGCGCGCCGCCGCCGCCGAGAAGGCCGCCGCCGCCGCCTAACGCTTGGACGACCGGCTCATCGCCCTCGGCGTGTTCGGCGCGGCGCAAGGCGTGCGCGGCGAAATCCGCGTCAAGTGCTACACCGGCGACCCCGAAGGCGATCGCCGCCTATGGGCCGCTGACGGATGCGTCTGGCGGGCGGCGCTTCGCGCTGTCGGGCGTGCGCGCCTTGCGCGACGACATGGTCGTCGCGCAGGTCGAGGGCGTTTCCACGCGCGAGGCGGCGGCGGCGCTGACCGGCAAGGAACTGTTCGCGCGCCGCTCGCAGCTTCCGCCGCCGGCGCCGGACGAGTTCTATTACGACGACCTGATCGGGCTCGAAGCGGTGACGCCTTCCGGCGAACAGATCGGCCGCGTCGTGGCGCTGGTCAATCACGGCGCGGGCGATATTCTGGAGATCGCGCCGGCCGGCGGCGGCGACACCCGGCTGCTGCCGTTCACCAAGGCGGTCGCGCCGGAGATCGATTTCGCCGCCGGCCGCATCGTCGTCGCGCCGCCGTCCGAAGTGGACGGCGAGGCGCCGCCGGCCTGAGAGGAGCGTCCGTGTCCGAACCCGTTTTCATCGGCGTCGACTGGGGCACCTCGTCCTTCCGCGCCTGGCTCGCCGACGCGCAAGGCCAAGCGCTCGAGGCGCTTCCGGACGGGCGCGGCGCGCTGTCGCTGCAACCAGGCGAGCACGAGACCGTATCTCGGCGAGCGCCTCGCCCGCTGGCCGCGTCTGCCGATCTTCGCCTGCGGCATGGTCGGCGCGAGGCAGGGCTGGCGCGAGGCCGCCTATGTCGCCTGCCCCGCGGGCTTGCCGGAGATCGCGGCGGCCTGCGTCACCATCCCGACCGCGTTCGGCGAAGTCCGCATCGCTCCCGGCGTGCGGGCGTTTGACGCGGCCGGCGCGCCCGACGTGATGCGCGGCGAGGAGACCCAGATTCTCGGCGCGCTGGCGGCGGGGTTCGGCGATGGGGTCTATGTGCTGCCGGGCACGCACTCGAAATGGGCGCGCGTCGAGGGCGGCCGCATCGTCGGCTTCGAGACGTTCATGACCGGCGAGGTTTTCGCGGTGCTTCGCGGGCACTCGGTGCTCGGCCGCATGATGGCGCCGGAGCGGCCGGGCGAGGGTTTTGCGCGCGGCGTGGACGCGGCGCGCGGTCTCGCGCGCCCCGGCGACCTGCTGCACGCGATCTTCGCGGCGCGCACGTTCGGCCTGTTCGAGACGCTGCCGGCCGACCAGCTCGGCGAGTATTTGTCGGGGCTGCTGATCGGCGCGGAGATTTTTGCGGGGGCGCGAGGAGCGGGCCGGGCGACGGCGATCGGGTCGGTGGGGCTGTGCGCGAGGTACGCGGAGGCCGGAGAACGGCTGGGGATCACGGTCGCGGCGGGGCCGGAGGATGCGGCGCTGCGGGGGTTGAACGCGGTGCGCAGGGGGTAGGTTCGGATTTCGCGATGCGCGAGAGATCGGTTTTCAGGCATGCCGGACGCAACCCGGCCTTGTTTTGGGCAAATTCATCTCTATATGAGGGACTGAGTTTTTAAGACGACAACTTGGTTCGCGCCTCAGAGCGCCTGCTAACGACCTCCTCCGAAAAATTCGATCTGATGCGGACGCGCTGGTGCGTGGCCGATCTCAATAAGTACGTATGAAGGATACTCCCATGGCTACGGGAACAGTGAAATGGTTCAATGGCGAAAAAGGCTACGGCTTTATTCAGCCCGATAACGGCAGCAAGGACGTTTTCGTCCATATCTCGGCTGTCGAGCAGGCCGGTATGCGCTCGCTGAACGAAGGCGACAAGCTGAGCTTCGACGAGGTCCCTGACCGCAAGACCGGCAAGGTTTCGGCCGGAAATCTTCAGGCCGCCTGATAAGGCGCCACGGGATCGCCGACCACGGATGTACTGGCGGCGGTTCGTGAGCCAAAGAGGAGCCTCAGGCGTCGCGCCTGGGGCTTTTTTGTTTCCGGGCCTTCGCACGGCGCGTTGATATTGGGGGATTTACGAGGCGTTGGGATGCAACTTCCGCCTACAATCCCGCCTGCACCGCCCGCAACACCCGGAACCGCATCTCCCCTTCGTTCCCCGCCGTCGAAATCACAAACCGCACTCTCCCATGGGCAGCCGTGTCGACGTAGCCGGCGAGCGTGCGCACCCCGGTCATCGTCCCGGTTTTGTTCAAGCCGCCGTCATGCCCGCGCAGCAGATCGGCGTGCGGCGCGAACAGCGCCAGCACTTTGGCCAGACCCCGCGCCGTAAAACGGTTGTCGCGGCTTATGCCAGAGCCCTCCTCGAGATGGATCGCCGGGGCGAGCCCCTGCGCGGCGAGCGCGGCGTTCGCGACTTGCAGGGACTTCGCGAGGCTCACCGGGCCGCCGAGTTTGCGCCCGCCGATCTCCAGAAAAATCTGGTTGGCGGTGTAGTTGTTGGAGGCGAGCAGCAACCCTGCCAGAATCTCCGACAGCGGACGCGACTGTTTGTGGACATAGACCGGCGCCAGGCCCTCGGGAACGGCGCCCGTCGTGACCGGGCCGTCCACGCGACCGCCGGCGCGCGCGATGAACGCGGCGATGAGTTCGCCGGCGTAGCGCAGACTCACCGAAGGATCCTGGCTCAGGCTGATGCGCCCGCTGCCTTTTGGGCCGCGCGCGCGAAATTCGGAAATCGCCAGCGGCGTGATCGGGGTCTGCGGCTCGGCGGAGCGCACCGTTTCGCCGCTGCGCGTGGCGAAAACCGTGTTGAAATTGACCGCCAAGGCCGAGTTCAGCGCATCGTACGGCTCGCCGTCGTCCTCGATGCCCGGAATGCGCAGATCGGACGGATAGTAGGTCGCGTCGAGCACGATGCCGGCGAGCGGCGCCTTGCCGACCTTCGCGACCAGGTTTTTCGTCAGGATCGCCAATTCCTCCGAGATCAGAAAGGGATCGCCGCCGCCGCGCACATAAAGGCGGCGCTTGTCGTCGAGATAGAATTTGGTCTCGAAGCGATAGTCGCCGCCCAACACGTCCATCGCCAGCCACGCTGTCACGATCTTGGTCACGGAGGCGGGGACAAACGGCGCATCCGCGTTCTGGGCCAGCAACTCGTGGCCCCCAGCGTCGACGACGAGCACCGTCGCCGACGGCGCCAGCGCCGCAATCTTCTCCTTGACGCCAGCCGAGGCGGGGGCGGCGAGCAGGAAAGTCGCAAAAGCGAGCCGATGAAACCACATGACGATATCCGCGCGGGCGAATCGCCGCGAAATTAGGGGGTCTGCGTCTGTGTGACACAAGCCCCTGAGTCCTCTGGACCACAGATTCCCACGGCGGCGCTGCGCCGCGCCCTTTGCGGCGTGCGCGTTTCGTTCCATATTAGCGCCTATGGCGAGATCCCCAAAAACCCGTCCCAAAGCTTCCCGGCCGGACGTGCATCCGCTCGGCGACCATCTCGCCGCGCTGCTCAACCCGTCGCTGGTCGAGGCCGCGCCCGGCCCCGCCCGGGCGCCGCAGGGCTTTGCGGAGGCGCCGGCGAAATTCGAGCATCCGCGCGGCATGACCGGCGCGAGCGCCACCGCGGAATCGCTGAAGGAGTTGCTGGAACATGGCGATCCCAACCTGCGCGACCGCCCGACCTGGACGCCGCACCGGCCGCAGCGCCCGGAGAAATCCGAGGGCGGCCGCGCGTTCAAGGTCGTCTCCGAGTTCGAGCCCAAGGGCGACCAGCCCGAGGCGATCCGCCAGCTGGTCGAGGGGGTCGGCGCCCACGAGCGCGATCAGGTGCTGCTCGGCGTCACCGGCTCCGGCAAGACTTTTACGATGGCCAAGGTGATCGAGGCGACGCAGCGCCCGGCGCTGATTCTCGCGCCGAACAAGACGCTGGCGGCGCAGCTCTACGGCGAATTCAAGAGCTTCTTTCCCGATAACGCGGTCGAGTATTTCGTCTCCTACTACGACTATTATCAGCCGGAGGCCTATGTCCCGCGCACCGACACATACATAGAGAAAGAATCCTCGATCAACGAACAGATCGACCGCATGCGCCACGCCGCCACGCGCGCCCTGCTGGAGCGCGACGACGTCATCATCGTCGCTTCCGTGTCCTGCATCTACGGCATCGGCTCGGTCGAGACCTACACCGCCATGACCTTCTCGCTGCAGATCGGCGACAAGATCGATCAGCGCCAGGTGATCGCCGATCTCGTGGCGCTGCAGTACAAGCGCTCGCTCGGCGATTTCACCCGCGGCGTATTCCGCGTGCGCGGCGACACCCTCGATCTGTTTCCCGCGCATTATGAGGACCGCGCCTGGCGCATCAACTTCTTCGGCGACGAGATCGAGACGATCTCCGAGTTCGACCCGCTGACCGGCGCCAAGACCAACGACCTCGAATTCGTGAAGGTCTACGCCAACAGCCATTACGTGACGCCGCGCCCGACGCTGCTGCAATCGCTGGACAGCATCAAGCGCGAACTGAAGGAGCGGCTCGACGTGCTTGCACGCACAGGGGCGCCTGCTTGGAGGCGCAGCGGCTCGAACAGCGCACGTTGTTCGATCTCGAAATGCTGGAGGCGACCGGCTCCTGCGCCGGCATCGAGAATTATTCGCGCTATCTCACCGGCCGCCGCGCCCGGCGAGCCGCCGCCGACGCTGTTCGAATATCTGCCCGACAATGCGCTGGTGTTCACCGACGAGAGCCACGTCACCGTGCCGCAGATCGGCGGCATGTATCGCGGCGACTACCGCCGCAAGGCGACGCTCGCCGAATACGGCTTTCGGCTGCCCTCCTGCATGGACAATCGGCCGCTGCGCTTCGAGGAATGGGAGGCGATGCGGCCGCAGACGGTGCATGTCTCGGCGACGCCCGGCGATTGGGAGCTGGAGCGCACCGAGGGCGTGTTCGTCGAGCAGGTGATCCGGCCGACCGGCCTGATTGATCCGCCGGTGGAAATTCGCCCCGCGCGCGCGCAGGTCGACGACCTGCTGGGCGAAGTGCGGCGCGTCGCGCTGGCCGGCTATCGCACGCTGGTGACGACGCTGACCAAGCGCATGGCCGAGGACCTCACCGAATATCTGCACGAGCACGGCGTGCGCGTGCGCTACATGCATTCCGACATCGACACGATCGAGCGCATCGAGATCATCCGCGACCTGCGGCTCGGCGCCTTCGACGTGCTGGTCGGCATCAACCTGCTGCGCGAGGGCCTCGACATTCCCGAATGCGCGCTGGTGGCGATCCTCGACGCCGACAAGGAAGGTTTTCTGCGCTCCGAGACGTCGCTGGTGCAGACCATCGGCCGCGCCGCGCGCAACGTCGACGGCCGGGTGATTCTCTACGCCGACACGATCACCGGCTCGATGAAGCGCGCGATGGACGAGACCGACCGCCGCCGCGCCAAACAGCAGGCCTTCAACGAGGCCAACGGCATCACGCCGGCGACGATCAAGCGCGGCATCCAGGACATCCTCAACTCGGTCTACGAGAAGGACCATGTGACGGTCGACGCGGGGCTCAGCAAAACCCCGTCGATCGGCCACAATTTCCAGGCGACGCTGGCCGATCTGGAGAAGCGCATGAAGGAGGCCGCGGGCAACCTCGAATTCGAGGAGGCGGCGCGGCTGCGCGACGAGATCAAGCGCTTGCAGGCGGTCGAGCTCGCCGTCGGCGACGATCCGCTGGCGCGGCAGGCGGACAGTCGAGGCGGCCGGGCGGCGGCTACGAAGGCGAGCGCAAATACGGGCGGGCGGCGAACATGCCGGAGAGCCGCGCCCACAAGCCGACCGACGAAGACATGGGGCCGCACAACTGGGGCGGCGGCGAGGCGCGGCCGAAGGGCGGGAGGGCTAGGGGACGGCGAACGTGAGCAATAGCGGGGCGCTTGCAAGCGCCCCTGCCGCCCCGGCGAGCAAAATCGGACCTTCCTCCCCTACTCCGCCGCCACCGCCGCGCCGCCCTGCGCCGCCAGTTCCGCCAGCGCGCGGCGATACTCCACCGGCATCACCTTCCGGAACTTCGGCAGGAAGGTCTCCCAGTTCTCCAGGATGTGCCGCGCCCGCGTCGAGCCCGTGTAGCGCGCGTGGTTGGAGATGAGCTGATGCAGCCGCTCGGCGTCGTGGCGCGTCATGTCGCCCATCACGTCGACGCGGCCGTGCGAGGCCAGGTCGCCGCCGGAGTGGAGGTGCCGCTGCATCACCTCCTCCTCCGCCGCGACCGGCTCCAACTCGACCATCGACAAGGTTGCAGCGCTCGCGCGAAGTTGCCCGCCTCGTCGAGCACATAGGCGATGCCGCCGGACATGCCGGCCGCAAAGTTGCGGCCGGTCTCGCCGATCACCACCACCACGCCGCCGGTCATGTATTCGCAGCCGTGGTCGCCCGCGCCCTCGACCACCGCGATCGCGCCGGAGTTGCGCACGCCGAAACGCTCGCCCGCCACGCCGCGGAAATAGCACTCGCCGGCGATCGCGCCATAAAGCACGGTGTTGCCGACGATGATTGATTTCTCCGGCGTCAGCTTCGTCGCCTCTTTCGGCGGGTAGACGATGATGCGGCCGCCCGACAGGCCCTTGCCGACATAGTCGTTGCCGTCGCCCTCAAGCTCCAGCGTCACGCCCTTGGCGAGGAACGCGCCAAAACTCTGACCGGCGGTGCCCTTCAACTTGATGTGGATCGCGCCGTCGCGCAGGCCGGCATGGCCGTAGCGGCGCGCGATCTCGCCCGACAGCATCGCGCCCACGGAGCGGTCGGAGTTGGCGATGCGTCAAGTCGAGCCGCACATGCTTGCCGTGCTCGAGCGCGTCCTTCGCCTCGGCGATGAACGTGCGGTCGAGCACCTTTTCTAGCCGATGATCCTGGGTCTGCGAGTGATAGATCGCGTCGGTCGGCCAGGGCTCGGGCTTGTAGAACAGCTTGGAGAAGTCGAGCCCCGCGGCCTTGGCCTGCGCGATCAGCTCGGTCTTGTCGAGCATCTGCCGCTGCCCGACCATTTCGTTGAAATTTGCGATAGCCGAGCGCCGCCATCAGCTCGCGCACTTCCTCGGCGACGAAGAAGAAGAAGTTGATGACGTGCTCGGGCTGGCCGGCGAAGCGCTTGCGCAGCACCGGGTCCTGCGTCGCGACGCCGACGGGACAGGTGTTGAGATGGCACTTGCGCATCATGATGCAGCCGGCCGCGATCAGCGGCGCGGTGGCGAAGCCGAACTCGTCGGCGCCGAGCAGCGCGCCGATCACCACGTCGCGCCCCGTGCGCACGCCGCCGTCGACCTGCACCGCGATGCGCGCGCGCAGGCCGTTCATCACCAGCG
Organism: uncultured Pseudomonadota bacterium; assembly: GCA_963835115.1. Lineage (GTDB taxonomy): Bacteria > Pseudomonadota > Alphaproteobacteria > Rhizobiales > Beijerinckiaceae > Roseiarcus. The sequence continues at coordinate 33,388 of CAWIEP010000010.1, forward strand.
TCTGATGCGTCTCGGCAAGCCCGATCTCCCAGGGCGAGCCCGCGTGCTTGATCGAGGTCAGCGGCGAAGCGCCGGTGCCGCCTTCGTAGCCGGAGATCGTCACATGATCCGACTTGCACTTGGCGACGCCCGCCGCGACCGTGCCGACGCCGACTTCGGAGACGAGCTTGACCGAGACGAGCGCCCTGCGGGTTGACGTTCTTCAGATCGTAGACGAGCTGCTTCAAGTCCTCGATCGAATAGATGTCGTGATGCGGCGGCGGCGAGATGAGGCCGACGCCTTGCGTCGAATGGCGCACCTTGGCGATGACGGCGTCGACCTTGTGGCCCGGCAATTGCCCGCCCTCGCCGGGCTTGGCGCCCTGCGCCATCTTGATCTGCATCATGTCGGAGTTGACGAGATATTCCGCCGTCACGCCGAACCGGCCGGACGCCACTTGCTTGATGGCGCTGCGCATCGAATCGCCGTTCGGCAGCCGCTTGTAGCGGTCGCTCTCCTCGCCGCCCTCGCCGGTGTTCGACTTGCCGCCGATGCGGTTCATCGCGATCGCCAGCGTCGTGTGCGCCTCGCGCGAGATCGAGCCGTAACGACATCGCGCCGGTCGAGAAGCGCTTGACGATGATCGACCGCCGGCTCGACCTCGTCGATCGGAACCGGCGCGCGCCCGTCCTGCTCCGCGCTCTTGATGCGGAACAGGCCGCGGATCGTCAGCAAATGCTCGGACTGGTCGTTGAGCAGCTTGGCGTAGGCGTCATATTTCTCGCGCGCGTTGCCGCGCACGGCGTGCTGCAACAACGAAACCGTCTGCGGCGTCCAACTATGGGCTTCGCCGCGCAGGCGATAGGCGTATTCGCCGCCGACTTCCAAGCGCGCCGCGCAGCACCGGCAGAATCGCCGAAGGCTTCGCGATGCCGCCGCGCCGTCTCCTCCGCGACCTCGTCCAGACCGACGCCCTCGATCGTCGTGGCGGTGCCGCGGAAGAATTTTTCGACGAACGCCTTCGACAGGCCGATCGCGTCGAAAATCTGCGCGCCGCAATAGGACTGATAGGTCGAGATGCCCATCTTGGACATGACCTTCAAAATGCCCTTGTCGATCGACTTGATGAAGCGCTTGACCGCCTCATGGCCGCTGACCTTCTCCGGCAGATCGGCGGCCATCGCCGCCAGCGTCTCGAACGCCAGATAGGGATTGATCGCCTCCGCGCCGTAGCCGGCGAGACAGCAGAAATGATGCACTTCGCGCGCGTCGCCGGTCTCGACGACGAGGCCGACGGAGGTGCGCAGGCCCTTGCGGATCAGATGATGATGCACGGCGGCGGTGGCGAGCAGCGACGGGATCGGGATGCGATCCGGCCCAACCATGCGGTCGCTGAGGATGATGATGTTGTAGCGCCCGACGACAGCGGCCTCGGCGCGCTCGCAGATGCGCAGCAGCGCGTCCTCCATGCCCGCCGCGCCGCGCTCGACGTCATAAGTGATGTCGATGGTCCGGGTGTCGAACGTGTCCTCGAAATGGCCGATGCAGCGGATCTTCTCGAGATCCTCGTTGGTGAGGATCGGTTGGCGCACTTCCAGGCGCTTGCGCCGCGCATTGCCTTCGAGATCGAGCAGGTTCGGCCGCGGTCCGATGAACGAGACCAGGCTCATCACCAGCTCCTCGCGGATCGGGTCGATCGGCGGGTTGGTCACCTGCGCGAAGTTCTGCTTGAAATAGGTGTAGAGCGGCTTCGACTTTGTCAGACAGCGCCGAGATCGGCGTGTCGGTGCCCATCGAGCCGACCGCCTCCTGCCCCGTGGCCGCCATCGGCGCCATCAGGATCGCGAGGTCTTCCTGGCTGTAGCCGAACGCCTGCTGACGATCGAGCAGCGAAACATCGGTGCGCGCCGCGCGCGGCTCGACCGGGTTCAGTTCCTCCAGCACGATCTGCGTGCGATCGAGCCATTCCCTGTAAGGATGCGCCTTGGCCAGCTGCGCCTTCAGTTCGTCGTCGGAGACGATGCGATGCTCCTTCAGGTCGACGAGCAGCATCTTGCCCGGCTGCAGGCGCCACTTCTTGACGATGATCTCTTCCGGCACGGGCAGCACGCCCATTTCGGAGGCGAGCACGACCAGGCCGTCGTCGGTGACGAAATAGCGCGCGGGCCGCAGGCCATTGCGGTCGAGCGTCGCGCCGATCTGGCGGCCGTCGGTGAACGCCATCGCCGCCGGGCCGTCCCACGGCTCCATGATCGCGGCGTGATATTCGTAGAAGGCGCGCCGCTCCTCGTCCATCAGCGGATTGCCGGCCCAGGCCTCGGGGATCAGCATCATCATCGCGTGCGTCAGCGAATATCCGCCGCGCACCAGAAATTCGAGCGCGTTGTCGAAACAGGCGGTGTCGGACTGGCCTTCGTAGGAGATCGGCCACAGCTTCGAGATGTCGTTGCCGAACAGCTCGGAATCGACATTGGCCTGCCGCGCCGCCATCCAGTTGACGTTGCCGCGCAGCGTGTTGATCTCGCCGTTGTGCGCGACCATGCGATAGGGATGGGCGAGCCGCCAGGACGGGAACGTATTGGTGGCGAAACGCTGATGCACCAGCGCCAGCGCGGTCTCGAAGCGCGGGTCGAGCAAATCCTTGTAGTAGGGCCCGAGCTGTTGCACGAGCACCATGCCCTTGTAGACGATGGTGCGGCACGACATCGAGACCGGATAATATTCGGCGATCGCGCTCGCCGCCCATCTCATAGGTGCGTGTTCGAGACGACCTTGCGGATGACGAACACGCGCCGCTCGAACGTGTCTTCGTCCTCGACGCTGCGGGCCGCGGCCGACGAACACCTGCCGATGCACCGGCTCGACCGCCTTCACGCGGGGCCCGAGGCTCGAATTGTCGACGGGGACATCGCGCCAGCCGATCAGCTTTTGCCCTTCGCCGACGATCGTCTCCTCGACGATCTTTTCGACATGCGCGCGCGCTTCGGCGTCGCGCGGCATGAAGAACTGGCCGATGGCGTAGTGGCCGGGCTCGGGCAGCTTGAAGCCGAGCTTGGCGCATTCCTCGGCGAAGAAGCGATGCGGGATTTGCGTCAACACGCCGCAGCCGTCGCCGAGCGTCGCGTCTGCGCCGGTCGCGCCGCGATGGTCGAGGTTGATCAGGATTTGCAGGCCCTTCTCCAGGATCGCGTGCGACTTCGGCGATTGTGGAGATCGGCGACGAAGCCGACGCCGCAGGAATCGTGCTCCTTGGCGGGGTCGTAAAGGCCAACCGCGCGGGGCATGGCGGGGTCCGCGCCAAGCGGAGCGGGGGCAAGCGTCTCGTTCATCTCTCCACTCCCTTGGCGACCGGAGCGCGACGGGCCGCGCTCAGCTATCGGATTTTTGGATGGTCTAATTCAATTTCGATGGGGAGGACAGCGGCGGTCGGCGGCCGAACCTTCAGGCCCGGCGTTTGCAGCGTTTGGCGTTGTACATCGCGTCCGACATGAGGCTGTCCCGTCTCAACCCCGCAGATCTCGCAATAATGGGTCAGCAAGGCTGTCCTATTTCGTTAACTTGCCAGAAAACGCACTCTCGCACAAGTCGCCGCGCCCCGATTTCGGCTATTTTTCGCCCGAAGTTTCCGAGCGAGGCCCGGCGGCTTGCCATCATGCTTTCGCCCCTGCATGAGCCGGGCCATAAAGGAGACGAAGCCTTGAATTTTGCCAGCGACAACGCCGCCGGCGCCGCGCCGGCCATTCTCGCCGCGGTCGCGGCGGCTGGCCGAGGCGCCCGCCGCCGCCTATGGCGCCGACCCGTGGTCGCAGCGCGCCGTCGCGCAAGCTCGCCGAGATTTTTGAGACCGACCTCGCCGCGTTTCTCGTGCCGACCGGCACGGCCGCGAACTGCGCTCGCCCTGTCGGCGCTAGCGCGTCCTTGGGAGGCGATGTTCTGCCACGAAGAATCCCATGTCCACGACGACGAGTGCGGCGCGCCGGAGTTTTTCACCGGCGGCGCGAAGTTCGTCGGCGTTCCCGGTTACGACGGCAAGATCACGCCCGAGGCTTTGCGCGAAACGCTCGCGCGCTTTCCCCGTGGCCTCGTCAAATCCAGCCAGCCGGCGGCGTTGACGCTTTCGCAAGTCACCGAAGCCGGCACGGTCTATTCGCTCGACGAGATCGCCGCGCTCGCCGAGGCCGCCCATGCGGCGGGAATAACCGCGCACATGGACGGCGCCCGCTTCGCCAATGCGCTCGTGTCGCTCGACTGCTCGCCCGGCCGAGATGAGCTGGCGCGCTGGCGTCGACGCGCTGTCTTTCGGGGCCACCAAGAACGGCGCGCTCGCCTGCGAGGCCGTGATTTTCTTTGATCGAAGCGCGCGCGGAAGCCTTTCCCTTCTTGCGCAAACGCGGCGGCCATACGTTGTCGAAGGGCCGGCTGCTCGGCGCGCAAATGGCGGCCTATCTGGAGGATGGGCTTTGGCTCGATCTCGCCGCCCGCGCCAACGCCGCCGCGCGGCGGCTGTTTGACGGCCTTGTCGCCCTGCCGGGCGTGCGCGCGGCGTTGGCCGGCGAGGCCAACGAGGTGTTTGTCATCGCGCCGACGTCGCGACTGACGGCCTGGCGCGCCGCGGGCGCCGACTTTTACGATTGGCCGACCCGCGGCGTGCCGCCAGAGCGCGCGCGCGGGACCGCGCGAAACGCTGATCCGTCTGGTAACCTCCTTCGAAACCTCCGACGCCGAGATCGAATCGTTCTGCTCGCCTTGGCCCGGGACGCGATGATAAAATGTCCTAACGAAGCCTTAATTTGAGGCGACAACGATTTTGCGCGTTAGCGCGTCCGCGGTCTACAGGAGCCATGTGATGGCCATTCGATCCTTAGCGATTTCAGGGCTGACGTTGGCGGCCGCGCTGACGGTTGCGCAGCCGGGGCGCGCGCAAAGCTTCTTCTCTTTTTACGAAATGTCGCCGCGCCAAATCGTCGGCATGTTGGAAGACGACGGCTACCAGTTGCGCGGGCCGATGTTTCGGCGCGGCGACGTTTACGTCTGCAACGTCGTTTCCGTTTCGGGTCGGCCGGCGCGGCTCATCGTCGACGCGCGCGACGGACATGTTTTGGAGAACTACGCCGGGCGTGCGCCGCGCTGGCGCGATCTCGACTCCGCAGACGCGCCGCAAGGCGCACATCCTCCTCGCGACGTCGGCAGCGACGATCGCGGCGCCGCTTCGAACGATGAAGGGACGTCGCGCCGGCAGGAGGCGCTTGGCGACCTTCTCAACCCGCCCTCACGAGTCTATGGCGGCGACGGCCTAGCGCCGGCGAAGCCCGAGCCGGAAGATACGCCGGTTGCGAAACCGAAGCACCATGCGGCGAAGAAGCACAAGGATCCCAGCCTCGCCAAGACGGCGCCTTCGGCCTCGCCGACGCCGGACGCGACGACCACCGACAAGGCCGGCGGCGTCGCGCCGTCTTCGGTCGCCGCCGTCGCCCCAACCGGGTCCCCGGAGCCGAAAAAGCCGGCCGTAGATGCGGTCAAGCCGGAGGCGACGCCGGCCGTCGCCGCGTCGCCTGACCCCGCGCAGAAGCGCGGCGGAGGCGGTGAAAGTGCCCGTCGGCCGAGCCAAAAGCCGGCGTCGTCCCGAAAGCGGAGCCGTCGCACAAGAAGATCAACGACCTTCCGGTCGGGACGCTCGACTGACGGCGGAGCCGCGCGGTGAGAACCTAGCCTTCGGCGCGCGCCAGAAAGCGCGTTACTTGTTGAGGCGCTCGCGCATTTCCTTGCCGGTCTTGAAGAACGGCACGAATTTCTCGTCGACCGACACCTTGTCGCCGGTGCGCGGATTGCGGCCGGTGCGCGCCTGCCGCTGTTTGGTGGAGAAGGCGCCGAAACCGCGCAACTCCACGCGATCGCCGCGCGCCAGCGCGCCGGCGATTTCGCCCAGGATGGCGTCGACGATATTCTCGATGTCGCGTTGATAAAGGTGCGGATTGCGCGCCGCCAAACGCTGAACCAGTTCCGACTTGATCACGCCGCCGCCCCTCTACATACCGTGCACCGCGAGCCGTTAGTTGCCGGCCGTCATCTGCCAAATGGAAACCAGACCCGTCAACCGACCGGCTTTCGCCAACTGCCGCGCCCCAAAACGCCCCGCAACGCTTCGCCGGCGAGACTGTTCAGCCTAAAGCCGGCGAACCCCGCGCCGGGAGTATAATCGCGAACGGGCAGGTTTTTCGGAACGCCCTTGTCTGCGTTCAACCAATCGATCGCCTCGCGCTCGCCGCCCAACGCATCGGCCAACTTCAACGGCAGGCTCTGCCGCCCGGTGAAAACGCGCCCGTCGTCGACGCGCGCCAATTCCTCGTCGTTCATGCCCCGGCGCTCGCGCACGAGTCCTTTGAACCAGGCGAAGGAATCGTCGATGATGGCCGCAATCGCCGCGCGCGCCGCGTCGCTTGTCGGCTCCAGTCCGTTCGGAACCGCCTTCAGCGGCGAGGATTTGATCGTCTCGTACTTGACGCCGAGCTTGTCCAGCAGGCCCGAGACGTTCGGGTATTCGGCGAGCACGCCGATCGAGCCGACGATCGAGGTCTGAAGGACAAATATGCGGTCGGCGCCAAGGGCGGTGATATAGGCGCCGGAGGCGCCAACCGCGCCAACTACGGCGACGATGGGTTTTGTGCGCGCGATGCGACGGATTTCGTCGTAAAGGCGCTCCGAGCCCGCGGTGGTTCCGCCGGGACTGTCGATATCGAGGATCACCGCGCGCGCGTTCGACTTGTCGATGTCGCCGAGCGCCGAAACCGTACGATCGTCTCCCGTGATGATCCCGCTGATCCGCAGCCTCGCGATGTGGCCTCGCCCGAGTCCGCCGCCTAGGCCGGAGTAGCGAAGCCCGAGCGCCAGGATCGCCAGCGCGGCGACGGCGAAAGCGGCCACGCGCCAGAACGTCACCTGGCGCGAGAGGCGGCGGCGATCCAGCAAATAATCAGCGGAAACCGACAAATCCGCGTCTCCCCACCACCCTGCGCAAGACGGCCTCAGGCCGAAAAAGCTTCAGGATGTCAACATTAACCGCCACGGATCGCAAGCGCAAGCGGCGCGGCGAATCAGGTCTGAAGCGAAATCGGATCGCGCCGAATTTGCGAGGCCGCGGCCGCCCTGTCGAAACCGGGAATAGCGCGGAGCGATGTCGCCCGGGCGGCGCCGCTCGGGTCGCCGCCATCGCGCGGCCCAGACTCGGCCGACATCAACCAAAGCCCCTTGGCTCGGGCAGGAATCCCGCTCGGGATCTGAAGGCGAAATCTCATCACATAGTGTTGTGTTCAACTTGACCTGTCTGGAAATAGCGAAAAAAACATCAATTGCGGAAACCCGATGATTTCCCGTTCGTAGCTTCAAAAGGTTCGCATTGCGATCCGGTTGATGCTTCATGCCAAGCCGGCATGGGCGCGGCTATGTGCGTGTCGGGGAAACGTCGATGCTAGCTGATATTCTAAATCGCGGATTCAAGAGAGCGCGAAGCGTCGCTGACGAGCCGAGCGACCGCAACCGGCGCGGCTTCCTTCGGACAGCGGGGGCCTTCGGCGCTGGCGCGGCGGTGACGGCCCTCGGCGCCAATCGCGCAACCGCCCAGACGGTCAACATGGATGTCGCCATTTTGACGTTCGCGCTCAATCTGGAATATTTGGAAGCGGAGTTTTACAGCCGCGCGGCCTACGGGTTCGGTTTGGGGCAGGCCAACACCGGAAACGCGCAGTCGACCGTCATCGGCGGACAGCAAGTCAATTTTACCTCTCCCCTCATTCAAGCCTACGCGCAGGAAATCGCCCAGGAAGAGCGCAAACACGTGCTGTTTCTGCGCGCCGCGCTCGGTTCGTCAGCGCCCAACGAGCCTGTGATCGACCTCGTGAACAGCTTCAAAACGCTGGGTATGGCGGCGGGGCTCAGCTCGGATTTCAACCCCTACGCAGACGATATGAGCTTCATGCTGGCCGCTTACATCTTTGAAGACGTCGGCGTCACCGCTTACCACGGCGCCGCGGGCGCGATCACCAACAAAAACTACCTCGACAAAGCCGCGGGCATTCTGGCGGTGGAAGCCTATCATGCGGGTTTGGTGAGAACCGTGCTGTTCGCCAACGATCAGATGCAAGCGACGGCGGCCATTTCCAACCTGCGCGCCACCCTTGACGGCACCTACAACACCCAAAACGTCGACGATCACGGCGTCGGCAGCACGAGTTTTCCGCATATCGTGAATTGCAGCGACAACTCGAACGGCTCGCTGCTGGGCGGCTTCCCCACGAATACGCCGCCGGGCAACAACGCCATCGCCTATGATCGCTCGACGCAACAGGTTCTCAACATTGTCTACGGCGGCGTCGGCGCCACAAAGGGGTTGTTCTTCCCCAACGGCATGAATCTGTCCGCCCCGGGCTGATTGGAATATCCGGGAGACGGCTTTCGCCGTCTTCCGGCGGCTGCTCACCAGCTGGAAAATCTTGTTTCCACTTTGCGCAAAAAATCCTCCCGCCGCCTGACGTGCGTGTGATTCATGTCGTGCAACGCGACATAATCGCAACCAGCGCCGGGCGCGCAGGTTATGCGCAGCGATCGAGTGATAAAACGCCGGCAGGGATCGCCCGCGAGAAACGTGCGCAGCCGGTCGCCGCCATAGGTGCAGGCGACGCCGAGCCTTTTGATGTTGTGCAAACACGGCCTGTAGTCGCCGTTCTCGCTCAGCGTGAAGCTCACCCCGGGCAGGAAAACCTTGTCGATAAACCCCTTCAAAATCGCCGGAAACCCCATATTCCAAACCGGGAACGAGAACGCCAGCGCCTCCGCGGCGAGCAACCGCTCGACATAGGGACCGACGCGCGCGCGGTTGACGGAAACGTTGTGATAGTCGAGGCGATCCTGCCGCGTCATCACGGGATCGAAGCTTTCCGCGTTGAGATCGCAATCGTCAATTTCATGTCCGCGCTTCCGAAGCGTGTCGACCAAGACGCGATGAACCGCCGCGCCGAAACTGGTTTCGACGGGATGCGCGAACAGCACCAGGATGCGCATCAGGCCTTCGCCGCCGCCGCGCGCGCTTCCAGGCCCGGGAACAGATAGAGGCTGGCCGGCGGCGAAATCGAAATTCGGGTCTTCGAACGCGATCATCTTGCCGGGATTGAGCAGGCCCTAGCGGGTCGGTCTCACGCTTGAAGGCGAGTTGGATCGCGTCGGTCTGTTTCATGCCGCCTTCTTCGAGCGTGTAGCGGTGCGGATTGAACACGAACGCGCCCATCGCCTCGTGATCGCGCATGATCTCGTCAAGCCGCGCTTCGGTGGTGAAGCGCAGCAGCGGCAGTCCCGCGAATTCGATGCGGCCATTGAAGCGGATGAATTCAAAATGGCCGATCAACTCGTCAGCATATTTGCTAAGAATCCGCTGCGCGCGTTCGAGCGGCAGGCCGTCGCCGTAGCGCACCTGCAAATACGTGATCGCGGGATCGACGCGCAGGGCGCGGAGCGTCGTATGGTTCCAGGTCAGCTCGTAGTTGGGCGGCAGACCCTTCAGCGTCTCGGGAGAGGCGTTGCTCGAATCCAGCAGAACCGAGGCCTTCCACGGTTTGGTGAAGGCGTAGAAGGCGTCGAGCGAATGCGGCGCGATCATCAGAATGGCGACGCTCGCGCCGTCTGGGATCAGCGCGCGATGTCGCAAAAAGTAACTCTGCGGCGCCGGCGCGGCGACGGTCGTCACCAGCTTCTTGAGAATGCCGTCCTGGGCGCCGAGCGCCGCGCCGTAGGCCGACGCCGTTGCAAAATCCTCGAAGCCGAGGATCACGTCGACCCAATCGTAGCGCGGCCCGAGCGGCATTTCGACTTCGGTGATGACGCCGTTGGTGCCGTACGCGTGCACCGCCTTGTGCAGATCGGCGCCAGTGAGTTCGAGCGCGCGCGGGGTCTCCTCCATCGTCAGCAAGCGCAGACGGATCACATTGCCGAAATCGCGCAAGCCGCCCCAGGAAATCGAGCCGACTCCGCCGGAGCCGCCGGCGACGAAGCCGGCGACGGAAGCGGTGGCGCGGGTCGAAGGAAAAATGCGCAATTCCTGGCCGCTCGAGGCCAGCGCGCGGTCGACGTCGATCAGCAGCGCGCCGGGCTCGACGATCACTCGGCCGAGCGCGATCTCTTTTACGCGGTTCATCTCCGCGAGATTCAACAGCACGCCGCCGTTGAGCGGCATCGCCTGCCCGTAATTGCCGGTCGCGGAGCCGCGCGGCGTCACCGGAATTTTTAGCCGATACGCCGCCGACAGCACGGCGCGCACTTCATCCTCGCTGCGCGGCGAGACCATGAGGTCGGCCGTCACATCTTCGAGCTGACGTTTCAGCACCGGAGAGTACCAGTAGAAATCGCGGCTCTTCTGTTTGACGAGGGTCGGGTTGTCCTCGACCTTGACGTCGCCGATGGCGGCGCGAAAGCCAGCGATGTCGTACGCGCGCGTCATGGCGCAAGCCCCTCCAAGGCGTCGAGCGCGGCGTGATGCGGCGTGGTCGCGTCGAGCGCGGCGCCGTCGCGCACGACCACCCGATCCGATTGCGGGCGCGAAAACAGTTCGGTGAAGTCGCGCGCCTGGGTCAGGATCATATCGGCGGGCTCGCCGACGGCCAGCCGCGGCGGCCGTATCCCCATCGCGCGCGCCGGCGCCGCCGCCACGGCGTCCGCCCAATCGGCGAAGGGATAGTCGAGATGCAGGATGCGCACGCCCTCGCGCCAGACTTCCAACATATCGAGATCGCCGTAAGCGTAGAACGGGTCGCGCGTATTGTCGCTGGCGATCATAGGTTTCGACGCCAGCGGCCTTCAGCTCGTGCAGCGCCGTGACGCCGCGCCACCGCGGCGTGCGCGCGGCGAACCGGTCTTGCAGAAACAGGTTGCACATCGGCAGCGAAACGACCGAGATCCCCGCCCGCGCAACCTTCTCGATCACGCGCGCGCGCTCGTCGTCATCCTGCTGCGCCAGCGAGCAGCAATGGCCGACGAGAATTTTGCCGGCGAATTTGCGCTTCGACGCGGTCTCCGCGATCGCCCCAAGGGTGCGCGCTGTCAGGATCGGCGGTTTCGTCGACGTGGAAATCGAGGTCCCAGCCCTTGCGCTCAGCCAGAGCAAACAACGCATCGAGCGCTTCTTGCAGCGCGCGGGATCATATAAGTCACGGCGCCCAGCACTTTCGAGCCATGCGCCTCGACCATCGCCTCGATCATCTCCATATGGCCGGGCGCGAACATGAAGTCGACGCCAAACAGCGGCGACGCCTGCAATTCGACGCGGCCTCTCCATCGCTCGCGCGCGGCCGCGAAAACGGGCAACGATATCGCCGTCTGCGGTCCCGAGGCTGTCGAGATGCGTGCGGATCGCGCGCGTCCCATGTGCATAGGCGCAGCGCAGGCGCAAACTCCATGCGCGCCGCGACGTCCTTGGCGGTCCAATGCGCGCCTCGGTCGGCGGTGACCGTCGCCAGCGCGCCGCCGAAGGTGCCGTCGGGTTGGGCGCGCGCGCGCCAGATATGGCCCTTGTCGAGATGGGTATGCGCGTCGACGAAAAGCCGGCAGGACGATGCGGCCGGCGAGCGGCAAGCCGCGGCGTTTCCCCGAAATCCGCGGCGCCCGGCCGGGACGACGGCCGCGATGCGGCCGTCGTCGACGAGCATGTCGAGCGCGAACAAAGCCTTGCGCGTCGAGTCGTCGCCCTCCGCGCCCAGCACGCGCGCGTCCGTCGGCCGCCCAGCGCCGGCGTCTTGGCGATCGAATACGCTCGGGCTCACGTCTCGCGGCTCCGCGCGCTGTCGTGCCAGCGATGCAGCAGCAGATAGGAGAAGGCGCTCAGCACCAGATAGATCGAGATGCCGGTCAGCGAGATCAGCACCAGCGCCGCGAACATGCGGGGGATATTGAGGCGATAGCCGCTTTCGACGATGCGGAAGGCGAGCCCGGAGCCCTGCCCCGCCGAGCCCGCCGCGATCTCGGCGACGATCGCGCCGATCAGCGCGAGGCCGCCGCCGATGCGCAGGCCGCCGAGAAAATACGGCAGCGCCGAAGGCACGCGCAGCCACAGCAACTGCCGGCCGCGCGAGGCGCGATACAGCTGGAACAGATCGAGCAGATTGTGATCGACCGAGGCCAGCCCCAGCGCGGTGTTGGAGAGGATCGGAAAGAACGCGACCAGGAACGAGCAGACCAGCACCGCGCCGCCTGAGCTCAGATAGACCAGCAGCAGCGGCGCGATCGAGACGACCGGCGTCACCTGCATGATGACGGCGAAGGGAAAGAACGCCTCCTCGATCGCCCGAAAGCGGGCGAACACCAGCGCCAGCAGCGTGCCGCCAACGGTGGCGGCGACCAGCGCCTCGACGGTGATGCTGAGCGTGACCAGCAGCGAGCGGAACAGCACCGGCCAGTCGCCGACCAGCGTCTTCAGCACCAGGCTCGGCGCCGGCAGGATGACGGGCTGGATCTGGTTTATCCGCACCACAGCCTCCCAGGCGACGAGCGCGCCGAGCAGGGCGAGCGCCGGCAGCAGGTAACGGCGGATTTTGCTTCGGTTCAATGCGAAACGCGCTCCATGCCCATCGCCCTATGCAGCGCGGCCGAGGTTTCCCGGCAGCGCTCGGCGTAGAGCTTATCCAGGCGAAACTCCTCGTCGCGCGGCAGCGGCGCCGGAATCGAGATCTCGGCGACGACGCGGCCCGGCCGCGGCGCCATCACGATGATGCGGTCGAGAGATAGACGCTTTCATAGACCGAATGGGTGACGAAGACCACCGTCGCGCCCAGCTCGCATTTGAGCGCGACGAGATCGTCATTGAGTTTGTTGCGGGTGATCTCGTCGAGCGCGGCGAAAGGCTCGTCCATCAGCAGCAGCGCCGGCCGCATGACCAGCGCGCGGGCGATCGAAACGCGCATTTTCATGCCGCCCGAAAATTCGCGCGGATAGGCGTTGGCGAAGCCGGCGAGGCCGACCTTCGCGAGCGCCTCCATGATCGCGGGCTTGGCTTGCGCGCGCGACTGGCCCTTCAGGCGCAGCGGCAGCCAGACATTGCCGAACACCGTCGCCCACGGCATCAGCGTCGGCTCCTGAAACACGAAGCCGAGTTCGTGCTCCTGCTCGCGCCAGTCGATCCAGCCGCGCGTCGGCGCGGTCAGGCCCGCCAGCAAGCGCAGGACCGTCGATTTGCCGCAGCCCGAGGGGCCGAGCAGCGACAGGAACTCGCCGCGCCGCACGTCGAGATCGACGCCGGTCAGCGCCACGGTGCCGTTGGCGAAGGTCTTGTCGACGCCCTCCAGTCGCACCAAACGCGGCGCAGCGGCCACTTCCGCCCGCGCCGCCGGCGCCGCTGATGTCGCGCTCATCTCGGCGCGCTCACTTGGGCTTCTGGTCCAGCCCGACGCCCTTGTTGACGAACTGAAGGGTGTAGATTTTCTTGTAATCGAGATTGGCCGCCTCCACCCCAGCCTTCACCATTTTCTCGTAAAAATCCTTGAACCGCGCGTCGGTCATCGCGCCGATGCCGAGCTTCGCCGCGTCGCCGGAATCGACGAGCCCATATTCCTTGATTTTTGCGATCGAGAAGGCGATCTGATCGTCGGTCATCTCAGGGTTGTCCTTCTTGATCGGATCGTTCGCCTTCTTGTTGTCGCCGTAGAGATAATGATACCAGCCGATCGCGGAAGCGTCGACGAAGCGCTGCACGAGATCGGGCTTTTTGGCGATCACGTCCGCGCGCGTCTCGATCGTCGTCGCATAGGTGGAGAAGCCCAGGTCGGCGAGCAGGAAGATATTGGGTTTGAAGCCGCCGCTGCTTCTCGACCGCATAGGGCTCGGAGGTGATGTAGCCCTGCTGGATCGAATTTTTGTCGGCGATGAACGGCGCGGATTGAACTTGTAAGGACTGATGTTCTCTTCCTTGAACCCGTAGGCCGAGATCAGCCATTTGTAGTAGGGCGCGCCTTTGGCGACATAGGCCGGCGAATTGGCGAGATCGGTCGATTTGTCGAGCCCGACGCCGGGATGCGACATGAACATCTGCGGATCTTTCTGGAAATCCGCCGCGACGACGACGAACGGCACGTTTCTGCGAAAGCGCGTCCAACGCCTCGATCACGTCCAGCCCATGTAGAAATCGAGTTTGCCGGAGGCCAGCAGAATTGGTTCGCCGCCTGCGGGCCGCCCTGCACAATCTCCACGTCGAGGCCGTATTTCGCATAGGTGCCGTCGGCGACGGCCTGATAGTAACCGCCGTGCTCGGCCTCTGCGAGCCAGTTCGTGCCGAAGCGCACCTT
>CAWIEP010000011.1:0-59183 GCA_963835115.1 uncultured Pseudomonadota bacterium
CGACGTCGCCCTCATCGAGGGCGACGGCGAACGCATCAACCATGTCGGCCCCGGCGCGACCTATCCCTACCCCGCCGCCGTTTTGGCCCGCCTGCGCGCCGTCGTCGCCGACGCGCAGCAGGCGGCGGGGCCTCTGCCGGAGCTTGAGCGCGACGTCACCGACGCGCATGTCGCGGCGGTGGAGCGCTTCCTCGCCGATCACGCCATCGCGCGCGAAAGCGTGGCGCTGGTGGGGTTGCACGGGCAGACCGTGCTGCATCGTCCGCAAGCGCGCTACACGCGGCAGCTTTGCGACGGCGCGCGGGCGGCGCACCAACTCGCCATCGACGTCGTCTGCGATTTCCGCTCGGCCGATGTCGCTGCGGGCGGCGAAGGCGCGCCGCTGGCGCCGCTCTACCACGCGGCGATCGCCGCCGGGCTGGAGCGGCCGCTGATGTTTCTCAACTGGGGCGGCGTCGGCAACGTCACCTATCTAGGCCCGGCAGGCGAGATCATCGCTTTCGACACTGGGCCGGCCAACGCCCCGCTCGACGATTTCGTGCTGAAGCGGCTCGGAGCCAGCCACGACGAAAACGGCGCGCTGGCCGCGCGCGGCCGCGTCGACGAAGGGCTCGTCGGGCGGTGGATGCAAGACTCCTATTTCCAGCGCAAAGCCCCGAAATCGCTGGACCGCAACCATTTCCACCGATTGGCGGCCGATGTGGAGACCCTGTCGGACGCCGACGGCGCGGCGACGCTGTCCGCCTTCACCGTCGAGGCGACGGCCGCGGCGCTGTCGCTCGTTCCCGAGACGCCGCGGCGCTGGTTGGTCTGCGGCGGCGGACGCAAGAACGCTACGCTCATGGCGCGGCTTTCAAGCCGGCTCGGCGTCAGCGTAGAGCCGGTCGAAGCGATTGGCCAGGATGGGGATTTCGTTGAAGCCGCGTGTTTCGCCCATCTTGCGCTGCGCGCGCTGCGCGGTCTGCCCATCTCTTTGCCGACCACCACCGGCGCGCCGGCGCCGATGACCGGCGGCGCGACATGGAAAAAGCCAAAATAAAACGGCCCCGCCGAAGCGGAGCCGCAAGCGCCATGTAAATTGAGGACATCGCCGCTAAGCGAATTCTCTAGCAGACGTTTACGAGTTGGCGGCCGATGTAATTGCCGTACTGGTCGTAGATCGGCTGATAGTGATAGCAGTTGTCGTAATAGGCGCCGCCCGCAATCGCGCCGGCGACGACGCCGAGCCCGATAGCCGGACCCCATCCCCAACCGCCGTATCCGCCGTAGCCGCCGTGCCAGCCGCCGTAGCCGCCATGCCAACCGCCGCCGTGCCAGCCGCCGCCGCCGCCGTGGCCGCCGCCGCCGCCATGCCACCGCCGCCGCCGCCGTGCCAACCGCCGCCGCCGCCATGCCAATTCCCGGCCGCGGCAGGCGTCGCCATGCTCGCCGCACCAATCGTCAAGGCCGCAACGGCGGCCGTAAGCGCTTTCCTAATTGTCATGACCCACCTCCAAAACCGAGACCCTGTCGAGATCGGCGCGGCGATCAAACCCGAGCGCGGTCTCTTCATCAACTAAACAGTCTAGCCGGAAACGGGTTCCTTCGCGACGGAAAGCAGGCGGATTTTCGGCAACCAATTTTTTTATCGTTACCTATCCGTAGTTTATGAACAATCGTTCAGATAGCTCGCGGCGTTAGGTCGCCAATTCACAAAACGCTCGCCTCCCTGCCGGCAAGCGAGCGGGGATCGCCAAAGGTGATCCCCGCAGAACTTTTCAACCGGTTTAATCAGTAGCAAACGTCAACCCAACGTTGCCTGATCACTTCGCCCGCCCGGTTGTAAACCGGCTGGGCCTGATAGCAGTTGTTGTCGGCGTAATCGTAGGCGCCGACCGCGCCCGCTAGTACGCCCAGGCCGATGGCCGGACCCCAACCCCAGCCGCCGTCATAATAGCCGCCGCCATACCCGCCGCCATAGTAGCCGCCGCCATTGTAGCCGCCGCCGTTATGCCAGCCGTGGCCGCCGCCATGCCAACCATTGCCGCCCGACGGGCGATTCGAGGCGAAGCCGCCGCTATGGAAGCCGCCAGCCCCGCCCGTGACGCCAGCCGCGCCGCCATGAAAGCCGCCGCCGCCGCCATGGAAGCCGCCGCCGCCGCCATGAAAGCCGCGCCGCGTGCCGCCGCCGCCGCCGCCGTGGAAGCCGCCACCGCCGCCGCCGCCGCCCATGTGATTAGCCGCCGCCGCCGGCAGGCTGGCGCCCGCGAGGCCCAGCGTCGCCACGGACGCGAGCGCAATAAGGGATGTCTTCAAACTCATGACCGAACTCCTGTTTTCGTGCGATCTCGGGGGGCGCCGCAGCCCTATGGCGATGCGGGGCTCCTCATGCGAACCAAACGTCGTCGGGGCAGTCTGGTTCCCGATCGTCGCAAATCGGCCGGGGAGCCGGCGTAAATCTGTCAATTAGACGCGAGGCCTGTTTGCAGGCCGTCAGAGCGCGGGATAGCGCCCGCCGTCCATGCCGATCGTCACGCCGGTGAGATAGCTCGCGCGATCGGAACACAGGAAGGCGACGACGTCGGCGATCTCCTGCGGCGCCGCGATCCGGCCGAGCGGAATGGCGGCGGCCTCGCGCCGGCGCGCCTCCTCGACCTCGACGCCCAGTTGCCGCGCGGTCGCTGCAAGCCCCGAAGCAAGCCGCTCCGTTTCGGTGAGCCCCGGATTGACGCCGATGACGCGCACGCCGTTCGCGGCATAGGCGTGGCCAAGGCCGGCGGTGGCGAGCATCAGCGCGGCGTTGGCGGCGCCGCCGGGCAGATGCGTCGGCGAGGCGACCTTGCCGCCCAGGATTGACGCCGATGACCCGCACGCCCTTCGCGGCATAGGCGTGGCCAAGGCCGGCGGTGGCGAGCATCAGCGCGGCGTTGGCGGCGCCGCCGGGCAGATGCGTCGGCGAGGCGACCTTGCCGCCCATGCCGATGACATTGACGATCACGCCCCGGCCCCGCGCCGCCATGCGCTTGGCCAGGGGATCGCAGGCGTTGATGTAGGTGAAGAACTTGGCGTCCATGGCGTCGCGCCAGTCTTGCGGCGACAGTTCGTCGGCGGGCTTGCGCTTGGCGGCGCCGGCGCAATTGACGAGCGCGTCGATGGGGCCGAACTCCCGTTCGACGCGGTCGATGGCGGCGAGCGCGGCGTCGGGGTCGGAAAAATCGGCGGCGACGCCAAAACCGCCGGCGAGTCGGCGCAGCGCTGCGTCGATATGGCCTTGCGTGCGCGAGGCGATCGCGACCCGAGCGCCCTCAGCGAGCAGAACCTCGGCGCAGGCGAGCCCGATGCCCTTCGAGCCGCCCGTCACCAGCGCGACTCGGCCCCGTAATCCCAGATCCATCAGGCTTTCCTCGTTTCGGCGGCGTAGGCTTCGTGCCGGGCGGCGATGGCTTCGGCGAAGGCGCCCGAAAGCCCCATTTCCTCCAACATCAGCGCGGCCTCGCGCATCTCGGCGGCGCGTCGCACGCCGTGTCGCGCGACGCGCGTCGGCATCGTGCGCAACACCTCGCGCCCAATCCATGCCGGGATAGGAAGCGGTGAGACTCTTCAGCACGCCCGCCGTGACGCCGGCGCCTTCGCCCGCCAGCCCCAGATCCACCATGATCGCCTCAAGCCCCTTGATAACGATCGACCGGCACAGTTTGGTCGCCGAGGCGACGCCGATATCGGCGCTGACGACCTCGATCTTCATGCCGAGCGGGTTGAGCCGCCGCGCCAGCTCCGCCGCCCGCGCCCCGCCGGCCAGGATCGGCGAGGCAAGGCCCAGCCCCGCGACCGGCGACATCACCGCGAACTCCACGAAATCGGCGCCGTCGAGCGCCGCAGCGACGGCGCGTTTGGTTCTCGGCGACACGGAATTGAGGTCGACGTAGACTTGGCCGGCCCTGAGGCGCCCGGCCGCCGCGCGCGCCGCCGCCACTGCCTGGTCGGCGGTCACGGCCGAGATGACGACGTCGGCGCCCTCGATCGCGCTTTCCGGGCGGTCCGCCAGCCGCACCTTGTCCTGCGCCGCCGTGGCCGCCAGCGCCTCGCGCGCGAAGGGATCGTCGAACTTGCGGTCATAGACCGCCGCCGCCGCGCCGTTGGCGACGAATTCGCGCGCAAACAACTGGCCGACCTCGCCGTAGCCGATAAGGGCGAGCGTGAGCGCCATGGGCCGTCTCCTTACACCAGGGGAATGGTCAATTCGGCAATGACGGCCAGGGTTTCCGGCCGCACGCCGCGCCACCAGGCGAACGCCTCGGCGGCCTGCTCGACCAGCATGCCGACGCCGTCGGCGAGCCGGCCCGCCCCGGCGCCGCGCGCTTGCGCGAGAAACGGCGTCAGCCCCATGCCGTAGACCAACTCATAGGCGAGCGCGCCCGGCGCGAAGCACGAAGACGGGAGCGGCGGCGCCACGCCGTTCCAGCTCGCCGAGGTCGAATTCAAAACGAGGTCGTAAGGCGCCGCGCTTTGCGAGCTCGGCGTAGCCGCAGCCTTCAATCGGTCCGAGCGCGGCGAAGGCGTCGACGAGGCGGCGAGCCTTGCCGACATCGCGATTGGCGACCGTCAGTCGCTTCGGCCCGCGCGCCAGGATCGCCGGCGCCGCGCCGCGGGCGGCGCCGCCGGCGCCGAGCAGCAGAACGCGCCGGCCGGCCAGGCCTGCGCCGAGATTGACCTCGATGTCGCGCACAAGTCCGACGCCGTCGAAATTCTCGGCGAAAATCCGACCGTCCTCGAATTTCAGCGCGTTGGCCGCGCCCGCGGCGCGCGCGCGGTCGGAGAGCGCGTCGGCCGCGTCGAAGGCGTCGAGCTTGAACGGCGCCGTCACATTGGCGCCCTTTCCGCCGGCGTCGCGAAACGCTCGCAACGCGCCGGCGAAATCGCCGAGCGGCGCCTCGATCGCGCCGTAGCTGATCTCCTGCCCGGCGGCGCGCGCGAACGCGGCGTGGATGCGCGGCGACTTGGAATGGCCGACAGGGTTGCCGAATACGGCGTAGGCGTCCGTCACTCTCGTCTCTCCCGCCGCCCTCATGCGACGGTTCGGCGCGACGATCAAGACGCAGCTCCAAACAAGTAAAAAGCCGGGCGCAAGGCCCGGCTTGGCTTCGAATAAGCGCCGCGGCTCAGTGCAGGTAGGGGCGACGCCCGCCGTCCTCGGCGTAAATGACGCGATGCACCCGCTGCATCCATGGCGCGGCTTCCAGGCTCACCCGCGTGCATCCGCCGAGATGCGCCCGCGCCATTTGCGCCGCCGCTTCCTCGTTCGCCGCCTCGATCACTTCGCTGCGGCAAGGCGCCGCGAAGTCGCTGGACCTGTCGTAGTAGAATGCGTGCCAGATTTGATGGCTCATGATGCCTCCCGCATCTTTTTAGGAATACGCCGACCCGAAGGACTCCACGCTTTGCCTTTTGTTGCGATCGTACCACAGTGCGAATAAATCAGGCGCCAGAAATTTTGACGGAATCGAAATAATTTTTGGGACCGAGGCAAGTGCCGCCAGTCACCTCCCGCGCCACGCCAACACAATTTGGACAAACGAAACAAGTAGTTCCGCCACGATAAGTATGGCGATGGTCACTTCAAGGCGCGTCGCGCGGTTGGCGTCCATGATGTCGGTCAGGGCGTGCGCGGTTTCGACGATCACTTCGAGCTTGCGTTTGAGGGTCCCGGCGCGTTCCTTCAGCTCGTACTCGTCCTCCAGCCGCGCATAGAGTCGCTCCAGGTTCGGGCTGTCCCACAGCACATCCGGCTTTTCCTCCACGGCGACACGGCCGGAGACGCGGTGCTGGGCGAGCAGCGCCTGGCCGATCAGGCGCAGCATGGCGCGGCGGTTGAACGGCGGGCGGCCGCTGTCGGCGAGCTGCCGGGCGAATGGCTCGATGACGTCGAACACCCGGTTGACCTCGCGCTCGTCGCGCGCCAGCGAAACCGATTTGGCGAGCGCGTCGGCGATCACGAGAAAGCGTTCGGGCGACAGGTTCTTGATGTGGATCGGGCCGCCCGCTTCGACGGGCTCGTCGCCCTCGGCGGTCAGCAACAGGGTCGCGGTTTCGTCGTCGCCGCGGGCGCGCGGGCCGGAAATGCGCGAGGCCAGCTGGCCCAGGACGTCTTCCTCTTCGAGCGGCGACAGTGCCGCCATCACCGCCACGCCGATGCGGAATAACGCCACCATGCCGCCGGCCCCAAAGCGGAACGCCAGCGGGGTCTTGCGCCAGCGTGTCCGGCCGCTCCAGGCCCGCGGTGTCGATGCGGTCGCCGACCAGCAGCGCGCGCGCCGTCAACCGGGTCGGCGTAGGAAATCTTCGTCCATGCGTGCCCGCTGCGGCGCTATTCGACCGGCTCGACGCCGTCCGCCGTGACCCGCGTCAAGACGCCCGTGTGTATATCGAACATGAAGCCTTGCAACGATAGCCGCCCGGCCGACACGGCCTCCGCTATCCAGGGAAAAGTCATCAAGTTCGCCATCGACACGCGCACGACGGCCGCTTCGACGTGGGCAAGATCAGGCGAAGCGCCGGCCTCGCCCAACGCGGGCTTGCCGATCTCCACCCAGGAGGCGACGAAATCGCGCGCCTGCGGCGGCGCGCCGTAGACCAGCGCTTTCACCCCGCCGCATTGCGCATGGCCCATCACAACCAGCCGCCGCACCTTCAACACCCGGACGCCGAACTCAATCGCCGCGCTCGCGCCATGATAACCGGGCGAGTCCGGCTGATAGGGCGGCGCGATCGCGGCGACGTTGCGCAACACGAACAACTCGCCGGGCACGGCGCCGAAAATCGTCTGCGGATCGGCGCGCGAATCCGAACAGGCGATGATCATGGTTTCCGGGCTCTGGCCCCAGTGCGCCAGCGCTTCATAGCGCGCCCGCTCCGTCGGCCAGACATCAGCGCGGAATTTTCGGTAGCCCTCGATCAGCTCGTCTTCCATACGCTCGGCTCCGCACGTGGCTCCAGATCGTGGCTAGACCGTCCGTTGTGCACCGCAACAAAAGGGCGGTCAATCCACCTGGAGGCGGCGCCCGCGCAGCCTTCGCCAGCGCCTTGAGCGCGACGTCGCGGTTCGGCTGGATGAGACCGGCCGACATCACGAGTTGCGCCGCCTCGTTGGGCGTCATCGCCACTTCGACAATGTCTTTGACCGGCACGTAGAAATAGAATCCGGTTGTCGGGTTCGGCGTGCACGGCAGAAATACCGAGATCATCGGCTCATCGCCGAGCGCCTCGGCGATCACCTGCGGCGGCGCGGAGGAGATGAAGACGATCGACCACTGCCCCTTGCTGGGATATTCGACCAGCCCGACCTTGCGGAATTGCGTGCCGCCCTCGCGAAAGATCGTCTCGAAAATCTGCTTCAGGCTTTTGTAGACGCTGCGCACCACCGGGGTGCGGTCGAGCATCGCCTCGCCGGCGCCGAGGAGCGTGCGACCGGCGATGTTGGCGGCCAGGAAGCCGAGCACCGTGATGCCGAAAATGGCGATGATG
The DNA here is from genome assembly GCA_963835115.1 of uncultured Pseudomonadota bacterium. Classification (GTDB taxonomy): domain Bacteria; phylum Pseudomonadota; class Alphaproteobacteria; order Rhizobiales; family Beijerinckiaceae; genus Roseiarcus. Next base: position 7,501 of record CAWIEP010000011.1, read on the forward strand.
ACGCCAAACCCCGGCACGTGCACGGGCAGATAATTGTCGGGCCACAGCACCGACGGCGCAAGCGGCTTCACCCAATTGTCGATCAGCGAGATCAGCCACCAGGCGAAATAGACCGTCAGACCCAACGGGCCGAACACGACCAGGCCGGTGAAGAACCACGACCGCAGCCGCTGCAGAAAGCGTGCGGTGCGGCGGCGGAGCCAGCCTCGGAGTTTCGAACGTCATCTCAAGGGCCTCGCCCGGCGGCCGGCGGATCGGGTGTCGTCCCGTCCTTATTCGACCGTGACGGACTTCGCCAGATTACGCGGCTGATCCGCATCCTTACCCATGATGACGGCGGTATGATAGGCCAACATTTGTACAGGGGCTGCATAGACAATAGGCGCGAAAGTCGCCCCCATGTCCGGCATCGCCAGGAAACTCTCGATCGCCACCGCCGCGTCCTCCGCCGCGTGGGCGTCGCCGATCAGGACGATCCGGCCGCCGCGGGCGGCGACTTCCTGCATGTTGGAGATCGTCTTCTCGAACACGGCGTCGCGGGGTCCCAACACGATGACCGGCATCGAAGCGTCGATCAGCGCGATCGGCCCGTGCTTAAGCTCGCCGGCGGCGTAGCCTTCGGCGTGAATATACGACAGTTCCTTGAGTTTCAGCGCGCCCTTCGAGCGCCAGCGGATAGGCCGTGCCGCGGCCGAGATAGAGCACGTCGCGCGCCTCGGCGAGCGTCCGCGCGATCTTCTCGACCGCGGGCTCCAGCTCCAGCGCCTTGGCGACCAGCGCCGGGCGTGGCGGCCAGCTCGGCGACGAGGCGGGTTTCCTCGTCCTCGCTCAGCGCGCCGCGCGCCCGCCCCAGCGCCAGGGCCAGCGACGCCATGGCGACTAGCTGGCAGGTGAACGCCTTGGTCGAGGCGACGCCGATCTCCGGTCCCGCCAGCGTCGGGGCTTGCGCGTCCGCCATGCGGGCGATGCTGGAGGTCGGCACGTTGACCACGGCGACGGTGCGCGCGCCGTTGTCCTTGGCGTAGCGCAGCGAGGCGAGCGTGTCGGCGGTCTCGCCGGACTGCGAGACGAAAATCGTCAGGCCGCCCTTGTCGACCGGCGGCTCGCGATAGCGATATTCGCTGGCGACATCGACCTCCACCGGCAGTTTGGCGAAGCGCTCGATCCAGTATTTGCCGATCAGCCCCGCCATATAGGCGGTGCCGCAGGCGACGATCGCAGACGCGGGTCAGGCTCTTGGGATCGACCGGCCAATCGAACGGCTTGAGCTTTTGCGCGCCCATGTCGACGTAGTGAGCGACCGTGTGGCCGATCACTTCCGGCTGTTCGTGAATCTCCTTGGCCATGAAGTGGCGATAGTTGCCCTTTTCGGCGAGCAACCCGCCGGCCGGCGTTTTGGCGAACCGGCGCTGCACGACGTTGTTGTCGCGGTCGCGAAACTCGACGCTCGCGCGGGTGACGATCACCCAGTCGCCTTCTTCGAGATAGGCGACGCGGTCGGTGAACGGCGCGAGCGCGAGCGCGTCGGAGCCGAGAAACATCTCGCCGTCGCCCTGCCCGACCGCGAGCGGCGCGCCTTGGCGGGCGCCGATCAGGAGGTTGTCCTCGCCCTTGAACAGATAGACGAGCGCGAACGCCCCGCGCATCCGCTGCAGCGCAGCGTGAACCGCCTCCGCCGGACTTTTCCCGGCATTGAGTTCGTCGGTGACGAGGAAAGCGGCGATTTCGGAATCGGTCTCAGTGGCGAAGCGGTAGCCCTTGGCGGCGAGTTCCTCGCGAAGTGCGCGGAAATTCTCGATAATGCCGTTATGAACCACCGCCAGCCGGTCGCTGGCGTGCGGATGAGCGTTGTTTTCGGTCGGCTTGCCGTGCGTCGCCCAGCGGGTGTGGCCGATGCCGATGGCGCCGTCGAGCGGCCGCTCGGCGAGTTTTGCTTCCAGGTTGCGCAGCTTGCCTTCGGCGCGGACGCGGCGCAATTCGCCATCGTGCAATGTCGCGACGCCCGCGGAATCGTAGCCTCGATATTCCAGCCGCTTCAGCGCCTCGATGATTCTGCGGCGCCGCCGCGCCGTTGCCCAGAATGCCGACGATCCCGCACATATCGACCCCCGCGGCCCCGGCGCTAGCGCCGACCGGCCGTCCGACTGGTTATGAGCAAGCCACGAGCCAGCGCCCGCCGCCCGCCGTAGTTTCCCCTAACTCCCTTTAGGCCCGCGCATTTTGGCTTTGGCGTGGCTGAATTCGCGCGACGCCGCGATTGCCGGCGGCGGCGAGCGCCTGTCCCGTTTCGGGACAAGCGCCGCGCTTCCCTCCCCGCTCGCTCGCCCTTAAGAGCGCGAAGACGAACGGATCCCCCATGGCGCCCCGGCTGCATCTTCGCGACATCAATCTGACGCTCGGCGTCAAGCCGCTGTTGGCGGGGGCGGAGCTGTCGGTTTCTGCCGGGCGAACGCATCGCGCTGGTCGGGCGCAACGGCTCCGGCAAGTCGACGCTGCTGCGCATCGCGGCGGACGAGATCGCGCCCGATTCGGGCGAACGCTTCGTGCAGCCGGGGCTGGCGATGGCCTATCTCGAACAGGCGCCCGATTTTTCGGGATTTGCCACCGCGCTCGAATTCGCGAGCCAAGGTCTCGACGAGACCGAGTTTTTTCGCGCGCGCGCGCTACTCGAGGAAGCCGGGCTCGACGCCGCCGCCGATCCCGCAAAATTTTCCGGCGGCGAAGCGCGCCGCGCCGCGATCGCCAAGGCGCTCGCGAGCGAGCCCGACCTGCTGCTGCTCGACGAACCCACCAACCATCTCGACATCGTCGCCATCGAATGGCTCGAAAAGCGACTTATCGAGTTCCGCGCCGCTTTCGTCCTCATCAGCCATGACCGACGCCTGCTCTCGAACCTCACGACGTCGACCGTCTGGCTCGACCGCGGCCTGACCCGCCGGCTCGACCGCGGCTTCTCAGCCTTCGAGGCCTGGCGCGATCAGACGCTGGAGGCCGAGGAGCTGGAGCGCCACAAGCTCGGCCGCAAAATCGTCGCCGAGGAGCATTGGATGCGCTACGGCGTCACCGCGCGGCGCAAGCGCAACGTGCGGCGCGTCGGCGAGCTCGCGGATCTGCGCGCGGAATTGAAGACGGCGCGCTCGGCGCCCGCAAATGTCGCGATGACGGCGCAGGCCAGCCAGCCCTCCGGCGCGCTCGCCGTCGAGCTGACCAAGGCGACGAAGGCGCTGGGCGGCCGGACGCTGGTGAAAAACCTGTCGTTCCGGTTGTTGCGCGGCGACCGGCTCGGGATCGTCGGACCGAACGGCGTCGGCAAGACGACGCTGCTCAAACTGCTGACCGGCAAGTTCGCGCCCGATTCGGGCGACGTGCGCGTTCGGCTCGCGGCTCGCGGCGGTGACGCTCGACCAGTTCCGCGCCGAACTGCCGCGAGACCACCACCGTCGTCGACGCGCTGACCGGGGGCGGCAGCGACTACATCGAGATCGGGGCTGAGCGGAAGCATGTGATGGGCTACATGCGCGAGTTCCTGTTCGAGCCCGAGCAGGCGCGCCAACCGATCTCAAAACTGTCCGGAGGCGAGCGCGGGCGGCTGATGCTCGCCCGCGCCTTCGCTTCGCCAAGCAACCTTCTCGCGCTCGACGAGCCCACCAACGATCTCGACATCGAGACGCTCGACGTGTTGCAGGAGATGCTGGCCACTTATTCCGGCACCATCCTGGTCGTCAGCCACGACCGCGACTTTCTGGACCGCGTGGCGACGTCGATCGTGTTCGCCGAGGGCGACGGGACCTGGACGGCCTACGCCGGCGGCTACTCGGACATGGTGCGCCAGCGCGGCGAGGGGGTTGTGGCGGCGGGGGCGAAAGCGCCCGAGGCCGCTGCGCCCAAAGCGGAGCGAGCGGCGGCGGCGAAACGAAAGCTGTCGTTCAAGGACCAGCGTGCGCTCGACGCTTTGCCCGGGCGGATCGAAGGCTTACGGGCGCAGCTCGCCGCGCTTGAGGCGGGTCTCGGCGAGCCGGCGTCGGCGGAAAAGGTGCAAGCGTGGAGCGCCGAATACGCCGCGGCCAAGGCGGAGATGGACGCGGCGGAAGAGGAATGGCTGCGGCTGGAGATGCTGAAGGAGGAGATGGAGGGGCGGTGAGGACACTATGCGGTCGTTTCGACAGTGCGCTCCTTTATTGGCGCGCTGGACTTGAAGTCCAGGTCCACTTCCACCTCCGTGTCCAATTTACCGAGGATCGCAATCAATCTGTCCAGCGTGAAGCGCCGCAGTTGGGTATTGCGAATGCGTGCAAACTCGCTGTGCGCAACGCCCGTGAGTTTCTCCGCCTCGCGCGTCGAAAGCCTACGCGCATCCAGAGCCTGAATGATCCTCGCGGCCACCCTCGCTCGCGCCTGCGCGAGTCCGGCGTCGGCGCGGCCGAAGTCGCGGTAGACGTTGCCGCTGCCGCGGACCAGTTCGAGATTTTCATCGTTCATTGCGAAATCTCCCGGAGGCGCTTCAGCCGCTCGCGAATGATGTCGACCTCAATTTGCGGCGTCTTGACGCCGGATTTGGATTTTTTCTGGAACGCGTGAACGACCCAAATGTCTTCGCCGATCCGCAGCGCATAGATCGCTCGAAAGGCGTCGCCGCGACTTTGGATCGCGATCTCAAACACACCACCTTCGACGCCCTTGAACGGCTTAGCCTTCGCAGATTTGCCGCCGCTCGCTGCGACCGAGAGGGCGTCGAACATGTCGCTTTGCACGATGGCGGCGGGGAATTCCTCAAACGCCTTCTCTGGCAGACTTGATCCATGAAATCGCCCTAGACGCCATGGCCGCATGTTGACATATTTGTCACCGCCTTGCAACGCGATCGCTCGGCATGTCCGTTGCGTTTTGCCCCGCCGCCACCCCGAACAGCACCGTCTCCACCACCTGCCGTTTCGCCCGCTCGAACGCCTCGTCCGACAACGCCGCGCCCCCTTCCAGCGTCGCGATCTCGTGCGCGGCGTTGGCGTAGTGCTGGGTCGTCGCCCAGATCATGTAGAACAGGAACTTCGGCTCGATCGGCCTTCAGCTTGCCCTCCGCGATCCAGCGCCGCACCACCGCCGCGCGCGCCGCACCCATTCGGTCAGCGTCGTGTCGAGAAAATCCTGCACCACCGGCGCGCCGCGCATGATCTCGCTGGCGTAGATCTGCGAGGACAGCGGCATCTCGCGCGCCAGATCCATCTTGGCGCCGATGTAGGCCGGTCAGCGCCTCGACCGGATCGTCGCTGACGTCGAAGGAGCGCGCGGCGTCGAGCCAGGCAGTCAGCACCCGCGCGATCACGGCGCGATAAAGCGCCTCCTTGGTCGGGAAATAATAGTGGATGTTGGCCTTCGGCGACCCGGCCCGCGCCGCGATCATCGACATCGTCGCGCCGGAAAAGCCGCGTTCGGCGAACACCGTCTCCGCCGCCGCCAGAATGGCGCGCTCGTTGATCTCGCGGATGCTCGGCTTGGCCGAGCGATTTGTCCATGCGGATCACGTTACGGCGCCAATTCCTTCGGCGCCAAGCCCGACTTCAGCGCCATTTGACCGATCGGTCAGATTCGCGTTAGCGTTTCGCTGCATCCAGCCAGCGGAGGAGTATCTTTGGCCGACCTCTCGAATGTCCGCGTCAACGGGCAGCGGCTTTGGGACGCGTTGATGGAGATGGCCAAGATCGGCGCCACGCCGAAGGGCGGCTGCAAGCGCCTGACGCTGACCGACCTCGACAAGCAGGGCCGCGAACTGTTCCGCGCCTGGTGCGAGAAGGCGGGCTGCACGGTCGAAGTCGACGAGATGGGCAACATGTTCGCCACGCCGGCCCGGCGCAGGACGATTCCTGCCGCCGGTGCTGATGGGCAGCCATCTCGACACCCAGCCGACCGGCGGCAAGTTCGACGGCGTGCTCGGCGTGCTCGGCGCGCTGGAGGTCGTGCGCTCGCTCAACGATCTCAAGATCAAGACCAAGCGCGCCCGATCGTCGTCGCCAACTGGACCAACGAGGAGGGCTCGCGCTTCGCGCCCGCCGATGGTGTCGTCCGGCGTGTTCGCCGGCGTCTACAGCAAAGATTTTGCCTATTCCCGCGCCGACGCCGACGGCAAGACGCTCGGCGACGAACTGAAGCGCATCGGCTTCCACGGCGACAAGCCGGTCGGCGGCTGGCCGATCCACGCCTCGTTCGAATTGCATATCGAGCAGGGGCCGATCCTCGAGGACGAGACCATCGACGTCGGCGTCGTCACCCACGGCCAGGGCCAGCGCTGGTACGAAATCCGCCTGACCGGCTTCGAGAGCCACGCCGGCTCGACGCCGATGCCGCGCCGCAAGGATGCGCTGCTGGGCGCAGCGCGGATCGTCGAGCTGGTCAACAAGATCGGCCTGGCGAAGGCGCCGCTCGCCGTCGCGACCGTCGGCATGCTGAACCCCTACCCGAATTCGCGCAACGTGATCCCCGGCGAGGTGTTCATGACCTGCGAATTCCGCCACCCCATCGACGCGACGCTCACCGAGATGGACGCCGAGCTGAAGGTCGGCGTCGAGGCGATCGCCAAGGCGATCGGGCTGACCTACGATCTCAAGCAGGTTTTCTACTATCCGCCCGTCGCGTTCGACGAGGCCTGCGTCGCCGCCGTGCGCGCGCGCGGCCAAGCATCTCGGCTACACCCATCGCGACATCGTCTCCGGCGCCGGCCACGACGCCTGCTATCTCGCGCGCGTCTGCGCCGACCTCGATGATCTTCACGCCCTGCGTCGATGGCATCAGCCACAACGAGCTTGAAGACATCAAACAGGATTGGTCGACCGCCGGCGCCAATGTGCTGATGCACGCGGTGCTGGAGAAGGCCGAGATCGTCGCTGGACGTTTCAAGGAGACCCGCATGACCACGCTGATCAAAGGCGGAACCATCGTCGCCGCCGACCGCTCCTATGTCGCCGACGTGCTGATCGAGGGCGAGACGATCAAGGCGATCGGGACCGGGCTTTCCGGCGACAAGACGATCGACGCCACGGACTGCTCTGATCATGCCCGGCGGCATCGATCCGCACACCCATCTCGACATGCCGTTCATGGGCACGAATTCCGCCGACAATTACGACACCGGCACCAAGGCCGCGCTTTCCGGCGGCACGACGATGGTGGTCGATTTCTGCATCCCCGAGCCGCGGCCAGCCGCTGATGGACGCCGATCGCCGCTTGGGACAAGCGCGCGGAACTCGCCACCACCGACTACGCCTACCACATGTGCATCACCTATTGGTCGGACAAGGTGCGCGAGGACATGGGCAAGGTCGTCGCCCACGGCGTCACCACCTTCAAACATTTCATGGCCTACAAGGGCGCGCTGATGGTCAACGACGAGGAGATGTTCGCCTCGTTCTCGCGCTGCGCCGAACTCGGCGCGCTGCCGCTGGTCCACGCCGAGAACGGCGACATCGTCGCGGCGTTGCAGAAATATTATCTCGCCAAGGGCGTCACCGGCCCCGAGGGCCACGCGCTGTCGCGTCCGCCCGATGTCGAGGGCGAGGCGGCCAACCGCGCCATCATGCTCGCCGATCAGGCCGGCGCGCCGCTCTATATCGTGCATGTCTCCTGCATCCGAGGCGCACGAGGCGATCCGCCGCGCGCGGGCGGAAGGCAAGCGCGTCTATGGCGAGCCGCTGATCCAGCATCTGGTGCTCGACGAGAGCGAATATTACAATCCGGATTGGGCCCACGCCGCGCGGCGCGTGATGAGCCCGCCGTTCCGCGACAAGAAGAACCAGGACGATCTCTGGAACGGCCTGCGCGCCGGCTCGCTGCAAGTGGTGGCGACCGACCATTGCGCGTTCACGACCAAACAGAAGGAGTTCGGCCGCGACGATTTCACCAAGATCCCGAACGGCACCGGCGGCCTCGAAGATCGCATGCCGGTGCTTGTGGACTTACGGCGTCGGCACGGGACGGCTGACGCCCAACGAATTCGTCGCGGTGACGTCGACCAACATCGCGCGCATCCTCAATCTCTATCCGCGCAAAGGCGCGATCCTGCCCGGCGCCGACGCCGACCTCGTCGTCTGGGACCCGAAGGCGTCGAAGACGATCAGCGCCGCCAACCAGCAGTCGATCATCGACTACAACGTGTTCGAGGGCGTCAAGGTGAAGGGCCTGCCGCGCTACACGCTGTCGCGCGGCTCGGTCGTCTTCGAGGACGGCAGGGTGCTCGCCAACAACGGCCGCGGCCGGTTCGTCAAGCGCGAGCCGTTCTCGCCGGAGTCCGCGCGCGCTCGCCAAATACAAGCAATACACCGCGCCGAAGGCGGTCGCGCGCTGACATGCAGCATACGACGACCGACGCTCGGAAGCGCGATCGACATCGCCGGCGTTTCGCTGACGTTTCAGACGAGCGACGGGCCGGTGCAGGCGTTGAGCGGCGTCGATCTGAGGATCGCGCAGCGGCGAGTTCGTCTCGTTCATCGGCCCCTCGGGCTGCGGCAAGACGACGCTGCTGCGCGCCGTCGCCGATCTGGAGAGCGCCGACCAGCGGCGCGATCCGCGTCAACGGCATGACCCCGCAGCGAGGCGCGGATGAAGCGCGCCTACGGCTATGTGTTCCAGGCGCCGGCGCTCTATCCCTGGCGCAGCGTCGCGCCAACATCGCGCTGCCGCTGGAGATCATGGGCATCGACAAGGCGGAGCGCGACGACGCGCGTCGAGCGCGGGCTGGAGCTCGTCAACCTGCACGGGTTTCGGCAGACAAGTTTCCGTGGCAATTGTCGGGCGGCATGCAGCAGCGCGCCTCGATCGCGCGCGCGCTGTCGTTCGACCCCGATCTGCTGCTGATGGACGAGCCGTTCGGCGCGCTCGACGAGATCGTGCGCGACATGCTCAACCAGCAATTGCTGCGAGCTTTGGGCGAAGACCGGCAAGACGGCGCTGTTCGTGACGCACTCGATCCCCGAGGCGGTGTTTCTGTCGACCCGCATCGTCGTGATGTCGCCGCGGCCGGGGCGGATCCACGACGTGATCGAGTGCGACTTCCCGCGCGACCGCACGCTGGACATTCGCGAGACGCCGGAGTTTCTGGAGGTCGCGCAACCGGGTGCGGCACGGGCTGCGGCGAGGGGCATTCGCTATGATGTTTGAGCGCGGCTTTACCTCACGTCGCGCCCTTGCGGGGGAAGGTCGCGCGCGTAGCGCCGGATGAGGGGTCCGCTCAGCGCGCGCAGCGCGTCGCCACGACCCGCTCACCGCGCCGCGCCGCGCCCGCCGCGATGGGGAGACGCGGCGCCCATGAATCCCTCCTCCCGCTCGCGACCGTCCTCGCCGCGCTGTTCGCCATCTGGTACGTCGCCGCCGTGCTGATGAACGCGCCGCTGCAGCGCGACCTCTTCGCCAACGCCGGACAACAAGACCTACTCGACCGCCGACCTCGATCACGCGCCTCGCTCAACATGGAGCGCCCAAAACTCCCCGCGCCGCATCAGATCGCCGCCGAGCTCTACAAGCTCGATCATCGACACCGACCCGACCTCCAAGCGCAGCCTCGTCTTTCACGCCGGCATCACGCTTGGAGGAAACGCTGATCGGCTTCGTCATCGGCGCGGCGCTCGGCGTCGGCGCTCGCGGTGCTGATCGTCTCCGTCGCCTTGCTCGAACGCTCGCTGATGCCCTGGATCGTCGCCTCGCAGACCGTGCCGATCATCGCGCTGGCGCCGATGATCGTCGTCATCCTCAACCAGTTCGACATCGGCGGCATCGACGCCGAAGGCGGTGATCGCCGCCTATCTCTCGTTCTTCCCGATCACCGTCGGCATGGTCAAGGGCCTGCGCTCGCCCGATCCGCTGCAACTCGATCTGATGCGCACCTATTCGGCGACGCCCGCGCAGAAGTTCTGACAAAGCTGCGCGCGCCGGCGAGCCTGCCGTTCTTCTTCGCCAGCATGAAGATCGGCGCGGCGGCGGCGCTGGTCGGCGCGGTCGTCGCCGAAGTGACGAAGAGCGAGGACGGCGGCCTCGGCGCCCGCCTGCTCGCCGGCTCCTATTACGGTCAGACCGTGCAGATCTGGGCGGCGCTGTTCACCGCCGCGGCGCTGTCCGGCGCGCTCGTCGGCGCCATCGATCTGATCGGCCGGGCGACGCTCAAGCGCATGGCGTTTCCGGCATGAACGCGCGCCGCTGGACCGATCTTGTGCCGCCGCTGGCGTTTGGGCTCGGCGTGCTCTTGCTTTGGGAAGCGGTGGTGCGGCTCGCCGGCGTCCCCGCCGTCATTCTGCCCGCGCCCTCCGCCATCGCCTGGCGGCTCGCGCACTCCGTGCCGACGCTGAGCGCCGATTTCATGCAGACGATCCGCGGCGTGCTCGCCGGCTATCTGATCGGCAGCGGCGCCGGCCTGATCGTCGCCATTCTGATCGACCGATCGCCGTTCCTGCAGCGCGGCCTGCTGCCGCTCGGCAATTTCGTGTCGGCGTTGCCGATCATCGGCGTCGCGCCGATCATGGTGATGTGGTTCGGCTTCGACTGGCAGTCGAAAGCGGCGGTGGTCGTCGTCATGACGTTCTTTCCGATGCTGGTGAACGCCGCGGCGGGCCTCAGGAGCGCCGGCGCGATGGAGCGCGATCTGATGAAGACTTACGCGGCCGACTATCGCCAGACGCTGCTGAAACTGCGGCTGCCCGCGTCGCTTCCGTTCGTGTTCAATGCGCTGAAGATCAACACGACGCTGGCGATGATTGGCGCCATCGTCGCCGAGTTCTTCGGCACGCCGACCGTGGGCATGGGTTTTCGCATCTCGACCGAGGTCGGGCATCTCTCGCTCGACATGGTGTGGGCGACAATCGTGGTTGCGGCGGTCACGGGGTCTTTGTTTTATGCGCTGGTCGCGGGAGTAGAGCGGCGGGCGACGTTTTGGCACGCCTCGTATCGGGCGAGATAGGGAGAGCAAAGTGAAACATTATGTTTATGGTCTGATGGGCGCCGCGGCGCTGTTTATTGCAACCGGCGCGCAAGCCGCCGACAAGGTGACGCTGCAATTGAAATGGGTCACCCAGGCGCAATTCGCCGGCTATTACGTCGCCAAGGACAAGGGCTACTACAAGGCCGAGGGGCTCGACGTGACAATCAAACCCGGCGGCCCCGACGTCGCGCCGGAACAGGTGCTGGCCGGCGGCGGCGCCGACGTCGTGGTCGACTGGATGCCCGCCGCGCTCGCCGCGCGCGAGAAGGGCGAGCCGATGGTCAACATCGCCCAGCCGTTCAAACATTCGGGCTTGATGCTGACCTGCCGCGCCGACACCGGAATCAAGACGCCGGAGGATCTCAAGGGCCGCACGCTCGGCGTGTGGTTCTACGGCAACGAATATCCATTCCTCAACTGGATGGGCAAGCTCGGCTTCAAGACCGATGGTTCCCCCGGCGGCGTCAAGGTGCTCAAGCAGGGCTTTAACGTCGATCCGCTGTTGCAGAAGCAGGCCGATTGCATTTCGACCATGACCTACAACGAATATTGGCAGGTGATCGACGCCGGCTACAAGCCGAGCCAGCTGGTCGTGTTCAAATATGAGGACCAGGGCGTGGCGACGCTGGAGGACGGGCTCTATGTGCTGGGGCCGAAGCTGAGGGACCCCGCCTTCGTTGACAAGATGGTGCGTTTCGTGCGCGCCTCGATGAAGGGTTGGACGGAAGCGCGCGCCAACGCGGCGGAAGCGGTGAAGATCGTGCTCGACAACGACGCCACCGGCGCCCAGACCGAGCATCATCAGTCGCAGATGATGAGCGAGATCAACAAGCTGACGGAAGGCTCGAACGGCGCGCTCGACAAGGCGGACTATGAGCGCACGGTGAAGACGCTGCTGACCGGCGGCTCCGACCCCGTCATCACCAAGGAGCCGACGGGGGCCTATACGAGCGAGATCACCGACAAGGCGCTGAAGTAAGCGCCCATCCGACAAACCCGCGAAGCCGTGGGGCTTCGCGGGCTCAACCCTGAACCGGCGGCGCGTTGGCCGCCAGCTCCGCGATCACCTTGTCTATCCCCACCGAGCTGATGCGGAATAGCCCGGAATAGGGTTCGCTGAACTCGATGATGAGGAAGACCGCGCTCGAAATCGAGAAAGCGCCGGCGGCGTCGGCGAAAACGGACAGCGTCGAGACGTTCCCCATCACGCCAAATCCCAGAAACAGCAGCGACGACCAGATCTGGACCATCATCAGCAGCAATTCGGGAACCGGATTGACGAGCTGACGCGACATCAGCAGCTGGGTCTGCACAATCGACGTCGCCATCGGCTTGGCGGCAGCCAGGAGCTGCTTGCGTTCGTCGTCCGCCGGATGCAGCGAGGCGAAGAACGAATCGATGTCATGCAGTTTCTCGCGCGCCAGGGCGAAGCTGATCTCGGTGTCCGCTATCTTGGCGCCGAAGTAGCGTTCGCGCGATCGTCGCACCGCATCGCGCAGGCCGAGCCGGCCCGGCGACGCCTCGGCGCCATATTCCTCGAGCAGATAGTCGAGCTGCAACGTGGTCACGTTCAGCGTCAGCGCCTCTGTCTGCTGGTTGGCGAAGACGCCGTAGCTCGTCCAGATCAACAGGCCGAGCACCAACGCCAGCAGCGTCGCCAACACGCCGATGACGGAGCCGACCGCGCCGCGCCCTTCGGCGACGACATGCGCCGGGACGATCACCTGCAACAAGAGCCCGGCCATCGCGCAGGCGAAGACCGATACGCCGAAAAAGATCGCCCGCCGCAAAGACGCCATGCCCCCTCCAAGACCGCTCGCCGACAATTGTGAGAGGATTGCACAGTCTAGGCAAGCGCAAAGGGCGCGAGCCCCAGCCGCGCCTCAATCCACGTCGAACTTCACGCCTTGCGCGAGCGGCAGCGTGCGGCCGTAGTTCACGGCGCTGGTCTGCCGGCGCATATAGGCCTTCCACGCGTCGGAGCCGCTTTCGCGGCCGCCGCCGGTCTCTTTCTCGCCGCCGAACGCGCCGCCGATCTCCGCGCCCGACGGGCCCATATTGACATTGGCGATGCCGCAATCGGAGCCGCGCGCGCTGAGGAAACGTTCGACCTCGCGGATGTCGGTGGCGAAGATCGACGACGACAGGCCCTGCGGCACGCCGTTCTGCAAGCGCGATCGCCTCGTCGAGCTCCGTATATTTGAGCACATAGAGGATCGGCGCGAAGGTCTCTTCAACCACGGGGCCGGTCTGCGCCGGCGCTTCAACCAAGGCCGGGCGCACGTAGAACGAGGCCGGTCCGTTGATGTCGACGCGCTCGCCGCCGTGCACTTCGGCGCCGCCCGCGCGCGCGGCGGCGAGCGCCTTCTGCATCGCCTCGAAAGCGGCGCCATCGATCAGCGGTCCGACCAAAGCGTCGCTGCTGGCGGGGATCGCCAACCGAAATGCGCGCGTAGACCGACTTCAGCTTCGGGATCAGCGCATCGTAGACGCTCTCGTGCACGATGAGCCGGCGTAACGATGTGCAGCGTTGCCCGGCCGTGCCCATCGCGGCGAAGGCGACGGCGCGAAGCGTCAGATCGAGATCGGCCGAGGGCGTCACGATGGAGGCGTTGTTGCCGCCAAGCTCCAGGATCGCGCGGCCGAAGCGGCGCGCGAGCCGTTCGCCGACCGCGCGGCCCATGCGGGTCGAGCCGGTCGCCGAGACGACGGGGACGCGCGGATCGTCAACCAACGCTTCGCCGACCCCGCGGCCGCCGATCAGCAGCGACATGAGCCCGTCCGGCGCGTCGCCGAATTTTTGCGCCGCGCGCGCAAAAATCGCCTCGACGGCGAGCGCGGTGAGCGGCGCTTTCTCGGACGGCTTCCAGATGACGCTGTCGCCGCAGACCAACGCCAGCGCCGCGTTCCACGACCAGACCGCGACAGGGAAGTTGAACGCCGAGATGACGCCGACCGGGCCGATCGGATGCCATTGCTCGATCAGCCGATGGTCCGGCCGCTCGGAGGCGATGGTCAGGCCGTAGAGCTGGCGCGAGAGGCCGACGGCGAAATCGCAGATGTCGATCATCTCCTGCACTTCGCCGAGGCCTTCGGATTCGATCTTGCCGACTTCCAGCGTGACGAGCCGGCCGAGCGCGGCCTTGTGCGCGCGCAGTTCCTCGCCGAGCAGGCGCACGAGTTCGCCGCGGCGCGGCGCGGGGACGTCGCGCCAGGCCGGAAGGCGGCGTCGGCGCGGGCGATGTCGGCTGTGGGGTCGGCGGTTTCGCGCACGGCGCCGATGCGCCGAGCCGTCGATCGGCGAGCGAACGCGGAGCGCGCCGCCCTGGAAGCGTCGCGCGCGACGCCGAGCGAGGTGAGGAGATCGGCGACTTCGGCGGCGAGGGACATGGGTGGCTCCGAAATGCGTTGTTAGCGCCACATCACTAGACCGTCGTCATTGCGAGTAAAGCGAAGCTGAGTGATTGCAGGCCATTCAGACAAAGCGGCGGAGGCGTGGTGGCTTCGCTCGCCACGACGATTTTGCGGCAGACGCCAAAGCTTTCATATATTTCCGGCGACGCAATGAAAAGGGGCCGCATCTGGCGCCCCTGCCCTGAGCGTCCCGTCGACGCCCGCTCAATTATCCAAGAAGCTCCTCAGCTTCCGCGACCTGCTCGGATGCTTCAGCTTCCGCAGCGCCTTCGCCTCGATCTGCCGAATACGCTCGCGCGTCACGGAGAACTGCTGGCCGACTTCCTCCAGCGTGTGGTCCGTGTTCATGCCGATGCCGAAGCGCATCCGCAGCACGCGCTCCTCGCGCGGCGTCAGCGAAGCCAGCACGCGCGTCGTCGTCTCGCGCAGGTTCGACTGGATCGCGGCGTCGATCGGCAGGATCGCGTTCTTGTCCTCGATGAAATCGCCGAGGTGCGAATCCTCCTCGTCGCCGATCGGCGTCTCCAGCGAGATCGGCTCCTTGGCGATCTTGAGCACTTTGCGCACCTTCTCCAAAGGCATCGCCAGCTTCTCGGCCAGCTCCTCCGGCGTCGGCTCGCGGCCGATCTCGTGCAGCATCTGGCGCGACGTGCGCACGATCTTGTTGATCGTCTCGATCATGTGCACCGGAATGCGGATCGTGCGCGCCTGGTCGGCGATCGAGCGGGTGATCGCCTGGCGAATCCACCAAGTGGCGTAGGTCGAGAATTTATAGCCGCGCCGGTACTCGAACTTGTCGACCGCCTTCATCAGGCCGATGTTGCCTTCCTGGATGAGATCGAGGAATTGCAGGCCGCGGTTGGTGTATTTCTTGGCGATCGAGATGACCAGCCGGAGGTTGGCCTCGACCATCTCCTTCTTGGCCTGTCGCGCCTCGCGCTCGCCCTTCTGCACCATGTGCACGAGCTTGCGGAATTCCTGGATTTCGAGACCGGTCTCCTGCGCCAGCGACTGGATCTCGGTGCGCAGATCCTTGATCGTCTCCTTGTCGTCGGCGACAAACTCCCGCCAGCCGCGCGAGCCGAGTTTCGACACGCGCAACACCCATTTCGGGTCAAGCTCCGAGTTCTGGTAGTTCTTGATGAAATCCTCGCGCGCGACGCCGTGGCTCTCGGCGAGCCGCATCAACCGGACATCGAGGCCGATCAACCGCTTGTTGATGTCGTAGAGCTGTTCGACCAGCGCCTCGATGCGGTTCTGGTTGAGCGAGAGCTGTTTGACGTCGGCGACGATCTCCTTCTTCAGCGTCTTGTACTTGCGCTCCTGCGCCGGCGACAGCGTCTCGTTCTTCAGCCGGTTCTCGACATTCTGGTCCTGCAGGCGGCGCAGCTTCTTGTAGGTGTCGGCGATGCGGTCGAAGGTCTCCAGCACCTTCGGCTTCAGCTCCGCCTCCATCGCGGAGAGCGACACAGCGTTCTCCATGTCGTCGTCGTCGTCGAACCCGTCGACCGGCACGCCGTCGGCGTCGAAGCCCTGCGGCGGGGTGCGCGGCGCGGTCGAGGGCGCCGCGCGCGCAGCGATCCGGGCGGCGAGCGCCTCGGCGTTCTGCGGCTCGGTCATGTCAATCTTCGGCGTCTTCTTGCCGTCGGGGCCGGCGTAGGTCGCTTCGAGATCGATGATGTCGCGCAGCAGGATCTTGGCTTCGTTGAGTTCGTCGCGCCAGATGATGATCGCCTGGAAAGTCAGCGGGCTCTCGCACAGGCCCGCGATCATCGCTTCGCGGCCGGCTTCGATCCGCTTGGCGATGGCGATTTCGCCCTCGCGCGACAACAGCTCCACCGAGCCCATCTCGCGCAGGTACATCCGCACGGGATCGTCGGTGCGCTCGGACGGCTCCGAGGAGCGGGTGGCGACGGCGGTTGGGCGCGGCGCCTCGGCGATTTCATTGCCGGTTTCCGGCTCCTCCTCGTCGGCGGGCTCGGCTTCCTTCTCGGCGTCGTCGGGGTCTTCCGATTCGACCACGCTGATGCCCATCTCGCTGAGCATCGCGTTGATGTCCTCGATCTGGTCGGAAGAATTGACGTCGGACGGCAGAACGGCGTTGAGTTCGTCCTGGGTCACCCAGCCGCGCTTCTTGGCGGTTTTTATCAGGCGCTTGACCGCTGCGTCCGAGAGGTCGAGCAAAGGGCCGTCGGCGGCTTCCACGACCGGGGCTTCGCTTTCCGCTTTCGGCTCGTCGTTTTTCGCCATTCCGGCCACTCCGTTTCCCATTCGATCGTTCGCAGGCGGCCCTCAAAAACGAAACAGGGCCGCGAATCCGCGTTCGCGACGCCAATGTCGTTGCAGCCCCCTAACCCCGCGTTAACCCAGTTTCTACAGCGGCGGCAGCTCCCGCCCGCTCGCCAGCCCAAAACCTTCCACCGCCGCCTCCGCATCGCCGAGGTCCGCCAAGCTCGCTTTAATATCCAGCAAACGGGCAAGATTGCGTTCGGAAGGGTCGGACTTTAGGGCGGAGGCCACCGATTTCAACTCCCTATGTAACGCCCCGCTTTTGCGTTGCAAGGCCAGGCTTTGGCGCAACACCGTCTCGACGTCGGCGAGCGGCGCCGACTCGGCGATCGACCACGCGCTCGGCATCCGCCGCGCCGCCTCCAGGATGCGCGCGCGCTCCGGCCCAAGACCCGAAACGGCTAGGGATTCGCTCAGGCTTTGCGGGTCCGGCTCGCAGCCCACTGCGGCTTCGAGCAGCCGCGAGCGGAACGCGGTGAGCGCGGAGGAGGAAAATTCGAGCGCGGCGATTTCGTCCGCCCAGGCGTCGATCAACCGGGGGTGATTCATCAGCCCCGCGAGGATGAAAATCTCGCGCTGCGGCTCGCGCGCGCGCTCGGCGCGCCGCACCGGCGGCAGCGGCGTATTGGCGACGCCAAAGCGCGGACCCGGGTCGAACCGCCCCCAGCGGCGGGCGGGGCCGCCGAAGCCGCGCGCGTCGCGTTTCGGCGGCGGTCCCCCGAACAATTGCGCGAGCCGCTGCGCGATGTCCTGCGCGTAGTGCCGGCGCAACGTTTCGTCGCCGATGGCGCCGACGAGCTCGCGCAGCCGCCGTTCGAGCGCGGCGCGCGCTTCCGGCGTGTCGAACGTCTGTTCGTCGGTCTCGCGCAGAAACAGCATGTCGGCGAACGGCCGGGCCTCGGCCAGCACGGCTTCTATCGCCTCGCCGCCGCCGGATTTGGCGAGGTCGTCGGGGTCCTGCCCCTCGGGCAGCAGCGCGAAGCGAAAACTTTTGCCCGGCCCGATCAGCGGCAGCGCGGTCTCGATGGCGCGGAACGCCGCCTTGCGTCCGGCCTTGTCGCCGTCGAAGCACAAAGTCGGGGTCTCGCACATCGACCACAAGCAGCCCGCATTGGTCTGCCGTCAGCGCCGTGCCGAGCGGCGCGACAGTGTGTGGGAAGCCGGCGCCCGTCATGGCGATGACGTCGACATAACCCTCGACCGCGATCAGCTCGCCCTTGTCGTGCGCGGCTTTTCGCGCGCGATGATGATTGAATAGCAGCGCGCCCTTGTGGAAAAGCTCGGTCTCCGGGGAATTGAGGTATTTGGCTTTCGCGCCCGTTTCCATCGCACGGCCGCCGAAGGCGACGACCCGGCCCGAACGGTCGTGGATCGGGAACATCACGCGGTTCTGGAACCGGTCATAGGGCACGGCGATGTCGTCGCCGTGGATCAGCAGCCCCGCCTCGATCATTTGCGGAACATCGACGCCCTTGGCCGCGAGCGCCTCGCGCAGACCGAATTTGTCCGCCGCCGCGAAGCCGAGCTTGAAGGCGCGCTGCGCGGCGGCGTCGATGCGGCGATCGGCGAGGTAGCCCCGCGCGCGCGCGCCGGCGGGCTCGTTGAGGTTGCGCTCGAAAAGGTCGGCGGCGAGCGCCAGCACTTCGTGCAGGCTCGCGCGGGCTTTTTCGCGCGCGACCGACTGCGGGTCCTGGCGCGGCATGTCGAGGCCGGCTTCGCCCGCGAGTTTTTCGACCGCCTCGGGAAACGACAGTCCCTCGACCTCGATCAGAAAGGTGAAGATGTTGCCGCTCTTGCCCGAGGAGAAGTCGTGGTAGAACTGTTTCTGATCGTTGACGTAGAACGACGGCGTCTTCTCGGCGTTGAACGGCGACAGCCCGCGCCATTCCCGGCCCTGCTTCTTGAGCTTGACGCGTTGGCCGATGATCTGGCTCGCGGGCAGCCGCGCCTTGATCTCGTCCAAAAACTCGGGCGGATATTTCATGGGGCTCAGATCGGCGCCGATGCGCCGCCGCGCAAGCGTTTCGCGGCTTTCGTCCCCGTTGTCCACAGGGGCGACGCCTACGCAAGCCGCTTGGGGCGCGGCGCGAAATCCTTTAGGACGGCCGGACGGGGGATTGTGATGATGGAATGGCCGCGGACGCTGGCGCTGGCCGGGGCCGGCAAAATGGGCGGCGCCATGCTGCGCGGCTGGCTCGATGCGGGCCTCGACGCCGCCGGCGTTGCGGTCGTCGAGCCGCACCCTTCGCCCGAACTGCTGGCGCTGCGCGTCGAGCGCGGTTTCGCGCTGAACCCGGCCGCGCCCAGCCCCCCAGACGCGCTCGTGCTCGCCGTCAAGCCGCAGGCGCTCGCCGCCGTCGCGCCGACGCTGCAAATGCTCGCCGGGCCGGGCGCGCTGATCCTCTCGGTGATCGCCGGCAAGACCATCGCCGACCTCTCCGCGCGCTTTCCGCAAGCGCGGGCCTTCGTGCGGGTGATGCCGAACACTCCGGCGGCCGTCGGACGCGGCGCCTCTGCCGGCGCGGCCAACGCGGCCGTGAGCCAAATCCAGCGCGGCTGGACGGAAAATCTGATGCGCGCCGTCGGCATGTTCGCCTGGGTGGACGACGAGGCGCTCATCGACGCGGTGACGGCGCTTTCCGGCTCCGGTCCCGCTTACGTGTTCGCGCTTGTCGAGGCGATGGCGAAGGCCGGCGAGGCCGTCGGCCTGCCGGCCGACCTCGCCATGCGGCTCGCCCGCGCCACGGCGGAAGGCGCCGGCGAACTGATGGCCCGCGAGCCGGCGATATCCGCCGCGACCCTGCGCCAAAACGTCACATCGCCCGGCGGCACCACTGCCGCCGCGCTTGCCGTGTTACAGGGCGAGGCGGCCCTCGACGCGCTGCTCGCCCGCGCAGTCGCCGCGGCGCGGGATCGGGCGCGCGAACTCGGCGGCTAAAGCCTTGGCGCGAGGGGGCGGCAAGACTAGATAGAGGCGACGGAGAGCGCGATGGCGGACGGTAAAGACAAAAGGACGGCGATCGTCGAGGCGACGATGAAGCTCGCCGCCGAGCGGCGCTTCGAAGACATCACGATTTGCGACATCGCGGCGGAGGCCGGCGTCAGCCTCGCCGATTTTCGCGACGCCTTCCCCTCCAAGGGCGCGGTGCTCGCCGGCTTCTCCCGCATGATCGACCGCGAAGTTTTGGCGACGCCGCTCGGCGAACTCGCCGCCTCGTCGAAGCGCGATCGGCTGTTCGACGTGCTGATGCGGCGGCTCGACGCCATGGCGCCCTATCGCGACGGCCTGCGCGGCGTCTACGAGGGACTGAGGCGCGACCCCGCGTCGCTGATCGCGATGAACCAGCTGACCGTCAACTCCATGCGCTTCATGCTCGAGGCGGCGGAGATCGACAGCGACGGGCCGGCGGCGGCGCTCAAGTTGCAAGGTCTGGCGCTCGCCTGGGCGCGCGTGTTTGCCATCTGGCTCGCCGATGCCCCCCCGGATTTCGCCAAAACCATGGCCGCGCTCGACCGCGAGCTGACCCGCGGCGAGCGGGTGGTCGGCGGCCTCGACCGGCTTGACCGCATGACGGCGCCGCTGCGATCGCTGGCGACGCGGCGCCGGGAGAACGAGCCGCCGCCGGCGTCAGACGCGATCTAGACGCGTCGCCTGGCTAGCCGCCATTGCGCCCGGCGCGTTTTCCGCTATTCGCTGCGCCGCTCGACACGGAAAAAGGCGCAGACGCTTGAAACTCACTCTCTCCTGGCTGAAGGACCATCTCGACACCAACGCCTCGCTGGCGGAAATCGTCGAGACCCTCACCCGCATCGGACTCGAAGTCGAGGGCGTCGAGGACCCCTCCGCCAAGTTCAATGGCTTCGTCACCGCCCGCGTCATCGAAGCCAAGCCCCATCCCAACGCCGACCGCCTGAGGGTTTGCATTGTCGACGCCGGGGCCGAACCCGTGCAGGTGGTCTGCGGCGCGCCCAACGCCCGCACCGGCATGAAAAGCGTGTTTTCGCCGGTCGGGACCTACATCCCCGGCAAGAAGATCACCTTGGCCAAAGGCGTCATTCGCGGCGTCGAGTTCGAACGGAATGCTGTGTTCGGCCGCGGAGTTGGAGCTGTCCGAGGATCACGACGGCATCATCGAGCTGCCCGAGGACGCCCCCGTCGGCGTCGCTTATGCGCGATACGCCGGGCTCGACGACGCGGTGATCGACATCAATCTGACGCCGAACCGGCCCGACGCCGCCGCCGTCTCCGGCATCGCCCGCGATCTCGCGGCGGCGGGGCTGGGCGTATTGAAAACGCCCGCAGTCGCGCCGATCGAGGGCCGCTTCGACTGTCCCGTGAAGCTGAGCCTCGACTTCGCGCCCGGCGACGCCCGCCTATGCCCCGCCTTCGCGCTGCGGCTCGTGCGCGGCGTGCGCAACGGGCCTTCCCCCGAATGGATGCAGAGGCGCCTGCGCGCCATCGGCCTCAGGCCCATCAACGCGCTGGTCGACATCACCAATTACCTGACCTTCGATCGCGGCCGGCCGCTGCATGTGTTCGACGCCCGGAAGGTCGCGGGCGAGCTGGTGGTGCGACGGGCGCGGCCCGGCGAAAGCGTGCTGGCGCTCGACGGGCGCACCTATGCGCTGAGCGAGGCCAATGTCGTGATCGCCGACGACAATGGCGTGGAGTTGATCGCCGGCGTAATGGGCGGCGAGCACTCCGGTTGCGACGAGACGACCACCGACGTACTGATCGAAAGCGCCTTGTGGGACCCCGCCAATATCGCGCGCACCGGCCGCGATCTCGGGATCGTCACCGACGCGCGCTATCGCTTCGAGCGCGGCGTCGATCCGGATTTCTGCGTCCCCGGCGTGGAACTGGCGACAAAGCTCGTCATCGAGTTTTGCGGCGGCGAGCCGTCGCGGCTGATCGTAGCGGGGGACCCGAAAACCTCGAGGCGACGCGTCGACTTCCCCTATTGCGAGGTCAAGCGCCTGACCGGGCTCGACGTCCCTGAAGCCGAGGGCGAGGCGATCCTGACGCGGCTCGGGTTCGAGTTGGAAAACGGCGGCGGTGCTCGTCCCCAACTGGCGCCCGGACATCGACGGCAAGGCGGACATCGTCGAGCAGATCGTCCGTATCGCCGGTCTCGACCGCGTGGCGGCGACGCCGCTGCCGCGCCCGCCCCGGCGTGCCGGCGCCGGTGCTGACGCTGTTGCAGAAGCGCACCGCCGGCTCGCCAAGCGAGCGCTGGCTGCGCTCGGGCTCGACGAGGCGGTGACGTGGTCGTTCATTCCCAAATCCGCACGCCGAACTGTTCGGCGGCGGGTCTGCCGGCGCTCGCGCTCGCCAATCCCGATCGCCGCCGACATGTCGGACATGCGGCCGAGCCTCGTCCCGGGTCTGGCGGCGGCGGCCGAGCGCAACGCGCGGCGCGGTTTCGGCGACGTCGCGCTGTTCGAGGTCGGCCAAGTGTTCCTCGGCGATGGCGACAAGGATCAGCGGATCGCCGCGGCGGCGCTGCGGCGCGGGCTGGCCAAGCGCCACGGCGAAGGGCGCCATTGGAGCGGCGGCGGCGGCGTCGACGCATTCGACGCCAAGGGCGACGCGCTCGCGCTGCTGGCGGCGCTCGGCGTCGCCGCCGGCGCCGTGCAGATCGTCCCCGGCGGCCCCGGCCTTCCTGCATCCCGGCCGCTCGGCGACGCTGCAATTCGGGCCGAAGAACGTCGTCGGCTGGTTCGGCGAACTGCATCCGCAGCGCCTGCGAAGCGCTCGACGTCGAGGGGCCGCTGGTCGCCTTCGAGATCGTGCTCGACGCGATCCCGGCGCCGAAGGCGCGGCCGACCAAGGCCAAGCCCAAGCTCGACCGCTCCGAATTCATGCCGGTCGAGCGCGACCTCGCCTTCGTGTCGGCGGAGGCGACGCGCGCGGGCGATATTTTGCGGGCGGCGCTCGCCGCCGACCGCGCGCTGCTCGTCTCGGCCGACGTGTTCGACGTCTATCGCGGCGCCGGGCGTGCCGGAGGGCTGCAAATCGGTCGCCGTCAGCATCGTCTTGCAGCCGCGCGAACGCACGTTGACCGACGCGGAAATCGACGGCGTCGTCGCCAAGGTCGTCGCGGAAGTTGCGAAAAAGACGGGGGCGACGCTCCGGGGATGAAGGCGGCGCTATTCGTCCTGGGGCTCATGGCCGCGGCGCCGGCCTCGGCGGACCCTTGCGCCCAATATGCGGAGCCGCTCGCCTACAATGCTTGCCTCGCCCGCCAAGGTCCGGCGGCGCGCGCGATTCACACCGGCCCGGCGCCCGCCGAACGCTCGGCGCGCGCGCCGGCGGCGCGCGCGGGCGGAGGCCGCGTCGCGGGTTCGCGTCGCGGCCGATCCGAATTGGTGTTTTCAGTCGGGAAGTAAGCCGGGTCTATTCGGCCGTCGATTTCGCGTCGTCGCGCTTGCCGGCGTCGGCGTGCAACGCCGCTTCGCGCAATGGCGCATTGAGCGAGGCGGCGCGGCGAGGCGGCAGCGGCGCGTCGGCGGGAACGGGGATTTCCGGCTCGAACACTTGCACGGCCGGCGAGGCGTCTTTCGACTTGAACAGGCTCGACATCAGGCGCTTGCTGCCTTCGAGCAATCCGCCGTCGCCCGAACTCGCAGGCGCCGCGGCGATCGCGGTCGCGGCGGCGGGCTTGGCACCCTTGCGGGCGCCCTTCGCCGCTTTCGCGTCGGCGCTCGCCACTTCGACCACCGCCGGCAGCGGCTTGCCCTTGCTGTCGACCACGATTTCGCGCGGCCCCTCGGCGAGCGCGTCAGGGCGGCTCACATCGAACTGGCCGGCGAACGCCGGATTCTGTCCGCCGTCGGCGTAGACGAGGCGCACCGGCTTGATCTTCTCGACGAGCGCGGCGACCTCGACATCGTCCTTGCCGGCCTTGGCGGCGACATCGGTTTCGACCGCCTCGTCGCGAATGAGCTTGGGGCAACCGCCGCGCGCGGAATAATCCCCTTCGGCCTTGGCGCCGAACTCATAGTGACGGTTGCACACCACCACCGGCACTTCCGCCTTCGTCACTTCGAAATGGTCGGCGCCGTTCTTCAGCTCCTTCCAGAACGCCATGTTGGGGTCATAGCGAAGTTTGGCGAGGTTTTCGGTCGTCATGCGGAACGGATAGGATTGGAATTGGATCTCGTGCTGGCCGCCGGCGAAGGCCTCGCGGGCGATGGCGTAGATTTCGCCGATTTGCTCGTCGGTCATCGAGAAGCAGCCGGCCGAGGAGCAAATGCCATGCACCATGATGTCGGCGCCGCCGCGGTCCCAGGCGCGGTCATAGGCGTTGGGATAGCCGACGTTGAACGACAGGTAATAATGCGAGTTCGGGTTCATCTGCCCCGGCGTGATCGAATAGAACCCCTCCGGCACCTGCCGGTCGCCCTCGCGCTTCTTCGGGCCGAGTTGGCCAGACCAACGGCACATCGGGTAGGTTTTCAACAGCGCGTATTGCCCGTCCGACTTCTTTTTCCAGATTTCGAACTCGGCTTCCTTTTTGTACGCGCGGAAAATGATCGGCGCCGAGGCGGTGGTCCCCATCTGGTCCATCAGCGCCATGGTCTTTTGCGGAATCGGCGCGAGCGACCGGCCGTTGCTCTCGGAATACTGATCGTCGCAGCCTGCCAGCGCGAGGCCCGCGGCCATCGCAAGACCGGTGGCGAAAAGGCGCGCGCGCCTTGTCGAAAGGTTCATTTTTCGCTTTCCCCTTCAGCCTGGGGTTTTATCGCGGGCGCCTTGTGGTGTCCATCGTCGGCGCCCTGCCGGCTGGCGTTCGATGACATTTAGAAAGACAGTGTTGCGGAAATGTAAACCTCATCCGCCCCTCCGACCGCAGCTTGCGCTAGGCTGTCGTCGATTCGCGTTGGGGGCGGGAGGGCCGGCATGCGAAAATACACGCTGGCGTTGTGCGTTGCGATCGCTGCGACTGCGGCCGCGGCGGCGGGCGAGCGCTACGACTTTCTGCCCGCGCCGCAGATAAACCTGTCGCTGCTCTATCGCTTGGACAAGCTGAATGGCGACGTGATCGCCTGCCAGTTCGCCCACAACCTCGGCAAAACCGACGTCGGCCCCGGGGCTTACGGCGTCACCGCCTGCTATCGCGGCGGCGAGGGCGCAATAGGCCAGCCGCCAGGAGACTATGCGCTTGTGGCGAGCCGGCATGAGCAGGAGGGCGGCGTGTTCCGCGTCGATTATCGCAGCGGCGCCGTCAGCGTCTGCTATCTCTACTTCCAGCGCGTAAAACAGGGGGAGCGCGAGACGGTGACGGACCAGTTCGTGGTCTGCACCACGCCGCCGAAGTAAAGCGGCGCGAACGTAGCCGAAATGCCGCACCGGCGGACGTCATCGCGGCGACGCAAAACTTCCGCTTCGCGAATCGAGAGTCCTCCACTAGAGAGGGCTTCCCATGGCGCGGTATATTTTCATCACCGGCGGCGTGGTCTCCTCGCTCGGCAAGGGTTTGGCTTCGGCGGCGCTAGGCGCGCTCCTGCAAGCGCGCGGCTATAGCGTGCGGCTGCGCAAGCTCGACCCCTATCTCAATGTCGATCCCGGGACGATGAGTCCGACCCAGCACGGCGAGGTGTTCGTCACCGACGACGGCGCCGAGACCGATCTCGACCTCGGCCATTACGAGCGCTTCACCGGCCGCTCGGCCAACCGCCAGGACAACATCACCACCGGCCGCATCTATCAGGAATTGATCGCGCGCGAGCGGCGCGGCGATTTTCTCGGCGCGACCGTCCAGGTCATTCCGCACGTCACCAACGCCATCAAGGCGTTCGTGCTCGACGGCAACGAGGGCGTCGATTTCGTGCTGGTGGAGCTCGGCGGGACGGTCGGCGACATCGAGGGGCTGCCGTTCTTCGAGGCGATCCGTCAGCTCGGCAACGACCTGCCGCGGGGCCACGTGGTCTATATCCACGCCACGCTTCTGCCCTTTATCCCGACCGCCGGGGAGCTGAAGACCAAGCCGACGCAGCATTCGGTGAAGGAACTGCGCTCGATCGGCATCCAGCCGCATATTCTGCTGTGCCGCTGCGACCGTGAGATTCCACGCGAGGAGCGTCGCAAGCTCGGGCTTTTCTGCAATGTCAGGGAAAGCGCGGTCATCGAAGCGCGTGACGTGGAGGGCTCCATCTACGACGTGCCGGCCGCCTATCACGCCGCTGGGCTCGACCGCGAGGTGCTGGCGGCGTTCGGCATCGAGCCGGCGCCGAAGCCGAACATGCGGCGCTGGGAGAGCGTCTCGGACGCCTATCATAACCCCGAAGGCGAGGTGACGATCGCCATCGTCGGCAAATATACGGGACTGAAAGACGCCTACAAGTCGCTGATCGAGGCGCTGGCGCACGGCGGCATGGCTAACCGCGTGCGGGTAAATCTCGAATGGATCGAAAGCGAGATTTTCGAGAGCGGCGATCCCGCTCCCCATCTGGAAAACGTGCATGGCATTCTGGTGCCGGGCGGTTTTGGAGCGCGAGGGGCGGAAGGCAAGATCCTTGCGGCCAAGTTCGCACGCGAGCGCAAGGCGCCTTTTTTCGGCATCTGTTTCGGCATGCAGATGGCGGTGATCGAGGCGACCCGTTCGCTCGCGGGCGTCGCGCAGGCGAACTCCAGCGAGTTCGGGCCGACGGACGAGCCGGTCGTCGGTCTGATGACGGAGTGGCTGCGCGGCAACGAACTGGAGCAGCGTCGCGCCGAGGGCGATCTCGGCGGCACGATGCGGCTCGGCGCTTATCGCGCGTCGCTCGCTCCGGGGTCGAAGATTGCGGGAATTTACGGCGACACGCAAATTTCCGAGCGGCACCGCCACCGTTACGAGGTCAATACCGCCTATCGCCAACGGCTAGAGGCGAAAGGCATGCGCTTCGCCGGCATGTCGCCGGACGGGTTGCTGCCGGAAACCATCGAACTCGTCGACCACCCGTGGTTTATCGGGGTGCAATATCACCCCGAGTTGAAGTCGCGCCCGTTCGAGCCGCATCCGCTGTTTTCGAGCTTCATTGCGGCGGCGAAGACGCAGAGCCGTCTTGTCTAGGGCGACGCCCCTTAGCTCTCCAGCGCAATTTCGTTTGTAACCTTCACAACGCCGCTCGCCGACTGCGCGATGCGCTCGGCCAACTCGCGCTCAAACTCCTGCTCAAGGACGCCGCTCAGCACTGCATGTCCGTTGCGCACTTCCACGCGCACCCGTTCTTGCGGCACTCCGGTATTGTGATGCAATGCGTTCAGGATTTCCGAAAGGATTTCCTCGTCGCTGCTGGCGTCGCCATAGGGATAGGATAAGTGGCCCTGATCTTTTTGTGCGATCATAGCCATGGCAATCTCCTCCACATCGTCGATCACGGGCCGATACATTCTCGGCCACACCCCCAATAACGCGTCCGCGGCGGCGAGGTTCCCCATGACGAACGCGACACGCGCGAAAAATTGCGTAGGGAACATGAACGCCGCCTCGACGTTGTTCTTCGCGCGGCGCATGGCTTCGCGGGCGCCGAAAGCGGGGGTCAGTATGTCATTCGAGGGTAGAAAAACCCGAATCGTCGAGGCTGGCGATCCGACGCGCCGAGGTGCGACCTTCGATGGTCAAGGCACCAATTTCGCAATTTTTTCCGCCTACGCGGAGCGAATCGAGCTTTGTCTGTTCGACGCCAAAGGCAAGGAGACGGAACGCGTCACGCTGCCGGAATTCACCGACGAAATCTGGCACGGCTATCTGCCGGGCGTAGGTCCGGGTCAACTGTACGGGTTTCGCGTCCACGGCGCCTACAACCCCGAAGCCGGCCATCGCTTCAACCCCAACAAGTTGCTGATCGACCCCTACGCCAAGCTTATTTTCGGCGAGATCAAGTGGGGCCAGGCGACCTACGGCTACAAATTCGAGGACGAGACCGGCGACCTGTCTTACGATGAGACCGATAGCGCGGCGTCAATGCCAAAGTGCGTTGTCGTCGAGCCGGACGGTTCCGCTTCGCAGGCGAAACCTGTGCGCGAGTCCTGGGGTCGGACGATCCTCTATGAGACGCACGTGCGGGGCTTCACCAAACTTCACCCCAAAGTGCCGAAGAAACTGCGCGGCACTTTCGAAGGCATGGCCCAGCAGGACGTGATCTCCTACATCAAAAGCCTCGGCGTCACGTCGGTCGAACTCATGCCGATCCATTGGTTTGTCGACGACGATCATCTCCTGGAAAAAGGCTTGCGCAATTATTGGGGCTACAATTCGCTCGGCTTTTTCGCCCCGATGACACGCTACCTCGGGCCCAAGGGGCTCGGCGGTTTCCGCGATATGGTGCGCGCCTATCACGACGCCGGCCTCGAAGTGATCCTCGACGTGGTCTACAACCACACCGCCGAGGGCAACGAGAAAGGCCCGACGCTTTCGTTCAAGGGCATCGACAATTTCTCCTATTACCGCACGATGCCGAACGACGCGCGTTTCTACATCAACGACACCGGCACCGGAAACACCATCAACACCTCGCATCCGCGGGTGTTGCAATTGGTTCTCGACTCGTTGCGATATTGGGCGACGGAAATGGAAGTCGACGGCTTCCGGTTCGATCTCGGCACCATCCTGGGGCGCGAACCCAATGGCTTCGATCAGCGCAGCGGTTTTTTCGACGCGATCGGCCAGGACCCGGTGTTGTCCCGTTTGAAACTGATCGGCGAGCCCTGGGACATCGGACCCGGCGGCTATCAGGTCGGCGGCTTTCCTCCCGGCTGGTCGGAATGGAACGACAAGTTCCGCGACAGCGTGCGCGACTATTGGCGCGGCGAGCACGGCACAACCCGGGATCTGGCGGCGCGCGTCACCGGTTCCGGCGATGTCTACGATCTGCGCGGCCGACGCCCCTGGGCGAGCGTCAATTTCGTCACCGCGCACGACGGCTTCACCCTCAACGATCTCGTCTCTTACAACGAGCGCCACAACGAGGCCAACGGCGAGGACAACAAGGACGGCCATTCCGATAATCGCAGCTACAATCTCGGCGCCGAAGGTCCGAGCGAGGACGCCGCGATTCGCGCCGCGCGCGAACGCCAGAAGCGCAACTTCCTGGCGACGCTGTTGCTCTCGCACGGCGCGCCGATGATCTTGGCGGGCGACGAATTTGGCCGCACCCAGGAAGGCAACAACAACGCCTACGCCCAAGACAGCGAAATATCCTGGCTCCATTGGGACCGGATCGGCGACGACGGGCGCAAGCTCGGCGACTTCGCGCGTGAACTTATAAAACTTCGGCAGACCCAGCCGCTGTTTCGCCGCGAGAGTTTTCGCGACGGCATGACGGTCGAATGGTTGAATCCGTCCGGCGGCTTTCAGACCGACGAGGCGTGGAACGACGCCGGCGCCACGACCATCGGGCTAAGATTGGCGCGCGACTTCGGCGGCGAGGCCTGGAACGAGGCGTTGGTCTTATTCAACGCCGTCGACGCCGCGACGACCTTCGCCTTGCCCGAAGGACGCGAATGGAAGGTCGTCCTCGACACCGCCGCGGGAGATCGCGCCGACGAAGCGGCGATGGCGGCGTCAGAGGACGGCAAGCCGATCGCCAACCTGTTTCCACGTTCGCTGATGCTGCTGATTTGAGACGTCGGCTGGCGTCACGCGGGCCTCTCGATCAGACGGCGAATCGCGCGCGCCAGAACATCGACCTGAGCAACCGGACGTCGGCGTCGAAATGTCCGCAACGCGGGTCGCGGGCCGCGCGCCGCAACGGCCAATCCCTCGCATCGGCGACTTGGAACATCAGCGCCGATCCGCCGCTGGCCGGCGGACCACATCACATCTACGCCAAGGGGCGCGCGCGTCCGGACAGGCATGCTAATCGTCATTATTGCGGTGTCCCGCCGCGCATGCGCTGCGGGAAAATCTGGGAGGAATAGCCGCTTGGCCCGCTTTCTCATCGTCGACGACGAACCCCTGATCGCCATGTTGGCGCAGGATTGGCTTGAAGAACTCGGGCATCAGGCGTTGGGACCCGCGCATGATCTGCAATCCGCCTTGAAGCTTGCCCAGGAGCCGATGGACGCGGCGATTTTGGATGTGAGCCTTGGCGCGGATAAAAGCTTCGAGGTGGCGCGGCGGCTTCGCGCCAACGCCATCCCGTTCGCCTTCGCGACCGGCCACGCGCCGGGGCCGGTCGGCTTCGAGTTCGCAGATGCGCTGACGCTCGCGAAACCGTTCAGCTTCGACGCCTTCCGCGGCGTGGTGGCGCAGTTGGCGCAGCGCTCGGGCGCCTAGCGGCCGCCTACTGAGCCCGATTGCGCCCCGCCTTGCGGTCGAAAAACAACGCCTGACTGATGGTCGCCTTCACGGTTTCGGGACGGAACGGCTTGGTGACCAGGAAGGCCGGCTCCGGCTTCTCGCCCGTCAGCAAGCGCTCGGGAAAGGCGGTGATGAAGATGACAGGCGTGTTTATCGTCGTTAAAATCTCGTTCACGGCTTCGAGCCCGGAACTGCCATCGGCGAGCTGTATATCGGCGAGCACAAGCCCCGGGGGGCGCGCTTTGACCATGGCGACCGCCTCGCGATGGGTGCGCGCGACGCCCGTCACTTCATGGCCGAGGTCGCGCACCATGCTCTCGATGTCGAGCGCGATGATCGGTTCGTCCTCGATGATCAGCACGCTGGTCGCCACCTGCTCGGCGATTTCACGTCCCGCGTCGTCGAGGAGCTTGGCGGCTTCGACCGGGCTGACTTCGAGAATCGCGGCGACGTCCTCGAGCGAAAAACCCTCGACCGTGCGCAGCAGGAAAGCCTGGCGCGAGGCCGGCGGCAGCGCCTCAATGTTGCGCTGCAAGGCGTCGGCCAGCGCGCCTCCGCGAAGCGGTCTTTCGCCCCTGTGGGTGGACGACCAGAATCCTGACGAAGACGCGATAGAGCCCT
The DNA here is from genome assembly GCA_963835115.1 of uncultured Pseudomonadota bacterium. Classification (GTDB taxonomy): domain Bacteria; phylum Pseudomonadota; class Alphaproteobacteria; order Rhizobiales; family Beijerinckiaceae; genus Roseiarcus. Next base: position 38,068 of record CAWIEP010000011.1, read on the forward strand.
ACCCTTGCGGAAACGTCGGCCGGGAAAGACGAGGGATCGGCGATCAGCGCCTCCAACGTCGCGGCGACAAACGCGTCGCCCCCCGCCTGGGCGCCTTCCAGAGCGCGGGAGAATCGGCGCAAATACGGTAAATGGGGGGCAATGTTGCGTGCGATGGACATGCTTTCTCCTAACTCGGCCGCAACCTTTTTGGTGGGCTAAAAAAAGTCGTCGCCGGCGTGGAAACCAGGGAACCCCTTGCCGAGTTCCGTGTTATCGGCGTAGGTACCTCCGATTGCAAGATCGGCAGTCGCCCCATTCCATTGGCGCAGCCGGGGCGCATGAACGCATGCAGGGTGTTGGTTTTCATGAACGGCTCCATCAAGGATTCGAGGGGCGGACCCTCGCCGAGCGAAGAGACTTGGAACGCGTGGCCACAGGACGAAGACGAAGGCCCGGAGGTTAGCCCGCTGGTTGTGGAAGCGGTTGGCCGTGCGTTGCAGTCTCACTTCCAGGCGATCGCGGACCTGCCGCTGCCGGATCGTTTCATGGTGCTCCTGGCCGAACTCGAAGCGCGCGAGCGTTCGTCATGACCGTTGAGAATGGCGTCGTCAGATTCTCGCACAAAAGAGTTTCGCGAGGGCCTCATCCGCGAGATGAAAGATCTTCGCGCGTTCGCGGTTTCGCTTTCGGGCTCGTTCCATCAAGCCGACGACCTTTTGCAGGAAACCTTGCTGAAGGCTTGGAGCAATTCCGGCAGTTTCATCCCCGGCACGAACTTGCGCGCCTGGCTGGTCACGATTCTGCGCAACACCTATTATTCGCAGTACCGCAAGCGCGGTCGCGAAGTGTCCGATCCCGACGGCATTTATTCCGCCAACCTCGCGACCCCGCCGAATCAGGAATCCGCCGTCGATATGTCGGATTTCCTCACCGCGCTGGCGAAACTGGCGCCTGAGCACCGCGACGTGTTGTTGATGGTCGGCGCCTCTGGGTTTTCCTATGAGGAAGCGGCGGAAATCTGCGGCGTTGCGGTCGGCACCATAAAGAGCCGGCTGAACCGGGCGCGGGCGCGTTTGGCGGATCTCCTGGGAATCGACGGCGCGTCCGATTTGGGAATGGGATCGGTCTCCGAGGCTGTCGTCAGAGCTCATTCGCCTAGCTAGCGGTGGACGGCTTCCCACGACCTCGGCTTGAGTCGGTCTGGTTACGGCTTATTGGACCCCTCACGCTGGTCGTGGCGCCCGCGGCCGTGCTGATCGCCGTGCTCGCATACTCGCTTTTCGGCGAGGCGCTCGCCAATCTGCGGGCGACGCAAGGCGCGGCGGCGGCGGCGAGCGCCAGCGCGGTGCAATCCTGGCTCGACGCCGCGGGACGTTCGCTCGCCAACGAGGCCGTCGCCGCAGGCTACATCGACGCCGATCGCTGCTCGCAACTTGCCGAAGCGTTCTTGCGCCGCAACCCCGGCTTTTCCGGCGTGAGTTTCCTGGACATCGCCTCGTCGCCTTGTGCGGCGGGGGAATCCGTCGACGTAGCGAAGCTGACCCAAGAACCCGGCGTGACAGGGGAGAGCGAAGCCGGCTACCGCGTGTTCGCCATCGGCGCCCGGCTTTGGATCGTGACCGCCCCGAAACCCGCGCCAAACAAAATCGGCAGCGTGCTCGTCGTCGACGACGCGGCGCTAAAAGACCGGCTCCACGGCGAATCCGGGCTCGGAGAACGGCAAGTCGCCCTTGTAAATGCCAAGGGCGACGTCATTTCCGCCGATCCCCATTTGGCGCAATCGCCGTGGTTGCCATCGAAATATATGGAAGGCCCGCGAGGTGCGGTCTGGCGTTGTCCCGACCGCAGCGGCGCGATGGCGTCTTTCGCTTTGGCGCCGGTGCAAGGCGCGGCGTTCGGCGTGCTGATGCGGTTCGAAGATCGCGGCATCAAGGCGGCGCGCGAGCGGCTGGCCGTCTTATGTCTTGCCGAGCTGGTGATGCTCGGGCTGCTCGCTTACGTCTACGCCGTCACGATCCGGCGCAATGTCGTGGCGTGGATTCACGGCATCGACATCGCCGCGCGGTTGCGCAGCGCCGACCCCGAGAGCGCCGCCCGGGCGCCGGTTGCGCCGAATATGCCGCGTGAACTGCGCAGCGTCGCCGAATCCTTCAATGCGATGGCCGACAGCGCCGTCGCGCGTCAGCGCGAGCTCACCGTTTCGCTCGCCGAAAACCGCACCCTGATGCTGGAAATGCATCATCGCATCAAGAACAGTCTGCAAGTCATCCAAAGCTATCTGGCGCTGATTCGCCGCACCGCCGCTCGACCGGAGGCGCAGCAGTTGGCCCAAATCGAAGCGCGCGTCGGCGTTCTCGCCATCGCCTACCGGCTGGCGCTGACGCCGGGAGGGCTGAGGCCGATCGCCGTCAAACCGTTTCTCGAGGAGATCTGTGCATCCGCGATCGGCGGCTTGCGCCGGCCGCGTCAGCGTGTGGCTTACTCCATCGCTTGGGACGGCGCGCTCGTCGTCGACCGCGCCATTCCCCTCGGCCTAGGGCTGGTCGAAGCCTTGGTCGCCGCGCTCAGCGCGTCCGATGCGAGTTACGTCGGCGTGCGGCTCGGCGCGGACGACGACGGGGAGGTGGAGTTGCGCGTCGAGTCCGACGCTGCGCCGGCGGAGACCGGCCTGCCGGAAAGAGTCATGCGCGGGCTCGCCAGCCAACTGGGCGCCGTCTCGGCCCCGGGAGGCGGGGGTGAGATACTTGCCTGGAAATTCCAGCGGTGACGCGCGTTTATTTTGGCGACGCCCATGGGCCGACTTAATTCGGCCCAAAACTTGCTTAACCAAAAGGTGTTAGGAACCAGCGTCCCGCGATTGCGTTTCAGTCCCAAAAGCTGACTTCGGGATGGACCCGCGTGATCGAACAGGACTTATCGGAAGACACTCCCCCCGAATCTCCTGATTGCGTCTGGGCGCCGCAGGTCAGAGTGTTGTTTGTAACGTCCGAGTTTTGCGGATATCTGAAGGCGGGCGGGCTCGGCGAGGTTTCGGCGGCCCTGCCGCGAGCGCTCAACGGCCTCTGCGATATCAGAGTGTTGATGCCCGGCTACCCGGCCGCGCGGCGGATGCACGACGATATCGAGATCGTCAGGGAGATGCCGGCCGTTGCGGGGCTGCCGCCGTGGTCCCTGGGGCGCGCGTGCACGCCGGACGGACTGACGCTTTATTTCGTCATTTGCGATGCGCTCTATGATCGCGAGGGTTCCCCTTACGGATCGCAGGTCGCCGATTTCGAAGACAACGACGTTCGATTCGCCCGGTTGTCGCTCGCCGCCGCGGAGATCGCAGAGGGGTCGGCCGATCCCAACTGGCGCCCGCACGTGGTCCACGCCAACGATTGGCCGACGGCGCTGACGCCCGCTTACATCAAATGGAAGGGGGTCGACGTCGCCTCGATCCTGACGATTCACAATCTCGCCTACCAGGGCTTGTTCGATCGCGGCCGGCTCGGCGCGCTGGCGATCCCCGAGCCGGCGATGGCCATCGACGGCGTCGAGTTTCACGGTCGGGTTTCGTTTCTGAAAGCCGGCATTTTCTACGCTTCGCAGGTCACCACCGTCAGCGAGACCTATGCCCGCGAAATCACCATGTGCGAGCACGGTTGCGGCCTGGACGGGCTGCTACGGGGGCGAGCCGAACGCGGCGAACTCACCGGCATTCTCAACGGCATCGACGCCAGTTGGGAAGCCTTCGCCCGCGAGGCCGAGGGCCCGGAGTTCGTGCGGGACTGGAAGACGCGCAAGGCGCGCGACTTGCGCCGTCTGTTTCGGCTTGAAGATGCGGAAGGTCCGCTATTTTCGATCGTCTCGCGCCTCGTGCACCAGAAGGGCGTCGACCTGTCGATCCAGGCGGCCGAAATGATTGTCGCCAACGGCGGCCAGTTGGTTGTGACCGGCCAGGGCGAACCGGAGCTCGAACGCGCGGTCGAAGCGCTCGCCGAACGGCATCCCGGTTCCGTCGCCGCTCGCATCGGCTTCGACGACGCGGAGGCGCGCGCGATCTTCGAGGGGGGCGACTTTCTGCTGATGCCGTCGCGTTTCGAGCCCTGTGGTTTGAGTCAGATGTATGCGCAATCACAGGCTTCGCTGCCGATCGCCTGCCGGACCGGCGGGTTGGCCGACACGATCGACGACGGCGGCACCGGCTTCTTGTTCGCGACCGCAAGCGATTTCGCGCTCAAACGCGCGATCGGCCGCGCTTTTCGCACCTACTGGTCAGGCGACCGGTTTGACGATATGCGTCTGAACGCTTTGTCGAAGCGTTTCGACTGGACGGGTCCGGCGAAACAATACCGCAACCTCTACGCCGCCTGATCGCTTGGAACGGGCGACTTTCGGCGACTTTCCCATCAACGGCGGGAACAAAGCGGCGCAAGGAATGTTTTTTCGACGCCCCCGACTGGCCGATCGGCGCTCGGCGCGTTCCCGGTGACCCCCCCTTCGCCGGCGCCTGAGCCCGATCGGCCAAATTTTTCAACATGCGCCACGAAACATCGCGAGCGCGTCGGCAAACCGAATGAGGACGAGTATGCAACTGTTCGAGTGCCAGGGTTGTGAATCCGCCCTCCACTTCGAAAACAGCCGGTGCCTTACCTGCGGGCGCGCGGTAGGCTTCCTGCAAGACAAGTTCGCGATGAGCGCGCTGGAAGGCGGGCCGTCCCAGTTCCAGGCGCTCGGCGCCGACAATCAGACCTATCGGTACTGCGACAATGCGCGACATAGTGTCTGCAACTGGCTTCTGCCGGACTCGTCGCCGGAACGATTGTGCGATTCGTGCCGCCACAATCATACGATTCCCGACCTCGCCATCGCTGAAAACGTCGATCGCTGGCGCAAGATCGAACTCGCCAAGCGCTATGTGTTCCGCTCGCTCCTGCGCTGGCGCCTCCCGCACCCCAACAAGATCGATGATCCCGTACGCGGGTTGGCGTTCGATTTTCTCGGCGACGTCAGCACCAACAGCGGCTCCGCCAACCACGTCTTGAGCGGCCACGACGACGGGCTGATCACCCTCAACATCGCCGAAGGCGACGACGCCGAGCGCGAGAAACGGCGCACTGTGCTCGGCGAGCCGTACCGCACCCTGGTCGGCCATTTCCGCCACGAGATCGGCCATTATTATTGGGACCAGTTGGTGCGCGACGGCGGAAGCTTGGAGTCGTTCCGCGCCCTGTTCGGCGACGAACGCGCTGACTATGCGCAGGCGCTGCAACGCCACTACAGCCATGGGGCGCCCGCGGATTGGGGCGACCGTTTCATCAGCGCCTACGCCACGTCTCACCCGTGGGAAGATTTCGCCGAGACCTGGGCGCATTATCTGCATATTGTCGACGCGCTGGAGACGGCGCGGAGTTACGGCATCAATGTACGCTTGCGCTTTGCGCACGACAGCGCGGGGGCGAAGATCGACTTCAATCCCTACGCCGCGCCGAGCGCCGAGCGACTGGTCGACGCCTGGGTGCCTCTGACCGTCGCGCTCAACGGCGTCAACCGCAGCATGGGCCAGCACGATCTTTATCCCTTCGTGCTCAATGCGTCGGTGATGGAGAAGCTCGAATATATCCACCGGCTCATCCGCGACGCCAAGGGCGCGCAGCTTGCAGCCGATGCGCCCTCCGTCGCGTCGGCCAGGGCGGCCTGAACCCGCTTGACAAGCGCGGCGGCCGGCGATCCAGGATCGCCGGCCGTTTCCGTTCCCCGCTCTGGCAAGGAGCTTGTCATGATCCGCTTCGCTGTTGTCGCCGCTGGACTTGGTCTTTGTAGCGGTTTCGCCGAGGGCCAGACGCTGGCCACACATCGCCTTCCCGCCGCGCTCGCCATGGAGGCGGCCGAGGCGGTGGTCGACGCCTGCGCCCGCCAGAATTATCGGGAGACCGCCGACGTCGTCGACGCCGACGGCGTCAGCATCGCAGTCCTCAGAGGCGACGGAACGGGCGCCCATTCGCTCGACAGCGCCCACGCCAAAGCCTACACCGCCGCTTCGTTCAAGTCGGAAACTCTCGCCCTGGCGGAGCGCGCCAAGGGCGAGGACGGCATCGCGCCGCTCGCCAAACTTCCGCATGTGATGTTTTTTGGCGGCGGCGTGCCGATCAAACTCGGCGACGAGGTGATCGGCGCCATCGGCGCCGCGGGCGCGCCCGGGGGCAAGCTCGACGACGCCTGCGCGAAGGCGGGCCTGGATAAAATCCGCGACAGACTGAAATAGGCCGCGTCGTTCCCTCAGCCGCCGATCTCGACAACCACGCGTCCGCGCACCTCGCCTTTCAGGATCGCCGCGCCGATTTCAAAGACTTGGGCGAAGGGGACGGTCTTTGTCATACTCGCCAGCAGCCCGCGGTCGAGATCGCGGGCGAGACGCGCCCACGCCGCAAGCCGCCGCGGCATCGGGCAGTTCACGCTGTCGATCCCGAGCAGCCGAACGCCGCGAAGGATGAATGGGGCGACCGAGCCCGGCAGATCCATGCCGCCCGCAAGCCCGCAGGTTGCAATCGCGCCGCCATAGCGCGTCTGCGCCAGCAGATTGGCGAGCGTGTGCGAACCGACGCTGTCGACGCCCGCGATCCAGCGCTCCTTGGCGAGCGGTTTTCCAGGTCCGGACAGGGTGTTGCGATCGAGAATTTCGGCGGCGCCCAGGCGTTGCAGATAATCTGTCTCCGCCAGCCGCCCGGTCGAGGCGATCACGCTGTAGCCGGCTTTGGCGAGCAGCGCGATCGCCACTGAGCCGACGCCGCCCGCCGCGCCCGTCACCACCGCCGGACCCATCCCCGGCGTGAGGCCGGCCGCCTCGAGCGCGTCCACGGCGAGCGCCGCGGTATAACCCGCCGTCCCAATCGCCATGGCTTCGGCGCGGCTGAACGGCGCCGGCAGCTTGACCAGCCAGTCGCCATTGACGCGCGCTTTTTCGGCGAGGCCGCCGGAGTGGGTCTCGCCGAGGCCGAACCCATTGGCGACGACTTCATCGCCGGCCTTGAAGCCGGAATGCGTGGAGCTCTCGACGATCCCGGCGAAGTCGATGCCGAGAAACATCGGGAATTTCCGCGGGATCGGCGATTTGCCGGAAAGCGCGAGGCCGTCCTTGTAGTTGATCGTGGAATGCGTCACCCGGACGGTGACGTCTCCTTCCATCAGGTCGGACGCCTCGACCTCGGCGAATTCGACGCGCTGCTCCGCGCCGGCCTTGTCCACCCGCACCGCCTTGAACGACATGCCTCGACTCCCTTTGGTTTCGAGGCGTCTTTTAAGCCGGGCCGAGCATCAGCGCTATTGGCGCGGGCGCGAGGAGAATTCTCCAGCGCGCAGCCGCTCGGGGATCGACTGCACGATTTCCGCCACCCGCTCTTCGCCATGCGCCGCGACCAACTCGCGCAGCGCCGTCGCGATCGCCGCTTCGGCGAAGGCCTCGACTTCGACGCCGTCGAGCACCGCCTCGGCAAAAGCTTCGCTCACATAGTCGAGCGCAGCGACGCGCGATTCCGCCGAGCCCAATAAATACAAAGAAATGTCAGTGGCGAGGGACATAGCAGAGGGTATAATCAAATTACGTTGCGTCTGCGACTAAGGCCTTTAATAATAGTTAATTGCGGAGCTTGCGATACGTCGTTTCGCGCTGACCTCGCCGCCCGAAATCGTTCGCGCCTATTTCGGCTATAGCGACCGGCCGGACTTTCCGCCGCGCCCCGATATCGCGCCGACCGAGCCGATCGCCATTGTCAGCGCGCGCGCCTTTACCCGCGGCGCGGATCGGCGGTTCCTGCTGGTGCGCTGGGGCTTCTTGCCGGGTTTCGTCAAGGACCCGCAGTCGTTTCCGCTCATCGTCAACGCGCGGGCGGAGGGCGTTCTCGACCGCCCGAGCTTCGCCGCTGCGTTCAAGCGCCGGCGATGCCTGGCGCCCGCCGACGGTTTCTATGCCGGTTCCGGCTCAAGGCTTTATCTAGCCGCCGCCGACGGCGGCCCCTTCGGCCTCGCCGGTCTCTACGAAACCTATCTCGACGGCAACGGCAGCGAGATCGACGGCGCCTGCCTCATCACGACCAGCGCCAATGCGACAATGTCGCCCTACAGCGAGCGGATGCCGGTGATCGTGCCGCATTCGGCGTTTTCGGCCTGGCTCGACGAAACGACGCCGCTGAGCGCCGCAGCAGCGCTGCTGCGTCCGGCCCCCGAGGGGCTTCTGCATTGTTTGCCGGTCGGCGCCGCGGCGGGCTCAAGCCCGTCGCCGGTCGCGCAGGACCCATAGGATATACTTTTCGTTAGGCGTGTTTATTGACCCTAATGCAATGATAAGAGGATAGCCTGCGGCGGAGTTTCTTGGGGAATCTGGAAATGAAACTGTCGCTCGCCGTCCTACTCGCCGTCGCCTTCGCGGCAGCCGCCACGCCCGCCGCCGCCTGCGGCTTGTACTCCTGCGCCGAACTGGCGTTGGCGAGCGACGCCTATCCGCCTGGCGAGACGCCGCTCCCGCCCTACATCGAGGAACTGGTTAAGGCTCGCCAAGACAAAGGCATGAGCCTGGCGGGGTTCTACAACGATCCCACGCTCGCCCTGGCGCGGCGCGAAGCGCCTCCCGTCATGTATTACGGCGCGCGGCGCGCCCAAACGACGCTCCGGCGCGCCTACTGAAGCCAGCCCGCACCACGCGCCGTCACGGCGCGCGGCCGCCGGCCGGGCTTTATTGCCCCCCGCCTCTGGACAAGCCCCGGCGCAAAAGCGCAAATGCCGGGCCGTCCCTGGAGGCCCCCTCGATGAATGACCGGCCGAATTCGCTCGCCGCCCGCGACATCGCCTATTACTTCCACCCCGCCACCAACGCCCGCCGCCACGAACAGGTCGGTCCGATGGTGATCGAGCGCGGGCAAGGCGTGCGCGTCTACGACGATCAGGGCAAGGAATATATCGAGGGGCTCGCGGGCCTATGGAGCGTGGCGGTCGGCTTCGGCGAGCCGCGGCTGGTCAAGGCCGCCGCCGAGCAGATGGCGAAGCTGCCGTTCTACCATTCGTTCAGCCACAAATCGCACCCGTCCGCGATAAAACTCGCCGAGCGCCTGGTCGGACTCGCGCCGGGCATGGCGAAAGCGCATTTCACCTCCTCGGGGTCGGAGGCGATCGACCTCGTCGTCAAGATGGTCTGGTATTACAACAATGCGCTGGGCCGACCGCAAAAGAAGAAGATCCTGTCGCGCCAGAAAGCCTATCACGGCGTCACCATCGTCTCCGGCAGCCTGACCGGCATGCCGAATTTCCACCGCGATTTCGATCTGCCGCTGCCGTTCGTCCGCCACCTCGGCTGCCCCAACTTTTGGCGCTTCGGCGCGGCCGGCGAGACCGAGGAGAGCTTTGCGACGCGGCTCGCCGAGGAGCTTGAACGGACCATCGTCTCGGAGGGCCCGGAGACCGTCGCCGCCTTTATCGGCGAGCCGGTGATGGGCGCCGGCGGCGTGATGCCGCCGCCCCGCACCTATTGGGAAAAGATCCAGGCGGTCTGCCGAAAACACGACGTGCTCATCGTCGCCGACGAGGTCATCACCGGGTTCGGGCGTACCGGCAACTGGTGGGGCAGCCAGACCTACAACATCGAGCCCGACTTCATGGTCGTGTCGAAGGCGATCACGTCGAGCTATTTCCCGCTGACCGCGATCCTGTTCACCGACAAGGTCTATCAGACGCTCGCCGACAATTCCGCCAAGATCGGCGTTTTCGCACACGGTTTCACCGCGAGCGGCCATCCCGTCGGGACGGCGGTGGCGCTGGAGAATCTCGATATCATCGAGGAGAAGGACCTCGTCGGCGCCGCGCGGCGGCTGGCGCCGCAGTTCCAGGAGCGGCTGCGCTCGTTCGCCTCGCACACGCTCGTCGGCGAGGCGCGCGGCGTCGGCCTGATCGGCGCGCTGGAGCTGGTCGCCGACAAGGCGACCAAGGCGCCGTTCGACCCGCCCGGCTCGTGCGGCGCCAAGCTCGCGGAGCTCTGCCACGAGGAAGGGCTCATCATCCGCGCCATCGGCGACGTGATCGCCTTCTGCCCGCCGCTGGTCATCTCGCCGGCCGACATCGACGAGATGTTCGACCGGTTCGGGCGCGCGTTGAAGAGGCTGTAACCGATGGCGGAGATGACATTCGGCGAATTCGACCGTCCTCGATTCGGTGTTGCGCACGCCGGAGGCGGATCGACCCAAGTTCGAGACGCTCGACGGCGTCGCGCGCTGGCTGCGCGGGCCAGCGCGGCGCGAGGCCTCGTTCACCAAGGTGATCGACGAATACGCTGGCGGCTGACGGCGGCGGGCATCGGGTTGCTGCGCGTCGGGATCGTCACCTCGACCCTGCACCCGCAGTTCCTCGGCGCGACCTATCATTGGTGGAAGGATCAGGCGGAAACGCGCAAGATCATGATCCGCCACGAAGTGCTCAACATCGTGCCTTACGCCGAAAATCCCGTGCTGCAGGCGCGCAGCGAGAGCAAGGCGATCCGTCGCCGGCTCGACGACCCTAACGCGACGCTGGATTTTTCCGTGCTGCACGACCTCAAGGCGCGCGGCGGCACGGACTATCTGATCTTTCCGGTCGAGAGCCCGTTCGGCTTCGAGCCGCAGGTGATGACCTATGTCTCCGACGCGGTCGGCGGCTTCCGGCAGGCCGAAATCGATTTGCTGACCGGCTTCTCGCACGACATCGCGCTGATCGCCGACATGCGCAGCCAGCGCCAGATCGCGGAGAACGTGCTCTCGCGCCTATCTCGGGGCGCAAACCGGCCCGCAGGTGCTCGCGGGAAAAATCACGCGCGGCAGCGGCGAGCAGATTTCGGCGGCGATCTGGTCGTCGGACCTGCGCGGCTTCACTGCGCTTTCCGACCACGCGCCGAGCGAACGGGTCATCGCCGTTCTCAACGACCTGTTCGACCTTCAGGCGCGGGCGATCGCGGCGCATGGCGGCGAGATCCTCAAATTCATCGGCGACGGGCTGCTCGCGATTTTTCCCGCGGCGACCGCCGGACGAGGCGCGCGCCGCCGCCGCGTAATGCGCTCGCCGCGGCGCGCGAGACGCTCGCCGAGCGTCGCGGCGCGGTCCGGCGCCGAGGGCGAAGCGCCGCTGCGGCTGGTCATCGCGCTGCATTTCGGCGAGGTGACCTATGGCAATATCGGCTCGGCCGATCGCGTCGATTTCACGGTGATCGGCCCCGCGGTCAATCTGGTCAGCCGCATCGAGGCGATCGCCAAGTCGCGCGATCTGCCGCTGATCGTCAGCGACGATTTCGCGGCCGCGCGTTCGGCTATTGCTCGCGAATTGCCGAGCCTCGGGGCGTTCGATCTGCGCGGGCTGGACAAGCCGCACGAGTTGTTCGCGCCGGCGGTGTGAGTCCCGACTATCGATATTTCAACGAGACGCCGCAACTACTGACGGCGGAGCGCCTGGACCGACGTTCGAGAAACCGCTACGTTGAAAGGTAGACCGAGGCGCGCATCAGCCGCGCCCTGTCAGGGAGGATGAAGATGACCGAGAGCGTCTACAAAGTCATTGAACTGATAGGCACCAGCACCGAATCCTGGGAAAAAGCCGCCAAAGCGGCCATCGAGAGAGCTGCGGCGTCATTGCGGGATCTCCGGATTGCCGAGGTGACGCAACAAGATATCCAGCTGAAGGACGGCAAGATTGAGCTATATCGGACAAAGTTGAAAGTGTCCTTCAAATATGAGGGCGCCGATTAGGCGAAGCACAAGTTCGTACCGCGGCTCAACCGCCGCCCCGCCTCAATCGAACAAGCTCGAAACGCTCTCTTCCTTGGCGATGCGGGCGATCGCCTCGCCGATCAGCGGCGCGATCGTGATGACGCGGATGTTCTTGCGCGGCGCGGACCGCTTCGGTCGGCGCGATCGTGTCGGTCAGCACCAGTTCCGTCAGGCTCGACGCGGCGATCGCGCGCCACCGCCCCGCCCGACAGGACGCCGTGGGTGATGTAGGCCGAGACGCTTTGCGCGCCCGCCGCCAGCAGTGCGTCGGCGGCGTTGCACAGCGTGCCGCCGGAATCGACGATGTCGTCGAGCAGCACGCAATTGTGGCCGCTGACGTCGCCGATGATGTTCATCACCTCGGATTCGCCGGCCCGCTCGCGGCGCTTGTCGACGATGGCGAGCGGCGCGTCGAGCCGTTTGGCGAGCGCGCGCGCGCGCACCACGCCGCCGACGTCGGGCGACACCACCATCGCGTTCTTGGCGAGGCCGCGATCCCTGAGGTCGCGCACCATCGTCGGCGCCGAGAACAGATTGTCGGTCGGGATGTCGAAGAAGCCCTGGATCTGGCCGGCGTGCAGGTCGACCGTCAGCACCCGGTCGGCGCCGGCGCGGGTGATCAGATTGGCGACGAGCTTGGCGGAAATCGGCGAGCGCGGACCCGGCTTGCGGTCCTGTCGGGCGTAGCCGAAATAGGGGATCACCGCCGTGATGCGGCTGCGCCGACGCGCGCCTCAGCGCGTCGATCATGATCAGCAGCTCCATCAGATTGTCGTTGGTCGGATAGGACGTCGACTGCACGATGAAGGCGTCGCGGCCGCGCACGTTCTCCAGAATTTCGACGAAGATTTCGAGATCGGCGAAACGGCGCACATGGCATCGCGTCAGCGGCTCTCCGAGATAGGCGGCGATGGCTTCGGCGATCTGCGGGTTGGAGTTGCCCGCCAGGATCTTCATCTTGCCCTGCATCCCGCAAACCCCTGACGCCGCCGCCCCAAAGGGGCGGCCGGTCCATACCAGCGCCTGCGGACGCAAACAATATTACATTTCCGTGTCGCCGCCCGGGCGCCCAAGGGTTCGGCGCGCTGGCTAAGATTTGTTCGCTTAAGCGCGCCGCACGCGCAGCGCGTTGAGCGTCACCGCCAGCGAGGAGGCGGACATCGCGATCGCGGCGACCATCGGCGTTGACGAGGCCGGCCAGCGCCAGCGGCACGGCGAGCGCATTGTAGATCGCCGACAGCCAGAGATTCTCGAGCATCAGCCGCTTCGCCTTGCCCGCCAGCGCGACCGCGTCGGCGACCGGCGCAAGGCCGGTCGCCGAGGAACACCGCGTCGGCCTGCGCCTGGGTCAGGTGCGCCGCCGAGATCGGGCGAGATCGAGACATCGGCGGCGGCGAGCGCGGGCGCATCGTTGAGGCCGTCGCCGACCATCAGCGACGCGGCGGCCCTCGGCCTTTCAGCGCCTTCAGCCGCGCGATCTTGTCGGCGGGCTTGAGGCCGGCGGCCCAATCGGCGACGCCAAGTCCGCGGCCGCGGCCTGCACGGCCGGCTCGCGGTCGCCGGAGAGGATTTCGAGCCGTAGGCCGCGCGCGGCGAGCCGAGCGACGGTTTCCCGCGCGTCGGCGCGCGAGCGCCTGCCGCGCGGCGAACACGACTGCGCGCTTTGGCCCGCGAAAGGCGATCAGCGAAGCGTCGGGATAGGCGCGCGCCACGGGCGCCGCTTCCGCCTCCGCCTTGCAAAAGGCGATCGAGCCGAGCTTTACGCGCTTGCCGTCGACGAGCGCCGTGACGCCCTGGCCGGGAAATTCGTGCGCCGCGATCGGCGCCCGCGCGCCGGCGGCGGCCGCGACGGCGGCGGCGAGCGGATGCCGGCTCGACAGCGCCAGCGCGCCGGCGAGCGGCAAGCTCCTCCGGCGTCGCGTCGGCGGCGTTGACGAGGCTCGGGTCGGGCAGCGTCAGCGTGCCGGTCTTGTCGAACACGACGGTGTCGACGTCGGCCAGCCGCTCCAGCGCGTCGCCGGCATTGAGAATCACGCCGCGCCGGAACAACGCGCCCGCGGCCGCCGCCTGCACCGCGGGCACGGCGAGCCCGAGCGCGCAGGGGCAGGTGATGATGAGCACGGCGATGGCCATCGCGAGCGCCGCCGCCATCGACGAGCCCGCCAGCCAGCCAGCCGGGGAAGGCCGCCGAGCGCGGCGACGCCGACCAGCGGAACGTACCAGCGCGCCGCGCGGTCGGCGAGCCGCACATAGGACGAGCGCTGCTCGATCGCCTTTTCCAGCAGCGCGTTGACCTCGTCGATCAGCGTGCCCGCGGCGGCCTTGGCGACCCGCACGCTCAACGCGCCGCCGAGGTTCACCGCGCCAGCGAAGACTTTCGCGCCTGTCGCAACGGCGACGGGTCGGGACTCGCCGGTGACCAGGCTCTGGTCGACTCCGAGCGGCCGTCCTCGACCGTCGCCGTCGACGGCGAATGCGCTCGCCGGCGCGCGCCAGCACGAGATCGCCGGGCAGGATCGACGGCGATCGCCGTCTCGCGGGCCTCGCCGCGCTCGTCGAGCTTTATCGCGCGCTCCGGCTTCAGCCGCGCCAAGGAGGCTGCGACCTCGCGGGTCTTGCGCCGCATGCGCTGGTCGAGCGTGCGGCCGGCGAGCAGAAACGTCAGCAGCATCGGCGCGCTGTCGAAATAGGCGCGGGTGTGCAGACCTGAGGCGAACACCGAGCCCAATGTCGTCAGCGCGACGCCGAGGGCGATCGGCGCGTCCATGTTGACCGCGCCGGTCTTGAGCGCGCGCCAAGCGCTCTCGAAAAACGGCCAGCCGGCGAAAACGACGGTCGGCACGGCGATCGCCGTCATCGCCAAAGGGGAGATCGCCCGGACGGCCGGCGCCGCCATCAGCACCGCCGTCCCCGCCGCCGCGACGACGAGGCGGAAGATCAGCGCCCGCTCGGTCGCCGCCTCCGCGCTGTCGCGCCGCTCGGCGGCGAACGGATAGGCCGGGTAGCCGAGAGCTTGCAGCCGGTCGAGAATCGCCTGCGGCGAAGCGCGCCGTCGTGCCATTCCACCGTCACCCGCTTCGTGGCGACATTGACGCGCGTCCCGCGCACCCCGGTCTCGTCGCGTAAGCCATGCTCGATGGTCGCGACGCAGGCGGCGCAATGCACGCCCTCGACCACGAGGTCGATCGCCGACACGCCCTCGACGGGGTGGCTGACGAAGGCGGCGAGGTCGCGGGTCTCGATCATCGTTTCCGGGCTTGCGGACGGAGCCGCCGGGACTTATGCGCCTTTCGCGCCAGCGCAAGGCGCCGCTCCCTGGGTCCGCTCGCCTTGAGCCACAGGCGGACGAATGGCCGTGGGAAAAATGCCGGCGCCCCCTTGCCCGCGGCCGCGCGAGGCGCTAAGGGCGTGCGACGGGGCTAACGGCGCGTGGGGCCCCGATGATCATTCATGGCTTCCGCCTTTGCCCTTTGTCCGTCGTTTCGCGGCGTATGTAAGCATAGAGCGGTGGATAGGCCGGAGGACCCGGGGGCAACCTCGTGTCCCTTCCGGCTATGTCCTGTCCGAGACTGCCGGCGTCGGTCAGGGGCTTTCGGCTCCCGACCGACTTAATTCCCGAAAGCGATCCCAAGGGGACCGGCCAAGGCCGAACCCCGGGATCGCGGGGGCCTGCATAGACGGGGAAAACCGGATTTCGCTCTTTCCGCCTCGCGGCGGGAGAGGACAAATGGGTTCGAACCTTCTGTCCGGCGTCGGGCTTTTTAAGTCCGCTCCGGGGACAGGCGCAAAACGTCGCGTGAAGGCGCTTTTGGGCGCGAAGCGCGGCATTACGCAGGAGGCGGGGTTTCCCCGCCAACCGGAGAGAAGCAACGTGGATAGAGCGGAAAAGAAGGAGGCCGTCGGCGCCCTCCACGACGTCTTTGCGAAGACCTCGGTGGTGGTCGTGGCGCAGTACTCCGGCTTGACGGTCGCCCAGATGCAGCGTCTGCGCAAGCAGATGAAGCAGGCCGGCGCCCAGGTGCAAGTCGCCAAGAACCGCCTCGCCCAGATTGCTCTGAAAGGAACGGACGTCGCCTCGATCAGCCCCTTGCTCAAGGGGCCGACCCTGATCGCCTATTCGGCCGATCCGGTGGCGGCGGCCAAGGCCGCCGTGGCCTTCGCCAAAGACCACGAGAAATTCGTGGTCGTCGGCGGCGCCATGGGCAAGACGGCGCTCAACCCCGACGGGGTCAAGGCGCTGGCGACGATGCCGTCGCTCGACGAATTGCGCGCCAAGCTCTTGGGGCTCATCGCCGCCCCGGCGACCAAACTCGCGCAGCTCGTCAATGCGCCGGCCGCTAAGGTCGCGCGCGTCATCTCGGCCTACGCCTCGAAAGACGCAGCCTGAACAGGCTCTTCAAAACCCTAGAATTCGAACCATATAGGAATGCACGGACATGGCTAATCTGGAAAAGATCGTCGACGACCTCTCGAGCCTGACGATCCTCGAGGCGGCGGAACTCGCCAAATTGCTCGAAGAGAAGTGGGGCGTCTCGGCCGCGGCGGCTGTCGCGGTGGCGGCGGCCCCGGCGGGCGGCGGCGGCGGCGGCGGCGCCGGTCGAGGAGCAGACCGAGTTCACCGTCATGCTGACGGCGGCCGGCGAAAAGAAGATCGAGGTCATCAAGGAAGTCCGCGCGATCACCGCGCTCGGCCTCAAGGAGGCCAAGGATCTGGTCGAAGGCGCGCCGAAGGCCGTCAAGGAAGGCGTCAGCAAGGAAGAGGCCGAGAAGGTCAAGGCCCAGCTCGAAAAGGCCGGCGCCAAGGTCGAGCTCAAGTAAGCGCGAGCGGCTCTCTGACGAGAGCCTTTCGCCGCTCAGCCGACGGCCCGGGCTCGCGCCCAGGGCCGTCAGGTCGTTTTCTAGTTTGAAAACGGCGAAGTCGGGTGAAGCGCCGAGCGCTTCGCCGCGTATCGATGAGACTGGGGGTCATCGCCCCGGCCCGGCGCCGGCTGCACAGGCGCCAACCCTCCGCGGGGGGCGGATAGCCGGCTTGCGGCCCTCAGCGTCCGCCGGCGAATACGATCGAGGAGCGACATGGCGCAAACTTTCACCGGCCGCAAACGTGTTCGCAAGGTCTTCGGCCACGTCAAGGAGGTCGGCGAAATGCCGAACCTCATCGAGGTGCAGAAGGCGAGCTACGACCAGTTTCTCCTCATGGACCCGCCGAAGGGCGGACGCGCCAACGAGGGCCTGCAGGCCGTGTTCAAGTCGGTATTCCCGATCTCGGACTTCGCGCAAACCGCCCAGCTCGAATTCGTCAAATACGAATACGAGGCGCCCAAATACGACGTCGACGAATGCCGCCAGCGCGGCATGACCTACGCCGCGCCGCTCAAGGTGACGCTGCGCCTCATCGTGTTCGACGTCGATCCCGAGACCCAGGCCCGCTCCGTCAAGGACATCAAGGAGCAGGACGTCTATATGGGCGACATGCCGCTGATGACGGCGAACGGCACGTTCATCGTCAACGGCACCGAGCGCGTGATCGTCAGCCAGATGCACCGCTCGCCCGGCGTGTTCTTCGACCACGACAAGGGCAAGAGCCACTCCTCGGGCAAGCTGCTGTTCGCCGCCCGCATCATTCCCTATCGCGGCTCCTGGCTCGACATCGAGTTCGACGCCAAGGACATCGTGCATGCGCGCATCGACCGGCGCCGCAAGATTCCTGTGACCTCGCTGATGTTCGCGCTCGGCCTCGACGGCGAGGACATCCTGTCGATATTCTACAAGAAGGCGATCTATTCGCGCGACAAGACCGGCTGGCGCGTGCCCTACGATCCCGAGCGGATGAAGGGCGTCAAGATCGTCAACGATATCATCGACGCCGACACCGGCGAGATCGCGATCGAGGCCGGCCGCAAGCTGACCGTGCGTTCGGCCAAGCAATACGCCGACAAGGGTTTGAAGGCGTTTCGCGCGACGGACGCCGACCTCAACGGCCAGTATCTGGCGCAGGATCTCTATAGCCCCGAGACCGGCGAAATCTTCGCCGAAGCCGGCGAGGAGATCACCGAAAAGCTGCTCGCCGTGTTGCTGGACAAGGGCTTTGACGAGCTGCCGATCCTCGAGATCGACCACGTCAACGTCGGCCCCTATATCCGCAACACGCTGAAGGTCGACAAGAACGCCTCGCGCGAGGACGCTCTGTTCGACATCTACCGAGTCATGCGCCCCGGCGAGCCGCCGACCGTCGAGTCGGCGGAAGCGATGTTCCAGTCGCTGTTCTTCGACGGCGAGCGCTACGACCTGTCGGCGGTCGGCCGCGTCAAGATGAACATGCGCCTCGACCTCGACGCGCCGGACACCCAGCGCACGCTGCGTCGCGAGGACATCATCGCGGTCATCCGCGCGCTCGTCGACCTGCGCGACGGTCGCGGCGAGATCGACGACATCGACCATCTCGGCAACCGGCGCGTGCGCTCGGTCGGCGAATTGATGGAGAACCAGTACCGCGTCGGGCTGCTCCGCATGGAGCGCGCGATCAAGGAGCGCATGAGCTCGGTCGAGATCGACACGATCATGCCGCAGGACCTCATCAACGCCAAACCCGCCGCTGCGGCGGTCCGCGAATTCTTCGGCTCCTCGCAGCTGTCGCAGTTCATGGACCAGACCAACCCGCTGTCCGAGATCACCCACAAGCGCCGGCTCTCGGCGCTGGGACCGGGCGGCCTCACGCGCGAGCGCGCCGGCTTCGAGGTGCGCGACGTGCACCCGACGCACTACGGCCGCATCTGCCCGATCGAGACGCCGGAAGGCCCGAACATCGGCCTCATCAACTCGCTGGCGACCTTTGCGCGCGTCAACAAGTACGGCTTCATCGAAAGCCCCTATCGCAAGGTGCGCGACACCATGGTGACGGAGGAGGTGCACTATCTCTCCGCCATGGAGGAGCAGAAATACGCCGTCGCCCAGGCCAACACGACGATGGACGCCGAAGGCCGCATCACCGGCGACTTGATCGTCTGCCGGCAGGCCGGCGACGTCGTGTCGCTGACCGCCGACCGCGTCGATTACATGGACGTGTCGCCGAAACAGCTGGTTTCGGTGGCCGCGGCGCTGATTCCGTTCCTGGAGAACGACGACGCCAACCGCGCGCTGATGGGCTCCAACATGCAGCGGCAGGCCGTGCCGCTGGTGCGCTCCGACGCGCCGCTGGTCGGCACCGGCATGGAGGCGGTGGTGGCGCGCGACTCGGGCGCGGCGATCGCGGCGCGCCGCGCCGGCGTGATCGATCAGGTCGATGCGACCCGCATCGTCATTCGCGCCACCGATGAGACCGACCCGACCAAGCCGGCGGTCGACATCTATCGGCTGATGAAGTTCCAGCGCTCCAACCAGTCGACCTGCATCAACCAGAAGCCGCTGGTGCGCGTCGGCGACCGCATCGAGAAGGGCGACATCATCGCTGACGGTCCCTCGACCGATCTCGGCGATCTCGCGCTCGGACGCAACGTGCTCGTCGCGTTCATGCCCTGGAACGGCTACAACTTCGAGGACTCGATCCTTCTCAACGAGAAGATCGTCAAGGAAGACGTGTTCACCTCGATCCATATCGAGGAATTCGAGGCGATGGCCCGCGACACCAAGCTCGGGCCGGAGGAGATCACGCGCGACATTCCCAATGTCTCGGAAGAGGCGCTGAAGAACCTCGACGAAGCCGGCATCGTCTATATCGGCGCCGAAGTCGTCGCGGGCGACATCCTCGTCGGCAAGATCACGCCGAAGGGCGAAAGCCCGATGACGCCGGAAGAAAAGCTGCTCCGCGCCATCTTCGGCGAGAAGGCGTCGGACGTGCGCGACACCTCGCTGCGGGTGCCGCCGGGCGTGCAGGGCACGGTGGTTGAAGTACGTGTGTTCAACCGCCACGGCGTCGAGAAGGACGAGCGCGCCCAGGCGATCGAGCGCGAGGAGATCGAGCGGCTCGCCAAGGACCGCGACGACGAACAGGCGATCCTCGACCGCAACGTCTATGCGCGTCTGCAAGACATTTTGATGGGCAAGCGCGCGCTGTCGGGGCCGAAGGGCTTCAAGAAGGATCAGCTTCTGACCAAGGAACTGGTCGAGGAGTTCCCGCGCTCGCAATGGTGGACGTTCGCGCTCGAAAGCGACGCGACGATGACCGAAATCGAGGCGATGCGGAAGCAGTACGACGAGTTGAAGAAGAGCCTGGAAAGCCGCTTCCTCGACAAGGTCGAGAAGCTGCAGCGCGGCGACGAATTGCCGCCGGGCGTGATGAAGATGGTCAAGGTGTTCGTCGCGACCAAGCGCAAGATCCAGCCCGGCGACAAGATGGCGGGGCGTCACGGCAACAAGGGCGTGGTGTCGCGCATCGTGCCGGCCGGAGGACATGCCGTTCCTCGAGGACGGCACGCCGGTCGACATCGTGCTCAATCCGCTCGGCGTGCCGAGCCGCATGAACGTCGGGCAGATTCTGGAGACGCATCTCGGGTGGGCCTGCGCGGGCCTCGGCCGGCAGGTCGGCGAGGCGGTCGACGCCTATATGCGTCTGGCCGAGATCGCGCCGTTGAAGAAGAAGCTTCATCAGATCTATGGCGAGAACGAAACCATCAAGGCGCTCGACGACAAGGACCTCGTTGAACTCGGCAGAGAACCTCAGGCGCGGCGTGCCGATCGCGACGCCGGTGTTCGACGGCGCGCGCGAGAAAGACATCGTCGAGATGCTCAAAATGGCCGGCTTCGACGCCTCCGGTCAGGTGACGCTGCTTGACGGGCGCTCCGGCGACGCGTTCGACCGCAAGGTGACGGTGGGCTACATCTATATGCTGAAGCTCCACCATCTGGTCGACGACAAGATCCACGCCCGTTCGATCGGTCCCTACTCGCTGGTTACGCAGCAGCCGCTCGGCGGCAAGGCGCAGTTCGGCGGGCAGCGGTTCGGCGAAATGGAGGTGTGGGCGCTCGAAGCCTATGGCGCGGCCTACACCTTGCAAGAGATGCTGACGGTGAAGTCGGACGACGTCGCCGGCCGCACCAAGGTCTACGAGGCGATCGTGCGCGGCGACGACACGTTCGAGTCAGGCATCCCAGAAAGCTTCAACGTGCTGGTGAAAGAAATGCGCTCGCTGGGGCTCAACGTCGAACTCGCCTCGATCAAGAAGGCGATCGCCGACGAGAGCCAGCAACCACCCGCCGAAGCGGCGGAGTGATTTTAGTGTGAGTGCGGGGGCGCCTTTGCGCCCCCGCGGTTCCTCAAGGCGAGCGAGGCTTAGCTTCGCTCGGGAGACCCAGGCATGAATCAGGAAGTCATCAATCCGTTCGCCCCCGCCGCGGCGCCCTTGGCTTTCGACCAGATCCAGATCGCGATCGCGAGCCCCG
>CAWIEP010000012.1:0-29348 GCA_963835115.1 uncultured Pseudomonadota bacterium
CCGTTACCATGGCCTCCCCGTCAAACGCAAGCCGTCGCGGCGGCCCCAATCCATGCGTGCGGCCGGTGCGCGCGAGGCGGCGCAGCGCACCGTGCAAACCTCACCGAAAGAGCGAGGGCCCCTAAGCCAGGGCGACGCGCGGGTTCGGTCCGGCCGAGCGAACCGCCTCGTCCGCGGCGTTCTCGAACTTGTGGAAATTGTCGCGGAACATCTGCACAAGCCGGCCGGCGGTCTCCGCAAAATCCTGTTTTTTGCGCCAGGTGCGGATCGGATCGAGAATATGCGGCTCGACGCCGGGCACCTCGCGCGGCACCGCCAGGCCGAAATGCGGGTCGGTGCGGAAATCCGCCTTCTGCAACGAGCCGTCAAGCACGGCGGCGAGCAGCCGGCGCGTCACCCGGATCGGCATGCGCCGCCCGACGCCGAACTTGCCGCCCGTCCAGCCGGTGTTGACCAGCCAGCAGTCGACGTGATGGCGCTCCATGTAATCGCGCAAGAGATTGCCGTAGATCGTCGGATGCAGGGGCAGGAACGGCGCGCCGAAGCAGGTCGAGAACGTCGCCTGCGGCTCCGTCACCCCCTTCTCGGTGCCGGCGACCTTGGCCGTGTAGCCCGACAGGAAGTGGTACATCGCCTGCGCCGGATCGAGCTTGGCGATCGGCGGCAGCACCCCGAAAGCGTCGCAGGTCAGCATCACGATGTTCTTCGGATGTGCCGAGCGGCCGCTCGTCGACGCGTTCGCGATGAAATCCAGGGGATAGGCGATACGCGTATTCTCGGTGCGGGCGTCGTCGTCGAAATCGGCCTCGCGCGTGTCCGGATCGAGCGTCACGTTCTCCATCACCGTGCCGAAACGCTCGGTGGTCGCGTAGATTTCCGGCTCCGCCTCGCGCGACAGTTTGATCGCCTTGGCGTAGCAGCCGCCCTCGAAGTTGAACACGCCGTTGCGGCTCCAACCATGCTCGTCGTCGCCGATCAGCGTGCGGTCGGGGTCGGCCGAAAGTGTGGTCTTGCCGGTGCCGGAGAGCCCGAAGAAGATCGCCGTCTCGCCCGCCGCATTGGTGTTGGCGGAGCAATGCATCGGCATCACATGCCGGCCCGGCAGCACGTAGTTCAAATACGTGAACACCGACTTTTTCATCTCGCCCGCATAGGACGTCCCGCCAATCAGCACGATCCGCTTGGAAAAATCGCAGGCGATAATTGTCGAACTGCGCGCGCCGTGTCGGGCGGAGTCGGCCTGAAAGGTCGGCAGATCGACGATCGTCAGGTCGGGCGCGAAGCCGCCGAGGTCCTCGACCTTCGGACGGATCAGCAGGTTGCGGATGAACAGCGAATGCCAGGCGAGCTCAGTGAACACGCGCGCCTTGACGCGCAGCCCGTGCTCGGCGCCGCCATAGAGATCCTGGGCGAACAGCGTCTTGCCGCGCGCGTGCGCAAGAAAATCCTCGAGCAGCGCGTCGAATTGCTCGGGAGTCATGGCGTTGTTATTGTCCCACCAGACGACCGGCCCCGTCGTCACGTCGCGGACGATGAACTTGTCCTTGGGGCTGCGCCCTGTATGCGCGCCGGTGTCGGCGACCAGCGGCCCCTGCGCCGCCACTTGCGCCTCGCGGTTGGCGAGCGCGAATTCATAGAGTTGCGGCGCGCCGAGGTTCCAATGCACGCTGGCCAGATCGCGGAAACCGAACGCGCCGGCCCCGCAACCCGGATTGCGTTTGCCCGTTTCAATCATAGCGTCCTCCGGCGCCTATCCGATAAAGGCTTGGGGCTATGCGCCGGCTCCATGGCGCCGGTCAAGGGCTTCGCGCCATAGGAAACGGGACTAAACTTTGGGATGAGTGCCGAGGCGTTAACGCAAAGCGCTCGTCTTTAGCCGATCTCGGGCGACGACGAAACGTTCCTGCGCGAGAACAAAAAAAGGCGCCATTGCTGGCGCCTTTTGAGAGTTGCTGAAGGCTTACGCAGCCTGCTGGGTTGCAGCGAGGTCGAGGGTCCGCGGCGAGCCTGTCTGGATCGCGATGGTGCGGGGCTTCTGCGCCTCCGGCACTTCACGGACGAGTTCGACATGCAGGAGGCCGTTTTCGACCCTGGCGTTGACGGCTTTCACGTGGTCGGCGAGATGGAACCGGCGCTCGAACGCCCGCGCCGCAATGCCCTGAAAGAGCATCTCGCGCTTCTCGGTTTCCGCCTTCGGGGCGGTCTCCTTGGCGCCTCGGATCGTCAGCACGCCCTCCTTGGTCTCTACGGTCAGCTCGTTCTCGGCGAAGCCCGCGACCGCGAGAGAGATGCGATAGGCGTTCTCACCCGTGCGCTCGATGTTGTAGGGGGGGTAGGTCTGGCCGTTATCCGCGCCGGACGCCTTGTCCAGCAAAGTCAACAGACGGTCGAAGCCGACGGTCGAACGGTAAAACGGCGAGAAATCATAGTTCAACATGACATATCCTCCAGTGGAAGCGACATGACCCTAGGGCAACCCTCGATGGGCGCCGCCCCTGCGGTTGCGCCGCCTATCGGCCGGCGCTGTGTTGGATTTGGCGCTGGACCGACGCAATGCAAGAGGAGAGGGCGGAAATTTTCTGGCCCCGGCCGGCGTCGTTGCGCCTCCGCGCGCTGCGGCGTATAGGCCCGGCCGGAGGATTACAGCCAAGGAGACGGATATGAATCGCGCTTGGGGCTTGGCCGTCGTCGCAGCCCTCGCCAGCGCCGCGGCGCTGGCAAAACCCCTGCCGAACGCCAACGATGACGCGCCGAAGCCGCTGCCGCCGTTGCAGAAGAATTTTCCGCTCGATGAGACCTTCTCGCTGCGCGACCTCAACGGCAAGCCGATCTCGGCTCAACTCGACGTTTCGTTCAAGCTCGACGGGGCGTTTCACGCTTCGGGCTACACCGGCTGCAACTCCTGGTCGGCGACCGCCTACCCGCAGCAGAACCAGCACCTCTTGGTCGGCGGGTTCGCCATGACCAAGAAAGTTTGCGACAAGGGCGATCAGGACATCGAGCGCGGCTTCCTGCACGCGCTGCTGGGATCGCCGGCCTGGGATCTCGTCAACGGCGATCTCGTCATCAAGGGGCCGGGCGGGTCGATGCGGCTGGCGCGGTCGCTTTGAGAGGCAGTAGGCAATGGGCACTAGGCAGTGGGCAGTAGGCAGCAAGGATTGTGCAGTCCCTACTACCTACTGCCTCTCATCAGCTCTTGCCGTAGGTCTCGTCGAAGGAATACCCGGCGCCGCGCACGGTGCGGATGGGATCGCGCTCGCGCCCGCGCGACAGCGCCTTGCGCAGACGTCCGATGTGCACGTCCACCGTCCGCTCGTCGATCTCCACCGACTGGCCCCAGACCCCGTCCAGCAGTTGCGCGCGCGAAAACACCCGGCCCGGCCGCTCCAGCAGATATTCGAGCAGGCGGAATTCGGTCGGCCCTAGATGCAGGTCGCGCGCGCCGCGGCGCACGCGGCGGGTTTCACGGTCGAGGTCGAGGTCGCCGGCGACGAGCCGTTCGGCGATCCGCTCCGGCCGGCTGCGACGCAGCAGCGCGCGCACCCGCGCCATCAGCTCCGGCACCGAGAACGGTTTGACCACGTAATCGTCGGCGCCGACGGAAAGGCCACGCACGCGCTCCGTTTCCTCGCCGCGCGCGGTCAGCATGATGACGGGAAGCGTGCGCGTCAGCTCGCGGGCGCGCAGCCGCCGACAGATTTCCAGGCCCGACACGCCCGGCAGCATCCAGTCGAGGATGACCAGATCGGGCGGCGATTCGACGAGGCGGAGCTCCGCCTCGTCGCCGCGCTCCACGGTCTCGGCGGCATAGCCTTCCGCTTCGAGATTGTAGCTCAGCAGCAAGGCGAGGTCGGCCTCGTCCTCCACCACGAGGATGCGCGGCAGCTTTGAGGCGCCGGCGCGGGCGGGGTCACGTCGCGTCTCGTTCAAGCGTTGGCCTCCGACGCCATCGCCGAGGGCTCAGGCCGGCCCTTCGGCCGATCGGCCGGCAGGGTCTGGCCGGTCACGAGATAATACACCGTCTCGGCGATGTTGGTGGCGTGGTCGCCGATGCGCTCGACGTTCTTGGAGCAGAACAGGAGATGCGCGCAGTAGGTGATGTTGCGCGGGTCCTCCATCATGTGGGTCAGCAGATCGCGGAACACGCTGTCTTCCAGCGCGTCGAGTTCGACGTCGCGCTCCCAGACGGCCTGCGCGCGCTCGATGTCGCGCTGCGCGTAGGCGTCGAGCACGTCCTTGAGCAACTCCATGGCGACGTCGTTCATATGTTTGAGTCCGACGATCTCGCGCGGGGAGCGCGGCTCGCCGCCGATCTTCAGCGAGCGCTTGGCGACGTTCTTGGCGAGGTCGCCGACCCGTTCGAGATCGCCGGCGACCCGGATCGCGCCGATGATCTCGCGCAAATCCACCGCCATCGGCTGGCGCCGCGCGATGGTGAGGATGGCGCTCTCCTCGACCTCGCGCTGCAGGGCGTCGAGCCGGTCGTCGCAGGCGATCACCGCCCGGGCGAGCCCGCTGTCGGACTGGACGAGCGCATCCATTGCGTCGATCACCATCTTCTCGGCGATCCCGCCCATTTCGGCGATGCGGCGCTCGAGCGTCTCGAGCTCCTTGTCATAAGCTTTGAGCGTATGATCGGGCATGGGGCCTCCGCTAGCCGAACCGGCCGGTGATGTAGTCTTGCGTGCGCTTGTCGCGCGGCGCCGTGAACACCTTTTTCGTATCGTCGTACTCGATCATTTCGCCGAGATACATGAAGGCGGTGAAGTCGGAGACGCGCGCGGCCTGCTGCATCGAATGGGTGACGATGGCGAGCGTGTAGTCGCCTGAGAGTTCGTCGATCAGCTCTTCGATCTTGGCGGTGGCGATCGGGTCGAGCGCGCTCGTGGGCTCGTCGAGCAGGATCACCTCGGGCTGGATTGAGACGGTGCGGGCGATGCAGAGGCGCTGTTGTTGGCCGCCGGAAAGGCCGAGTCCGCTCGACTTCAGCTTGTCCTTGACTTCGTTCCACAACGCGCCGCGCTTCAACGCCTGTTCGACGCGCGCGTCCATTTCCGATTTCGGCAGCTTTTCGTAGAGCCGTATGCCGAAGGCGATGTTGTCGTAGATCGACATCGGAAACGGGGTCGGCTTCTGGAACACCATGCCGACGCGAGAGCGCAACAAGTTGAGATCGAGCGCGGGGTTCAGCAGATTTTCGCCGTCAAGCCACACTTCGCCCTCGGCGCGCTGACCGGGATAGAGATCGTACATGCGATTGAGCACGCGTAGCAGCGTCGACTTGCCGCAGCCCGAGGGGCCGATGAAGGCGGTCACCTTGCCGAGCTTCAGCGGCAGCGACACCGCCTTCAGCGCCTTCGCGCCGCCGTTGCTGTAGTAGAAGTCGAGGTTCTTGACCACGATCTTGTCGCTTAAGCCCGCGCCAGGGGCGATCGGTTCGGCTTGCAAAGGTGACGACGCCATATTCATGACTTGCTCCGGACTTGATCGAGCTGACGCAAGTTAATTGGCGCCGCGCTTGGGCGCGGCGAGCACGCGGGCGACGATGCTCAACGTCAGCACCGCCGCAGTGACGATGAGCGCGCCGGTCCACGCGAGTTTCTGCTGCTCGGCGTAGGGGCTGCGCGCGAATTCGTATATGATTAGCGGCAGGCTCGACATCGGCTGGGTCACGTCGACGTTGAACAGCGAATTGCCGAGCGCGGTGAAGATCAGCGGCGCCGTCTCGCCGGTCATGCGCGCGATCGCGAGCAACACGCCGGTGAGGAGGCCGCTCATCACGGCGCGATAGGCGACGTTGCGGATGACGAGAGAGCGCGGCATGCCAAGCGACGAGGCCGCCTCGCGCAAGGTATTGGGCACGAGGCCCAGCATGTCCTCTGTGGTGCGCACGATGATTGGCGCCGCGATCACCGCGAGCGCGACGCCGCCCGCAAGGCCGGAGAAGTGGCCGAACGGCACGACGCAGAATTGATAGACGAACAAGCCGACGACGATGGACGGGGCGCTCAGCAGAATATCATTGATGAAGCGCACCACGACCGAGAGTTTTGAGTGGCGTCCGTATTCCGCCAGATAAGTTCCGGCGAGGATGCCGATCGGCGCGGCGAGCGCCAACCCTATCGCCGTCTGGATGAGGCTGCCGACGATGGAGTTGAGCAGGCCGCCTTTGACGCCGGGCGGCGCCGTCATCTTCGTGAACACGTCCAACGATAGCCCGCCGACGCCTTTCCAAAGCAGCGCGCCGAGGATCAGCGCCAGCCACATGAGGCCGAAGGCGGTGGCGGCGTAGCAGAGCGCCGACCAAATCGCGTTGCGCGCCTTGCGGCCGACGTAGAGCGAATTGGCCATCAGCGGGCGCCTTGATTGTCGAGCCGCGCGAGCATCAGCCGCGCCGCCGCCAGGACGATGAAAGTGATGACAAACAGGATGAAGCCGAGCGCCAGCAGCGAGGAGGTGAACAGGCCGGGATCGGCGTCGGCGAAGGAATTGGCGATCATCGCCGAGATCGTCGTGCCCTGCGCGAGAATCGAACTTTGGATATGCGGCGCGTTGCCGATGACGAAGGTGACCGCCATGGTCTCGCCGAGCGCGCGGCCCAAGGCCAGCATGACGCCGCCGATCACGCCGACGCGGGTGAACGGCAGCACGATATTGCTGACCACTTCGAAGGTGGTGCAGCCCATGCCGTAGGCCGCCTCCTTCAACACCGACGGCACAGTTTCGAACACGTCGCGGGAGATCGCGGTGACGAAAGGCAGAATCATCACCGCCAGCACGAGGCCCGCCGTCAACAGGCCGTAACCAAGCGGCGGCCCCTGGAACAATATGCCGATCAGCGGCACGTTGCCGATCGTGTGTATGAGGAACGGTTGCAGGTAATCCTGCATGAACGGGCGGAAATAATAGACGCCCCAGATACCGTAGATGATCGAGGGAATGCCGGCGAGAAGTTCGATGGCGACGCCGACGGGTCGGCGCAGCATTGGCGGACACAGCTCGGTGAGGAATACGGCGATGCCGAGGCCGACGGGCACGCCGATGATCATGGCGATGATGGATGTGACTACCGTGCCATAGATCGCCGCCGCGGCGCCAAATTTCTCCTTTGGCGGGCTCCAAGCGTCGCTGATGAGAAAGTCGAAACCGAACGCCTTGAAAGCGGGCAGGGCGCCGATGAACAACGCAATCATCACCCCGAGCAGCAACACAAGCACGACGAGCGCGGCGACGAGCGTCATGACGCGAAAGGTGGAATCCGAGCCCTTCAACCGGCCGAGCGCGCGGGCGCGGTCGAGCGAGGCCGAACGGGCCGCGGACGCGTGCATGGCCGTCGATGTCATCGCCGCCTTATCCCTATGCATTTGAACTGAAAGCAACCGAAAGGCCGGCGGCGCGACGCCGCCGGCCGCAAGATCACTTCTGTGCGATTTCGGTCGCCCAGGTTTTCTTGACCTTTTCGATCACGTTTGCCGGCATCGGGATATAGTCGAGCGCCTTGGCCTCGTCGGCGCCATGCTCGTAGCACCAGGCGAAAAACTTCAGCGCTTCACCGGAAGCGACGACGTCGACCGGCTTCTTGTACATCAGGATGAAAGTGGCGGCGGTCATCGGCCAGGACTGGTCGCCGGGCTGATTGGCGAGGATCAGATAGAAGCCCGGGGCTTTGTCCCAATCGGCGTTGGCGGCGGCGGCCTGGAACGCCTCGACCGTCGGCGCGACTTTCTTGCCCGCCTTATTGATCATGTCGGCCCAGGCCAGATGGTTTTGCAGCGCATAGGCGTATTCGACATAGCCGATCGCGCCTTCGGTGCCCGCCACATTATTGGCGACGCCGTCGTTGCCTTTGGCGCCGATGCCGGTCGGCCAATCGACCGAGGTGGCGACGCCGACCTGGTCCTTCCATTCCGGCGACACTTCCGCCAGATAATAGCTGTAATTGAACGTAGTGCCCGAGCCGTCGGCGCGGTGAATGACTGCAATCGCCGTCGAAGGCAGTTTCACGTCCGGATTGAGCTTGGCGATCGCCGGATCGTTCCAGGTCTTGATCTTGCCCATGTAGATGTCGGCGAGCGTCTTGCCGTCGAGCGCAAGCCCGTCCGCCTTGACGCCGGTCAGATGCACGACGGGCACAATGCCGCCCATCACCATCGGCCATTGCGCGAGGCCCGCTTCTTCAAGGTCTTTGGGCTTCAGCGGCGCGTCGGTGGCGCCGAAGGTCACCGTCTTGGCCTTTATCTGTTTGATGCCGGCGCCCGAGCCGATCGATTGATAGTTGAGGCCGTTGCCGGTGTCTTTTTTGTAGGTGTCCGCCCATTTGGCGTAAATCGGGAACGGAAACGTCGCTCCGGCGCCGGAAATGTCCCCGGCGACGGCCGGAGGTTACAAATGCCGCGACGACGGCCGCGCCGATGAGGGTCTTCAACAACATGCCTGCCTCTTGGGTTTCTCGGAACCGCAGCGACGCCTTCCGGCGGAACTCCGTCCGTCCGCCTTATAGGGGGCGACGACATTTCCTCTATGACAACCAAATGACAGGGAGATGACGATGCAAATGCCTACAATATTTCAGATCTTTTCGGCGGAGGGCTGGTCCACGTCCGCCGCCGCAGCCAGCGGCGCAAAGGCCGAGAAGATCGAACCCTCGCCGAGCCGGCTTTCAATCGTCAATCGGCCGCGGTGACGGGCGAGAATATGTTTGACGATGGCGAGGCCCAAGTCCGGTGCCGTTCTTGGCGCGGCTTTGACCGGGATCGACCCGGTAGAATCGCTCGGTCAGGCGCGGCAGATGCTCGGGGGCGACGCCGTGGCCGTGGTCCCGAACTACGACGCAGCCGTCTCTGCCGCGGCGCGCAACCGTGATCTCCACATTCGCTTCGCCGTCGGGGCGCGCGCCGTATTTGATGGCGTTTTCGATCAGGTTTTCCGCGACGCGCACCAATTCGTCGCGTTCGCCGACCACGACGACGGGCGTCTCGGCGTCAAGATGCAACTCGACCCTCATTTCTCGCGCCAGCGGAGCGAGCGTGTCGGCGACATGCCGGACGACCTGGGTCAGATCGACGGCCGCGGCCGGACGCAAGTGCTGCTTCTGCTCGATGCGCGACAGCGACAACAGATCGTCGATCAGCCGGGCCATGCGCCGGCCCTGTTCGCGCATGATCTTCAGAAATTTCGCGCGCGCCGTGGCGTCGGCCTGCGCCGGGCCTTGCAGGGTTTCGATGAAGCCCAGCAGCGAGGCGAGCGGGGTGCGCAATTCGTGGCTAGCGTTGGCGATGAAATCGGCGCGCATGCGCTCGACGCGGCGGGCCACCGTGAGATCGCGCAGCGTCAGCAGCATCGCCACGACCTCGCCGACTTCGGTGGCGAGCGGCGCGACGTCGACCTGAAACAGCCGTTCGATCGGCACGCGCTCGCTCCAAACCGCCGTTTCCGGCTCGGCCCCGGCGGCGACGCGGCGGATCGCGTCGGTCACGTCGGGGGCGCGCAGCGCTCGGACCAGCGGCTCGTCGACGCGGAGCGCCGGCAGGAGGTCGCCGGCCGGCGCGTTGGCGAACATCACGCGCGCTTCCGCGTCGACCAGAATGGCGGGCTCGGGCATGGCGTCGATCAGTTTCTCAGCGCCCAGCCCGCGCAACTGCGCCGTCAGGTTGCGGCGCAAGGATTTCGCCTCGCCCATCCTCTGCCTCTCGGCGCTCACTCGTCTTCGAGTTGCGCCTTTTCGATCGCCTCGCTCAGCGAGCGCCAACGCCGGACCGCTTCGTGCGCGCCGAGCAACGCCAGCGCAAACACGAACGGCACGATGTAGTAGATGACGCGGAACAACAGCAGCGACGCGAGCAGCCTGTCCGGCGAGCCGCCCACGCCCTTGATCATCGTCGCCTCGAACACGCCGAGCCCTCCCGGCGAGTGGCTGGCGATGCCGAGCATAGCAGCGAAAGAATACAAAGCCGCGAAGGCGAAAAAGCCGACCTTCTCGCCGCCCGGAAGCAGAACGTAGAGCGCCCCGGAGGCGGCGCAGACGTCGATGACGCCGAGCGCGGTCTGGCCGAGCGTCAGCCACGGGCCCGGCAACCGGAAGTGCAGCAGGACGCCGCGGCCGCGACGGCGCAACCGCGTCACCCAGATCAGATAGGCGACCAGCGCGCCAATCAGCGCAGCGCCGATGATCTGGTTGACCCAGACGGCGAGTTGGTTGATCTCGCCGATGGCGCCGGCGTCGAAGAGGAACCCGGACGCCAGCACCAGCCCCATGCCGAGCCAGAAGGTGATGCCGGCGACGACCGTGAGGCTCGCGATCTTTCCCGCCGAAAGCCCCGCCGGGCCATAGAGCCAGTAGCGACCGCGCCGCCGGTGACGAGCGGAAAGCCAAGGGTGAACGAGATCGCGTAGCTGGTGAACGAGGCGAGCGCGGTCAGCGGGATAGGGAACGCGCGAACCCAGGTGCCGCAGCGCCAGCGCGTCGTAGCCGGTCAGCGCCAGATAGCTCGTCGCCGCCAAGCCCGAACGCGGCCAGGATCTGATTGGCGCCCGTGGCTCGGAAGGCGCTTTCGAATTGGCCGAGATCGATCGTCAGCAGCGTGCGGCCGAAAATGAAGATCGACACGCCGACGATGAGGAGGCTCACCGCGACGCCGAGCCGGCGCAACGCTTTGCGATGCTTGCGGATCGCCTCAATAGCGAGGGCGACCGCTTTCGGCGGCGCCTCCTCGGCGACGAGGGCGCTTTCGTTGTCTTTCAGCGCCATCCCTGAGCTTTGTCCTTTGCCAGACGGAGCGGCGCTATAGAGGCGCCGCCGCGGTGGAGCAAGGCGCGGCTACTTCTTGACCAGCGGGCAGGCGGAATCCGCGAGCTTGCCGAAGGCCTCGTCGCCGGACATTTTGGTGACGAGCTTGTATAAATCCCAGGGGCCTTTGGATTCGGCCGGGGTCTTGACCTGGAAGACGTACATCGAATGCTGCATGAGCCCGTCCGCGCGGATGAAACCGTCGGAGGTGAACATGTCGTCGATCTTGGCCTTGTGCAGCTCTTCCATCACCTTGTCCGCATCGGCCGTGCCGGCGGCCTTGACCGCGTTGAGATAAGTGATCGTCGCCGAGTAATAGGCGGCCTGATCGAAGGTCGGCTCGGCGCCGGTCTTGTCGAAGAAGCGTTTGGCGAAGGCGCGGGTCTTGTCGTCAAGGTCCCAGTACCAGGCGGCGGTAAGGTAGAGGCCCTGCGCCGTCTCAAGCCCCAGCGCGTGAATGTCGGCGATGAACGCGAGCAGCGCCGCCGGCTTCATCGTCTTGGCGATGCCGAACTCATTGGCGGCCTTCAGCGAATTGACAAAGTCGCCGCCGGCGTTGGCGAGCGCGAGAACCTGCGCGTTCGAGGCTTGCGCTTGCAGAAGGTAGGACGAGAAATCGGAGGTTGCGAGCGGCACGCGCACCGCGCCAACCACCGTGCCGCCGCCGGCCTTCACCACGCGCTCCGCCGATTGCTGCAATTGCGTGCCGAAAGCGTAGTCCGCGGTAAGGAAGAACCAGCTTTTGCCGCCCTGCTTGAGGATTGTCGTCGCGGTGCCGTTGCCGAGCGCGGTCGTGTCGTAGGCGTAATGGACAGTATAGGCGTTGCAATCCTTGCCGGTCAGCGAGGCGCCGGCGGCGCCGATGGCGATGAATGGAACCTTCTTTTCCTTGGCGACGGACGCCATCGCAAGGCTGACGCCGGTATTGGAGCCGCCGAGCACCATCGTGACGCCGTCGCGGTCGGCGAACTCGCGGAATTTCTGGGCGCCCAGGTCTGGCTTATTCTGATGGTCGTAGGTCTTGATTTCGATGGGGTTTCCCAAAACCTTGCCGCCGAAATCGTCGATCGCCATTTTGATCGACTCGACTCCCTTGGGGCCGATGATGTCGGCATAAACGCCGGACATGTCGTCGATGTCGCCGATGACCACTTTGTCCGAAGCCGCTTCGGCTGGAAGGATGGCGAGGGCCGAAAGCCAGGCCGCGCTCGCCGTCGCCAAAAGAAAGGTCTTTCGCATAATTCACATGCTCCTGAAGTCATTTCCATCCCTGGCGCGTTTTGGCGCGCCGATTCCGCCTTGTAGCGTTCGCCAGCGCCGGGTGAAAGCGTCTTGCAGGCGACGTCGGCGCGCGCGATGAATCGCCGAGGCGAGGGGGAGCAGCCAAATGGGCGACGCGTACAATCGCATTGCGGCGGGCGACGTCGGCCGCATCGCAGCGCTGAGCGACGGCGTGTTCGCGGTCGCGGTCACCCTGCTGGTGTTGGACATCCACGCGCCCGAGCGCGCCGATATTCATTCCGAAGCGGAATTGGTCGCGGCGCTCGCTGCACTCGCGCCACGCGCACTGACCTGGGCGCTGAGCGTGATGACGCTCGGCATCTTTTGGGTCGGCCAGCAGACGCAGCTCAACCAGCTCGAGCGCGCCGACCGCGATTTCACCTGGGCGAGCTATCTGTTTTTGGCCGCGATCACGGCGCTGCCGTTCTCGACCCGCGTGCTTGCCGACTTTTTCGAGTATCGGACGGCGATTCTACCTATTGGGCCAATATCCTGTTGTGCGGAGCGACAATCTACCTGACCTGGCGCGTGGCGGTGGGCCGCCGCCTCACCCGCGCCGAGTGCACGCCCGAGACGGATCGAGCGATCCGGCGCCGCATCGAGGTCGCGCAATCGCTCTACTTTCTGGGCGCGCTGATCGGGCTGGCGCATACGCTGGCCGGCGTCGCCTTCATCATCGCGGTGCAGCTCAACTACGCCGTCGCGCCCCTGCGCGCCTGGGGGCGGCGAGCGGCAGGCGGCTAAGGCCCAGCGGCCCACCGTCCCGGCACAGAGTATGCCTCCTCAGGCCCCGGCCAAGGCGGCATGGTGACGGCGACGAAGCACAGCGCCACGGCCCCAGCGCGGAACTGGAAATGCGTGCCGAGCGGGATCGTCAGCGCCACGCCCGGCTTGACGGGCGTCACGCTCTCCTCGTCGACGACCTTGCGCCATACCTCGCCTTCGCCGGCGACGACGTACCAAATCTCCTCAACCGTGCGATGCGAAACCGCGGTCGACACCTCTCCCGCCGGCAACGTGAAATGCGCGAAACTCCCGCCCTTCAACGCCGCCAGCAACCGCACTTCGCTGCCGTCGGGCGCTTGGGCGTCGGGGGTTGGCCCGAGGATCGCGGTATGCAACGACGCCATGTTCTCAGCTCCAAGCCCAATTCCCGAGATTGCTCGCGACCCCGACTTCGCCATCGCGCCGCCCGTCACCTGCCAGCGGCCCCGCGATTTCGTCGTCACAGGCCACGTGTGCCCCGGGGAACAGCAGCCGGCGCGCACTTCGTTATTTTTCCTCCCTGCCGGGCGGAACGCTTCCCCGCTCGCGGATGGAGGTAAACATGCCGGACCGCATCAGCATTGGAAAGATCGGCGTCATCGTAGAACGTCCGCACGACTTCGTGAAAGGTCGGCTGCTTCAGCGCGCGAGCGTGATGGAGCGTGAAGCCGAGTATCTCGCGCTCTCGGCCCGTCAGATTCGCGACGGTCTGCAATTGAACCAACAGCGCCTCCTTGCGGAGGGGGTTCTGAACTCCCGCAACTGGATGCTGAGCGTGGTGATGAGCCACTGCTTCCTCCAATGGGCTCTCGAACCGCCGATCTCGACCCCGGCCAAGCCCACGGGCGCCGCGCAAAAGCACGAGGATCGGTTCTGGTTCGTCGAACAATTCCTCGTGGATCGAGCCGTGCGGGCCGGAAAACAGGACGGCGAGGCGCTGCGCTTCTGACCAACCGCCTCGCCGCCTCACACCGGCAGACGCAGACTGGCGCGCAAGCCGCCGAGCGAAGAGACGTCGAGCCACACCTCGCCGCCATGCGAGCGCGCGATGTCGCGGGCGATCGAGAGGCCGAGGCCGGAGCCGCTCTCGTCCTGGTTGCGCGCTTCGTCGAGCCGGACGAACGGCCGGAACACGTCGTCGCGCGCCTCCGGCGGCACGCCGGGGCCGTCGTCGTCGACATGGACGACGACGAAGCGCCCCTCCCGCGCGGCGGAAATCTCGACGCGGTCGCCATAGCGCTGGGCGTTGCCGACGAGGTTGCCTAGGCATCGCTTGATCGCCATCGGCCGCACCGTGACGTTGAGGTCGCCCTTGCCGACAAAAAACACGCGCACGCCGTGGCGCTCGGCCTCGCGGCGCATCTCCTCGACCATCGCAGCGAGGTCGGTCAAGGTCGCCGCCTCGCCGCTGTCGCCGCGCGCGAAGGCCAGATAACCTTCGAGCATCGCCTGCATCTCCTCGACATCGTTTTCGAGGTCCTGCATTTCCGCGCTCGCCTCGAGCATGGCGAGCGACAGGCGGAAACGGGTGAGGATCGTCTTCAGATCGTGGCTGACGCCGCTCAGCATCGCGGTGCGTTGTTCGTTGGCGCGTTCGATGCGGCGTTTCATCTCGACGAAGGCGTATCCGGCCTGGCGCACCTCGCGCGCGCCGCGCGGCTGGAACTCGCAGAACGCGGCCCTTGCCGAAGTCCTCGGCCGCCTTGGCGAGCCGCAGGATCGGCCGGATCTGGTTACGCAGGAACAGGATCGCCACCGCGATCAGCACGACCGAGGCGCCGAGCATCCAGAAGATGAAGATGTGGACGTTGGCGTCGTAGCCGAGCGAGCGCTTGGTGATGAGCCGGACGACGCCGAAGCCGAGTCGACCCTGATCTCCATCAGTCCGGACTTGCCGATCGTGTCGACCCAGATCGGAAATTTGAGCTGTTCGCCAAGCTCCTTCGGCAGCGCGCGCGTCAGCGGATCGAGCAAGTCGAAAAACCGCCGCGGCAGGCGCGGCGGCAAAGGTTGCGGCGGCATGAGGTCGACCGTCATGCGGAACCTCTCCGAGGCGATTTCGCGCAGGCGCTTGTCGTCGGCGCCGAACGGCGCCTCGCGGTAGAGGTCGATCACCGCGCCGACGTCGCGCGCCACCGCGTTCGACAGCCGATGCGTGACGAGGTCCCAATGGCGCTGCATGAACAGATAGGCGACGCCGGTCTGCAAGATCACCATCGGCAGAATGACGATCAACAGCGAGCGCGCATAAAGGCCCTTGGGAAAAAGATCCGCCAGCGAACGCGCGCCGCTGCGCCAAAGCGAGCGCCCCAGGCTGAACGCCCCCCGCGTGTAACCGATCGCGGTCACAGGTCCGCCACCAGTTTGTAGCCGGCGCCGCGCGCGGTCTGAAGATACAGCGGATTGGCGGGATCGTTCTCCAGCTTGCGGCGCAGCCGGTTGATCTGCACGTCGATGGTGCGCTCCTGCGCGCCGCCGCCCGTTCCCGACAAGGCTTCACGCGACACGCTCACGCCTGGCGTCGCGCCGAGCATCCGCAAAATTTCACGCTCGCGCTCGGTCAGCCGGACCAAGTCCTCGCCGCGCCGGAGTTCGCCGCGCTCGGCGAAGAACAGGAACGGGCCGAAGCGCAAGCCCGGCTCGTCGCCCGCCGCCGACGGCGCGGGGGCGCGGGTGCGCCGCAGGATCGAGCCGATCCGCAGCAACAGCTCCTTCGGCTCATAGGGCTTGGCGAGATAGTCATCGACGCCGGCCTCGAGGCCGCGCACCCGGTCGGACGCTTCGCCGCGCGCGGTCAGCATGAGGATCGGAATGTCCGAGGTCTCGCGCAGCGCTTCGGCGAAGACAAAACCGTTCTCGCCCGGCATCATCACGTCGAGCACGATGATTTCGAACTCCAAACCCTCCAGCCGCGCCCGCGCCTCGGCGGCGGAGGCGACGGCGGTGACGCGATAGCCGTTGCGGCCGAGATAGCTGGCGACGAGATTTCTCAAGCGGCGGTCGTCGTCGACCACCAGCACGTGCGGAGCGTCGTCGGCCAAAGCGGCGGTCACGGGCATCGCTTCAACTCCTCCCTTCGCCGCCGCCTATCAGCGCCAGAACCCGCTCACGCGACTCACTGTCGATCATCTCCAGCAGGAACGCCGCCGCGTCGCTCTTGGCGTCGGGTCCGAGCGAACGCATGGCGGCCGCGAAGCGCCGGGTCTGCGCGCGCGCCAGCTTCAGGGCGAGATCGCCGCCTTTTGGCGTCGTATGCAGGCGACGCTGCCGGCGATCCTGGGCGCCGGCGCGCGCCTCGATGAAATCCTGCGCGATAAGCTCCTTGAGCACCCGATTGAGGCTCTGCTTGGTGATGGCGAGAATGTCGAGCAGCTCCGCGATCGTCAATCCCGGACGCCGGGCCACGAAATGCAAAACACGATGATGCGCGCGGCCAAATCCATAGGCCTCGAGCAGACGGTCGGCGTCGCCGACGAAATCGCGATAGGCGAAATACAGCAATTCGATCATGTCGTACATCGGCGCTGCATCGGCGTCTGCGCGCGCGGAGCCGTCCAAGTCGGTGGTCATGCTCGTCTCGACCTTAAAAACGTCGCGCGTTCAAGCCGCCGCCCGCTCCATCAAATCGCGCGCCTGCGCGACGTGCGCGGCCCAGGAGAACGGCCGGTAGCCGGCGATCTTTTCAAGCTTTTCGCGGCGAAAATCCGACCTCGGCGGCATCAGCGCCTCAATCGCCGCCACCCATGCCGGCCCGTCGATGGCGTCGGCGAACATGGCGTAATCTTCGGCGACCTCGCGATGCGCGGCGATGTCGGAGATGATCGCGGGCGCGCCGGCGGCCAGGCACTCGACCACCGGAAGCCCGAAACCTTCGGTGAACGAGGGCGAAACCAGCGCCGCGGCATCCGCCATCAGCCGCGCCAGCCCCGCGTCGGTGAGATCTGACGCCTCGGCGAGGAACGGCGCGAGCCCGCGCGAGCGTTCCAGAACATCGACGATGTTCTCGTTCTCCCAGCCGCGCCGGCCGGCGATCACCAGACGCGGCGCCGAGGCGCCATGCCGCTCGACCAGACGGCGCCAGACCGCCAGCAGAAACAACAGATTCTTGCGCGGCTCGATCGTCCCGACATAGACGAAATAGGGAATTTCGGGAGGTTGCGGCCGCGCCCGGCCGGCCTTGACGAAAGCTTCGTCGACGGCCAGCGGCACGATGGCGATTTCCGGCGCGCGCAAAGCCCGTTCTTGCAGCGCCGCCGCGACCGCGCGGCGCGAATCCGTGGAATTGACGATCGCGAGGGTCGCGTGGGCGGAGACAGTGGCAAGGCGGCCGATGTGGCGGCCGAGGGCGCCGGGGGAGCAGAATTCCGGGAATTCGATGGGGATGGCGTCGTGCACGAAGAAGGTCGACCGCATCCCGGCGCGCGCGAGCCAGCGGAACCGCTGCGGCTGGTCGAGTTGCGCGTGCGAGCAATGAAAAAACATGGCGCGCTCGTCGCCGTTGCGGGCGACGCGGCGGGCGAGCCTCACCTCGGCCCGCACGATGTCGCGGAGCGGGAAGAAATCGGCGTCGCGCAGCCGTTCCGACCAAGTCTTTTCGGCGCGGAAGCGCGCCGGACGCGCCGCGTTCGCGTCGGGCGGACGGTCAAGCCAGCGCCGTAGCGCGCCGTAAACGGCGTCCTCTTCGGCGGTCGCGTCGAGCCGCCAGGCCCGCTCGACCCGCTGCAGGATGTCGCGCGCGCGGGCGCTGCGAATTGCGCCAGAAAACACCGGGGCGGTGAACACGCAGACCGTGCCGGGATCGTCGATCATGTGCTTGGCGTAGGCGAATTCGACACGGTCGATCCCGGTCGGCCCACTGCGGAAAATGCGGGTGGCGAGGCGGGTGATGTCGAGGAAGATATTCATGTGCGCCCTCCCTCGGCCGCCGGACGCCGTCGCCCCCGCGCGGCCGGGTCGTCAATGGTGCATTGCGGCGTTTTTGTAAAACGGGGCGGGCGTACTGATTCGTTCCGTTCAAGATTTCGTGCGCCGGCGAAAGAAGGGTCGAAATGCAACGTTTTGTAAACAGCGCCGTAATCGCCACGAAATCGCCGCCATGCGCACATTTCGCCGCAATTGCCGGGCAATGGTTTACGATCTTGCACTGATTCGTGGCTTCGGCTACTTTGTGGCGGGAAAGCAGGGGTGCGACAGCGAATGTCGGTCTTTCTCTTCATCGGCGCCCCGTTTGGACCCTTTTTTCACCGCTTGGCCCAGGAAATTCAGGCTGCCGGCGGCGAAGCGCTGCGCACGGTTTGCGAGGGCGGCGAATACCTTGAGACGCCGCCGCACTGTAAAATCATCTATCGACGCGGCGACGGAGACTGGAAGCGCTTTCTCCGCGGCGTGATGCGGCGCAAGAAAGTCGACGCTGTCATCACCTTCAACGACACGTTGCCGCGCAATCGCAGCGCGCTGGAACTCGCCGAGGAACTCGGGCTGCACAGTTTCGTTTTGGAGAATGGCTACCTACGTCCGCACTGGGTCACGCTCGAGCGCGACGGCGTCAACGGGTTCTCGCGCCTGCCGCGCGATCCCGAGGTTTATCTCGAAGCGCGCCAAGCTGCGCCCGAGCCGCCGGTCAACCGGCATTTTCCGGCGGGCCTGCGCCCGCACGTCATCCACACCATCGTCCACTTCCTGGCGGCGATCGCCTTTAAGCCGGCTCTCGGGTTCGACGCCCGCTATTACGGCAATTCGGTCTATCGCCAGGGCTTCGGCTATGTGCGGGAGTATCTCTGGCGCCTCGCGCACGACGAGAGCGCGACCCTCGCCCGCGCGCTGGAGTTGGCCGATTCCGGCAGCAAAGTGTTCCTCGCGCTGCTGCAGAAGCCGGGCGACGCCCAACTGGTCGTGCATTCCCGTCACGGCGGCAATGCGGCTTTCGTCGACGAATTGATCGCCTCGTTCGCAGCCGACGCGCCGGCCGACGCCATTCTCGTCGTCAAGCAGCACCCTCTCGACTATGGCGTGGAGCGCACGCCGGCGCGCGTTGCATCGCTTGATTCAGCGCCACAATCTCGCCGACCGCGTGTTCTTCCTGCGCAAGACCAGCATCGACCGGATCATGGCGCGCGCCCATGCGGTGGTGACCATCAACAGCACCGCGGGGCTCGCCGCTATCATCGAGGAAAAGCCGGTGCTGTGCGTCGGACGGGCGTTCTACAACATCCCGGGGCTGACGAGCGCCGGGCCGCTGGCGCGGTTCTGGCGCGAGGCGGCGCCGCCGTCGCGCGAATTGGTCAAGGGTTTTGTAGCGTTTCTCAAGAGCACGTCGCAATTCAACGGCGGCTTCCATACGCCGCAGGGGCGAGAAATCCTGGCCC
This sequence comes from uncultured Pseudomonadota bacterium, assembly GCA_963835115.1. GTDB lineage: Bacteria > Pseudomonadota > Alphaproteobacteria > Rhizobiales > Beijerinckiaceae > Roseiarcus. The sequence continues at coordinate 19,198 of CAWIEP010000012.1, forward strand.
CGCTTCTGGCGCAGCGCCTCGTCGAAGGCGTTCGGTTGGCGCCGAAACTGTCGAGCGACGCCTCGAAGCGGGTCTCCTACGCCGAGCGTCATCGGTTGGCGCCCAAGCGTTTGGGCGCCGCGGTCGTCCGCTGACGCCCATCCCTGGCTCTGTTCGCTTTCCCCTTGTGGGCGCGCCGCCTCGGCCTTACGTCGAGGTTCTCAAGGAGGCGACTATGCAAATCTTCCGCGCCGGCGCGCGCGCCTCGGGCAAAGGTCCGGCCGACTGGTTCACCGGGGCGGTGCGCATCGACCCGCTGTATCCGGTCGCTGCGCCCGCGCGGTCGGCCGGCAATCTCGTCACCTTCGAGCCGGGCGCGCGCACGAACTGGCACACCCACCCGCTCGGCCAGACCCTCATCGTCGTATCGGGCTGCGGCCGCGTGCAGCGAGAAGGCGAAGGCGTGGAGGAAATCCGTCCGGGAGACGTCGTGTGCTTTGCGCCGGGCGAAAGGCATTGGCACGGCGCGGCGCCCGCCACCGCGATGAGCCATATCGCCATCCAGGAGTCGCTCGAAGGCAAGGCGGTCGATTGGCTGGAGGCGGTCGGCGACGCGCAATATCTCGGCTCTCTCTGAGCGGCGTTTCGCGAATATTCACCGAGAGCGGTCCGGCGACTTGAAATTGTCGTAGGCGCCGCGCATGTTGGGTCAACCGATTACGGAAAGGACGCGCCGCTGAGCCTCACCCAGGATGCCGCCACGAAACGTTCCCGCGCCAAACGCGCCGAGGCAAAAACCTCTCCGCCGGCGCTTTCGCCCCTGGAGAGCGCGCTCGCCAAAGCGATCCTGAGCTGTTTGGAGGACGCGAAAGCGGAAGATGTCGTCGGCATCGATTTGATCGGCCGCACCACCCTTGCCGACGTGATGATCGTGGCCACCGGGCGTTCCAGCACTCACGTCGGGGCCATCGCGGAAAAACTCGTCAAAGCTTGCCGGGAGACCGTCGGAAGGACGCCGCGCGTCGAGGGCCAGCCGGTCAACGATTGGGTGCTGATCGACGCCGGCGACGCGATCGTTCATATTTTCCGCCCCGACATCCGCCAGTTCTACAACCTCGAAAAGATGTGGGCGCCCGAGCGGCCGGCGGAGCCGCGCGCCGTCAGCCATTGACTTGAAATTCGTCGTAGCGGCCGTCGGGCGGCTGAAGGCCGGGCCGGAGCGCGAGCTTTACGATCGCTACTTTAAACGCGCAGCGGCCCTGGCGGGGGGCGTCGGCCTTACGCTCAGCCTTCGCGAATTCGAGGAATCTCGCGCCAAGGCGGCGGAGGAGCGCCGCGCGGCGGAGGCGCGAGCGTTGTTGGAGACGGCGGCGGGGGGCGCCTTCCTCTGCGCGCTCGACGAACGCGGCGCGGCTCAGACCAGCGCCGCCTGGGCCGCCGAAATCGGGCGCGCCCGCGACGAAGGCCAGCCGGCATACGTCGTCGTTATCGGGGGCCCGGACGGGCTCGACGCGGAGATCCGCCGCGCAGCGCGATCATGCGTCGCCTTCGGCGCGATGACCTGGCCGCATCAACTCCTGCGCGTGATGGCTGCGGAGCAGATTTATCGTTGCATTACGATTTTGGCGGGCCATCCTTATCATCGCGCCTGACGCAATTCGGTCGGCTTTTGGAGGTCAAGCGGTCCCGAGATGACGCCGATTCGCCGCCGCCTGCGCCTGGCCGCCGTCCCGCTGGCGGGACTGTGGCTGACTGCGGCGCAGGCCGCCGAAACCGCCGCTCCCGACCGCGCGGCGACCGAGCTGCAACTGCGCGGCGTCGAGACCAATCTGAAAGCCTCCAAGGAGGAGCAGCGCAAGATCGAAGCCGACGTCGAAGCGTTGAGCCTCGACCGCGGCCGCCTCAACGCGGCGCTGTTGGACACAACCGCCAAGCTGCAAAAGATCGAGGCCGACCGCGCCGAAGCGACCGGGCGGCTCGCCAAGGCCGCCGCCGAGGCGCACGCGCTGGAGGCCTCGTTCGGCGAGCGCCGCGCCCGGATCGCGCAACTGCTGGCCGCTTTGCAGCGCATGACCCACGACGCGCCGCCCGCCATTTTCGTGAAGCCGGACGACATGGCCGCCGCGGTCCGCGTCGCCGGCGTCGTCAACACGCTTATCGCCAACGTCAAGATCGAGTCCGACGCGCTGTCGCGCGATTTCAAAAAGGCGTCGGACCTGCAACGCACAATCGCGGACGAGCGCGAACGCCTGGCCGCGAGCGCCGAGGAACTCGCCGTCGACAAGGCCCAACTCGATGCGTTGGTCGCGGCGCGCCAGAAAGCGCTCGACGACCGTCAGAGCGCCTTATCGGACGAGCGCAAGCGCGTCGACGGTCTGGCGTCCCAAGCCAGCAGCCTCCAGGACTTGATAGCCATGATGGACGGCGACGCCGCCGCCGACAAAGCCGCCGCCGCGGTGGTGGCGAGCCGCGCCGCCGGTCCCGGCGGCGACTTAGCGCGCCTCAAACCCGCAACGCCTTTTTCCAACGACAAGGGGCGCCTGCCGTGGCCGGTCTCCGGAACGGTCACGAAAAGTTTTGGCGACCCCGACGCGTTGGGCGGTCAGACCAAGGGCGTCTCGCTGGCTGCCCCTCCGGGGGCGACGGTCTCCACGCCCGCCGACGCCTGGGTCGCATTCGCCGGGCCCTACCGCTCTTATGGACAGCTCTTGATCCTGAACGCCGGCGAGGGCTACTATGTCGTCTTGGCCGGTATGGAGCGGATTGAGGTATCCGTCGGGCAGTTCGTGCTGGCGGGCGAACCCGTGGCTATCATGGGGTCGGGCGGCGCCCGAACCGCCGGCGCCGTTGCTATTGGCGCCGACCAGCCTGTTCTCTATATCGAATTTAGAAAGAACGACACGGTCATCGACCCCCAGCCCTGGTGGGCGAAATCGAACCTCGAAAAGGCGCGCGGATGATTCGAAAGGTATCTTATCTGGCGTTCGGCGCTGCGCTTGGCGCGGGCGCAACCTTCTTGGCGCCGGGAGCCCTGCAGGCCGTCGCGCCAAAGGCTTACGCCACCGCCGCCGAAACCTACCGCCAGCTCAATCTGTTCGGCGACGTGTTCGAAAAGATCCGCAACGACTATGTCGAGAAGCCCGATGAGGGCAAGCTGATCGAGGCTGCGATCAACGGCATGTTGTCGTCGCTCGACCCGCACTCCAGTTACATGGACGCCGACGCCTATCGCGAGATGCAGCGCTCGACCAAGGGCGAATTCGGGGGCCTCGGCATCGAAGTGACCGAGGAGGACGGGCTCATCAAGGTGGTGTCGCCAATCGACGACACGCCGGCCTCGAAGGCGGGGCTGATGTCGGGCGACATCATCGCCGCCATCGACGGCGCTTCGACGCAGGGGATGACGCTCGATCAGGCGGTCGACAAGATGCGCGGGCCGATCGGCTCGGCGGTCGATCTGAAGATCGCCCGCGGCGCCAAGAAGGATTTGAAGGACTACAAGATCACCCGCGCCATTATCGAGGTGCAGTCGGTGCGCGGCGAGGTGAAGGATGGCGACATCGGCTACATCCGCATCACCCAGTTCACCGAGAAGACCGGCGAGCGGGCTGCATGTCGACGATGGAGAAGCTGAAGAGCGAAATCCCCGCCGACAAGCTGAAGGGCTACGTTCTCGACCTGCGCAACAATCCCGGCGGCTTGCTCGACCAGTCGATCGAAGTGGTCAACGACTTCGTCGACAAGGGCGAGATCGTATCGACGCGCGGGCGCAATCCCGATGACGCGCAGCGTTTCACGCCCGCTCGGGCGACGACCTCTCGGACGGCAAGCCGCTGGTCGTGCTGATCAACGGCGGCTCGGCGTCGGCGTCGGAGATCGTCGCGGGCGCGCTGCAGGATCACAAGCGCGCCACGCTGATCGGCACGCGCTCGTTCGGCAAGGGCTCGGTGCAGACCATCATGCCGCTCGGCGACGACAACGGCGCGCTGCGGCTGACGACGGCGCGCTATTACACGCCGTCGGGGCGGTCGATCCAGGCCAAGGGCATCACGCCCGATATTCAGGTGCTGGAGGACGTGCCTGCCGATCTCAAGGGCAAGGAAGACAACATGGGCGAGGCTTCGCTCAAGGGCCACCTGAAAAACGGAACGGAGGATACGACGGGTTCGCAGGCCTATGTGCCGCCTGATGTGAAGAGCGACAAGCAGCTCATCGCCGCCGTTGACTTTCTGCATGGGGTCAAGCCGGCTCCGACGCCGGCGGCCGTGGCGACTCCGACCCCCTCGCCCTCGGCCAACGAGGCCAAGGGCGACGGTCCGAAGTCGGACGCGTCGCCGCCGCCCGAACCCACCAAGTCGAACTGAGGCCCGCCATGCGCGCGACCTCGTTTGTCGCATTGGGCGTTGCGTTGGGGATGACCGGCGCGCTGCTGGCTAATGTCGTCCGCGCGTCGACGCCGGGCGGAGCGTCCGGCCTCTCGCTCTATCGGTTGGCGTTCCAAAAGGCGCTCGCCGATTATGTGGATGCGCCCGACGCCGCGAAGATCAACGAGGCCGCGATCAACGGCATGCTGGCCTCGCTCGACCCGCATTCCAACTATCTCGACGCCAAGGCGCTGCAGGACTTCCAGACCAGCATGCGCGGCGAGGAGTTCGGCGGGCTCGGCCTGGAAGTGATGCAGGACCAGGGCCTCGTGCGCGTCGTCAGCCCATCGACGACACGCCGGCGGCCCGCGCCGGGCGTGATGGCGGGCGACCTCATCGTCAAGATCGACAATACGCCGGTGAAGGGGCTGACGTTGAAGCAGGCGGTCGACAAGATGCGCGGCGTCGCCCAGACCCATGTTGCGATCACCGTGCAGCGCGGCGAACTCAAGGACGACCGGGTGTTCGACATCGTGCGCGAGATCATCCACGCGCAGCCGGTGCGCTCGCGCATCGAGGGCGGCGATCTCGGGTATATGCGCATCACGCAGTTCAACGAGGAGACCTACGACGCGCTGAAGGCGGCGATGGCGAAGTTTCACGGGGGCGGCGTCAAGCTGAAAGGCTATATCCTCGATCTCCGCAACAACCCCGGCGGCCTGCTGTCGCAGTCGATCCGCGTCGTCAACACCTTCATCGACTCCGGCGAAATCGTTTCCACGCGCGGACGCACCGCGGACCTCTATCAGCAATACGACGCCCGACCCGGCTACAACCTCAGCGCCGGCAAGCCTATGGTGGTGCTGATCAACGGCGGCTCGGCCTCGGCTTCCGAGATCGTCTCCGGCGCGTTGCAGGATCTGAAGCGCGCGACGCTGATCGGCACCCGCTCGTTCGGCAAGGGCTCCGTGCAGACGGTGCTGCCGCTCGGCGACGACGGCGCGCTCAAGCTGACCACGGCGCGCTACTACACGCCGTCCGGCCGCTCCATCCAGGCCAAGGGCATCGAGCCGGATTACAAGGTGCTGGAGAACATTCCCGACGATCTCAAGGGCAAGGTGGAGAGCCTCGGCGAGGCGTCGCTGCAGGGGCATCTGAAGAATGGGACCGATGAGAAGAACGGCTCCGACGCCTACGTCCCGCCAGACCCGACCAAGGACACGCAACTCACCGCCGCCGTCGAACTGCTGCACGGCAAGCCGCCACTCGTTAAGGCGAGGAACGAACCGGCGAAGTGAGCGACGGACACTGACGATCCGGCCGAGCAACTTCTCTGTTGTGCGGTCACCCACCAAGGACGGCTTGGAAAGGATCTTCGGTCGGACATGCGTTCGCTGCGCGCAGACGTCGCATCCGATCTGCTTAAGTCTTGAAGAGCGGGTCGACCAGTTCGTCGCGCTTCGACGCTCGGTCACGGAGTATCACTCCACCGCGGTCGGGCATGGGATGCCTTTTTTCCGAGTTGGAGGAGCGCGTGCGACGCATCGAGCAAAGGTTCGATATCGCGCCCTCCGAGTCTCAATGAGGAGAACAAAGCGCTGACGTCGGGTCCTCATGGGGCCGCCGACTTTCGCCGCGTTGACTTGGCGCTAACCGCCATTAGGGGTTCACGCGCCGCAACTGGCCTAATCGCCGCGCCGTCGCGCCGCGCCACGGAGTTTCGCTCGCCATGAAAATTCTCGTGCCCGTGAAGCGGGTTGTCGACTACAACGTCAAGATCCGCATCAAGTCCGACGGCTCGGGCGTCGAACTCGCCAACGTCAAGATGTCGATGAACCCGTTCGACGAGATCGCCGTCGAGGAGGCGCTGCGGCAGAAGGAAGCGGGCAAGGCGACCGAGGTCGATCGTCGTCTCGATCGGGCCGGCGCAGGCGGCCGAGACGCTGCGCACCGGCGCTCGCGATGGGCGCCGACCGCGGCATTCTCATCAAGGTCGACGGGATCGTCGAGCCGCTGGCGGTCGCCAAGCTGCTGAAGGGCGTCATCGCCGCCGAACAGCCCGGCCTCGTCATCCTCGGCAAGCAGGCGATCGACGACGATTGCAACCAGACCGGCCAGATGCTGGCGGCGCTGACCGGCTGGCCGCAGGGCACGTTCGCCTCGAAGGTCGTGGTCGGCGACGGCAAGGTCGACGTGACGCGCGAGGTCGACGGCGGCATGCAGACGGTGTCGCTGAAACTGCCGGCGATCGTGACGACCGATCTGCGCCTCAACGAGCCGCGCTACGCCTCGCTGCCCAACATCATGAAGGCGAAGAAGAAGCCGATCGACCGAGAAGACGCCGGCCGATTACGGCGTCGACGTCGCGCCGCGGCTCAAGGTGCTGAAGACCGCCGAGCCGAGCGGGCGCAAGGCCGGCGTCAAGGTGAAGACGGTGGCGGAACTGGTCGCCAAGCTTCGCGACGAAGCGGGAGTGATCTGAACATGGCGACGCTGCTTCTGGCCGAAGTCGCCAACGGCCATCTCGCCGACATCACCGCCCGCGCGCTGACCGCCGCGCTGCAACTCGGCGCGCCGGTCGACGTGCTGGTCGCCGGCCAGAACGTCGGCGCCGCGGCGGAGGCCGCCGCCAAGCTCGCGGGCGTCGCCAAGGTGCGCGTCGCCGACGACGCGCTCTACGCGCACGGCCTCGCCGAGCCGCTGGCCGCGCTGCTGGTCTCGCTCGCGCCGGCGAATATGACGCGATCCTCGCGGCCTCGAGCCCGTTCTCCAAGAACGTGCTGCCGCGCGCGGCGGCGCTGCTCGACGTGATGCAGCTCTCCGACATCACCAAGGTGCTGGGCCCGAAGACGCTTCGAGCGGCCGATCTACGCCGGCAACGCGATCCAGACGGTGGAGTCGACCGACCCGAAGATCGTCGCCACCGTGCGCACCGCCTCGTTCGCGGCGACCGGCCGAGGGCGGCGCGGCGCGCCGATCGAGCCGGTCGCGGCCGCCGGCGATCCCGGCGTTTCGAGCTTCGTCGGCGAGGCGCTGGCGCAAGTCCGACCGGCCGGAACTGACCTCCGCCAAGATCATCATCTCCGGCGGCCGCGCGATGCAGAAGGCGGAGAACTTCAAGACCTATATCGAGCCGGTCGCCGACAAGCTCGGCGCGGCGATGGGCGCCTCGCGCGCCGCGGTCGACGCCGGCTATGCGCCGAACGACTGGCAGGTCGGCCAGACCGGCAAGGTGGTCGCGCCGGATCTCTATATCGCCGTCGGCATTTCCGGCGCGATCCAGCATCTGGCCGGCATGAAGGACTCCAAGGTGATCGTCGCCATCAACAAGGACGAGGAGGCGCCGATCTTCCAGGTCGCCGACTACGGCCTCGTCGCCGATCTCTACTACGGCGCTGCCGGAGCTGACCGCCGAGCTTGGCCAAGATCGGCAAATGAGACGGCGCCCGGCGCGGCGCCGCGTCGCGGCCGTCAGAGTCTTCCGGGAAGCGTCGAGATGGAATGCAATATCGAGACAGGTCGGCGTCATCGGCGCGGGGCAGATGGGCTCCGGCATCGCGCTGGTCTGCGCGCAGGCGGGCTACGACGTCGTGCTGAACGATGTCGCGGAGGAGCGCATCAAGGCGCGCGCTGGCGACGATCAACGGGCTGCTTGTCGCGGCAGGTCGCCAAGGGCCAGCTCGACGAAGCCGGCCGCACGGCCATCCTCGACCGCATCTCGGCGCCGCGAACGCTCGAGGACCTCGGCGACTGCGACATCGTCATCGAGGCGGCCTCCGAGAACGAGGAGATCAAGCGCACGATTTTCCAGAACCTGCGCCCGTTCGTGAAGCCCGACGCGATCGTCGCCTCCAACACCTCCTCGATCTCGATCACCCGGCTCGCCTCGGTGACCGCGAATCCCGAGCGGTTCATCGGCATTCATTTCATGAATCCGGTGCCGCGCATGCAGCTCGTCGAGCTGATCCGCGGCATCGCGACCAGCGACGACACCTTCGAGGCGGCCAAGGCGTTCGTCGCCAAGCTCGGCAAGACCGCGACGATGTCGGAGGATTTCCCCGCCTTCATCGTCAACCGCATCCTGCTGCCGATGATCAACGAGGCGATCTACACGCTCTATGAGGGCGTCGGCTCGGTCGAGTCGATCGACACCGCGATGCGGCTCGGCGCCAACCATCCGATGGGGCCGCTGCAACTCGCCGATTTCATCGGCCTCGACACCTGTCTGTCGGTGATGCAGGTGCTGCACGAGGGCCTCGCGGATTCGAAATACCGGCCCTGTCCGCTGCTGGTGAAATATGTCGAGGCCGGCTGGCTCGGCCGCAAGACGCAGCGCGGCTTCTACGATTATCGCGGCGAGACGCCGGTGCCGACGCGCTAGATCGGCCTTATGCCGTTAGCTTGACGCCTTCACCCCGCCCATCGAGATATTGCCGGGCAAGGCGGCTCACTCGCGTCGCACCGAGGCGAATTTCGCGCAGCTGACCGGTCGCCGAGGCGATCGCGCCGATGAAATAGAGCCCGGGCTCCGCCGTGGCGCGGTCGCTGACGATGGGTCTGCCGCCGCTGTCGAGCACGCCGCGCGCGTCCGGCAACAATGCGCGCAGGTCGGGCTTGAACCCAGTCGCCATGACGACCGCGTCAAATCGCTCTTCGCCGCCTTGCGCGAAAGCGACGCCGTCGCGAGTGAAGGCGCGGATCGCGCCGCGCACCTTGATTGCGCCCGAACGGATGTATTTGAGCGCGCCGATGTCGAGGACGGGAGTGCGGCCGTTCTCGGCGATCATCTGCATTGCGCCCTTGCGCGCGGTCTTAAAGCCAAGCTTTTCCAGCGAGCCGACGGTGAGCCCGAGGATCGGTGCGTTGAGGAAATCGGCGACGCGGGGCGGCAGGAAGCGCTGCGCGAGCGCGAACTCAAGTATCGGCACGCCAAAGAGATCGCGCGGCAGCACGCGCACCGGCGAGCGTTGGCTCAACGTCACGTCGACGCCATGCTCCGCGAGGTCGAGCGCAATTTCAGCGCCGGAATTGCCGAAGCCGACAACCAGCGCGCGCGCGCCCTTGAACGCGGCGCTGTTGCGATATTCGCTCGAATGCAGAATCTGGCCGTGGAACAGATCGCTCCCCGGCCATTGCGGAAGATGCGGAAAGTCCGCCCATCCCGTGGCGATGACGACGATCGGCGCGGTCGCCGTCTGGCCGGGAACCTCGACCGCCCAGTCGCCTCCGCTGCGGCGCACGGCGGCGACCGGCGTCGAAAGGGTCAATCGCGCCTTCAGACGCCCAGCGTACGTCTCCAGATATTCCACCACCTGGGCGCGCGAGGGATAGCGTCCGTAGGCCCGCGGCATGGGCAGGCCGGGCAGGGAGGAATGCAGGCGCGGCGTATGGAGATGCAACCGATCGTAGTGCCGACGCCACACGGAGCCGACGCTGTCGGCTTTTTCGAACACCATTGTTTGCAGGCCCTGAGCGTCAAGCTCATGGGCTGCGGCAAGCCCCGCCGGGCCTGCTCCGACAATCACCGCATCCGCAATCATAACGTTTCTGCTTCGCTTCGTCGGCCCGACCAGATGTCCTGCGGAAGTGCGTTTTCAAACGCCGAGATAGCGCTTCAGCACGTCCGGATTGGCCTTGATTTCCGCGGTCGGCCCCTCGTGGACGATGTGGCCGTTGTTGACGATATAAGCGCGGCTCGCCAGCGCCAGCGTGGCGGCGAGGTTCTGCTCCACCAGCACGATCGTCTGCCCCTCCGCCGCCAGCTTGCGGCAGGCGTTCATCAAGTCGCGCACGATGACGGGGGCGAGC